>NZ_RHOL01000009.1 GCF_003946465.1 Lacticaseibacillus hegangensis | reverse complement strand
GCAGCGGAACTTGCGGCGCTATCAGCAACACTTGCAGCACTTGATGCAACTGAGTGTGCGCTAGAAGCGACACTAGCAGCGGAGTGTGCATCGGAGGCAGCAGAGCTGGCTACGGATGCGGCACTCGAAGCATTAGATGATGCAGACGAAGCAATCGATGCAGCGGAGCTGGCAGCACTGGCGTGACTAGCAGCGGCACTTGAGTCGCCGTTAGAAGCAGCGGAGCTGGCAGCACTCGCTTCACTGTTGGCAGTGCTTGCGGCACTCGATGCCGTGGAGGCATCGGATCCGGCAACACTGGCAGCGGAGTTAGCAGTGCTTGCAGCGCTGGAGGCAACACTGGCAGCGGAACTTGCTTTGCTTGCGGCGGAGCTAGCAACCGAGGCAGCTGACGAAACCGTCGAGTTGTCGGAGTTTTGACTTGCTACGCTGGCAGCGTGACTTGCGTCACTCTTCGCAGCACTAGCATCACTAGCAGCCTTGCTTGCATCGGAAGTTGCGTTGGAAGCATCTGACTTTGCGTTGCTTGCATCGCTCGTTGCATTCGAAGCATCGGAAGTTGCGTTGGAGGCAGCGGAGCTGGCAACACTGGCGGAGCTAGAAGCACCACTAGCACTGGAAGCAGCGGAGCTGGCAAGAGACTCGGCGGTGCTATCCGCAGTCGCCTGAGCACCAGTTGCCACCGCAGCAGCGGACTTCGCAACAGATGCAGCAGACTTAGCAATGGCGTCAGCGGTTGAAGCTTTCGCTTCAGCTTCACTGGCTGCACTGCTTGCGGCCACAGCAGCATCAGCTGCAGAACCAGCAGCGGAGTCAAGTCCATTGGCAACAAGCGCAAGGCTATTAGCAGCAGAGTTGTCACCGGCAGCAGCTGCAGAAGCAGCGGAGCTGGCAGCATCATGTGCCGCACTAGCAGCAGAGTTTGCAGCAGAAGCCGCGACGTTGGCGTTGCTTACAGCAACACTTGCATCACTAGCCGCTGAGTGAGCGTCGATTGCAGCACTTGAAGCATCCGAAGCAGCAGAACTTGCAACTGAAGCGGCTGACTTAGCAGTCGAAGCAGCTGAAGAAATCGCCGCGTTGGATGGGTACTGGGTTGCAACACTAGCAGTCTCAGTTGCAGCAGAGCCGGCAACCGAAGCAGAGGACTTCGCAGCAGATGCCTGAGTATCAGCATCGCTTGCATAGCTATCCGCGTTGGTCTGGGCACCTGAGGCACCTGAAGCAGCGTCACTAGCGACAGAAGCGTGGTTGTCAGCACTGGAAGCACTGGAATCAGCAGCACTGGCCGCGCTAGAACCATTGCTGTTAGCAGCAGTCGAAGCCGCGTTCAAAGCGGTGCTTGCTGTCTTGGCAGCAGTCGAAGCAACACTCGCAGCAGACTTAGCAATCGAGTCAGCAGTTGAAGCTTTCGCTTCAGCTTCACTTGCCGCACCACTAGCAGCCGTTGCAACGTCTGCAGCAGAGCTGGCAGCGGAATCAAGACCACTGGCAACCAGCGCAAGGCTATTGGCAGCAGAGTTGTCGCCGGCAGCAGCTGCAGAAGCAGCGGAGCTGGCAGCATCATGTGCCGCACTAGCAGCAGAGTTTGCAGCAGAAGCTGCGACGTTGGCGTTGCTTACAGCAACGCTGGCATCACTAGCCGCTGAGTGAGCGTCGATCGCAGCGCTTGATGCATCCGTGGCAGCGGAGCTGGCAACACTCGCAGCGGACTTAGCAGTCGATGCAGCTGAGGTAACTGTGGCATTACCAGGGTTCTTTGCCGCAATACTATCAATCGCTGTTGAATCAGCACCAGCAACGGAAGCAGAAGACTTGGCATTAGATGCCTGAGTATCAGCATCGCTTGCATAGCTATCCGCGTTGGTCTGGGCACCTGAGGCACCTGAAGCAGCATCACTAGCAACAGAAGCATGGTTATCAGCGCTAGAAGCACTGGAATCAGCAGTACTTGCAGTGCTAGATCCAGCTAATGAAGCAGCGGTACTATCCGCAACACTCGCAGCACTTTGAGCAACCGACTTAGCATCGGAGGCATCACCAGCGGCGGAGTCAGCAACGGAAGCAGCGGAGCTGGCAATCACAGCGGCACTTTGAGCAGCGGAGTTGGCAGTCGAAGCATCCGAAGCAGCGGACTTAGCAGCACTTGCGTGCTCAGAAGCCGCGCTCGAATCACCGGCAGCAGCAGCGGAGCTGGCAGCACTAGCTTCACTGTTGGCTGTGCTTGCAGCGGTCGAAGCCGCGGCAGCATTGGAGTCAGCAATTGAAGCAGCGGAGCTGGCGTCGCTTGCAGCACTGTTAGCTACTGAGGCAGCGGAGCTGCCCTTTGCAGCAGCAGAGCTGGCAACCGAAGCAGCAGAGCTGATGGCCGAGTTGTTAGGATACTGACTTTCAACATTGCCGGCGTGGCTAGCAGCAGAGCTAGCAGCACTGGCATCGCTGGTCGCTTGTGAAGCATCACTTGCGGCACGTGATGCATCCGAATCAGCGCTAGTCTGAGCAGCCGAAGCGCCAGAAGCAGAGATCGAAGCATCAGATGCAGCAGAGCTGGCAACACTAGCGGAGCTTGAAGCACCACTTGCAGCAGCTGAAGATCCAGCTAACGAAGCAGCGGTACTATCCGCAACGCTCGCAGCACTTTGAGCAACCGACTTAGCATCGGAAGCATCACCGGCAGCGGAATCAGCAACGGAAGCAGCGGAGCTGGCAATCACAGCGGCACTTTGAGCAGCGGAGTTGGCAGTCGAAGCATCCGAAGCAGCGGACTTAGCAGCACTTGCGTGCTCGGAAGCCGCACTCGAATCACCGGCAGCAGCAGCGGAGCTGGCAGCACTAGCTTCAGTGTTAGCTGTGCTTGCAGCGGTCGAAGCCGCGGCAGCATTGGAGTCAGCAATCGAAGCAGCAGAGCTGGCGTCGCTTGCAGCACTGTTAGCTACTGAAGCAGCGGAGCTGCCCTTTGCAGCAGCAGAGCTTGCAACCGAAGCAGCAGAGCTGATGGCCGAGTTGTTAGGATACTGACTTTCAACATTGCCGGCGTGGCTAGCAGCAGAGCTAGCAGCACTGGCATCGCTGGTCGCCTGTGAAGCATCACTTGCGGCACGTGATGCATCCGAATCAGCGCTATTCTTGGCAGCCGAAGCGCCAGAAGCAGAGATCGAAGCATCAGATGCAGCAGAGCTGGCAACACTAGCGGAGCTCGAAGCACCACTTGCAGCAGCTGAGGATCCAGCTAACGAAGCAGCGGTACTATCCGCAACACTTGCTGCACTTTGAGCAACCGACTTAGCATCGGAAGCATCACCAGCGGCGGAGTCAGCAACGGAAGCAGCGGAGCTGGCGTCGCTTGCAGCACTTTGAGCCGCGGAGTTCGCAGTCGAAGCATCCGAAGCAGCGGACTTAGCAGCACTTGCGTGCTCAGAAGCCGCGCTCGAATCACCGGCAGCAGCAGCGGAGCTGGCAGCACTAGCTTCAGTGTTGGCTGTGCTTGCAGCGGTTGAAGCCGCGGCAGCATTGGAGTCAGCAATTGAAGCAGCGGAGCTGGCGTCGCTTGCAGCGCTGTTAGCTACTGAAGCAGCGGAGCTTCCCTTTGCAGCAGCAGAGCTTGCAACCGAAGCAGCAGAGCTGATGGCCGAGTTGTTAGGATACTGGCTGGCAACATCACCGGCGTGGCTAGAAGCAGAGCTAGCAGCACTGGCATCGCTGGTCGCCTGCGAAGCATCACTAGCAGCACGCGATGCATCCGAATCAGCGCTAGTCTGAGCAGCCGAAGCGCCAGAAGCAGAGATCGAAGCATCAGATGCAGCAGAGCTGGCAACACTAGCAGAACTCGAAGCAGCTGAAGATCCAGCTAAGGAAGCAGCGGTACTATCCGCAACGCTTGCAGCACTTTGAGCAACCGACTTAGCATCAGAAGCATCACCGGCAGCGGAGTCAGCAACGGAAGCAGCGGAGCTGGCAATCACAGCGGCACTTTGAGCAGCGGAGTTGGCAGTCGAAGCATCCGAAGCAGCGGAGCTGCCCTTTGCAGCAGCAGAGCTTGCAACCGAAGCGGCGGAGCTGATGGCCGAGTTGTTAGGATACTGGCTGGCAACGTCACCGGCGTGGCTAGCGGCAGAGCTAGCAGCACTGGCATCCTTCGCCGCCTGCGAAGCATCACTGGCAGCACGCGATGCATCCGAATCAGCACTAGTCTGAGCAGCCGAAGCGCCAGAAGCGGAGATCGAAGCATCAGATGCAGCTGAGCTGGCAACACTAGCAGAGCTTGAAGCACCACTTGCAGCAGAAGCCGCACTGATTGCATTTTGCGCATCAGACAAGGCTGCCTTAGCTTTTGCATCCTCTGTGGAAGCAACCGTAGCAGCTGAAGCGGCAGAATCAGCAGCGACACTAGCCGTTGCTTCATCGCTAGCAGCAGTGCTATTGGCAGCTGATGTTACGGTAGCGGCGGAGTTAGCCAAAGTGGCGTAACTCTTAGCAGCAGATTCAGCACTCTCCGCACCAGACGGATCACCATACTTAGCAGCGGCACTGGCATCCATCGCAGACGAAGAAGCAAGCGAAGCATTCAATGATGCAACTGACGCCGCAGACTTAGCAACCACGGCAGCAGAATCAGCGTTAGATGCTGCGGCGCTGGCATCACCAGCAAACGAATCAGCATCAGAAGCAGCGGATCCGGCAGCACTAGCAGCACTCTTTGCAGCTGAGTTGGCTGATGTTACAACAGCATTGCTTGGATTGCCCGAAGCAAGGCTGGCAACCGTGTTAGCCGCGCTGGAAGCGTCGCTGGCAGAACTGTCAGCGGCCTTAGCAGATTCACTCGCATTGCTTGCGTAGCTGTCGGCATTAGTCGCATGTGCAGCGGCTGAGTCGGCATTCGCACTAGCAGCGCTATTCGCATTCGAAGCATCACTAGCAGCGGATTTTGCACCACTGTTGGCTGAGCTAGCAGCTGATGAACCAGCTGCAGACCCAGCTGCAGATCCAGCAGAGACAGCTTTGTTATTTTCATCAACAGCCGTGCTTGCAGCTACTGAAGCGGCTGAAGCAGCTGAGGAAGCAATCGAAGCCGCAGTGGATGCGTCAGTTTCAGCAGAGTTAGCCGCATCACTGGCACCCGAAGCGACGACTGCGGCACTAGATGCAGCGCTGGCTTCAGTTGAAGCCGTCTTGGCATAGCTCGCAGCTGCTGAACTGTTGCCTGCAGAGGCAGCAGAACCAGCAAGCGACGATGCCGTGCTTGCGGCAGAAGCCGCAGAGTTTGCATCAGACGCAGCAGAGTTTGCTTGTGTCACCGCATCAGAAGCCTTGCTTGCCGCCGCAGAACCTGCGGTAGCAGCAGAATCAGCAACTGAGGCTGCTGAAGAAGCAATCACTGCAGCTGAGGATGCCGCACTCGCAGCGCTGGACACGTCGGCGTTGGAAGGATATTGGGAAGCAAGACTACCAGCGTTAGTTGCAGCGCTCGAAGCCAGGCTGGATGAACTATCAGCAGCAGAGGCGGAACTCTTGGCATCACTGGCGTAGCTCCCTGCTTTCGTCGAGGCACCACTAGCACCAGAAGCGGAAACACTTGCCTGACTAGCTGAAGAGCTGGCCGTGCTTGCATCCGACTTGGCGTTCGAAGCATCTGAATTATTCAATGATGCCTTAGCCTGATCGTAGGCAGCTTGGGCAAGGGACTCAGCAGTCGAAGCAGCTGAGGAACCACCCAGCGCAATTTGTGCGGCGCTTGAAGCTGCTGAAACATCTGACTGAAGTCCAGTATTAAGCGTATCAGCAGTCGATGCCTGACTCTTTGCAGTGCTTGCGTAGCTCTGCGCATCGCTGCTCAGGCTAGTCTTTGTATCGTCATCAGTTGCAGCTGAGGCCGCTGCCGCAGCACTAGAAGCCTGTGAAGCAGCAGTCGAAGCCGCGGTGGCAGCACTCTGGATCAGCGGTACAGCAGCACTAGCCGCAGAAGCGGAAAGTGAAGCATCGCTGGCCGCAGAGGCCGCAGTCGAGGCTGCAGTTGAAGCAGCTGCACTTTGCTTAGCAATTTCCGCAGAAGCGCTGGCAACGGTTGGGTTAGTTGGGTTGGCCTGAGACATCGAACCAATTCCGGTAGCCAGCGAACCAGTCAGCGATGAACTTGAGGAGGCAGCTGAGGCCGCACTCTTCGCCGTGGATGCATAGCTGGCAGCATCGTTAGACAGACTTGGTGCAGAACTTGCCTCACTAGCAGCACTCTTCGCGGCAGTCCCTGCATCACTGGCAGCAGACGCAGCACCGGTGGTTGGATCAGTGTAGGTGTACTGGAGTGTCACGTTAGTGGGTGAAGCAGGACTCAGCGTGCCATTAAATGTGTTGGAAGTCCAGTTACCGATCTTTGGCCCTTGCACAGTCACGTTGTTTACGGCAACGGCAGTATCCCCGTCGTTGGTGCCTTCAAACGTGGTGCCAGTCTTCGGCGCAGCAACATTGTTCTTCGTTGCGGTGGCCGAACTCGTGCTTACAGTGAAGCCCTGAAGTGTGGTTGCAGCGTTCTTCTGTAGATCAGCATTCCACTGTGCTGAAGGCTGACCGTTGGCCTTGATCAGTAGTTCATTGAAGGCAGTTACATTCTTGTTATAGCCATCTTTGAACGCCTGACCTTTGCCAGCAATCGTTGAAGGCGTGAAGTAGTTAGCCGTCGACGTGTCAGCACCAATGGTGTTTGGCTTGTTGAATTCGTGGGTCGTGCTACCTGCTTGGACTTCACCAGTACCATCATCGGTGCCGTCGTATGAACCGGCACCGGCAGTGCCGTTAGCCAACTGGAAGGCACCGCTGAACGGAACATCGCTACCCTTCAGCGTACCGTTGAAGTTTCCGTCCGCATCAGTCTGCGCCTTAACTTCGTCGTAGACCGCCTGCTGGCCGGCACGGAACCCAGTGTTTGCTTGAACCGCTTCATAGTTGTAGATAGGAACAAAAGAAGAAGCAGCAAGCGTCTGCAGCTTGTCCATGGCGCCAGGAATGTTCTGGAACTCAGTCAACAAACTGGCAGTGAGCTTCGAAGTGTCGCCAGTGTTGGTATTAAACAGTGACGCTGTAACCTTGGTACCCCAGTCCGCTTTGATTTGGTCAAATGACGTGTAGTCTGACTTCAGATTCCCGTCTTGCTCAACATGGGAAGCCTCATCGGCCGCCTGCATCGCGTTTTGACCAAAGTTGAAGCTCTGGAGGTAATTCCAGATGTTCTGATAATCGGCAACGGTAATATCCGTGCCAAGGTCAGAATACTGCTGGTACCAATTAGACGTCGTACCGTCAGAGTTCTGACGAATGGTCCCAGTCGCCAGCGTGGTAACAGTGTACAGGAACGTGCCCTGCGCAGTACTGCTTGAGGTCTGCTGATCGGTAATATCAGTCAGCTTGCCGTCAACCAGCTTATACGTGTGCATGTGGGCTGGGTCTTTCGTGAAGTCTTCAATGGCCTTACGAACCGCCCAGTACTCGGCTTCATACGTCTCACGCAAGGTCTGACGAACACCGGCAGTACGGGTCGCGTAGTCAGATGACTGACTGCCGTCCTTGAATGGGGCAGAGTCAAAGTAAAACTGACCACCCGGCAGGAACATCGCGTTGACGGCATTGTCGTCAAGTTGGTTGGTGGTATTCGCATCCGTAACCGCCTGCGCAATCGCAGCGTCCTTCAGCGCGTCTTTATTCCATGCACCATTTTGCGTCTTGCCGACCAATTGTTGCATCGACCGATAAACAATAGACTGACCGAGAGTCATTGTGTCGTTAGCGCTTTGAGACTTCTCAGCGGATAAAATCTTGCTGTCACCGCCGGAAATTGCTGCACGACCCCAGTTATAAGCAGGTTCGCTCGTGCTGGTCAGCGGATTAGCGCCAAGATCGATTGTCCCAGTTTCACTACTGTTACCAGCATCCTGACCCAAGAAATCATCAAGGTACTTGTACAGACCTTCACGGGCAGCGATAACCATGGCCTGCTCGATTGTTGACCGAATACCAAGATAAACTTCATTAATCAAGGCACTTGGCAGTTCAGAAACGTAATCAACGCCTGAGCCAGAGAGCCCGGCAATCCCTACGTCAACGCCATTCGTCCAACCAGGAGCCGACTCGATAACATCCAGGAAGGTCTTACCAACACCATCGAACATTTTGTCGATATCGTCCTGGGTGCCCATGAACGTAGGGTTCGAGATCATCTGCTTGATCATGTACGACTGAATTTGAGTCTGGAACATTGGTACATACGCGTAAGCTGTCTGTTCCATCCGCGAAACTGATTCCCTAATGACGGAATTAGTCGAACTAATAGAAGAAGCCGCCTGATCCCAAATTGCTCTGATCTGGGTATTGTTATTCGCAAAGCCATCGCCCAAGCTGGCAATGTTAATAGCTAATTTGCCCTGGATTGACGACGTGCCACTCAAGATACCAGAGTTTTGGCCATTCCCATTGTCTTTATCGTAAGGAATGGAGTTGGCGTACAACCCAGCCTGATCATTCAGCGCTTTGCCTTGATTGTCAAAGTACTGCTTCATGTTGGTGGCCCACTCGGCGACGAACGCTTTGTAGCCATTCATGTAGTCAACGTTATTCATCTGACTCGAGTTTGGCTTGCTGGAACCGACGCCAAAAATACCGGTATCTTTAATGACTAGTAAATAATCATTATTGTTCGTGTCAGGGGTAGTTCCATCCTGCAGATACTTAGCATACGAAAGGCCCGCAGTGTAAGCTTTACTCAAAGCAGCAAGATCGGTGTAACCATTAACGTTGCCAATGGTAACGATTGACCCCAGAGGCCCCGAAAGAGAACCCCAACCTGCGGTCTTGTCCAGGTTATCCTGCGCCTTGTTGTAGCCGCTTTGGTAGTCGTTGCTGCTGGTGTTGATTGCAGGCGCCGCGGCCATTTGATCGATTTCAGCGGTCAGCTTGTACTGACGAACGGTGTTGTCAATGGCAGCAACAATCGTCTTACTCTGATCGGTTGTCGTGACCAAAGAAACCTTCAGCTCATTGTTGAGCACCTCAACCTGCGCGGTGGTAATACCGGCGGTTTGCAGGTCCAGCTGAGCCTGAGAAGCAGCCGCGCTGGCCTGACTAGTGGTCAGGGACGTGGCACTTTCAGCGGCTGAGTCGCCAATGGTGGTTGTAATATCGCCATTAGTATTGACGGTCGTCGTCACTGCGGCGTCACTGGCGACGCTGTTTGTCGCAGCGCTGCTCGAGCCAGCTGATTCTGCTGACGCACTTGATGAAGTGCTCGAGTTAGCCGACTGACTCTTCGTAGTCGCTGAGTCTGAAGCTGCGGAGACAGTGACCTGTTCCGCAGATGCGCTCTTAACGGCGGTCGCGTCTGAAGACGTCGCGCCGTTAGAAGTGGTGTTTTCTGAAGGTGCTTGTGATGTCTCAACAGCACTAGTTGCAACGTCTTGACTTGAATCAGAACTGTCACTCTGCCCAGCGGCAGCAGGGGCAGCTGAAACTGCGTCCTGCGTGCCTGAAGCGACAGGGTTCTCAGAATTAGCTGAGGCTGCACTTGAAACTTCAGCTGAATCTGATGCGCCTGATCCCTTGTCTGATGTTGCAGGGGTGGCAACTGTAGCAACGGTATTAGTCGTATCCGCAAATGCGGTATTGGCTTGCGTTGTCAGAACACTCCCAGTGATGCCGAGGCCGATGATAACTGCAGAAGCGAAAACCCAATTCTTACCATCCTTATACATCTTATAATGGGTGACTTTTGCATTAGGGTTCCGCTTAAAATTATTAAACTTCATCTGAACCTCACTCCTATTACATACTTAATCCCATAAATTTATCTTGAATATAAAATTTTAAAACAGCTGTCTCATACTCGAGGCTTCAGCTGTTGCTAACCACCTCCTTAAATGGCACAGGTCATCTTTCAACTCAGGCTTTGGCCAGGATGCCATCCCAAGCGTTATAGACAGTCTTCGCATCGTAAGTCGCCGCTTTGGCGATTGCGGCTTTAGACTCCTTGTGCCATAAATCAGAATTAGTCAGCAATTCAATAATCTTAGCAGCCATGGCATCATCATCGTTCTGCGCGACGATCGCGCCATTGACGCCGTCAGTAATCAAATCATTGGTGCCATAAGTGATACCAAACGAGACAGGCACCACACCATAGGCCATTGCCTCAATGAGGTTCATGCCCAGGCCTTCCTCGCGAGAGGTTTGAACAATCACGGCACTGTCCTTCAAACGATCAGGCAATTCAGTCGGCGCCAGATATGGACCGAATGTCACGTGATCCTCGACCGCCAGTGTCTTGACCTGCTCGTCAAGCTGCTTTTGTTCGTCGTCCGACGACGCATACCCGCGGAATTCGAGTTGTGCGTCTGGCACCTGATCCAAAACCTTCTTCAGTACGCGAATTGCGTGCTCAGGCTGCTTTTCAGGCGCCAAGCGGCCGGAAAAGATGATACGGTGTTCGCGATTACTTGACGCAGCCCGCCCAGCAGCCAGCTGTTCGGATGAAACGTAAGTGTCCGGAATGGCAATAAAATGATCTTCCGGATAGCGCTGTGCCAGATCTGCGCGCTGCTTTTCTGTTGGCACAATTACTGCATCAAATGCTTCTGGCCGATCCTCTAGCGCGAGTTTGTAGGCATCATACAGCTTGCCATGAACCGGTGCTTGAACATCAGGCGTATGCGTATCGTGGAAATAAGCAAACTTTGCAGCCGCATTTTGCACGTCTGCAATGATTGGATCCAGCGAACGGCGATCGGAAATAATCGTCGAGCCAGGATTCTGAGACATTAATTCATTCAGGAAGAACAGGAACATCTGATTCTCATTGTTAAAGCGATAACTGTGGCCCTTATAATTCAGCAGCTTCCACATTGTCGGCTGAACTTTCTTACCGATATTCATGTGGGTGATTTCAATGACTGGTTGGCCATCGCGGTTAAGGAACAGCTGAGTGCCTAAATCGCCATTTTGATGGAAGTAGTCCACTGAAGACTTAAACCCGCGCCAATCGAAATTTTCCCGCATCACATCATGGCCAAAGCGGTCACGGTAGTTGATGTTATCAATCAACCCAACGGTGGCCGGCATGACGTTGATTTTGGCAATCGGCCGCCCATCGTGTTCCATGCATGTGTAGTTGGGATTGGTCGAAACCAGATGGTACTCGTCTAGCGGAATCTGTTTCAGCAGCCGCAGGGGTTGCTCCTTCCGTTCAACTTCAGTGATTCCTTGGAAGTAGTCATACATGTTGAGCCCTTCCGCTTGGGTCAGGCCTTCACGAGTTAAATCACGGTTAAGAAAACGGGAATAGTTCCGGGTCACAAATTTTGCTTCGTTACCCATCGCATTGAACAGCGCCGTGCGCTTGGCTTGGGAATGTTCAGTTCCCGAGTTGAATAAGTAGCTGCTTTCACTAACAAAATAATTCATGTTCTGTCCTCCCTATTTCTCAGCCGCAGTTGGCAGCGCCGCGAGCTTAGCTGGCCAGCGCTTTTGCGCCTCATCAAGCAACGCCTGCCATTCGCGCCAAACCGCATCTGGGGCGTAGCGCTTTGAGGAGTCGTACGCGCCATCCGAGTACTTCTGAGCGAGACTCTTGTCAGCCAGCACCTGTTTAATGGCTTCAGCCATCGCTGGAATATCTTTATATGGCGTCACGCGCCCGGAAACTTTATCCTCAACAATTTCGTTAGGGCCATAGTTGACATCGTAAGTGAATGAAATCAATCCATGGGCACTTGCTTCCATGATTGCCAGGTTGAAGCCCTCCATTACCGAGGTTAAACCGTACATCATGGCTTTGTTCTCGACTGTATCAATGTCGGTCGTGTAGCCTTTCAGCTGAACCTGGTCTTCCATGCCGACCTCTTTGGCAGCTTCCAGGACCTTGCGGCGGGCCTCATAGTTATTGGTTGAATCCGCATAGCCGTAAATATCAAGTGAGACCTGCGGGTAGTCTTTGTGGACAATGCCCAGGGCCCGAACCAAATCATCCAATTGCTTCTCGGGGGCCACACGGGCAAAAACAACCATTTTCCCGAACTCGCGGTCACTCACTGGTACACGCGGGGCGTTCAACAGGCGTTCTGGCACCACCCCAACGGCGATGGTGAAGATTGGTGTCCGGGGATGGAAACGCGCTTCAATATCTTTCGCCTGGCGCTTGGTCGCAGTGATGGACGCATCGAACTGATCCATGACACTCAAGTCAAACTCATAATTGTTGTTGACGATCGAGTGCATCGGGTCCTGCGCACTGGCCTGCGCGTTGTGGAAGTGAAGCACGCGGTACGCCGGTTTCCGGAAATGAATCATGGTGTAGTCCGCAATGGTCGACCGGTCAAGGATGAAGACATTGGGCTGCTTATCATCCCAAAAGTCGTCGTTCAATTGGTTGAGGAAGTGGCCAAACAGCTCGTCGATCGTGTCGAATGAAAAGACCTGGCCGTTGACTGGCGTGAGCAGCCAGCCGGACTGAGAAATATCACCGTTGACGTCCGCCCGGTTAAACGCGTGCACCACGGGCACACCGGCCGGCGTGAGCCAAACCTCGTTTTCAATCTTGTTATCTGGGGAGTACCACTGCTGCAAGGTCACAAATCCGCGAATGTCGTAAAAATCGACCCGATAGAGATTGTTGAAGCCATCAAACAATTCTGTTGAGGTGACTTCTTCGGTATCATCGCGAACATTGACGCGGGCGACCAACTGATGCTGCGGCGTGTAAACCAAGTAGCGATGGTGCTCAGCTTCAAACTCAGTGGTGGTGTTCAAGACCCCGAAATCAAGATCCTTAACCTTAGTCGGGTTAAATGGCGTCGCCTGAGTCTGCTGATAATAATCAAACATGTTGATGACTTGGGCTTCATCAACGCCATCATCTTTCAGCGTTTGGTGCAGCACTGGGTCATAGTTGCGCAGCACGATCCGAGCCGGTGTGTCGTGTTGATTGAACAGCCTAAGCCGAGTCAGCTCAGCATGTTCGATCCCTGACTTCTGTTTCTGCATGAGCGCGTTAACAAAGAAATTCATCTTATATGTCCCCCTGAATTTAATGCCCAGCATCTGCACCGCCTTGAATGCAGGCGTTCGATGCACAGACTATACTCGATTAGCATAACAAAAAGTCACCTGTCCAGCAGGTCAATTATCAAAAGAATCATTTGCGAATATGACTCGGATTTATTGTTGGCACCATTTCGCATTTTAGAACGGTCTTATCAAGCCCTAGTCAGTTCTATCAAGTTCATTCATAACAGCGACCGCCGAGGGGAAAGGCGATATTTGCTCGCCTGTACCGACCTTATTTTATCTCTTTAGTCGCCTTTTTGTTAACTTTCAGGGCTCTGAATATTTATCGACCGTTTTATTCAGTCCTTTCAATATTCGCGGCAATTTTGATGTAAGTCCTTAACTTATCAAGGATTATGCCAGGCAGCCAGTCACCGAGTGATTTGGTCTGCCCCAATTGTGCCGGTATACAGGTCACAATAGTGATTAGAGATAGGCGCACTTTAAGAATGGTCTATGTTATTCTATTATATTTATTATCGCGAATTCTTTTTGCTTAGGATAACGGGTTTTGCGTTTCCAAAGAAGGTGGTCACGCGGCAAACAATAACTTTTCCAGTCAATACATGGTAGGAAAGAAATGGGTTGCAGTTAGATGCTTCCTATGGTTTTAATAATCTAATTTATATCAATACTAGATATATGAAATATATGTTCATTCAGACGACTCTTATTTTCAATTAAAAACAGCCGATATATAACGGCAGATCCAATGGAGCCCTTAGGGGCCTGCCGGCTGCTAGATTTAGCTTCAACTGCCACCGCGGGCCGATGAATAATTGTTGCCTTGTCATTTAGAAGCAAGACTCGTGCACTAGATCAAGCTGCGAATTGTATTGTGAACTCAGTTGTCTCAAATTAGTTCGTCGTTATCTTCTTGTAAACCCTCTGCGGTGCAGCTCACGTTGTCTCCTGAGTGCATACTTCGCAAAGGGTTGATGAAGGATTGAACCGAATTTTTTTTGCATGTTTATTTATTCGGATGTATGCTTATCTCAATATTTACTTGGAGGAAATATAAACATGCATAAGCACACATGGCTTTACCCGCTTTTGTTCGGCCTCTTGGTCTGGCTCCTGGCCGCTATCGCCCAACCGCAGCCGGTCCACGCGGCCACCGACGACTCCCTGGCTCGCATCCAGCAAAAAGGCACCTTGGTGATGGGCAACTCGCCGAATTACCCGCCTTACGAGTTCACGACCAATGTGAACGGTAAGGAGCAGGTGGTCGGCATGGACATCGAGATCGGCAAGCAAATTGCCAAGGACCTCGGCGTGAAGCTGGTGGTCAAGCGCATGGACTTCGATTCGCTGCTGGTCGCGCTGGAAACCGGCAAAGTCGACATGATCCTGTCCGGCTTCTCCCCGACCGCCGAGCGCAAGCAGCACGTGGACTTTTCCAACACGTACTACACGTCCAAGCAGGACATCATCATTCTCAAAACCGACAAGGGCCTGTACTCGGACCGCAAGTCCTTTAATGATAAGAAAGTCGGCGCGGTGGTCGGCAGCATCGCCTACAACCTGGTCAAGCAGCAGATGCCCGGTGCTAAGGTCGTCGGCATGCAAAACGCATCCGACCTGGTGCTTGCGCTCAAGGCGCACAAAATCGATGGCATCGTGAAGGACTCTGCCTCCGCGGTGGCATACGCCAATTCCGACCCGACGCTCGCGGCCATCGATGGCAAGTTCACGGTGTCCGGCGCCGAATCCGGCAACGCCATTGCGCTGCCGAAGGGCTCGTATGCCTTGCAGGCCGCCATCAACAAAAGCATTGCCAAAATTCATAAGAAGGACCAGATCAACAAGCAGTTCCTGCCCGAGGCGTCCAAGTACATTTCGACCGGCGCCAAGACCCACACCATGTGGCACTACTGGACCTACTTCGCCAAGGGCGTTGAGTACACCGTCGGCATCTCGCTGGTCGCCGTGATTATCGGGGTCCTGCTGGGTTCCGGTCTCGCCTTCGTCCGGCTGGGGCATATCACCTGGCTGAAGCAGCTGGCCAACGCGTACGTCACCTTTGTCCGCGGCACGCCGCTGATGGTCCAGGTCATGTTTATCTACTTCGGCATCGGGACGTTCTACAACGTCTCGGCGGTGGTCGCCGGCACGCTGGCGGTCGGGCTGAACTCGGCGGCCTACGTCTCCGAAGTCTTCCGCGGGGGCATCCAGGCCATCGCCAAGGGGCAAACCGAGGCGGCGCGCAGTCTGGGGCTCAGCCAGCGCGACACCATGCGTTACGTCGTGTTTCCGCAGGCCCTCACCGACATCTGGCCGGCGCTCGGCAACGAGTTCATCTCGCTGATCAAGGAAACTTCGATCGTCTCGATCATCGGCGTGGCCGATCTCATCTACCAGATGCGCATCGTGCAGGCCGACACTTACCGCGGCGTTTTACCAATCGCCATCGCGATGGTCCTGTACTTCATCATGACCTACAGCCTGACCAAGCTCCTCGCCTTTTTGGAAAAGAAAATGCACCACGAAGTCACAGTGTGACCCACGGCGCACGCCTCGGCCGCCCAGCCGGGGCTTTTTTTCATCTCTAACAGCTTTCAAAATGCAGTATAATATTTATTATATGGGGGATAAATTCGAGAGGGGGTGCCACCATGAACGAGTCAGCGCTGTTCAACGCGGAAGACCAAGCGCGTTACCAGATTCTGCAGACCATCAGCAACGCCGCAAACCAGACGCTTTCAGAAACCATGCTCCAAGATCAGTTTGGCCTGACCAAGTACAAGTTAAACAAGGTCTTCGACACCCTGAACGCCGACCTGGTGGCGGTGTCCACCAAGACCCCAAGCTACCTCGACGACCTGGAAAAAGGCTACTGGCGCGCGCATCATCTCACGAAGGTGATCCTGCAGAAGCTGCGCGTGATGTACCTGAAGCGCAGCTACGAGTTCACGGTGTTCGAGTATCAGTTTTTCTTCTCCAATCGCACCCCTAAAAGTAAATACATGCAGGAGCACTTCATCTCTAACGCCAAGTTCTACGAGGCGGCGGCGCAACTGAAAACCGCGCTGGCGGATGATTTTCTCTCGCCGCACGCGCCGGAGGACACGGAGTTTGCGACCCGGCTGGCCCTCTTCCAGTTTTACTTTGTCGCCTACAATGGCATCGCCAGCCCCTTCAGCGAACTGGACGAAA
Organism: Lacticaseibacillus hegangensis; assembly: GCF_003946465.1. GTDB lineage: Bacteria > Bacillota > Bacilli > Lactobacillales > Lactobacillaceae > Lacticaseibacillus > Lacticaseibacillus hegangensis. The sequence continues at coordinate 69,265 of NZ_RHOL01000009.1, read as the reverse complement.
CCGTTGAAGCGCTGATCCGCACGCTGGAGGCCCAACTGAACGTGGCTCTGCTGCCGACACAAGCAACCAAGCTGCGCTTTTTCCTCAAGATCTGGCTACTGCGCATGATGAACGGCCAGCACATTGAGAAAGTGCTGCCGAGTACGCTCGAGTTGCCCGGCGCCAATGGCTGTCTCGACGGAATCCACAAAATTTTACCCAAGCAGTTCGGCGTCACTCCAGCCGAGCTCGATTACCTGTACGCGTTTCTGGCCATTTGGCATTACCTGCCACCGGCGATGGAAACCGACCTGATCTCGGCCGCGCGCCTGCCTAAGGCCGGGCGAATGACCGACGAATTCCTGATGCTCGTTCAGTCCCAGCACATTCTGGAGGACCCGGGCAATACGGATCTGAGCGCGCTGCGGCAGGCGCTATTCGGGCTGCACGTGCAAATGGTCACGTTCTACCTGGCGCCGACGACCTTCATCGACGACCAGCAGATCAGCTTTTTTGCCAATCTTTACCCTGGCTTTGATGAGCTGATCCTGACGTTCATCAGCCAGCTGGCCAAGCGCGGCGATCCGGTGCTGAACCGGACGATGGCGGTCAACCTGTACTTTTCCTACATGTTCACGCTGATCAACTACGTGCCGACTGAAGCGCTGCGCGATAAAGTTTACGTCTGCGTCGATTTTGCCCAAGGGCCAATTTACACCGACTACATCTCGCGCACGCTGTCGAGCTTCGATAACGCGTTCATCGTGGTCGAGCACCAGCTGTCTAAGCACACTGACGTCTATCTCTCGGACTTTGCAGACCCTAGCCTGAGTGTGCCCCAGGTCACTTGGGCCAACCCGCCTTCCCCTGCAGACTGGCGGGAGCTGGCGGACTTGACGGTGCGGGTCAAACAGGCCAAAATTCAGTCAGTGGTCCCGCAAACCGTGAGTGACCCCTTTGCGCTGAAAGGAAAGGACGATAGTGATGCCGAAATCACCTCACAACGTGAATAAAATCGGAACTCTCCTGCTGGGCGCTGCCGCACTGACCGGCGCCGCGCTGGTGGCGCCAGCGGCCCTGCCAACGACGCCAGTCACGGCTTCAACCACCGCCTCGGCTCCGGTTCACACGACCTGGAGCGTGCTGTCCAGCACGGTCGATGGCACGCCGGCCTCTCAGCACTTCATCGGCAGCGAGCTCACCGCCAAGACGCCCGACACTAACCAGACGCTTGCAACCGTCACACTGGCTGCTGGCGATTTCAGTGTGGTCGATGACGACACCGTTGCTGGCGTCTACACCGCCAATTTGACGGCGCAGGGGCAGGCAAAGCTGACCGCAGCCATCGCGGCCGCCACTGGTAAGGCCAATTATGTCGTCCCTGCCAGCATCCAGGGGAGCCTGGCCGTCAACCCGGCAAGCAAGGACACCGCCGTGCTGACTTACAACTACATCGCAGGCAGCCAGGTCATTGCCACCGTGCACCAACAGGTTGGCTTGAAGGCGACTGGGACTTACGTCGCCCAGCCGCCTAAGGGTTACGTCCTGGCGCAAGGCCAAAGCAGCCAGATCACCTTTGCCCTGACAACGCGCATGCTGACCAAAGCGATTCAAGTGACACGCCAGCAGCCAAGCAGCAACGCCGACTTAGGCGCCTCAAGTGCCGCCAGTGAGGCCGGGTCTAGTGCCGCATCGGCAGCGCAAAGTATTGCGGCCAGCAAAGCGGCGAGTGAAGCCGCTGAAAGTGCTGCGATCTCCGAGGCCAACTCTATCGCCCAAAGCAAGGCGGCGAGCGAAGCCGCGCAAAGTGCCGCTATTTCCGAGGCTAACTCGATTGCCCAAAGTAAGGCAGCCAGCGAAGCTGCGGAGAGTGCCGCCATTTCCGAAGCTAACTCCATCGCCCAAAGTAAGGCAGCCAGTGAGGCCGCGCAAAGTGCTGCAATCTCCGAAGCTAACTCCATCGCTCAGAGCAAGGCAGCCAGTGAAGCCGCGCAAAGTGCCGCTATTTCCGAGGCTAACTCGATTGCCCAAAGTAAGGCAGCCAGTGAAGCCGCAGAGAGTGCCGCAATTTCCGAAGCCAACTCCATTGCCCAAAGCAAGGCAGCCAGCGAAGCCGCAGAGAGTGCCGCAATTTCCGAGGCCAACTCCATTGCCCAGAGCAAGGCAGCAAGTGAGGCTGCGGAGAGTGCCGCCATCTCCGAGGCTAACTCCATCGCTGAAAGCAAGGCAGCCAGCGAAGCCGCGCAAAGTGCCGCTATTTCCGAGGCTAACTCGATTGCCCAAAGCAAGGCTGCCAGTGAGGCCGAGCAAAGTGCTGCAATCTCCGCGGCTAACTCGATTGCCCAAAGCAAAGCAGCCAGTGAGGCCGCGCAAAGTGCTGCAATCTCCGCGGCTAACTCCATCGCTCAGAGTAAGGCAGCCAGTGAGGCTGCGGAGAGTGCCGCCATTGCCGAGGCCAACTCAATTGCTCAGAGCATCGCAGCGAGTGAAGCCGCGCAGCATCAGCACCCAACCACGCAAACGGCCAAGCCCACTGCGTTACCTGAACCAAGCACGGCTCACGCCGCCGCACTACTAGCGCCGGAGTCTGAGGTCACCCAAACGGCACCGGCAGCTCGCGCTGGTCGCAAGCAGGCAGTGCCGGCCCGCAGGACGACCCGCCTAACTGTGATCGTGGTCGATACCGACACTGGCGAACCACTGCAAACCGCCATGGTCACAGGCGTGCCTGGAGACCCGATTACCTTTAATTTTCATGAGCTCACCCAGTCCCTGGTGGTGGCCGGCTATGCCGTGCTGATCAACCCTGCAACCGATCTGACCGCGTTTCCTGCCACGAACCAAACGCTCATCATTACCGTTGAGCGCGCAGAGGAGGCCACGCTGACCACGCCCCTGCCAAGTGAATATCAGGCCCTGCTTCCAGCGCTGACCGCCCACAAGGCCAGTGACGCTGCCAAGGCTGATCGCAGCGCTCAGACCGCGCCCCAGGCCCAGATAGTGGCGATGTTTCAGGGTGAACGCTTAAACCGCCAGATGGTTTACACCCCATTTTCCATGAGCTTGCAACAACATCATGGCAATGGCGGTGGAGCCCCAGATCTGGCTGCCGGCGCGGCGATGCTAGCCGCATACTGGGAGAGCCTTTCTGGCGTTATCAACTTCGGTATTCACAGTTAGCACAAGCAAGGCGGCAAATCGCATTTTCGCGATTTGCCGCCTTTTTGGTGAACCGACAAAAAAAGCGGCCAGCGCCGCACTCCCTCCCCGGAGTGTGTCACCGAACGCTTTCTGCCAACTCTTCTGTCGGTTTGCCCAGATACTGGTATTCTGCAGCCTTACGCAGGGCCACGGCTTCGTCAAACGTCTGGCACGACTTGAGCAGCACGTACCGGCCCCGATACCGCAGCCGAGCAAACCAACGGTCGTTGGAAGGATTGTAAGAGACACCCACAACACCAGACTTATTACGCTTGCTTTTGACTAACGAGTTCAGCGAAATGCCTTCCCCATTGGTCAAATCGCGCCCATGCGCATGCTGGTGAGCCTTAAAGGCTGGATTCAGCGCCGCACGCTCGCGTGCAACATCCCGACGCAAGCATCCGCAGCTGCGGACTTGACCTGACCGCAGTCGATACCCATCAACTGAGACCGTATGACCACAGGCACAACGGCATTCCCATACCGCGTTCCCGTTTTTGGCTGTCCCGACTCGCATGAGTACGGTCAGCCGGCCAAACTTTTCTCCTGTCAGATCTTTAACTCGCATCGGCCATCCCTCCTTGCTCCTATGCTTATATACTACCGAGGAACATGGGATGACATTCTCCGCAATTTTTGCTATTTTGACAAAAACCGTGGAGAACCCAGTTTTGTACATTTGGCTATGGGCTGAAAAGCGCCGTCAGAAACGGTCAGCTATGCTCGCCAGTGACGGGTCCGACTCGGCTTGAGCCCTAGTCAGTTAGCTCTTATCAGAAAGACAGCGAATAGTCGCAAATCTATGCAGCAAACGTGAACGTTGATTTTTTTATTGACGCAACTAAAAAAGAAGCCGGCAATTACTCGCTAGCTTCCTCAAATTGCTGATCTAGTCTTGCTTACGCCGACGCACATCGAGAGATGCCAATCCAAGTAGGGCTGCTAAGCTCAAACCTACCGATACCAGCCATTGGCTCTGAACATCACCAGTACTTGGTAACCGCTTCTCCTCAGACTGCTTCAAGTCGCCAGCCTGTCGTTGGTCTCGACGGTTGTTCAGGTTAGCTGCACGAGATGGCGTTGTTCCTGTCGAACTGCCAGTTTCTGGTAGCCCTGCCCGTCCGGGGGTAGCGCCGGCGTTATCACCGCCTGGAGCATCCGGGTTATTGCCTTCTGGATTACCTGGATTGTTATCAGTCGTGGTGTCCGAGTTGTCTTCCCCTGGATTTACTGAGTTATTGTCGTCTGGCGTGCCGGGGTTATTGTCACCTGGATTTCCTGGGTTATTGCCGTCTGGTGTGGCGGGGTTGTTATCCCCTGGATTTCCTGAGTTATTGCCGTCTGGAGTGCCGGGGGTGTTATCCCCCGGGTTCCCTGGATTATTGCCACCTGGGGTGCCGGGGTTATCGCCATCCTCGATGGCAGTGTAAACAACTGTGTGCACAATGTTCGCCGCTTGAGCAGTGATGTCACCAACCGCCCCGACACCCGCGTAGTCAGCTTTGTACCCGGAGACGAGCGGATTCTTGACAGCATCAAAAGTGGTGTCGTCATTCTCCGCCGTCCATGGGCTGTAGCGCACTGAGCCGAGCACCTCATCCACAACCGCCTCCCGGCTAAAGATGACCCGATCGAGGTGATCCGGTGCGAGCGTCTTACCGGTTTGATCAACGTAGTGAATCGTTTCGGTCACAACTTTTTCCAGCGCGGACTTATCGGTACCAGCGGGCCACTTCACGCCCGCTGGATTCTTTGGATCGACTGGCTTTCCTGGCTCGCCAGGATGGTTCGGCGTGACCGTTATCGTCCCGTGCTTCAGGTGGACCACGTAGGTTTGCGCGTGGTCACCAAAGACGACCCCGGCTGGATAACCGTCGTCGACAAGCTGATAACCTGCCGCTTCAAACTGCTTAATCCGGGTACTGGTATGATAAGCACTCGAATTACCATACGCGCCATTCTCATGATCAGTCGCAAGCCACTGGTGGGTCGTATTGTCCAAATAGACAATATTAATCATCGACTTATTCTTCGCATAGGTGATTGGCGTGTTCGCAGTCAGATCACTCGGGACTGCTGGCGGAATATAGCCTTTTTCCGGGTGCTGGGGGTCTGCTGGCTTCAACGCGTTTCCTTGAGCGTCTTTTGCAGTGTAACCAGCCTTGTACGGAATTGTTGGGTACTTCGCATCCGTGGCAGCGGCTGTCCGAGTCGGGTCGGTAGGATCATTAGGATAGGTGATTGCTGAGACATCTGGTAGATTCGACACCCATGCCCCTAGCGTTTGATACACGACTGTGTGATCGAGGTTCCCGGCTTCAACGGTGACATCCCCAACTGGGCCGACTCCGTTGGTCTGAGTGACCATTCCTGAGACCACAGGATTGCGGACCGCATCAAAGGTCGTATCACCATTTTGAGCAGTCCAAGCGTCATAGGTCACTTTGCCGGTGACCGCGTCGACCGTCCCGTTGCGGTCGAAGACCACGGTACCAATGTGGTCAGGGGCTTGGGGGTCTGCTTTGTCATCACTGTAATGAATCGATTCGGTAATCGTCTTCTGGAGGGACTGCTTATCAGACCCCGCTGGCCACAGCACTCCTGGATTGGCAGGGTCAATCGGTTGGCCAGGATTCCCTGGCGCACTTGGCGTCACCGTGACCATTTTATGACTCAAATGAACCGTATAAGTCTGGTCACCACTTGCTGACTGGTTAAAGACAATCAAGTCACCGGCTGGCAGGTCGTCCTTGCCGATGACATAGCCAAGCGCGGTAAGCCCGCCCTCGTTAGCAGCTTTCACCAAACTGTAGTTGTTGACGGCCCCAAGCTTGCCAGTGAGGTGATCTGTTTTGACGATGGCCTCATCGTTGTTATCGTCAACATAGTTTACGCTAGCCTTGAATGTCGCCAGTGGATAAATATAGGTAACCGTAATCGCGTTCTGATTCTTTGCAATTATGCCCTGAGCGTTTGCCGGCTGATTGACCTGACTGCCGTCATAGCCTGCTGGCACTGTTGCCAAAGGTGTTGTCTCATAGTTATCGCCAGCCTTATAAACCCGAGTGACTGGGGGTGCGATTGGATGCGTGCTTGCAGAGCCATCAGGATTGGCTGCCACATACTCTGTCGTCACCGCAGTATCCTGATTAACCTCAACCGCCAGCGGCTGCGTCGCCATGAAGGTCTCGCCATTGGCCTTGGGACTGACGAAGGTGGTCGTCAGATTTGCAATTTTACCCGGTATAACCGTGTTAATCGACGGCACCTTCACAGGCAGAATTGCAGAAGCCACATCATTTTGAGACAGTTTCCCGGTTTGTAGCACAACCGTCTTAACGGTGTCCCATTTGTCCTCGCTAACGACGTCGCTAAAGGAACTTAGGTCGATTGAGCCATCCGGATCAGGGGTCACCTTTTTAGAAGAATACAGCAGCTTCGAACCAGCTGGAGAATTCGGGCTCAGCGTGCCCGGACCAGTCAAAACGATTGTGAAATGATCCCCATCTTGGACTGTAGGCAGATTAATCAGATTATCGCTCCAAGGGGCACTATTCGTTGTTGTATTGACGGAGGCCAGTTGGATGTTCGCAGCGTTTGTATCATCCTCTTCGCTTGGCGTTGCGCCCCGAGAGAGATGCGCTGTGGTGGCATCGGGCTTCGCATCCGAATAGGTCAGATAAGCCACACTACTCGTGGCAGGGTCATCAATGCCATTTTCACTACCCAAGAATAGAGGGACAAGGAATGAATATTTGAATGTCCTATTGTTGTCAGTAATGTACTTAACTGGCTGACCAGCAATCGTCATGGTATTCACGGGTGTTGCCGCACCATAAGCAGGAATGTACTCGTTCACAAAAACCCCGCCGAAGGCATCGTTAATCGTGTACGTGCCTGGTAGAGTGTTGTCATTGACTTGTACTTGCACAGAAATATTTGCCCGGCCAGACGCCTGACCCGCAAGCTGAGCAAGACTAAACTTGAGAACATCCGCACCGCCAGGGCCAATGTTTCCTAGATCATCAACTTTGCCGGTCAGATTTCCAATCTTGGCTGTTGCACTAACGACGCTAAATCCCGTTGGAACAATGAAATATGAATCACCGTAAACCCCACTAGCGGTCTCAGGCGTTGGAATCAAGGTATCCCCAAGGATGACAACATCACCTGGACGAAGCACACCGAGGTCGTTAGGGGCCATCTGTACTAATGCGGTGAATGACTGACTAACAGAATAATTAATATTTACTGGCGCAATAATCTGCCGATCATTGACAAAGTTCTGAGTCAACTGTTCACTCGTCACCGAAATTGGGTAATGGGCGACATCGCCGACTGCTTTGTCGGTCTTGATCAGACTGTAATCGCGGTAATATAGCTGCACACTTTCACCAGGTAACAGACGGTCGGCCTTTAGCGTGATGTTAGTCACATCGTCAAACGCACCAGTAAGCTTGCCATTTACCTGACTACTTAGTTGGCCCGTACTATCCAGATTAGAAAACGTTTCTTGTTGACCGTTACTGTGCGTCACAATTAGCTGAAAATGGGTCAACGAGGAAACGTTGGCAAACAGTTTGCCCAAACCACTGGTACTCGAATCGTCGTTAATAATCGTCCCAGGTTCAATGGCGAAAGAAGCGGCGAAGTTAGTCAACGCAATATTGGAGTTATTAGTGAGTTGATCTCCTGAGTTAACAGGCACATCCAGAAAGTTCTGAGGACTAGTCAATACGTTGCCGCTTGGATCAACTTTGACTACTTCGTTATTTTGGATGTTTGGGCTTGAAAACAAAGAGTCCGTTCCGTGTTCAAGCGCGACCTTAACGTTTGCTGAGGTGTCATCTTTAACCAGTGGGAAGCTCTGCTTAGCTGTCACCGTCGTGCTTCCTAGGACCTGGGTCACAGTAAAGCTGTTGTCCACGGGCACCTTGGTATAATGACCCAACAAATTGAATGCACTGAGAGTACTGGGATTGTACGTGTGGTCTGTGCTGACGACTACAGGTGTACCAGCACCTCCAGGTTGTGAGAAAGTATATGTCGCACCGTTTGTTGAAGTCTCGGCCAAATCACCAAAATCACTTGTCACCGCATCAACTACAAAACCCTCTGGGACACTAACAGTTGTTTTTAATTCTAAGGGGTCCCCTTGTCCATTCGAAGTTATTGTAAATTCATACACCTGATTCGTCACGAGGCTGTCAATCGAAACATTGGATGCCGAAGTGGCATAACCTGAATGAAGATTTAGTCTTGGGGATTGCAGACTAAACCCATTATCCAGCGTGTAAGTCAACGTCTTGACCGTCTGACCGTGCCTCAGGGTGATTGGTAGCTGCGTGTCCTGAGGATAGGCATACTTGGTATCAGAGTCCTTACCATATGGACGACCGAGGGTAATCGTGATATTAAATTGGTGCGTGCCAGCGGTATCTGCAGTGTACGTAAATGTATTTAGTCCATTGATCAATCGGTTTACGCCCGCTGCGTCAGTGGCATAACCCGCATTAAACAAAGTAGTCGGTGAGACGTTCATCACGGAATCACTCTGGGAAAGAAAGGCCTTCGGAATGCTAACGGTGATCTTATCTCCGGTGTTGGCATCCACAGAAACAACCAGATTGTGTGTCTGACCAATATCTCCAAACACAGTGCCTGCCGCGTCAGTCAGGGCGTCTGTATCAGGATCGACAACCTGCCGGAAGCTCTTCAACTCGCCGGAACCCTTCACGACATCGACGGCAGCTTGGTAATCAGCCGGACTGGCCGCGTTGAGAATTAAGTCCCCGTAAGTGTTAACTTTACCGCTTGTGCCAGCTGGTAGGGTGAGCGCATCTAAGGCCGTCTGAGCAGCACTTGCGGCTTCACTTGGGGCACCGTTTCTATCCGTATCTAACATTGATGCGGCCTGGGTCAGCTCCTCATTCATCGTGTTCAAAATCTGCGCCGCTTGCGTCAATTGACTCAAAGTCGCGGCTGGGTCCTCGCTGACATCATCAGACACATTAGCGGTAAGCGCCAAAACTTGATCATTTTCATCACCAACATGGGTCTGCAGGGCAGTCAGCGCATCATTATGCGGAATATTGTCCGAGGCACTTTGACTCGCCAGTTCGTTGTCCTGGGTCACGTATGTGTCAAGCTGGGCCACAGTCTTCTGTGCCCCTTGGCTCAATTGTTTAGCCTCTGCGATCGCAGCAGCCGCGTCAATACTTGTGCGTTGCGTTGAGGCCTGGTTCTGATCAACTGAAGAAGGCACATCAAAATGAGCCGAGGCTGCGCCTGACTTGGCAGCCGACGCGTCGACCGCAGCGGGTGCGCCAGCCAGCTCACCTGGCTTAATATTGGCGGCACTAAACGTATACGACGGATTGGCTGCCTGCAGCTTTGCAAGCCCTGCAGCCGACAAAGTCACGACTGACTCGTCGTCAGTGCCAGAAGTCTTAGTCTGCTCAAAATCCGCAGCGGCCCAGTTGGGCGCTTGCAGCCCTGCGGCCAAAGTCACTTGATAGCGGCCCGAACCACTATCAGTCTGACCCTCCACTGTCGCGGCAGTCCCCGTGAAGGCCGTAGCCTGGAGTGTCGCCGCAGCAGGTTGAGCCACATTCGCCATGGCTTTACCTGGTTGGCTAGAGGCTAAAGTAACAGTCTTAGCACCAGCAATCGATTCCCCTGTTGGGCCAGCAACGTCGGGCTCACCAGTTGCCGTAGCTGCCTGCACTTGCGTCTTGCTAGTCAGAACCATTCCCGCCACGAGCACAGACATGCTGGCGGTAAGCCAAAGCTTACCGCTTTTATATAACTTATACCGACTTTTTTCCTCAAATGAGTCATGGAATAAACGCGAATTTTTTCTATCAAATTGCATGAGACTACCCCCTATTGCAGTCCAAGCTTTGTCACCCAGCCCAGATGTGCTTAATTACCCAAAAATTTCAACAATCCATTACGCTCACGAATTTAGGCTGCCGTCCCTATCACTACGTTCACCTGGACAGCAACGGTCCCTAATGTGTGCTTACTATAGGCCCTATTTTAGCCCTCTTTTCCCGTCATTAACAGACCACCCCCAGATTGAGCAATCAAAAACCATACTCCTCGCGCTCTGTATCCTGCGCTAAAGTATGGCTAGATTTCCCTTTTATCGTAAAAGCAACCAGGATTGCAGAAAGATCAGACATTCCGGTAATCGGCACTACCAGCCATCACCAAAACCGCCATCGGTGTCAGAACTTGACGAACTTGAGTGGACATAATCTTCATCTACCCAGACGGGCATGCCAATCACCCCCTCTTGGTCAAGTTCCGGATGGCACTTATATTTCAACAGCGCGGACCAGGTTTTGCCAACTGATCATCCGGTAGTTTCACATCCTCAGTTTTTACCATTTTGACAAAAAGTGAGCCCCCAGTTTTGTCCATCTTGCTGGCGAGGCAAAACGGGGAACGAGTCCTGGAGTTGGAATCTCACTCGCTTTGCGACATGACTGTTATGTACATCATCCATGGATCGTTTGTTTTTAGCAAAGCAGTACCAAGCCTGTTATGGACCGAATAAGAGCAGAAAAAGCAGCCCCCTCAAGAGGAGCTGCCCTTTCCGATCCGTTAATGACTTAACGCTGACCCTGGCGTTTGCGCTCGGCTAACCCTAATAGGGCAAGTAGCGAAACACCAAGTAACGCAAGACCAACTGTAGCCGTCTCGCCAGTCTCTGGCAGCGTCAGACGTTTCTTAGCAGAGGCTTTCACGAATCCAGCATTCGTTCCTGCCTGTGAAGACGTGCCGTTAGTGTCTGGAAGCGTCGGCCGGTTCTTGGCAGAAACCGTCACAGCGCCACCGTTCGCCGTCTGCTGCGAAGTCGTTCCGTCAGTGTCTGGAAGAGTGGGACGGGAAGTTGTTTGGCTAGTGGTTTGGCCGCCGTTACCCGAATTTCCAGCGTTCTGGTTATTTCCTGCAGGCTGCCCACCTGTCGTGGAGGTGTTGCCGCCTGGGTTAGTATTGCCGCCTGGGTTAGTGTTTCCACCTGGGTTGTTGTTGCCGCCTGGGTTAGTGTTTCCACCTGGGTTAGTGTTACCACCTGGGTTAGTGTTCCCACCTGGGTTAGTGTTACCACCTGGGTTAGTGTTCCCACCTGGGTTAGTGTTACCACCTGGGTTAGTGTTACCACCTGGGTTAGTGTTACCACCTGGGTTAGTGTTCCCACCTGGGTTAGTGTTACCACCTGGGTTAGTGTTACCACTTGGGTTGCCGTTGCCGCCTGGGTTAGTGTTCCCTCCTGGGTTAATGTTCCCACCCGGGGTGCTGTTGTCGGGCACTCGGGTCAGATAAAGCGTGATGCCTTGAGCTGATGGAGTCAAAGTGTAGCTGATCGGTTTTCCAGGCGTGAAGTTCGCCGCTTCGTAACCCTCTGGAACAACTGGTGTGTAGTCGCCTGAATCACCGACTTTGCCCGTGATCCTATCCGTTTTGATGAGCTCATCAGGCTGACCAGACTGCCCGCGCGCGACGTACGTGATCTGTAGCTCAGCAGCGTTGGCAACGTATTTAACCGTTACCGTTTCATCCTTGATCCGTGAAGCATCTGAAAGCGGCGTTGGTGTTTCCTGTTTCACAACAGTCTGAGTTGCAGAATAGCCGGCAATGCTTGGAGAAATCACCTCGTAATAGGCTGTTGGCGCGGTTGCAACGCTCTTACCAGTAACCGAATCTCTTGAAACGTTCCATTCGATGGTCTGTACTTTGTCAGGCGCAGCTGGCTTCCCATTCTCAAACACATAATGAATCGTTCTCTTCGTCTCAACACTGGTATCGGTCACCTTATGCGTCAGGTGAACGATGAGGTTATCATCCACGCTGTCGGTTAGGGTATATGGCAGCTTAGCCAACTGCCCCTTTGCTAAAACATAGTTGGCTGGCACTTGGACTTGATACTCATCCTTGTCGCCGTAGTGCCCATAAATGGTGTCAATTTTGACGGCCTCGGTATCGCCTTCCGTATCATCAACGTAGAGGACCTTGGCTGTTTCCGCCTTAGTGTGATAAACCACAGGGATCGTCTGCAGCGCAGGCACGCCCTGCGTATTCGCATTCTCAGCTTCCGCAGGCACGATTTGCTGGTCAGCGTAATACCCGGTGATCAGTGGGCTGGAGACCGCGGCATACCCAACCGGGTTGGGCGTGTTGATGCCTGTTCCGGTGACCCGGTCTCTTGAGGCTTCCCACTTAATTCTTTGGGTCACAGGTGCGCTAAGTTGATGACCTTTTTCATCTGAGTACGTGATCACTCGCTCGGTATCACCAGAGATGTGATCGATCCGATGCGTCAGATGAACGACTAAGTTATCTGTATCATCACCAGTCAATGTATATGGCACCTTGCTGGGCTGAATCTCGATAGGCTTTTTCTGGTCAGATGAGATTTTCCCAAAAGTGTATTCTGTGAGTTTTGAATCGTTGGCTACATAATTTGCCGCGTCATAAGTCCCCGTGTCACCCAGGCGGCCGTTGATCGTATCGGTGGCCACTTTGATGCCACCTTCAGCGTCGTCAACGTAGGTGACTGTTGCCGCAGCCTTATTTTTTTTGAATACGACCTGAGGCCCTTCTGAATTTAGAGGAAAGTCTTCGCCTGGCAACAATTCCACAGTCGCCGGTACTGGTTCAGCTGGTACTGTTGCCTGATCCGCGGTGTAACCGTCTATCGTGCCACTCGGTACGGGGGCATATTCGGGTGCCGATGGCGTATAGGTGCTTATCCCCGTTACTTCGTCTTTTGTTCCTGTCCATTCAATAGTTTGTCGTTTTGAATTTTTTGCTTGCTTGCCATTTTCCTGATATGTGTACGTGATTTGGCGAAATGTTTCAGTATGTACGTCATCAATTCTATGCGTTAGGTGGATTGTGATGTTATCTGTGCCCTCGCTAGGCAGAGTATAAGATATATCCGTGGGCTGACCAGATGCCGCCACATAATTAGAATCATATCCCGGTAAGCTGAATCTGTATGTGCCAGATTGACCCGGCGCACCAGTGACGTGATCCGTATAAACTGTTGCATCATCAGTATTATCTGCTTCGTCATCTACATAAGTCACAGTTAGAGAAGGCTTTGTTGACGTCTGCCCGGAGACATTTGGCTCCTCAGCGTGTGATTGGGCTGCCGCATTGGCGACCGAAGCTTTGGCGGGGGTCGAGGACATTGGCGATTGGCCAGACGCCGCGTGCTGTGAAATCTCTTTGCTTGGTGCCTCATCTGCACTAGATGTCCCTGCCGCAGAATATTTCTGTACAGCACTGGCACTCGGTGTCAGCCGAACCGTAGCACTCATATCCATCGTCGCGTCAGCGTCGTTTTGTGTCGTCGCATCACTATCATCACTGGCAGCCGCATGTGTCGTTTCCGGCTGCTGCACGTAAAGCGTGCCCGCAAACAAGACAGAAATACCAGCGACAGCCCATAGCTTCCCATACTTATACAGCTTGTAATGCCGCTTCTCATCGCGCGAATCAGCAGCTAACCGCTTCATTAGATGTCTGTCTCCCATAATCGATTACTCCTTTGATAGAATACCTAAATATCGGTAATAGTCCATGTACAAGACTATAATAGCTCAAATCTGATGGAATTGGTTGGTCAAAATAGTATATTCTTTCCTCGAAATATAGATTTTAATCTGTCAAGCCACGTGGCGCTAGGAATCATGAATAGAAAAATTTTTACCGTCCTGTCTATTAGTGCCCGTTTCGGGCTGTCCATATTGTCCATTTGCCGATTTGAAAAATACTGATATTTAAGAAGTAAGGGGGTAACTGCTAGTATCTTCAAAAAGCAAGGGAGAAAACAAACAAAATATGTTCAATTACTGACAATTCAAGCCAATCTTTCCGTGGATATTAAGTATTGTACACACAATCAATCGGAAGTGATTATGATAGATATTGCGCACAAAAAAAGGACCCTTAAGAAAGGTCCTTGCTATCTGCTTACCAACTGCCGCCAAAGCCACCACCACCGGAGGCACCGCCGCCCCCGCCACTGCCGAAGCTGCTGCCGCCACCGGTACTAGAACTTGGCGAACTTGAATGGACATAATTCTCATCCACCCAGACGGGCATGCCAATCACTCCTTTTTGGTCAAGATCCGGATGGCGCTTGTGTTTCAACAGCACGGACCAAAGCTTTGCCAACTTATCGTCCGCTAGTTTCGCATCCTCAGGCGTCACGTGACCATAGAATTCCTGCCACACGTAACTCGCCTCTTCAGGCTTCGCGTGGCTAGACGTGATCCACCTTTCGAACCGCTCCTGATAGGCGCCGACTTTACGCTGCTCAGCATCTGTGTGAGCCTTGATCGTCGTCAGCTCTTTGTGTCTGCCCGGCCGCTCAGTCTCGTCAGTCAGGACCGCATTGAGGCTCGGCGCCGCTGCCAGTTCGGCCGCGGGCCACTTGTCGTCAGTCATGCGGTCGTCGTTCTTCTCGTAGTAGTAATACGGCTGCGGCCCGAGCTGTGGTGCTGCCGCCAGCCACTTGATGTATTCCCAGCGAATCAGTTTGGCGAATGCGACTTTCAGCGCCAGCTGCCGGTCGAATAGCTGCCAGCCGCCGCCGGGCACGCTTTTCGGGTCGATGACGATGCCCGCCTCGTGCAACTCCTGCAAGATGGGAAAAGTGTCCGGCTTATTCGCCAGCGTCCGCCCGATCCAATTCCGCAAAGCGAAGAACCTTGCCGCCATCAAGAAGACAACTAGGATAAACAGCAAGATCAGCCCGACGGTGATGGCATTTTGCTGCCGCTCTTGCGCTCGCCGCTGCCCGATGTCCGCCGGCGTGGAGATGGCGCTTTGATGTTTCTGCACCCGACGAACCGTGTTGTTGACGATGGCTGCGATGGCATGGTCGTACTGGTCAGCACGCAGCTGATTTTTCACTGCATCAGTGACGATTTCATCGGCGGACCCATCAGGCACGACCGGCTCCAGACCATAGCCGACCTCAAGCCAGTAGTGATGCTCCTTGGGCTCGATCGTTAGCAGCAGCCCGTTGTCCCAGTCCGCATGGCCGAAGCCGTATTTTTTAAATTGCTCGTTGGCGTAATCCTGCAGCTCGTCTTGGTCTTTGCCCGATGTCACGATGACCGCGATTTGCGGCTTGCCTTTGATTTTCTGAAAAGCCCGGTAGTTCGCGTTGTACAACGCCTGCTGGGTGTGTGGGCCAACGACGCCTTGCGGATCGCGGTACCACTCCCGCGTCTGCTGCACCTGATTATCGGTCAGCGTCGCCGCCTGAACTGGGTGCCCCAGTCCAAAAACCAGCGCAAGCCCCATCAGCAAGCTGAGCCAGAATGCCTTTTTTCTCATCTTCACGCCTCCAATATTGATTAAGTCTACTCCCCCGTCCTTCCCAAAACGAGCAATTTACGAAAAAAAGCCCCGCCAATTGTGGCGAGGCCTGATGAAACATTTCGCTTAAGCTTGGTACCGGGACTCCCCGTTCAGGTAGGTTTCGGACAAACTCATGTCTGGGTTCAGAACCAAGAAGTCGGCGTCGCGGCCCGGCAGGATACTGCCGCAGGTCGCGTCAATTTTGGCGGACTTGGCCGGGACGTAAGCCCCCATGTTGATGGCCTCTTCCGGCGTTGCGGCGTTCCAGTCAACGACGTTCTTGATGGCGTCCTTGAGCTGGAGGATGGAACCCGCGAGGTTGTGGGTCTCGTCCTTCAGCCGCGCGGTGCCATTGGCGACAACGACCGGAAATTCGCCCAGCATGTAGTCCCCGTCAGGCTGCAGGCCGGCGGACATGCAGTCGGTGACCAACGCGATGTGCTCGGCGGTCTTTTCGCGGACCAGCACGGAAATGACTTCAGGCCGGACGTGGTGCCCGTCGGCGATGAGTTCGTCGTCGACGTTCTTCAGGTACATCGCGGCGCCGACCATGCCAGGCGCGCGGTGACTCAAGCCGCTCATCGCGTTGAAGGTGTGGCAGAACATGCTTGCTCCGGCCTCAATGCAGGCCTTAGCCTGTTCGAAGGTCGCGCTGCTGTGGCCCAAGGCAACAACTTTGCCGTCGTCGCCAGCCATGTGGCGGATGAACGGCACGGCGTTGTCGCGCTCAGCGGCCAGGGACATTTTTTGCAGCAGGCCCTTGGCACTCTTTTGCCATTCGTCGTATTCCTCAATGGACGGGTCGCGGAAGTACTTCGGGTTCTGCGCACCCTTGTGCTCCTCGGTGAAGAACGGCCCTTCAAAATGAATCCCCTTGATCTTGGCGCCTTTTTCCTCCCCGGCATGGTCGCCGATGGTCTTGCAGACGTCATTGAGCTGGTCGAATGAGCCGGTCAAGGTCGTCGGCAGCCAGCTGGTAACGCCGGTGCGCAGCAGGCCCTCGGACATTTCCTCGAGGCCCGCCCAGTCGTTGTCCATGACGTCGTGGCCCAGCAGGCCGTGAATGTGGGTGTCGACCAGGCCTGGCGCGATCCACTGCTCGCCGTAATCCTTGATCTCACCGGCCGGCTTGTGGCCGTAGCTCGGGATGTACTCGCCAAACTTGCCGTCAGCGGTGACTTCCAGCCAGCCGCCGATCTCGGTGTTGTTCTTCAGGAAAAACTTTGCAGCATGAATGTAGTAGCTCATTGCGTGATCTCCTTAGGTTTAATGTAGAGGTTTACTTCCATTCACCAGTGTAGCACGGTTGCCGGTAGTGGTCTAGGCCAAAAGCTAGCCAGCAGTGCTCTACGGACAGCATAGCACGGCTAGCGGCGAGCGGTCCGGCTCAAGCCTTTGGAGAAAAGGCTCCCCGCGATTAGTGAATTAATGTTCGAGATGAATAAATTTGTAATCCCTTGCGGCTCTAAGCAGTAAGCAAATTATCCCGTATAATCATGAGCGCAGAACAACCAAACTGCGGTGGTATCTTCGCATTCGAAAGAAGGTGAGGCTTATGGCCATTGAGGCCCATAACCTTAAATTCTCAAGAAAGGAGGTACAAGTTTACCCATGATCGACGCGCTCGCGTGGATCATCGACTGGCTCAGCGATAACGCGCTGCCGGTGCTCCGCTGGGCGACACGAGTAATCGTGTGGCTCACGCGGCTTCACCGCGCAGCGAAGAAGCTGAGACAGTCTTTCGGCCGCGGCCGAAAAAAAGCGTAAACTAATAGCCGCGTTGACTTTTAGCTGGGTCTGACGCGGCTACTGGTTAAATGTCGGCCACCAAAGAATGGTGTTCTGCAGGGGCGCCCTTCCCGGCGTCCTTTTTGCTGGCTTAATTATATCACGAGAAAATGACCACCATCAACAGTCTTTTCTTAGGCCTGCTTGAAGACTTTCTCGTACAGTTCCGTCACCGGGTCATCGTTGTTGGTGGCGTCGAGCACCAGCCCGGCCGCGTGCTTGACCGCCGGGATGCCGTTGGATACGGCAACGCCCAGGCCGACCTGCTGGAGCATGCTCAGGTCGTTGGAGTTGTCGCCCAGGGCGATGATCTCATCCTTTTTGATGCCGATCTGCTCGCCCAGCGCGATGGCGGCCTTGCCCTTGTCGATCGCGTCGGGGTTGAATTCGACGTAGCGGTTGGACGAGTAAGTCACGGTCAGCGGCGTCTTGATGTTGTCCTCGACTTTTTCGTAAAAGCGGCGGCGCACACCGAAGTCGAGATGCTGGAAAATTACCTTGGCGATCGCCTGGTCCTTGAACTGGCTGAGGTCCGGCGCAGAAAACTGCTGGAAGTCGACCCCACGGTTTTCAAGGTAATCGCGTTCCGGCTCGTTGATGTTTGCCACGTATACGTGATGGAAGGTATAAACATGCGCGCACAAGTCGCCTTCCGCCATCGCTAGGCGGTAGATCTGGTCGGCGATGTCAAAATCCAGCGTGTGCTGCACGAGGATACGATTGTCCTTGTTTTCAACAATCGCGCCGCCGTTGTATGAAATCACGTACTGGCCAGCCAGGTCCTTGGTGCCGATGGTCGCAAGCAACGGCTGGACGGACGCGAAGCCGCGGCCGGTGTTGGGCACAAACTTGACGCCTTCATCGCGCAGCTTGTGAATCGTCTCGATGTCCTTTGGCGACACCGACCCGTCGTCTCGCAGCAGGCTCTCGTCCAAATCGCTCACGATCATCTTATACATGCAACCAGCCCCTCATCTCTTCGTATTAGTTTTATTGTACCGCAGCACCGAATGGAAAAAGGCTAAGACTTGGTCACAATTTTGCCGCATTCGCCCGCTATAGTAATCAGTATCGAAACAAGCCTCCAACCTGTTTCGCCCTGCGCCGACGCTGCCTCTAACTCCGTCGGCGCGCTTTTTTCGCCATGAATTTTTAAATTGAACAAAACAAAATATTCCTTACTTTTTACGTCACACTTTCTTCACATTCGGCCATTAGTATGAACAACATAGAAGCGAGCGAACAACTCGTTCCTATCCAAACCCTACTTTTTCATTTTTACTCCTCCAAAGTAAAAATTCGGCAGCGTGCTCCCCCAAAGCACGTTGCCATCCCTACCCCAATTAGCCGTCGGCCCCCAACCGGCGGCTTTCTTTTGCCAAAAATTCACATTTCACCGCAAAACCTGCAAGGTGCTGTCACTAATTCTTCACAGACCCTCTGTAGTATTAACACCATAGAAACAAGGCAAACTTGCTTCTATCCCATACCCCAATCTTCATATTTACTCCTCCTATCGCGTCTCATCCCCCCAAGTGAGGCGCACCCCAAACTTTTGCCGCCAGTCCCCCAACTGGCGGCTTTTTTGTGCAACGCAAAAAAAAACCGCAACCAGATGATTGCAGGTTTTCCTAAAAAGTTAATCTTTCTTAGCCTCGTCCACCAGCTGTTGTTGCAGGTCGGCCAGTTTCTGGGTCACGTACACGGTGTAGGTGTCCGGGTTGACCAGGCGCTGGGTCTCGAGTGGCAGCTCACTGAGCTTGGCCTTGGCGTGACGCTGAATTGCAAATACGTCGCTTGGCGCCGGCTGATCCAGCGGCACTGGCGCGCTCAGCGGCGCCGCGTCAAAGGCCTTCAGCACGATGCGCTTGGAAGTGAGCAGCGGGTTACTGTTGACCACGGCCAGCGGCGCTTCCAGCTTTTCGTCGGCCAGTGCGATGACATCGGCAAACGCCTCATGGGTGCCCGGCGTGTACAGGCGGTAGGTCTGCTTGATGCCCGGCAGGGTGGTTTTTTCAATTGACGCCGACACCTTGATCTTCGGCTTCAGGACGCCGTTGGTGCGCGTGGCCGCCAGCTTGTAGACCCCGGACAGGACCGGCGAGGACGAGCTGGTAATCATTTTCTCGCCGATGCCGAAGTTGTCCAGCGGCGCGCCTTCACCCAGCAGTGCCGGGATGACGTTTTCGTCCAGGGCGTTGCTGGCAGTGATTTTCACATCCGGAAAGCCGGCGGCGTCGAGCATGCGGCGGGCTGCCTTGGAAAGCCGGGCGATGTCGCCAGAATCGATGCGGATGCCGACCGGCTTATGGCCGGCCGCGCGCAGTTCCTTGAACACGGTGATGGCGTTCGGCACGCCGGAATTCAGCACGTCGTAGGTGTCGACCAGCAGCGCCGCATTGTCCGGGTAGTGCTTGGCCCAGGCGCGAAAAGCCGCCAGCTCACTCGGGTAGGCTTCGACCCAGCTGTGGGCCATGGTGCCGGCCGCCGGAATGCCAAACATTTTCGCGGCGAGCACGTTGGAGGTCGACGCCGCCCCGCCGATGATGGCCGCGCGCGTCCCGTAAATCGCGGAATCTGGCCCCTGCGCCCGGCGCGCGCCGAACTCCATGACCGGCCGGCCCGCCGCGGCGAAGGTGATCCGCCGCGCCTTGGTGGCGATCAGCGACTGGTGGTTCAAAATGTTGAGCAGCACCGTTTCCAGCAGCTGCGCCTGATCCAGCGGCCCTTCGACCGTCATCAAGGGCTCGCGCGGGAACACCGGCGTCCCCTCGGGCACCGCAGACACCGTGCAGTCCAGCTTGAGGTTAGCCAAGTACTGCAAAAAGTCCTCGTCGTACAGCTTCAGGCTGCGCAGGTAGGCAATGTCATCAGGCGAAAAATGAAAATCGCGCAGCACATCGACGGCCTGCGCCAATCCGGCCGCCAGCACAAAGCTGCCCTTGTCCGGCACGTCGCGGTAAAAGATGTCAAACACGCCGCGGGTCTGCGGCAGGTCGTGGTGGAAGCCGCCCGCCATGGAAAACTCGTACAAGTCCGTCAGCATTTCTAGATTACGCATGATGATCTCCCTGTCTTGTCAGTAATTAGCTTCAATAATACCACAACGCCGGTACCTTTTTCGCAAGGTAAACGCTAAACTACTGGTAGGAGGCACATCATGCAAGCAACCATCACGCAAATTCTCGCGGCGCTGAAAGCCGCGGACACCATCATCATTCACCGCCACCAAAATCCCGACCCCGACGCGTTCGGCTCCCAGGGCGGCTTGGCGGCCGCTTTGACCGCCGCGTACCCGGAAAAAACCGTCCTCAAGGCGGGCGAACCCGATGCCGGCCTGGCCTGGATCACGACGCCTGATACCGTGCCGGCTGAGGCCTATGCTGATGCCGTCGTGGTCGTCATCGACACAGCCAACCAGCCGCGCATCGCCGGCGCCCACTGGCAGGACGGCAAGCAACTGATCAAAATCGACCACCACCCGGACCGCGAGCCCTTCGGTGATCTAAGCTTCGTCAACACCAACGCGTCCAGCTGCTCGGAAATCGTCGCGGACATGATCGCGGCCAGCCCCGACCTGCAGCTCACCAAGCCGGTGGCCGCGATGCTGTACGCCGGCATCATCGGCGACACCGGCCGCTTTTTGTACGACCTGACCACGCCGCACACGCACGAAGTCGCCGCTGACCTCATGCGCACCGGCATCGACGCGCCGGCAATCGGCCGCGCCGAGTCCGACTACACGCCGGCCATCGCGCACCTTGAGGCTTACGCGCTCGGCAACATGCAGGTTTCCCCACATGGCGCCGGCAGCCTCTTCATCACGCAAAAAGTGATCGAAGAGCTGCAGCTGCAGCCCGGCGAGGCCCAGGCGGCGGTTTCGACGGTCGGCAAGCTCACCACGGTGCAGTCCTGGGTCATGTTCACCGAGCGCGCGGACGGGCAGTGGCGCGTCGAGCTGCGTTCCAAGAACTGGCCAATCAACCACCTCGCGGTCAAGCACGGCGGCGGTGGTCATCCCCTGGCCTCGGGCGCCGTGGCCAAGAACCTCGACGAGTGCCAGCAGATCATTCAAGAGCTCGACGCGCTGAACGCCGAGCAGCAGACGTAACCCAATTTTTTTCAGAACGAAAGGATCAGCCAATGAAAACTCTCTATCTGATGCGGCACGGCGAAACCTTATTCAACGTTTACCACCGAATCCAAGGCGCCTCGGATTCGCCGCTGACCGCACGCGGCATCGCGCAGGCCAAGGCGGCCAAGGCCTTTTACGAAAAACGCGGCATTCATTTCACCTGCGCAGTGTCCTCCACTCAGGAGCGCGCGTCAGACACGCTGGAGCTCATCACCGACCAGCCCTACCAGCGGCTGAAGGGCATCAAGGAGTGGAACTTCGGCGTGTTTGAAGGCGGAAGCGAAACGCTCAACCCCAAGCATCCCGGCGAGGCCAGCTACGGCACCTTTTTTGCCGACCACGGCTACGGCGGTGAGGCGATGCTGGACGTGCAAAAACGCATGGTGGCCACGCTCACTGACGTCATGCAGCACGCCAAGGGCGACACGGTCCTGGCCGTCAGCCACGGCGGCGCGATGCACGCCTTCCTGCTGCACTACCTGCCCTGGCCGATGACCGGCTACCAGATTTACACCGGCAACTGCGCGATCCTGGAAATGAGTTTTGACGGCAGCGAATTCCACTTTGTTGCCAGTGACGACCCGCTGCAGAAAGACTGATTTTGGGGCCAAACAGGACCACGAGTTTTCGCAGTTTTGCGACTCGTGGTCCTGTTTGGCGACTGAAATAGAATCTTACTCGTAACGCAGTGCGGAAATTGGCACCAGCCGGGCCGCGCGAATCACCGGCAACGTGCCAGCCAGTATCAACACCAAGGCCGCGGCCGCCATAATCAGCCATCTTTTCATGCTCAAGACTATACCGCCGTTGGTGTCTGCTTGGTTTCCACCCAACGACTGAGCAGAAAGCAGTTCAGCGCGCCGAGCAGCAGCACCGCGGCGGCAAACACGCCAGTGCTGAGCCAGAGATCGGCAAGCACGGTGCCGTGCATCGTCAGCCCAGCGCCGTCAATCGTCATGGACGAATTAAGCGAGGCGCCGGTGATGCCAGTCACCTTGATCAGCCAGCCGAGGCCGCTGAAGAACCAGTCGACCAGCTTGAGCGAAACCAGAATGCTGGCAAAAATAATGACACAACGGAGCCATTTTTCCTGCATGCCCGGCAGAAAGTCAGTGATCATGGTAATTAGCATGTGTTCCAGACTGATCAAGGTCCAAAGCAGCAAGAGCATCACCAGAACCAGGACCAGCACACTGGCCACCATCGTGAAACCAGTGTTCGACCAATTTCCCTTATTTCCAGAAACCAGCACCTCCACAGTTGTGATCGCCGCGATGACGGCCCACAGGTAGACGCTGGTCGCGAGGTTCGAAAGCGTGCTGGCACAGTACAGCTTCCAGTCGGCAATCGGCACCAGCCGCCAGCGGTTTTGGACCCAGACCTGCTCTTGGCTTTGCGCCTGGGCGATGAAGCCGACCATCACGGTAATCAAGCCGAAAAGGGTCGAAAAGCCAAGCACATCGTCTGTCGAAATCCGCCCCAGCAGCCGCATGATCACGAGCACCGCGATCACGCCCAGGTCGATCTCGATCAGCTGCGTGACCTGCCGAACGCGTTCTTTGGTCATCTGCCAAAATACTTTACTCATGCTAGTCATGCTGCTCACCTCCGTAAAAACTCTCAAAGTAGGCCTCAATGCTTTGGCCCTTGGCGCGGATCGTATCCGCCGCCTCCTGAGCGACCACGGTCTGGTCCTTGATCACGACCACCTGATCCAGCAGCTGGTCGATGTCTGACACGTGGTGGTCGGAGATCACCAGTGTCGCCTGCTCTGGCGTCCAGCGCAGGATGCTGCTGAGCATCGCCTTGCGCGTCATCACATCGATGCCGTCAAACGGCTCGTCCAGCAGGTACAGCGCCGCGCGGCGGGACAGCGTCACCGCCAGCTGCAGTTTGCGCTGATTGCCTTTCGACAGCCGCTTGATGCGCTGCTTTTGGTCCAGGTCCAGCAGCTGGGCCAGCTGCAGGAAGTCCGCTGTGCGGAAATCCGGAAACAGCGCCGTCATCACATCGGCCACCTGGCCCACGCGCCAGTTCGGGTTGAACCCGGCCATTTGCGCGGAGAAACTGATTTGGCCCTTGCGCTGCGGCGCTTTGGTGACGCCGGCCACGTCGATCGTGCCGCGGAAGTTGATCGCGCTGCCGGCAATCAGCCGCATCAGCGTCGTTTTCCCTGCGCCGTTGGCCCCCAGCAGGCCGACGATTTGGCCGGTCGGCAGCGTCAAGTTGACGTCTTTTAAAATCTGCTTCTGGTTCCGTCGATAACTCAATCCCTGAATCGCCAATGCCTCAGTCATGCGATTCACCACCCTTTCGCTCCTTGATGTACTCCTCCAGTGCCGCGACCATTTCCGCCGGTGCCATCCCCAAGGACGCCAGATGATCGTAGGTGCCGGCCAGCTCGCCTTGGATCACGCGCTTTTTCATCTGGGCCAAGACCTGCGTGTCCGTGGTGACAAAGTTGCCCTTGCCGCGCTCGGACACCAGGATGCCTTCGCGGATCAGCTCTGCCAGCGCCCGCTGGATCGTGTTGACGTTGACCGTCAGCGTGAGCGCCAACTGCCGCACCGCCGGGACCTGCGCGCCTGGCGCCAGGTTGCCGACGATGATCTCGCGGTCGATGTACTGCTCGATTTGAAAATAAATCGGGACCTTATCGTCGAACTCCATGCCGCGCCTCCTTACGAGTGTTCTAGTTAGCTATTACACTGGTACTATACTGCCTCACTCAGAAATGTGCAACCAATATCGCAAAAATTTCTTATCCACCCGGACAGTTGAGCCTCGGAGCCAAGGTCTAATGACGACTAAGCGACTGCCATGATCTGTCTAAATCGCAAAGCCGCACTCACTAAGAAAACTGTGAAAATTGGCTCACCACGTTTGGCGAAATTTTTCCTTATTTAAACCATCGGACCAGTCGCAAATTCTGTCAGGCATTTATTTTAAGTCGTTAAACAATCAAAAAGGCCCCAACAAGGGCCTTGCAAAATCCTAATTCACCTTGAAACTTAGTACCGCCGGTATGCACCGATACGAGCATCAGCTTGCGCCAATAACCCAGTTTGGACCGCGGATAATTCCGTTTGAACCCTGCCCCAGTAATTGATTGCGTTCGTCATGTGATTGACTTCATCGGCGACCTCATTGATTGCGTCGACTGCGTCTTCAATCGCATTGGTGATCTGGTCCCGGGCCTGATTGATTGAGTCAATGACCGCCGTGGTTGCGGAGTGAATCTCGGCAATCAGGCTCTCTTTGAGGTCATTCATCTGTTCGCTCTGGTCCACCAGCGTTGTCGCGGTCTGCCAGTCCGCTGCCCGGCCATTCCAAAACTGCAGGTAGACGCGGAATAAGTGCTGCATATTCTGTGTGTCGTCAGGCGGGAAGAATCCGACATGCGCATTAACCGTGACGATGTACTGCTGCAATTGCGCATTCGTCTTGACCAAAGTCTCTTGCATTGCTTCAACATACTCACCGCGATATGCGGTGATGGCATCTGGATATTTAAATTCTTTTTCAAGTAGCGCTTCATCATTACGGTTATTCGCCCGCCGGTATTCCTCGTCGGCTTTGAGAATGTCTGTCCTGACTTTACGAATCCGCCAGTTATGATAATTTGACCAGGGCTGTGAGAAATGAAAGCCAAATTTAGCCATAAGATACAACACAACAAAGATAGGAATCATCACCGCCGAAAGCAGAGAGAACAATACTAATACAACCGAAATCAAAACGTTTGGGGCATAGTTCACACTTAACCCGGCACCCACACACAGTCCCCAGGCAATGAAAGTGCCCCAAAACGCCGTTCTCGTGTTGTGATAATCAATTTTCTGCTCTCTTGGATACCCATTCGGATGCTCTTTAAAATATGCTGCCTCATGCGGGTGCTGGTTCAAATAGACGTAACGTTTCAATTGTTTCTTCTGTTCAGCCAAGGCGCTATTGAAGTGGTCCGTCTCACTGCGGGTCTGCTGTTCAAGTTGGCGTTGAAGATCCTCCATCCCTAACTTCGCGGCAATTAATTGGCGCAGATGATTAATGATACTGTCCAATGACATTTGCTGAAGCTGCTTAATATGTGCAACGTCCCACGCATAACTCGGAATATTCCAATCGCGTGCTTGATCAAACTGCTGCGCCTTCTGGTAAACCGCCTGGACCTCTGCATTCGTATGTGCCACTGCAACTTCTTCACCCATTGATACCGCCTCCTGAAAGCCAAAGACTAAACTCCTTGGCCAAATAATTGAGATACACGCTAATTATATTCATCGGGGCGACACATTATGTCGTAAAGAGCCAAATCGTCAAAGTCATTGAACTGTAACATTTCAAGAGACCTTTCACGGGCTTTTCGCATTTTCCCCGCCGAAAGCCTACAATAAAGAGGCAAACTTTTGAGAAAGAGATGATCCTTTTGACGAAACGCTACAAAGGCTCCTGCACGACCATTCTGGTCGGCAAGAAGGCCAGCATTGACGGCTCGACCATGATCGCCCGCAACGAGGACGGCGCCGAGGCGCTCAACCCCGAGAAGTTCGTTTACGTGAAGCCGGAAGACCAGCCACGCCACTACCAGGCTGTGCTCTCCAAGTTCCACGTCGAACTGCCGGACAACCCGCTCGGCTACACCTCCACCCCTGACGCGGTGGACGGCCACGGCATCTGGGCCGCGGCCGGCATCAACAGCGAAAACGTCGCGATGACCGCAACCGAAACCATCACAACCAACTCCCGCGCTTTGGGCGTTGATCCGATGAATCCGGATGGTCTGGGCGAAGAGGACATCACCGCCATCGTGCTGCCGTACATCCACAGCGCCCGCGAAGGTGTGCAGCGCCTGGGCAAGCTGCTCGAGCAGTACGGGACTTACGAAACCAACGGTATCTGCTTCTCCGACAAGGACGAATGCTGGTACTTCGACAGCATCGCCGGCCATCACTGGGCCGCGGTCCGCATCCCCGACGACGCCTATGTCATCGCGCCAAACCGCTTCAACATCGACCATTTTGACTTCGACTCCGACGACACGCTGTGTGCACCGGATCTGAAGCAGCTCGTCGACGACAACCACCTGAACCCGGATCCTGAAGGCTACAACCTGCGCCACATCTTCGGCTCCTCAACTGTTAAGGACACGCGCTACAACAATCCGCGCGCTTGGTACGGCCAAAAGTACTTCAACCCAGAAATTGACCAGAGCCCGATCGACCAGGACCTGCCGTTCATCTGCCGCACGGAAAAGAAAATCTCGGTTGAAGACGTTAAGTTTGTGCTGAGCTCCCACTACGAAAACACTGACTTTGACCCTTACGGCACCACCAACACTGAAGGCCAAAAGAAGCTGTACCGGCCAATCGGCATCAATCGCAACCAGGAGCTGCACATTCTGCAGATCCGCAACGATGTGCCAAAGGAAATCGCGGGTATTCACTGGCTGGCATACGGCCCGAACACGTTCAACGCGGTCGTGCCATTTTATGCCAACGTCAACGACACCCCGGCTCAGTACAAGAACACCGGCGCCCACTACACTCAGGGCAGTCAGTACTGGCTCTCCTACCTGCTGGCGACGTTTGGCGACTACGACTTCCACCTGTTTGAAGACTTCGAGAACATTTTCGAGCAGAACACGGTGGGCGAATGCCGCCACATCCAGCTGGAAAGCGACAAGGTGGCGCTGGACAAGCCGGACACCACCGCTTATCTCACCGAGGTCAACGCCAAGCTCGCCGACGTCTCGTTCAACAACTCCAACCAGCTGCTGGGCCAGATGATCGAGCTCGCCGCCCCGCGGATGAAGCTGCAGTTCACGCTGCACGACTAAAGCAAAGCCTTAAACAAGAAGGTCTGGATACTCAACAACGAGTATTCAGGCCTTCTTTTTTTCGTCATTTATTCATAAGTCTGACCACAGTGCAACTATGCCGGAGAAGTATGTCCTCATACCAAATTGCTTGACACACACACTGAATCACCAACAACTTGGTATAATTAGCAAGCCAGAAACTGACCAAATAACGAATGGAGGACTCGCAAATGGCCACCAAAAAGAAAGAGGTTCAGCTCAACATCCGCATCGACTCTGCACTGAAGACTGCTGGTCAGGAAGTTGCCAAAGACTTAGGAATTGATCTGAATACAGCCATTAATTTGTTTATCGCCGCCATGGTCAGGACGCATCGGCTGCCTTTTGAACCCTCAACTCTTCCAAGTGAGACCCTAGAGGCGCTCCACGAATCAGACCATTCCAAAGCACATAAGACTTACGACAATGCTGAAGACATGTGGCGTGATTTGAACGTGTAAGCCATGAGAATCATGGCGTCGAGCACACAGACTAAGTCCTAAATCTGCACCAAACCAAAAAAGAAGCCCAGACGGCAGGCTTCTCCTTAACTACCAAACTAGATTGCGAATTCCCAGCGCCAGTTACGGTTACTCGCTCACACTTAGCAAGAACGGACTTAGGGGGTAACCATCCTCGTTAAAGAATGATGGGATCGGTGCATTGCGGTATGCATAGCGCAGCTTTTCAACGTGCGCTGGGTCAGAAATAATCAGCTGATTGCCGGCCACTTTCACCTTCATCGGCTGCCAGTGACCATTCAACAACCCCTCAACCGGTGTTTCACCTTGCACCACCAGCTGAGTCGCCGGCTCGACCGTCAAGACGACCGCATCCCCCACGCGCTTGCAACTGGTCACACACGGCGTTTGCCCCTGACTGAGGATCAAACTGCCAAGGCGCTGGCCGGCCGTACGCTTGTGGACAGGATGGATATTATGCTGCTCACCGGTATCGACGAGGGAGACAAGGTGAATGTCTTCCAGCCGCTGGCTGGTGTGCCACTGCGCCTGACGAATCTGCGCCCACGCGTGATGCGGCTCATCTTGATACTGCGGCAGCTGAATAAGATAGACTGGTAAACTGCTCTGCTGAAAAGTCGTGCGCCACTGGATAATTAGCCGTGGCAGCAACTTTTCATATAGCGCGGCATGGTCGGCGTCGTTTTCACCCTGGTACCACACCATCGCTTTGACGGTATAAGGCGCCGTCTTCTCGACCATCGTGTGGAACAGTCCGTTCGGCCGCAGGTAGCTTTCCGGCCGCATTGGGGGCGGCCAGGGCGTGTGACCGACGTGCATCTTCACTTGCTCCTGACTGAGCTCTGGGTGCGCCTGCATATACGCCGCCTTTTTGGCGTTGTACGCCTCAAGGATGGTGTTGTAATCGGTATCCGCACGATCGAAGTCAGCGGCGCTCTTGCCATCCACAGCTTGGTGGTAAGGCTCGAGATAACCCGCGGCCAGCGCCGGATCAGCGGCTAATGTGGCTTCTGCCATCCAGCTTGATGCACTAGTGCCGCCCTTGAAGCATTCCAGCATCCCCAGCGGAATATCTGGGTTCGCATGCGCAATTTTGTTCAAAGCGTAATACCCGACAGCAGACACATCGCCGAGATTATCCTTCGTCAAAGACTGCCAGCTGGGGGTCGTAACTTCTCCCCAACCAAAGGTGAGCGACTTTTCATACTCGATTTGCGGGGTGTAGTAGACATGGATGTTGGTGGCAGAGAAATTGGCTTTCTCCGTGTCAAACTCCGCGTCGTCCTGCAGCTTGTACTCAATGTTCGATTGGCCAGCCAGCAGGAACACATCGCCGAACTGCACGTCTTCAGTCGTCGAAGCTTGGCCGGCCGTGATTGTTAACTGAGTCTTCAACCGATACGGAAAGCTGCCAAAGCTAACTTGCCACTTGCCAGTCTCCGGAACCACGGTGTCACGCTTCTGTCCGCCCAGTAAAACACGGACAAGCGCCCCACTTGGGCCCCAGCCAAAGACTGTCACTGGTTTAGCTGCTTGCAAAACTGCGCCCCCAGTAAACACTGGCGCCAAAATGACGTGATCAAGCATTGAGTTTCGCCTCGAGTGCTTTGATTTTCTTCGCCTGAGCTAAGTGCTCGGTGGCAACCGTCATCATGATATCTGCGGCAATGAAGTGGTCCTGAGAATGGATCAGCAGCAGAGACTTCTCTACGACTTCCCCGCCCATTTCAGCAGACATCCACTGGGTTTGAATGTTGTGCGCATCGTGAAGATCTTTTTTCGCCTTGGCCAACAGCTCGTCGGCCTCGTCAAACTTTTCATCGTCAGCGGATTGCATGGCCCTTACGGCCTCAGAGCGGGCGTTGCCGGCGATTGCAATCAGCTGCATCGCGCGCTTTAACTGTTTCTCATCCATTAAGCTTCAGATCCTTTAGCAGCATCGTCAAGCGCTGCTTTGTCTTCCTTTTCCTGTTGCTTCTGTGCATTGATCCGGTTGGAGACCTGAACGAATGGAATCCAAATCAGGGTGGCGACAGCAAGGTTAATCAGCTGGACAATGGCCCCGTTAATTGACCCGGAGAACAGCAAACCGGAAAGAATCGGCGGCACAGTCCAAGGAACATTGTTCATGATGACCCCAATGAACCCAATCTTAGTGAAGAACACTGCAAGGTAGAAGCAAAGTGGCTGCACAATGATGAATGGAATCGCGTAAATCGGGTTCAAAACAATTGGCAGGCCGAAGGTGATCGGCTCTGAAATGTTGAAAATCGCTGGCATTAAGGCAATCTTACCAATCTTCTTATCAGAGGCCTGACGCGACGCAATGAGGATCGCGAGGACTGGTGCCAAGGCAAACGTCCCAGCAGCAATAGTCGAGAAGTTCATGAACATGGTGGAGTACAGGTGGTGCGCCTGACCCAGCATGTTTTGCGTATCGTTAATGTTCCAGGTCAAGCCGAAGATCGGGCCCCAAATGGAAGTTGGGTGAATCCCGAACCACTGAAGCAAAGACCAGGTAAACTGCGAAACAAAGGCAAACGCACCAGTGCCGGCAACGGCCATCGCTGGCTTTTGCAGCAGTGACAGCAGCAGATCCGGAATCGATTTGCCAGTCAGCGTGTTGGACAGGCCAGTGACGCAGACGAAGAACAGCATTGTGACCAGGCCTGGAATCAATGATTCAAAACTGCGGGCAACAGCCGGTGGCACAGAGTCTGGCATTTTGATGGTGATGTTCCGCTTTAAAATCTCGTTGTAGATCACAACCGCCAAACCGGAAATGACCAGTGCGGCAAAGACCCCTTGAGTCCCAAGGTACGTTGAATTGATGGCGTTGGTGACGTCAACAGTGCTCTTACCGTTGACGTACTTGAATGTCCAAGGTAA
Organism: Lacticaseibacillus hegangensis; assembly: GCF_003946465.1. Classification (GTDB taxonomy): domain Bacteria; phylum Bacillota; class Bacilli; order Lactobacillales; family Lactobacillaceae; genus Lacticaseibacillus; species Lacticaseibacillus hegangensis. The sequence continues at coordinate 38,547 of NZ_RHOL01000009.1, read as the reverse complement.
GCAAATGAAGAACGCACCGACCGCGTAAATGACGGAGGTCATGTGCTCTTTATTGTTACGGTAGAACTTGCGGGACAGGATGTAAGCAAAGACGATGACCAGCAGCAGCGCCATGAGGTTCAAAGACCCATTGGCAATCAAACTGATCAAGCCCTGGGTGGACAGCAGGCCGTTGTACAAACCTGACTTGCTCCAGGCACCCCAGGAGCCAGCAATCACTTTACCTAACTGCAGGCCCTGCTTGCCGAAAATCAACCCGTTTAAAGGATCGACAAAAACCGACGAAATCATTGTCGCAAACCCGGCAATCATTGTGGTTGAGGCCACAAGAATGAAGGAATCACGAAGCGTTAACAGCAGTTTATTCGCCGCAATTTTCCCAGCAGTCTTCGTAAAGCCTGCCTGGAATCGCGTCCATGCACTAGCCTTCATTGCTTGTCACCCCTTCGTTATCAAGCTTGTCGACGATGACCTTGCCATCCATCTGACCAAATTCTTGCATTGTTAGCGGCACAACTTTTGCTTTTGGATGCTGCTGCTTAACCTGGTCAGCCGCCCAGTTAATCTGCGGTGCGATGATGATCACGTCTAGATCGTCCCCAATTTCATCGATCATGGACAAATCGGATGCGGTGACCTTGACATCGCGTTGGGCTGCGTCGTAAACCTTTTGCATCTTCGAACCAATCAGGCTAGTCGACATCCCGCCGGAACAAAAGAGTCCAACACGTAAAGTCATAATAATTCCTCCTTGAAGCTGAATTTGAAACCCCTTACACGGATTAATATAGATTCGTTGTCGTGAATAGCCAATACCCTTTTTAGTTGTTATGACCTTTTGTTCGAAAAAATTTTACATCAGCGTCTCCTGCAATGAATACCGGCTGGTAACAATTTCCGTTTTGCCGTACTCGAATTTTTTGCCCTGCGCCAAGTATGATTCCTGAATCACTTCCAGCAGTGGCGTGCCCGCTTTGACTGACAAGGCTTTAGCGACATCGGCATCAGCCAGCGCAACGGCAAAAGACCGGCGTGATGACTCTAAAGTCAAATCGAGATCATTTTGCAGAAAATCGTAAATGGACCCTTTCAGCACGTCCAGCCGCATCCCTTGGATCACCTTAACGGGCATCCACAGGCGGTTGTAGCCGACCGGTTTACCGTCCAGCATGTAGCGCCGTTTAATATCGTAGACAAAGTCATAATCATTGACGGCTAGGCGTTTCTTGATTTCCGGAGTGGCCTTGGTGACTGCAAAATCCAGCACGTCGATTGAAACCGTCGCCGGGTCAATCAAATCAAAACTGCCCGGCTCCTCCTCGATTTCCTTATCACTCTTCACAAACGTCCCCGCGCCTTGAACCCGATTGATCAGGCCGGCCGACTGAAGCTCATCCAGGGCGCGTCGAACTGTAATTCGACTGGCGTTGTAGGCCTTCGCCAGGGCTTCCTCCTGGGGCAGCTGTTCCCCCACCTCATAGTCGTGATTCATAATTTTCTGGCGCAGCGTTTCCGCAATCAATTCATACTTCGTCTTCATGAAATTGGATACTCCCTTATCTCAGTGACTCATGTATACGGTGTCATCATGACGCATTTTAACACGATTCTGGCGATTTCTCTCATCAAATCATAAATTGTTATAACAACTCTTCAAATGAGGTATGCCATCGAACAGCGCGCAGCCAAAAACGCGGGCACCACTTGTGGCCCCCGCAATGGACAAAAATCTGTTTCCCACAGCAACAAAAGCTAGTTAATCCTTGAGACTAAACTCAACTGCCTGAGTCTCATCTGAGTTGGGGCCAACCATCAGTTCGAACTTACCAGGTTCGATCACATACTCCCCTCGCTGGTTGTAAAAACCCAGCTGCTGGGCTTTGACTTCGAAAGAGACGGTCACCGTTTTACCAGCAGGAATCACTTCACGCTTGAAATCGATCAACCGTTTGACTGGTTGAACAATTGAAGCCACTTCATCATGCAGATAAAGTTGAATGGTTTCGGTTCTGTCAATATCCCCAGCATTCTCAACTGGCACACTAATCGTTACTGACTGAGCCGAACTGATTTGGCTCTGGTCAATCGTCGGCTGGTGATAAGTGACCTCGCCATACGATAGCCCATATCCAAACGGGAATAATGGTCCAGTTGGCGCGTCTGTGTACCTTGAAACAAAGCGGCCAACGTGTTGAGAGGTCTTTTCAGGACGGCCGGTGCTGAGATGATTGTAGTAAATCGGGGCTTGGCCCTCAACCGCTGGCATGCTCATTGACAGCCGACCCGAGGGATTATAAGCACCAAAGATAATGTCCGCTAAGGCGTGTCCGCCTTCGATACCTGGGAACCACGCCTGGATGACGGCATCAGAATCCGCGAGGACATCAGTCAGGACCAACGGCCGGCCACTGATGATCACCGAAATAACTGGCTTACCCAACGTTGCCAGCTCGTCAAGCAAGCGCTGCTGGTTATCAGGCAATCTCAGCTTGGTTCTTGATCCCGCCTCGCCGCTTTGCAGCGTGTGCTCACCGCCGGCAAAAATAATAATGTCAGCACGCTTGGCAGCAGCAATTGCACTATCGTGATGCTTCTTCTCAGTTGCCGAATCGGAAATCTGACTGTTTGCTTGATCTTCCGGACGCCCGGACTCGGCGAAGAAATCAGCATCGCGTATGATATCTGTCCCTTTTTCTACCGTCAGTCGACTCGCATCCAGATACTCACCGACCCCTTGCTTAAAGGTGATTGTATCCTTCGGGTCACCATGAATCGCCCACAGGCCCAACATCTTATACTCATCCGCATAAGGACCAATCAGTGCCACCTGATGATGGCTTGAACGGTCAAGCGGGAGCAGATGCCGTTGATTTTTGAGCAGCACCATCGCCTCCTGACTGACCCTTCTGGCCAGCTGGCGCTTAGCAGGAGTCAGTAAGTTGGCTTTTTCCAGCGCTTCGGAGGAACCACGGAACGGGTCTTCAAACAGACACAGTTCGTTCTTCAAAGACAGCACACGCCAAACCGCCGCATCGATTTTTTTCTCGCTCAGCCGGCCGTCCGCAAGCAACGGTTTCAGCCCATTCGCGTAGCAAGGCGACTTCATATCGATATCGACACCAGCATCCAAGGCCTTGTACGCAGCATCCTGTTCATCCGCTGCAAAGCCATGCTGAGTCAGTTCATAAATCGACGCATAATCGCTGATCACCACGCCGTTAAAGCCCCACTGCTTACGTAACAGATCGCTCAACAGCCATTTATCAGCAGTCGCCGGCACGCCGTTCAAAGTGGTCAACGACGTCATCACCATTTTGGCGCCCGCCTGGACCGCCGCCTTATAGGAAGGCAGATAGTCCTGGTACAGGTTACTGATGGACATATCTGCAGAGTTATACTCCCGCCCTGCTTCAACTGCGCCGTAACCGGCAAAGTGCTTGACGCAGGAGACAATGCCCTTGCCATTCTTGAGACCACTTTGAAAGCCGCCCACCATCGCTTTCGCAAACTGCGCGTTGAGATATGGATCCTCACCAGTCGATTCCAAGACTCGGCCCCACCTGGCATCATGAACGAGGTCGACCATGGGCGCGAAAGCAACTTGCTGGCCACCAGCATACGCTTCTTCAGCGGCATTCTCGTAAGCCTTCTTGATCAAAGCTGGATCCCATGAGGCCCCCATTCCCAAAGGTATCGGGTATACCGTCTTGTAGCCATAGACGATATCCGACATGAACAGCAGGGGAATGGCGTGCCCGCCTTTAGCCAAATGTGCTTCTTGCAAACGGTGAATTTGCCTTGCCCCGGCCACGTTCAGAACTGATCCCGAAAGGTCAACCATTCGCTGAGTGATGCCAAGTTTACGTTGAGGCCCCATTGAAATATCTGAAGCGTTGTAAAACTCCCCGGATAGTTGGACCAGCTGGCCAATTTTTTCTTCGATGGTGAGTGAGTTCAATAACTGTCTAAGTTTTGCTTCTTCCAACCTTATCCCTCCATACTCTGGATAATGTGCTGCTGATTGTTTAGCGGTGCTGAACGGCTAATCACACTTTGTCGACACCCAGACCGCCGGGCAGCAATGATGATCGCGGCCGAGATTCTCAATCTGCAGCCGGGGGCGTCACCGTTGCTTGTGCGAAAAGTGAACGGTCGGTCTCCCCGAAAAACTGAGACTGGCGAATTGCGACAGTCCCACTGAACTTCAGCTCCCCGGCGGAATGGCCAATCGAAAACTGGTATTCGCCCTGGTCGAGAGTCCATTTCATTTCGTTGTTCAAGTATGCGAGTTGACTCGGTTCTACAGTGAATTCGACCTGCTTGGTCTCGTGAGCCCTCAGCGGCACACGGCTAAATCCTAGTAGTTCAATGTTAGGCCGCACCATCGAGGCGTGACGATTTTGGCCATACAACTGAACAGTTTCCGTACCTTCACGGCTACCAGTATTGGTGACACTGCATGCAACATGAATCGTCCCCACCGAATCGGCGGTCGCTTTAAATGCGCCATAAGCAAACGTCGTGTAGGATAAGCCCGCGCCGAAGTAGTACCGGGGCTCGTGGGGACAGTCCACGTAGCCGTCAAATGCACCACCAGTCGCCTGGTGATAGCTCGAGCCATTCGGGTGATTGTAGTAAAGCGGCAACTGGCCGGCGGTATATGCAGTCGTTGCCGGCATTCTCCCAGTGGGTTCGCAATCACCAAAAAGAACACTGACGATGGCCTCACTCCCACATTCGGCAGGATTCCAGGCTTCCAGAATTGCGTCTGCGTACCGGTCAGCCGCATCACTGGAAATTGGTCGACCGCCGAAGTGCACGATGACCAGTGGCTTATTCAATCGTGCTGCGGCTTCAATAAAGTCTTCCTGACACTTCGGTAAATTGATGTTAGTGGCATCGATTCCTTCCCCTTGTGATGCAGAAGAACCAGTGCCATACTTGCCGCCAACTGTGATGATGGCGACATCACTTTGGCGAATCGCATCAAGTGCCTTGTCGAAGTGACTTTCATCATCCCCAACGTACGGGAACCCATAGGCATAATTGACGGTCGCACTCGGAACGTCCGCTTCAATTTGCTGGCGTAAAGACTTCATCTGCGGTTGCTGAGAGCGAGCAAAGGCTTCAACATCAGGATTTTCCACGTCAACGTTGGATCCAGGGTAATGTTTCTTCGAGCCTGCAGGCGTCAGCTCAGACTTGACGTCCTCGACTCCGGCCATCGTGTTTTTAACCCCGAAATGCTTTTCAATCGTCGACATATAGGTATACCCACCAAACATCGTGCGAATTGCGTCGGCGTGCCACCCAACCAAGGCAATCGATTGCTTGTTCTTGCTTAAGGGTAAAATGCCTTTATTTTTAAGCAGAACTAACGACTCGGTGGCAACCCGCCGGCTCGCCGCAATGGCCGCCGGCTGACTGAAGCTGTGTGTCACCTCAGTCGGCGCTTCTGCGAACGGATGATCAAAGACGCCAAGTTCAAATTTGAGGGTCAACACACGCTTTACCGCGGCAGCAAGGGCGTCATCAAAGTCCTTTTGACCCACGTACTGCTTCAGTACCTCTGGTCGGTAGGCATTCATTGAGGGCAACTCCTGATCGACCCCGGCAAGCAGCGCTCGGTGTGCAGCGTCAGCTAATTGTCCGCCTAGATGATAGCGGGTAAAAATCTCGCTGATGCCGCTGTAATCAGAGGCAGTAATACCGTTGAAGCCCATCTGGTTGCGCAACAGATCTGTCAGCAGATGCTTTGAGCCGGTCACCGGTTCCCCGTTAATGGCACTGTAACAAGGCATCACGCCTTTCAAATGACCCAGCGAGATGGCCGCCTGGAACGGCTTGGCATACACTTCATGGAGCAGCCGCTCCGGAATGTTCGCCACAGCTGCATGAATGCCGCTTTCCGCCGCCTGATACCCGAGAAAATGCTTCGCGACCGCAGCTGTTCGGCCATTTTTCTGAATCCCCGTCACAACTGCAGTACCCATTTCGCTCGCAAGTGTCGGGTCTTCCCCAAACGTTTCACCCTGGCGGCCAAACCGCGCGTCGCGGGAAATATCGAGGACCGGCGAAAAGGCCAGTGTGGCCCCAACCCCTTTGGTTTCGCGCCCAATTGCCTCGCCCATTTGTTCCGCTGCCTCCGGGTCGAACGTCGCAGCCTGCGCAATCCCGGTCGGAAAGCTGGTCGCACCAGGCAGTTTAACCCCGGTCAGCGTTTCGACATGGAACAAAGCCGGAATATGGTGCGGTGAAAGCGCGATGATTTTCTCCTGGATTTGGCGCTGCACGCGGGCCACGTCTTCGATGTGTTGCATCTCCTCACCCACCAACAACGAGACTTGGCCTGCGCCACTGGGAAAATCGTGTTCCAAATCGTCATTCGACCAGGCGGCCTGATTATAGCCAACTAACTGGGCGACTTTCTCCTCGAAACTGAGGTCATTAAAGAGCTGGTCGACCCGTTGTTTGATTGTTGCTGAGTCATTTGCTGAGTTTGACATTTTCTCTTTCTCCCTTTTCGCCTGTTTCGTCCACAAAACCTCACGCGGGCCTAACTCGCATGAGGTTTTACTCTGAAACGGGGTCTAATCTGCGTTAAGTGCAGCGTTGTTGGCCTCTGACCGAATCGCCATCTTCACGAACGGGATAAACATCATCACGTCAAACACGAAGCAGATAATCTGCACGAGCACTGGCATAATGTGACCGCCTGAAGCCAGGTACGTGTTAAGAAATGGCGGGGTCGTCCATGGAACGGCGATCGCGATGGCGGGAATAGCGTGGATCAACTCCAGCCAGTAGTAGATCGTGCTAGTGATCGCACTCGCGAACACATAAGGAATCAACATGAACGGGTTTAGCACGATTGGCAGGCCATAAATCATTGGTTCGCCAATGTTGAAAATCCCTGGAATTAATTCCAGTTGGGCGATTGACATATAGTGTGGCGACTGACGTGCAACCAGGAAGATTGCCACGCAGACAGAGACGGTCGTCAAACCCATGATCATCTGCAGGGTTTGACCGATTGGGGCACCTTTTAAGTTCATCACTGAGGCCCCGTGAAGCAACTGGTTGGTCAAATCATTCTGATTGATGGTTTTGATAGGTTCAAAAATCGGTGACAGCGCAGCAGGGTGAATCCCGAAGAAGAACACCAAGTTCTGCGCGATAACGGTGATAAAGGCGCCACCAACTGAGGTCCCGACGCCTTGCAATGGCGCTTGAACCAGTTTGTAAATCAAGTCCTGCATCCCGGTAAACCCGAAGGCACGGATGATGAACTCGATTGCATTGATCACGATCACACTAATGGCCAGTGGGATCACCGAGGCGAACGCATTCAAAATGGCCGGTGGGACGGAATCTGGAAGCTTGATCGTCAACTTGGTGTCTGATAAGTGAACGTACATCGCAGTCGACAGCAATGCGACAATCATGCCAAGAATCAGGCTGGTCGCTCCGAAGGAATCTTGGGTCCAGACGTTGCCAAGTTTGCCTGCAGTGCTTTGCGGAAAGACCAAGAAACTGCCGAGCAGCGCAATGATAGCTGAAACCAGTGGATCGGCGTGCTGATACTTGTTCTTCGCCTTACCGGCTTCAATATAATTTTCAGTCAGCATGTAGGCGATGGTCACCGTAACCACGATTGAAATCAAATTGTTGCACACGTTGGTGATGGCATTAGGAAAAGCTGTCCAGTTCTTCCCGAACACGAACACCAGAAATTTCTGGAAGGGGTCTTGGTCAAGCGGCAACGTCGTATTGACCAAGTTAATGCGAAAATTCTGAAGCAGTAACCCGACTGACCCGACCAGGCTCATTGGCATCGCCATGATGAACCCGTCGCGGATGGCGGCTAGATGCTTTTGGTTACTGATTTTACCGACAACCGGTAAAATCTTTTCGCCAATTTTTTGCAAGTTCACGATCCTCACTCCTTTGACAATGATTACTGAAACGAATATTCAATTGAACTGACAGTGCGCCTCAGTACAGATGGGTCTTAATCTTGAGCAGCTGCGGCATCGCACCGATCTGAATGCGGTAGCGTTCGTCGCCATTGAGCATTCTGCCCGCGTGCCACCCATCGCGTTCCCAAGTGCCTTCTTCAAGGCTCAACAAGCCGACCTTGCGCCGTGGATCATCAGCAACCAAGTCCACATACAGATTGACCCCGAAAAGTAGAAATTCATTATCGGCGAGCTCCAGAACAAAACCCGCTGAAGGCGATACGTTTCCTTCCTGCTTCAGGAAGTGCACTTGCGCCTCGCAATCGGCTAACTTGATTTGCCGGCCGCGGTCGGCCGCCTGACTGATCATAAATGGGTGCATCTGCGCTGTCTGGCGCTTGGAAACGAGTAATGGTAAGAGCCCCGCCAAAAGCGCATTAGCGCGGGCCAGTTCCGGCCCGGTTTGGTGCCAATCAAAAGCGTCGGCATCGATGGCCACTGCTTTTAACACATGTTCATCAAGGGCCGCTGCTTGGCTGAAGAAATCCTCAGCACCAAAGGGCGAAAATAGCAGGAGATTATAATGACTAATTGCATAGATAAGGTTGGACACAGTGCGCAAATCCTGCCTAGTTTCGGGAACCAGCAGCGCTTGCTGGGGGGCCGCATAAGCATCGCTCACTTCCTTGAAATTCGGCACGTAGAGATCTGGGGCGACAAGATCAATGGCCGGCGCCACCTTTTGCCAAATCGGCAGCATCCTCACAGTCGGTCCCCCTGTGGGGTAGTTGCCTGGGCGCCCGAGCGGTTTTTCGAGCCACGCGTTTACATACATCGGCAAGGCATACTGCGCCTTGCCTGCCGCGGCGATTTGCTGCACCGCCGCGGCGTATAGAAACGCCATGTAGGCCTCTCCGGCTTGGGCGCCAAACTGCTGTTGCCAGGTCGTGCCGGGCTTTTGACTGAGTGCTCGCGGCAGGGTCTGACTTAGCGCCTGATCCTTGGCCACTGAGTAGTCAAAGTCGGATTCAAGCAGCCCCACTTCATTTTCCACCTGCACCATGATTACGGTTGATTGTTCAGCATCAGCCTTCTTGATGAAGGCCATCAGCTGGGCGAACGCCCTGGCATCTTGCGAAACCGCTCGCTGATCGGCGGGCGAAATCGAGTATAAGTGCTGACCGGCCTGTTGTTGTGCGTATTGGACTGTTGGATTGGCTTTGAGCCAACCAGGGACATATGATGACAATCCGTTCTTCCATAGTCCGAACCAGAGCAACACCAGTTTCACCTGGTGCGCTCGCGCGCCCAAGATCAGGTCTTCAACTGAGGAAAAGTCGAACTTGCCTGGTGCGGGCTCAACCAGCTCCCAATAGACTGGCACTAACAGGGTATTGATGTTTAGTGGCGAAACACGAGGCCACACCTTTGTGTTCATATATGCCGTGCTGCTGGCACTAGAATTGTGACATTCTGCCGCCAAGCCGATGAATGGTTGATCATCGACCATTAGTACGGTCTGACCATCAAGTTCTTGTAGATGTGGCGTGGTCATCAGTAATCCCTCCTTGTCGCTAACTGAATGACAATGTAGGAGACCAAACCAATCAGCGAAAGAAACCCTTTTCATTTTGAATGATTCTGACTCATCGTCAGCAAACGTCATCGAGGCCTCGACTGGGTAAACTGAAATAAGTTGACTGAGTGAAAGTAGTGGTTGCGCACCACTCTCAAGGCTTGGTCTAACAAGGAATCGTGCCCTTGCTCTCTCCTACACGAGCTATCATACGACAAATGTAGGGGCTTACATTTTCGTATCGGAGTGGTATATTCAGCCTATAAGCGATTATTCACAAACATGAAAAGATTTTCAAAGGGGCAAGCCATGACATTGCAGGAAAGTATGCTTCAAATTTTACAGACAAATACGATCAACTCGACCCCGTGGACACTAGCCGACTGCATCCTGCGTCTGGGGCCCAGGTTAGCCAAAATGTCCATCACAGAACTCGCACAGCAGTGCAACGTTTCAGAGCCGACCGTTAGCCGCTTTGTCGTGGCCGCGGGGTTTCGCAACTACACCGACATGCGAGACAGCGCCCGCAAAGAAAAGCTCGCCCTTAAGTCATCTGGCTTTCACATCCCCGAGACAAAGCTGAGTCTGGTCAAGAACGAGCCCCGAGAGTACCTCAACTTTTTTGGGCGCGAACTCAACCGGACCATGACAGACTTCATCAACAATGCTGACATCTCGCTGTTTGATCAGTTGGCTCAAGCAATTCATCACGCGTCGCGGGTCTTTATTTTCTGTTTTTCCAGTTCGCGATTAATTGCAAATATTATTCAGACCGACTTGGCGCGATATGGAAAAATCATCTACGTCCCCAGCACTAGTGATGAGCAGGTGATCGAGGCCAAACAGCTCAGGCAGGGCGATCTGGCAATTGCGATTTCAACTTATGGTTACTTCGTCAGCAAGTTTTCTGCCACGATCGACATTATTTCTAACTCCCCAGCAGACACTGCGCTGTTCACCCAAAATCCCGGCATTCCAGAGACATACCTGTTTAAGTCTGTGTACGCCGTCACTAAAACCAACAATCCCATCACTGGCTCCTACATCTTGCTCCTCGCCACCGAGTTTCTCGTCCGGCGCTACGCAGAAACCATCGGGGACGATTGTTAATCCCGAGGTTAGAAGCTCCAACCGAGGGTTCCCGGCCCAAATCAAAAGCAGACGTCCGCATTTGACGTCTGCTTTTGATTGTTCGTTCGAATCAGAGAAGTGCCAATCATAGGTAGTGGTGCTAGGGTTCCAGCTCAAATTCCATCCGCGTCGGCGTGTGGTCCGAGTACTTAAACCCGGTATCGACAATTTTCACCGACTTGGCCTTGACGTTCGGCGATAGAATAAACCCATCGATCAGCGTCACGAAGCTCTTCCCCGGTTTTCAGGGCTGGTCCAGTGCGCGCACGGACGGCTGGGCGGCTTTGGCCAGGCCCATGGTCGGGACGTGGAAGCCAGCCGGCAGCTGGTCGTACGGGAACAGGTGGGTCCAGGTCTCGTTTTGCGGCTTCGTGTGGAAAATCGCCGCGGAATCCTTCAGGAGGCGGTGGTTGTAGTCGCCGCCGACGATGACGTAATCCCCTTGCTTGTACGCCTTGTCGATATATTTGAACAGCTTGGCGAACTGCGCCTGCTGAATCGACCGGTCCTTGGTGAACGCCGACATGTGGATGTTGACCAGCTGGAGGTGCTTGCCGTTGCTGGTGGGCGTCTGGGTCACCGTGAAGGCGCGGTCGAGGTCGGTGAACTTGGTCGGGTTGGTCGCGATCGGCAGCGAGTACCGCCGCGCGCCGCTCACCTTGAACTTGGCCAGCGTCACCAGCCCAGACTTGGCCGCGCCAATCGGCTGATTGAACGGGTAAAACAGGTACGGCGAGTCGTAGTTTTGCCCGTAGACGCTGCTGTACTGCTGACCAAACGCGCCGCGAATGCCGGCCACCTCATCGACGTGCTGCGAGCGGTCGCCGTCTTGATCCACTTCCTGGAAAAAGGCAAAGTCGGGATCGCCTTGGCGCGTGGTGTTGATCACGCCGGCCAGCGAGTCCTGAACAGCCTTTTTGCTATAGGCGCGGGAGTACTTGCCCCCGTCCATGAAAAAGGAATAGCTCGGCGGGTACGAATCGTAGCCGATGTTGTACGACTGGGCCAGGTAAGTCTTGCCCACCTGCACCGCACCGGTCTGGTTGTGCTGGGCCCGCAGCTTCAAGTTGTCAGGCAGCCGGTAGTAGGCCGCGTACAGGTAGACAATGTAGCCGCCCAGAATGACGACCACGGATCCCAGCAAGCCCCCAATAATTTTCAGTGCGCGATGTTTTTTCACAGCGTCATCCTCCTATTGTTGCATCCGCTTCATCGTACCACGCCAGACTGCTTTTTCCAGCAAATAAAGCGACCCCAAGCGCGTTACAGAACCGCTTTCGCGTGTTATTCTCAAGGTAAGAATTGGGGGTTTTAGGATGACTATCACCATCGGCAGCGGCGCCACTCGCCGCGACTTATCCGACCAGGACGCGATCAAGCTCACCTCGGGCCGGGACTTTTGGAGCAGCGAAAGCGTCGCCGGCATCCCCGCCATTCGCATGAGCGACGGGCCGCACGGGCTGCGCTACCAGGCGCAGGCGGCCGACCACCTCGGCATCAACGAGGCCGTGCCGGCGACCGCCTTTCCCACTGCCAGCGCGTCGGCGTCCAGCTGGGATCCGGCCCTGCTGGTCAAAATGGGCCAGGCGATCGCCGAAGAGGCGCGCTCGATGAACGTTGACGTGGTGCTCGGCCCCGGCGTCAACATCAAGCGCAATCCGCTGGGCGGGCGCAATTTCGAATTTTTCTCCGAGGACCCGCTGCTGACTGGTGTGCTTGCCACCGCGTGGATCTCCGGCCTGCAGTCAAAAGGCGTCGGCGCCTCGCTCAAGCATTTTGCCGGCAACAGTCAGGAAACCGACCGGCTGCGCTCCGATTCGCTGATTGATGCCACCGCCTTGCACGAGCTGTACCTCGAAGCCTTTCGCCTCGCCGTCACCCAAGGCCAGCCGGAAACCGTGATGATTGCCTACAACCTGCTGAACGGCACGTACATGAGCGACCACGAGTACCTGCTCAACACCGTGCTGCGCGGACAGTGGGGCTTCAAGGGCGCGGTCGTCACCGACTGGGGCGCGCTGAACGACAAGGTCGCAAGCCTGAACGCTGGCACCGACCTGGAAATGCCGAGCTCCGGCCACCTGTTCGATAAGCCCGCCCTGGCCGCACTGAAAACAGGCGCGCTGGACCGCGCCCGCCTCACCCGCGCCGTTGCCAACATCGCGGCCATCGCCGACCGGAAGCGCCCCGCGTTCACCGGCGATCGCACGGCGCTCCTGCAGTCCCATGTCGCTTTGGCGCAGCAGATCGAGGAAAATTCGGCCGTCCTGATGAAAAACGATGGCACGCTGCCCCTGCAACCTGGCCGCAAGCTGGCCGTGATCGGCGCCTTGGCCGACGAGACCCGCATTCAAGGCGCAGGGTCGTCGCACATCACGACCCCGCAAAGCACTTCCATTTTGTCCGGGCTCAAGGCCGCCGGGCATGCGTATACCTACGCGCCGGGCTACGCGCTGGACGGCCAGGCCGACGAAAAGCTGGTCAAGGCGGCCACGGCCGCTGCAAAGAAGGCGGAAGACGTGATCGTCGTGCTGGGGCTGCCGGCCACCGCCGAGGCGGAAGGCACCGACCGCACGACCATGGCACTGCCCGCAGATCAAGCCGCACTGCTGCACGCCGTGGCGGCCGTCAATCCGAATGTGGTGGTCCTGCTGGTCGCCGGTTCGGTGGTGACCACGGACTGGGCGAAGGACGCCAAGGCGGTGCTTAACTTGTTCCTTGGCGGTGAAGCCGTCGGCACCGCCGCCGAGCGCTTGCTGTTCGGTGCGGTATCCCCATCCGGCAAGCTGGCCGAAACCTACCCGCTGCGCTACGAAGATGTGCCCTCCAGCGTACTGTACGGGAAAACGCCGCTGTCAGTGCCATACGCCGAGAGTCTGTACGTCGGCTACCGCTACTATGACAAGGCCAGGCAGCCCGTCGCCTATCCCTTTGGCTTTGGGCTGAGCTACACCACCTTTGCCATGAGCAACGCGCGCTTAAACGCCGATCACCTTGGCAAAACCGACCAACCGCTGACCGTCACCGTTGACGTGAAAAACACGGGCACCATGCGCGGCGCCGAGGTCGTGCAGGCTTACGTCAGCGAAGACGATCAGGACCAGCTGGTACCAAAGCAAGCATTGGCCGCTTTTCAAAAAGTCTGGCTGGACCCAGGTGAGCAGCAGCGCGTCACGCTGACGCTGCCTCAGCGCACGTTTTGCCGCTGGGACGAAGGCCGCCAGCAGTTCACCTTGGCCGGCGGCGCGTGGCACGTGTGCGTCGGCAACAACAGCCGCAACATGATCACGCAGCTGCCGCTGACCGTGGACGCCCCCGCTTTTCGCGTGGAGGCACCCGCCTGGTACCGCCAGCCAGTTGGCCTGCCGAACGTGGCAGACTTTACCGCGCTCAGCGGTCTGACCCCGGCGCCGGTCCGCGCGCCGCAGCCCGGCGACTTCACCCGGCTCAGCGTGCCGCGCGACTTGGCCAAGTACTCGCGAGTCGCGCGCCTGGTCGCCACCGTCGTCATCGCCAACATGCAGAAAAATGACGGCACGCCCAAGGACTCGCCGGAAGGTCAGTTTTTGGCCACCATCGTCTGGGACACGCCGCTGGTGCGCCTCGCCCAGCAAAGCGGCGGCAGCTTGAAGCTGTGGATGGTCGATTTGCTCGTCGCCTTGGCCAATCACGGCAAAAAGGCGCCGCGCCGCTGAACCACTTTTCCGTCGCCACTCATCAACACAGGAGGGATCACCATGAGTGAAGTCAACATTCACCGCCACCAAGCGCCGGCGTGGTTCGAGGCCGCCGACTTTGGCATTTTCATCCACTGGGGTCTGTACAGCGTGCCGGCGTTTGCGCCCAAACCCGTGACCGGCCCGGGCAAGCACCCGACCCTGTATGAGCAGTTCAAGCACCAGCCCTACGCCGAGTGGTACGGCAACGCGATGCTGTTTCCGACCGGCCCGACCGGCCAGTACCACCGCGAGCACTACGGCAACGCGCCGTACGCGGCGTTTGCCGACACTTTTCGCGAAAAAGCCCGGAACGTGGACGTCGAGGCATGGGCCGACGCGTTCGCCGCGGCGCACGCGAAGTACGTCGTGGTCGTCACCAAGCACCATGACGGGTTTGTGATGTATGACACGCAGGTGGAAAATCCGTGCCGCCCCGGCTACCACCTCGATTTTGACTTTGTCGGCCAGCTGGCCAAGGCCGTTCGTGCCCGCGGCATGCGCTTTGGCGTGTACTACTCGAGCCTGCTCGACTGGACCTTCAAGCACGAGCGCATCCAAAGCGCCGCGACCATGCTGCTGGGCTCCGACCACTCAAAGCAGTACCGCGATTACGTCTGGGCCCAGTGGCACGAGCTGATCGACCGCTACCATCCCGACATTTTGTGGAGCGACATCGGCTACCCGGAGGATCCGCGGCTGCCGCAGCTGTTCCGCGATTACTACGCCGCGGTGCCCGAGGGCATGGTGGACGACCGCTGGAGCGACTACCCCGGCTGGATGCGGCACAAGGCCTTGTACCCGCTGTTCAACGCGGGCGGCGCCTTCGTCAACTGGCGCCAGGAAAAAAACAACAAGACCGCCGCGCCGCAGTACTACGACTACCGCACGCTGGAGTACCACACCGTTTGGACCGGCGCGCCGGATTACTACGAGATCACCCGCGGCATGGACTACTCGTTCGGCTACAACCGCGCCGCGCGGCCAAGCGACTTCATCACCGCCAAGCAGGTGCGCCAGATGATCGCAAACGCGCGCCCGCAGCGCGGCCGGTTGCTACTGAACGTTGGTCCGAAAGCCGATGGCAGTTTGCCAGCGCCGCAGACCAAAGTGCTGGCAGATTTGGCGAGTAAAGCGTTATAGTTGATTCTCCCGAGGACTGCTTGTTCTTTGGTTCTCTCGCAGAAAAAATCATGCTATACTTGAAACATAAAGAAAGCCACCTCTGCAAAGGTGACTTTCCCGCAGAACCGCCTAAAGAGCGGTGGTTTACATCTTAACTAAAAAGTCGCGATGCTTGCCAAAGTTCAGCGCGGCTTTTTAGTTTGCTTCTTTTTTCGGCCACGGCCGAACGCTTTTATCAGCTGACACACTGCGTCATGCAGCATGATAATCCTGTAGACAAGGCGCGTTAACGCCATGACCAGGAATTCTAGCCAGCCGATGCAAGCCGTGATTGTCGCCAATGCGCCAATCACAAACAAACTCGTACCTCCTTTCCTTAGAATTAGAGGGCATGAACATCAAGTCCATTAGCCTCACCTTCTTCCGAAAACAGATACCACCGCTCATTAACTTTTCTGCTCCAATAATCATACTGGAAATACGCCTAATTGCCTAGTGGCTCTAACCATCCAGCCATTATTTCGAGTACACCAGATACAAAAAAACGTGGCTCAGGCCACGCCTTCTGAACACGATTTAGTACTGATTTTTCATCTGCTTCTCTGCCGCCGCCCGGTCGAGCTCGCCGGCGTTGACCTTGGCCATCAGCTGAACGTCGTGGTCGTTGAGCTTGTAGAAGGTCAGGACGATCGAAGCCAGCACGGCGCCGATCGCCGGCACCAGCGCGGTGACTGCCCAGAGGCCGCTCAAAGCGCTGCCGCTTTGCGTCACGTGCTCGGCCTCAAGCGCGGCAAACGAGCTGGCCGTGATGGCCTTCCACCCGAACAGGCTCAGCACCGCCAGGCCCAGCGGCGCGTTCATCGAGGACAGTTTTGCGGCAAAGGACTGCACGGCAAATGCGATGCCGCGCGCATCGATGTGCGTTTTAAACTCGCCGTACTCCACGATGTCCGGGGTGAAGGTCAGGCCCAAAACGCCGATCAGCCCGACTGGAATGGCTCGCAGCACGACCATAATCAGGTACATCGTCTTGTTGTGATAACCGACGAAGTACATCGCGAACGCCAGGACAGCCAGCGCGATCATACTAAAGTAAAACAGCTTGAACTTATCGACCCGTTTGAGGATGCGGCCCATGAACGGCGAGAAAATGATGGTGGGAATCGCCACCAGCACGGTCGTCAGGGTTGCAAACAGCGCGGTGCCAAACAGGTAGTACGCGGTGAACAGGCCGACCACCTGGTCAGTTTGGGTCAGGCCCCAGAATAGGTAACCCAGGTAGTAGATGCCGAGAAACTTGTTCGTGCGCAGGTAGTGAATAATGTCTTTTAAGTGGTAATGGCTCTCCGTCCCGGCCTTGGGCTTAATCCGCTCCTTGCCAAACACGGACACTGGGAACATCAGAACCAGTGTCATGACCGCAATAATCGCGACCATCTGGGGAAAACTCATCCCCACCCGTTCGGAGACTAGCACCGGCCCAATCACCGTGACCAGGAAGCTGCCGGCCAGCGCAAACAGCCGCGCCATCGACAGGATCGAGTTGCGCTCATTGACCTGTGCCGTCATGCTGGTGATCATCGCGTAAATCGGCACGTCGCTCATCGTGTAACTGGTGTCCCAGATGATGTAGGCGATGACGAACCACACCAGCTTCATGGTCGGCGTCAGCCCGCTGGGAATCAGGAATAAGATCAGCGTCGTGATCGGCACGGTGAAGCTGGCCAGCCGCAGCCACGGCAGCGCCTTGTTGCCAGAGCGCCAGTGCACTTTGTCGTACAGCACGCCAAACAGCGCGTCGGCGAAAACGTCCCAGAGCTTGGCAATGAACATCGCCGTAGCGACCGCGCTGACGTTGACGCCGTTCATCATCAGGTACGTCGTGGAAAAAGCGGTCAGGGTCATGTACCCCATCGCCTGGCCGGTAAAATACAGCCAGTACGTGATCCGCTCACGAGGCCTTGTCTCGGTTTTCGGGGTTGGTTCCTGAGCTGGCGTTGGTTCGTTCATTGTGGCTCGCCTCCCGGCATCATGGTCGCAGGTTCAACATTGATTGTTCGCGATCATTATACCCCATCAACCGCTTGCACCCGGTCCAGATTACTTAAAAGGATGCCGATTTTCCTGCATGCTGAAAGTCGCCCGTCTCAATGAAAAAGAGGGTGCCAGCATCACATGGATGATTCAATTCGCCGCCATGGTCGCCTCGCTTTGCATGAGACGCACCAAATCGCGCGCATTATTCACGATCAGATCCGCCCCGGCGGCCGCGTATTCCCGCCGGATTTTCCACCGCAGCTGCTGCCGGTCTTGGTTGGTCAACGCCAGCCACTGGTCCTTGGCCAGTCCAAGCAGACTGGCGCCTTCAATCACGCCGACCGCGTTGGCCCTCGCCGCCTGTGCCGCACGAATATCGTCGAGCGTATCCCCCAAAATAATCGTGCGGGCTGGATGCTGCACCCCCAGCTGCGCCATCGCCAGGCGGTTCATCGCCGGGTCCGGCCGCCCTGCCTCGGCATCCTTCGTGGTGATGTTGACGTGCGGTCGAAATCCCTGCGCCGCCACCAGCGGCAGCAGATCCGGGATCAACTCTGGATCACCGCTGCTGGTGGTGCCATAGGGAATGTGGTTGGCCTCCAGATAGGCAATCAGTTCGCGCACGCCAGGCTTCAGCTGCGCGCTAGTCGGCAGAATCGCCAGCCGCGTCCGTTTGATCGCGGCCAGAATTCGAACCGCCAAGTCATCAATGCTGGTCATGCCAAAATAGGCGGCCGCACCATCGCGGACGGCAGCATCCTGCAACAGCCGGTGAATGTGGGCCAGGTCGCCCAGCGCCATGTCGCGGCGAACCACGCCCTCCGAAAGTTTCACGCCAAAACTAGTAAAAGTGCGCTGAAACGCCAGCAGCGTGGCGCGCCCGCCGTAGTCAATGGTCGTGCCTTCCCAGTCAAAAATAACGGCTTCAATCGCCATAACGTCCTCCCCAAATCCTCAAAAAGCTGGCTCACAGATAAATGACAGGCTATTTGCGTGCCTCCTAACCACCACGCGAGAAGATTCCGCATCTTAACCTTGTAATTCCCCAACATAAGAAAAGAGTGACGAGGAATTTTCCTCACTTTCACCATACCCAAAACGTGTAAAAATCTAAGCCGCTCCATGTAAGGGTTAAGTTAAAATCCTGCGGCGAGTGTAAATACTCCGGAGGGGGGAGATCATCGATTTTCGGTTTATCATTGAACGTCACCACCAAAAGGGCTGGCACAATGTCCGCTTGGCAAGCCAAAAATTAACGCCTCGTTCTTCGCGAACGAGACGTTCTTTAATTCTGAAGGTGACTAGGCCTAGCACTTACGGTCCAGCGCCAGGGCGACAGCGTGGTAACCTGATGAGGCATTCGTGACCTTGAGGTGTTTGGCATCAACGAGTAACTGTCTGCTGCCGTACTGGTCAACAATCTCCCAATCCGCTGCTGGCAGGCCTAACTCAACTGTCGTGCCTGCACCTGGCGCCATACTCCACACCATCACCAGTACCTGACTGCTTTGCGCAAGGCTTGGGCCGTTGTAAAAGCCGATCACCTGAACGCCGTGCGGATCGTGATAACTGAGCACCGGCGCCCCGAGGCGATAAGGGCTGCCGTTAAAAATCAGCGGCGCATGCGTCTGATAAAACGCGATACCGGCATCGACGGCCGCCCACTGCGCGCCACTCAGATCCCTGATGTCACCGGACAGGCAGATACGCCCCAGGAAGGTGGCAATCAAATGGTAGTACAACGTCTCTAAGTCTTCATCGGCGTGCAGCACGCACCAGATCAGATTCTTGGCCGGCGGGATCACCACCAGCTCATTGGCGGCCACGATTGGAATTGACAGCGTGTCGTGGGCATCGGAAAATGAGGAAAACTCGGTATTTTCGATGAACGCCGGCGTCAACCGGTGCCCGCCCGACGAACAGTTTTCGACTTGAATGCCTGGAAGCTGCTGGTGCACATCGGCCAGAACCGCCAGGGTGGCGTCGATCTGATCCTCCAGCGCCGCCGCGCCCGGGTGCTTACCGTCCATGACGGGCCCGAGGGTGTCGTTGTAGTCCACCTTCAGGTAATCAAACCCATTGGCCTTGAGCAAGTCAATCATCCGCGTCTGCAGGAACTGCCGATTGGCCGGCAGCGTCATGTCGAGAAACCGGCGCTTCAGGGTCGCGACCACCTGCCCATCGCGTTTAGCCAGCATCGTCTGGTCCTTGGCGCGGTCGCTGTCCGGCCCGACATTCTCGAATTCAAACCAGATACCAGCCTTCATGCCACGATGATGAATCGCCGCGACCACCGGTTTCAACCCCTCGGGAAAAGCATCCCGGTCGACCTGCCAGTCCCCAATCTGTGGGTCAAAATTGGTGCTACCTTTGCGAAACCAGCCCGCATCAATCACGTACGTCCCAATGTGGTGGGCCGCAAGCAGCGGCAGGGCCCGGTTGATCGACGCGGTCGTTGGCTCACCCCAAGTGGTCGCCCACTCGTTGTAAACCACGCTGGCATCACTGGCCTGCACCGGCACGTGCAGGCGCTTACTGACCTGCAGCAACGGGCCCTGGCCACAGGTAACGTAAGCAAACGGCGTGCGAATGGTCACCCCCGGCGCCACCTCCTGGAACCAGGCGCCGGTGTCGCGGTCCGGCAGGCCGCCGAAGACGACCAGGCGATCATCCAGCCGAGCGGCGTTCAGGCGCCAGGACGCCTTGCCTGCCAGCTGCACCAGTCACAGGCAGTCCTGATCTTTGTCCTGCACCCCGACCAGCGGGAAGAAGCGCCGCACAGGCATGGTGCCGTTCTGGCCAAAAGACTCAAGGCCCAGGCCGGATGGCTTCCAGCTCTCCTCCAGCCCGTATTCCTCAATTGGCCGCTGCTCCAGCCGACCTTCCATCGCCCACTTCGAGCGCAGCCGCAGCAGGTCCAAGTCGCCGGTTTTCTGCTTAGCGTGAAACGGCGAAAGCCCCGCCAGGCAAACCGAGGCCAAGCCATCCAGCGTCTGCACGGCCGCGGTCCCGTTGGTGAAGGTCGTCCAGGTTTTCAATCGATGCTCCTCAGCCTGCCACACCAGCTCCTGTGTATAGCGGTTGCCGTCCGGATCGACTAGCGCCGTCGTGACGTGCACGCCAGCCCTGCTGGGTACGATCAGCTGACTGGCAAAGGTCAGGCTCCGGGCCGTGGCGCTGTTAAAGCTCGTCGAGCCGTTGGAGAAGTTTTTATCGGACGGATCCTGCCGCCGCTTGGCCTGGACCAGTGAAAAGGTGTTGACCTGGTCTGGCGGCGCCACTACAGACTCGGCCAAAGCGGCGGGAAACACCGTCCACTCCACATGCTGATGGGCGTCAATCAGGTAGCGCGCGACCATGTCGCCGCACGCCAGCTCGGATAAAACACGTAATTGTTCTGTCAAACTAAACACTCCCTTGTTTGCGCTTGCGTGCGACCGGGATCTGCAATGCCGCCCGGTACTTAGCAACGGTCCGCCGCGCGATGTTCAGGCCTTGCTCGTGCAGCAGACCCACCAGCTCATCGTCGCTTAGCGGCCGGGTCTTATCCTCCTTGGCAATCAGTGACGCCAGCACTGTCTGAATCTGATCGACAGAATGCGTGGCGTCCTTGGCCGAGTAGCGAGAGAAAAACGATTTAATGAGCATGACCCCGAAGTCGGTTTGCAGATACTTGCCGTTGATGGCGCGGCTGACGGTCGACTCGGCCAGCTGCAGCCGCTGTGCAATGTCCCGCAGCAGCAGCGGTGCGAGTGATTTCTGTTCCTGCATGAAAAAGGCGTACTGGGATTTGACCAGCTCACGGCCGATCAGACTCAGTGTCTCCTCGCGCCGCGCCAGACTGTACGTCAAGGATTGGTACTCACCCAGTTTTTCCTTGAGGTAATGCTGCACTTCACGATCGGTCGAGTCCTTCAGCTGCGCGTAAGTCTCCTCGGCGAACACCAGCCGCGGCTGATTGGCCTTGATCACGGCCATGCTCAGCTTGCCGTTGACCTGATGCACGCGCAGGTCCGGGACCACAAACTCGGTGGCTGTGTGGTTGTATGGCAACCCCGGGTCGGCGGACAGCGTGCGGATGTAGTTGAGCGCGGCCTTCAGCTGACTGGCAGTCAGCGCAAGCTTCGCCTGAATTGCCTCGAACCGGCCAGCGGTCAGGTTGGCAAACTGATCGGTCAAAATGGCGATAACGCCGGTCGGCACCGGATACTCATCCGCCTGGGCCTGCAGCAGTAAGCACTCCTGCAGGTCATGGGCGCCAACGCCGGGCGGATCCAACCGCTGCAGCAGCGTCATCGCGTCCGCCAGCATGATGTCAGTGATGCCCAGCTCCGCCTTGATTTGCTCATTGCTGACCGGCAAATAGCCACGCGGGTCAAGCTGCTCGATGAGGTAAACCACCAGCGCTCGCAGCGGGGTTTTCCGCATGGTCAACTGCACCTGTTCCAGCAGGTAATCAAACAGCGACTGCTGCGTATCCTTGATTTGGTAACTGTCATTGGCGACCGGGGCGACACTGGGGGCGTCCAGCCGAGTCTTGACGTCAAACAGAGGGTTGCCCAGACTGCGGTCCTGCAGGTACGCCGCCAAGTCGATGGTATCAAGCTGAAGGACCAGGATCGACTGGCGCATGCCCTGGGTGAGAACCAGTTTTTGCGCCTGGGCCTGGTTTTGACCGAAGCTAAAATTCTGCGTTAACGCCATCGTGATCCCTCCTTTTTGCTTGACCGACTTATTTCAGCATCGCCAGCAGTGCCTTGGCGACGCCGCTGCTGGCGTGATTATCGACGACCAGCGCGGCTGCCTGCTTCACTTGCGGCAGCGCGTTGCTCATCGCCACCCCGCAACCGACGCCGGCCAGCATCGAAATATCGTTGTCGTAATCACCAAACGCCGCGACCTGCGAGACTGCCAGCCCAAGATGCCCACACAGCCACCGAATGCCGCTGAACTTATCGACCCCGGGGGCGGTCATTTCAACGTAGCGAGTGTCGGTCCAGCAGCCGGTGGCCAGGTGCCGCGCCCTGACCGTGGCCAACGCCGCCCCGAGTGCAGCCAAATCAGCGCCGTAATAGCTGACCTTAAACACCTCTGTCGCCTCAGCCGCCTGGTACAGCGGTGCCAAGTCACTTTTTGTCGCCGGCGCCTCAATGTATGTCGGCACCCACTGGGCAGTTTGGGGAATGTAGTCCACGTTGGCGGTCATGGTACTGAGCGTCACATTCACCCCGGCCGCAGCGCCAAGGTCGATCAACTTGCGGACTCGGCTAGGTGCCAGCGCCTGGCGATGAATCAGCTTACCGTTAGGATCGGCAATGCAGGCGCCGTTGAAGAAAATTTTATAACCGGAAATCCCCATCCCTGCCATCAGAACTTCAATCGAAGGCAGCCGGCGCCCAGACGCAACGGCGAACACCACGCCTCGCGTAGTGGCCGCTTGAAGGGCGGCACGGTTGGCCGCAGACACCTGGCCCTTGGGGTCTAGCAGCGTCCGGTCCAGGTCTGTACAGATCAAGCGCGGTTTAGAAAAAGTCATTTTCGGCATGGACGGGGGTCAACCGGACCTCTTGCAAACTATCTCGTGCAGACTGGATCACGTGATCGAGATTAGCGTCGGGGTTAAGCACCAACTGCAGTACCAGCGCCATGTTCATCCCGCCAACCAACCGGACATTCGGCCGCTTCAGCAGGGCCATGGCGGCATTACACATACTGCCGCCCACTAGATCCGCCAAGATCAGCACCGGCTCGTCGCTGGGCAGGTCCTTGGCAAATCCCGCAACGATGTCATCGGGATTTTCACCCGGCATCAGGGCGTACGCGGCCAAATTTTCTTGGGGTCCGGCAATCATTTCAACCGCCTTAGCGAGCCCTTTTGCCAGGCTATTATGAGAAATCAAAATAATCTTTGTCATTCGTCACGTCTCCTCAGAATACTTCACGCTACTTCAAGCAAATAGTATGCCAAAGCGAAGCTAATTGCTATTTTAAGCTGGTTTGCCGCAATGGTCTTAACAAAAGGAGACCCGTGGCATTAAAAAATTAATTATTTGAGGGCATAGATACCTGGATTCAAGCAATTGCTCAGACTGTTTAAGGTCAACTAAACACTGCGAGAATTCTACCGTTCAAGAAAAGAAAAGCGCCCGGGGTCTCTCCCAGGCGCCGCCAGTCACCAACCGACTACTGTTCTTGATAATTAAAGTACTGAAAATCTGCGTGCGAGCGGTGCTGGTCCATGTCCTGCGTGCAGATCCCGACCATGGCGCCGGTGAAGGCCAGCTTGCCGTTGGCCTTGATGTGATCATCGCTCAGGTGATCCGCGGTGTACGGGGTGGCCAGCACCTGCCACTGCGCCGTCCCGGCCTGGCAATACGCGAACCGGGCCACCTCTCGGTCAACCTGGACTCGCAACACGACTGGACCTGCGAAGCGAATGGGCAGGTGCTCAGACAGGTAGCTGAACTTGCCGCAGTCGGCCACCTCCAGCTGCAGATAGCGGCTGTGCAGCTCCTCATCGTACGACAGGTGCAAGTACGCCCAGTTGGCGGTGTCATAGTACAGCACCAGGCCGGCCAGCTGCTGAAAGCTGGTCGGGGCAAAATCCACGCAAGTTTCGGCGGTGAACTGAACGCTCTGCCACCGGCGCGCCAGCAGCGTTTGCGCGTCCAGGCTTGACAGACTTTCGCGCCCATACAGGCGCAGCCAGCCCGGGCGTGCGGTGAGTGACGCGCGGTCCCCCAGCGGCTGGCGCAGCGTCTTCAGGCTGGCCGGCAGACTAGGCTGGTCAAACGTAATGGCCTGCGAGTGGTCCAGCACCTGCACCGCAGTCGCCGGCGCCGAGGTAATCGTCACCGTTTGGTCAGGCAGGTGCGTCCCGTTTGCCAAATGCGGCCAATCATCCTCCCACACCAGTGACTGGATCCCGGTTTCACGGCCCAGCGGATTGTTGCCGTGCGGGGTCAGCGGCCGCGCGCACAGGAACACAATGTACCAGTCATCCTGCGGCCCTTGAACAAAACAGGCGTGACCCGCCTTGGCCAGCGGCAAGTCGTCGTGGTACTTCGTCGAGATCAGTGGCTGCCACGGGGACAACTCGTACGGACCCCAAATGTTGCGGCTGCGTGCGACTGTCGAGGCGTGGCTGTACCCCGTGCCCCCGGCAGCGCACAGCAAGTAATACCAGCCGTTTCGCTTCATGATCTGGGGGCCTTCGCAAACGCCCAGCGACGTGCCTGGGAAAAAGCGCCGGCGCTCCCCAATCAGGGCCTTCGCCTGCGCGTCAAATTCCTGCATGACCACGCCGGCAAACCCCGGGTGATCCAGCCGGTGATCAAACAGCATGTTCATGAAGTAATGGCGTCCGTCATCATCGTGGAACAGCGCTGGGTCAAAGCCGCTGGCGCTGATGAACGTCGGCTTGCTCCAGGGGCCGGTAATCGCCGGGCTGGTGATCACGTAATTGAGCGTGTCCTTGAATGCCGTGGCCGACTTCACAATCGTGTACACCAGCCAGAACTGGTCTTCCGCATAGCTGAGATGCGGCGCCCAAATCGCGCCGGAATCGTAAACCCCGCGCAGATCCACGCGCGCTGGGTCGTTCAGCGGCTCGGCCACCAAGGTCCAGTTCACCAAATCGACGCTGTGATAGATTTCAACTCCCGGCCACCACTCAAACGTCGAGGTGGCCAGATAATAATCTTCGCCCACCTTCAGCAGGCTCGGATCGGGACTGAAGCCTCGTAAAATTGGATTTTCCACTGTGGCACTCATGCCTTCACCTCCCCGCCAAATGGCGTTTGCGTCCAGGCCACGCGCAAGTCGCGACCAGTGATTTCAATCGGCAAAATGCTGTAGCCGGACTGACTCAGATCCGCCGGCTGCCAGTGATCCAGCAGCAAGTACCAGCGCCCGGCCACTGCGAACACCGCGGCCGGCTGACCGCCGTACGTGGTTGCCGCCGTCGGCCCCACGCACGGGTTATCGATCAGCTTTTGGCCGGAAAAGAGAAACCGGGAGCGCGAGTACAGCGCCGGGTTGGGCCGCCAGCCGGTCGTGCCAGAGGTGATGGTAAAGTACCACTCGCCGTCGTGAACCACGGTCGGCGCCTCGCGCGCCTGATCGACTAGAATCTTAGCTGAAAAACCGGTCAGGTCCAGGTAATCTGGCGTCAGTTGCGCAAAATACAGCGTCTGGTTCATGTCCGAGCTGAAGCACAGGTACGCCTTGCCGCCGTCCTGAACCAGCGTCATGTCGCGGCTTTCCTGCCGGTTAGGCCGCAGCACGTCATGCACGGTAAACGGCCCGGTCGGCGCATCCGCCATGGCCACCACACAGCCAGCGTAGGTGTAGTCCTGGTCGTCAAAATGCGCCCACATCACAAATTTCCTCGTCTCAGCGTTGAACAAGACCTTGGGCCGCTCGACGACACTGGTCACCTGCAGGCGGCCTTCGGGGTCCGAAGCCGCCGTCAGCACGCGGCCGGCATCGTGCCAGTCGCGCAAGTTCGTGGACGAGTAGCACCGCACCCCAGTGAATGGCACCACGCGCCTGCCGGCTGCCACGAAGGCCGGCTGGCTACGGTCCTCACCGTACCAGTAATAGGTCTCTTGATGGGCGAGGATGGTGCCGCCGTGGGCCTGAATCAGCCGGCCGTCAGCGTCGCGCCACGGCTGGCCGTTCGCGTTGCTTACCATATCAGAAAGTCCTTCCCGAGCAGTCGCGTCAGCGTTTCGACCAGGTAAAAGTCACTGTAGATCAGCCGCACCTCGTGGAGCTTGTCGTGGTACGCCGGGGTCGCGCCCAAGACGATGCCGTCGGTGGCCGGATCCAGGTCCAGGTAGTGGTCAGTCACGGCCTGCAGCAGCTTGACCGCCGCCTCGTGGTACAGCGGCTTCTCGAATTCACTCACGTGCTTTTCGATTTCAAGCAGGCCGCAGGCGGCGCACAGCGAGGCCGACGTGTCGTAGATCACCGGCGTGGCCGGCGCGCGAAAATCAGCCAGGGGCACATAGCCGGTCTTCTCAACGTTGGCGATGAAGTAGCTCGCGACCCGCTTGGCGGTGTCGAGGTACGCCTGTTTTTGCGTGTGTGCAAAGCTGAGCGCAAACCCGTACAGGGCCCACGCCTGCCCGCGGGACCAGGACGAGCCCGGCCCGTAGCCCTGGCCGCCTGGGGTGTTTAGCAGTTGCCCATTAGTCGGGTCAAAAATGCCGATGTGATTCGTGGAGCCGTCCGGCCGCACGATGTTTTGCATCACAGTGTCGGCGTGGTCCTCGGCCACGTAGCCGAACCGCGGGTCATCGATCGTATCGCGTGCCCAGTAGAGCAGCGGAATGTTCAGCATGCTGTCGATGATCACCCAGCCGGCGCGGTCGCGGTTCCACGAGCGGATGAACTTGCCCCGTGGGTTGTAGCGGCCGGCAAGCAGCGCCGCAGCGTGCAGCCCGCGGGCCTTGCTGCGCTCGCTGCCAGTCAGGCGGTAATCCGCGACGGCCGACAGCTGGTACATGAACCCGACGTCATGGTGCAGCCCGGTGTAAATCGTCATCGCCTCGTCCAATTCATCCTCGTTGGCCTCGGCCGTTTTCTTAAACAGTGGGTCCTTGGTGGCGTTGTACATCAGCCACATGGTGCCGGCCCAAAAGCCGTTGGTCCACCAGGTGATGTCCTTTTGCGCCATGTCCACATACTTGCCGTCTGGCCCTGGCGTGTATGGGATCGCAGACCCCAGCCGCTTGGCCTCGGCGGTCAGCTTGGTTTGCACCTTAGCGAACAGTTCCTCATCACTCGTTTGTGCCACGATTGTTTCCTCCTTTTGTGCCGTTTAAAGCAAAAAAGGCCCGCAGGACGAGCCTTTAAAGCGATCCTTATGCGCCGGTAATGCCCAGGAAGGTCAGCGCGAAGCCCAAGATAACCACGCCGATCAGAACCTTGACCGGGCTGACGTTCTTGCGCAGAAGCACGAAGCATCCAACCGCCAGCAGCAGCGGCAGCATTCCTGGCAGGATCTGGTCCAGAATCTTCTGCAGGACCAGCTCAGAGCCGTTGATTTTCCCTTTCAAAACGACAGGCACCTTGACCAAAGTGGCAATCATGCCACCCACAACGGTGACCCCAACGATTGAAGCCGCCTTCGTGAACATCGTCATAACGCCATTTTGAACCGCCTTGGCGATGTACTGGCTGCCCAGTTTTTAGCCAAACTTTTCACCGTACCAACGGACCAGGATGTTCGGAATCAAGGCGAGCAGTGGCAAAGCGGCGACGACCAGGTTGCCGGTCTTGGCAAAGCTGATCGCGATGCCCATGATGATCAGCGCCCACACGCCGGAGAAGAACGTGTCGCCGATGCCGGCCAAGGGCCCCATGAGCCCGATCTTCATCCCGCTGATACCAGCTGTGTCGAAGGTGCCCTTCGGTGCCTTGGCGTTCTCTTCTTCCATCGAGATTGCCAGCCCGGACGCCAGGCCATTCATGTTTGGGGTGGTGTTGTAGAACTCCAGGTTGCGCTTCATGGCTTCCCAAAACTGGTCGTCATCTTTGTAAATTTTACGGTAGGCCTTTTCGTGAACCCAGTCCCATGCGACGCCTTGCTGCCGGGTATAAGACATGCAGAACCCCAGCCACATGTTGCGCCAAAAGAGGTGCTTGGTCAGTTTTTTGTCATCGGCCGTCATTTCTATTTTAGTCATTGAAGAAGTCCTCCTCTTTATCTCCTGAACTGACTTGCTTGGTGCTCTTTTTCACCTCATCGATATGCTTGTCAATGAAGAACATGATCAGGCCAAAGACGACCCCGAAGATACTGATCGCCATGATTGGCAGCTGCAGATAAGCAGCAAGGGCAAACCCGGCAATGAAGAATGGCAGGAATTCAATGTTCCAAACGTACTTGAGCAGCATGCCCATCCCAACGGCTGGCAGCATGCCGGCGGCAACGGTCAGGCCGGTCAGGAAGACTTTGGGAATGCTGTTGACAAACATCTTGATGCCAGTGGTGCCGGCAAGAATGGCGATGAAGGCCAAGGCGAAGTAAGCCACTTCGTAAACGCCGACCTGCATCCACCAGAGCCGGTTGAACTTGGCGAGGTTGCGCTCGCGGATGTGCTTTTCAAAGACTTCAACGTTCGCGGTGAACCAGAACTTCAGCAGGTTCCAGACAATGACCGCGAGCATTGAGATCGGGACGGCCAGCGCAACGGCAACGGCCGGCTTCTG
The DNA here is from genome assembly GCF_003946465.1 of Lacticaseibacillus hegangensis. Taxonomy (GTDB): domain Bacteria; phylum Bacillota; class Bacilli; order Lactobacillales; family Lactobacillaceae; genus Lacticaseibacillus; species Lacticaseibacillus hegangensis. The sequence continues at coordinate 9,784 of NZ_RHOL01000009.1, read as the reverse complement.
GTTCAGAATCAGCGCGAACGCGACCCCGAGGACCCCACCGACTTGGGTATCCTGTGGCAGGACCGCGCCGATCTGCATGACGCCGTAAAACGCGAGCTCAACGGCGGCACCAAGGATAATGGCTTGTGACGGGCTCTTCCCCAAAACCAGAGCCAGCAAAATGTATTGAATAAATGGCATCAGTTGGGCAAAAGAGCCGTATGCGTTGATAAACTTTGCGAAGGCCATGATCAGGCCCACCGCAATCGCTTGATATAAGAGCATTGTTTATTCTCCCTTCAATAAATCTACAAAGTGTGTCGGGGTATCTCCAGGTAATGGTTGATAAACAAAATTTTTGGCCTTGGTGGCAATTTCCCGCACCAGTTTGACCTCATCTTCGGTGAGGTACACCGTTTCTGAGATTTTCTGCTTATTAGCCAAGTCGCCACCGATCCGGCCAACGTTGGCAATGTCGACCTTGACGTCGTCCGGCGCCTGGACCCCATCGACCACGCGCTTTAGGTCTGCCACGTTGTTCACGATCAGCAGCATTTTCAACTTGGCGCCGCGAGGATCATTAGCCAACTTAATGGCTTTATCGACTGGCTCAACGGCGACCTTGATCGACGCCGGCGCCGCTAGCAGCAGCGCGTTTTTTTGAATCTCGCTGGCAGCGGCCCGGTCATTAGCCACAATGATCCGATTGAGCTGAAGTTCCTTGGACCATAACAAGGCGACTTGACCGTGAATTAGCCGATCATCGACCCGCATCATTTCGATCATTTCAACACCTCCATAATAGTTAACGCTTCCAATTCATTGAAACACCACATGTCTATCCGGATAACACACGTGTTCACTATGGTATAAGCAACTGGCGTGCCAAAGCGGTCGTGATTGGCTTTTGCCGCATTAATTTTTGCTGCGCTATATTCTTAAACACAAAACTAAACACTTCACCGCGCCTTGCCCTGCACACACGAAAAAGGCGCCACCCCCAGGGAGCGGCACCAAGCCATTGAATTTATTTAGCCTCCGTGAACGCGTAATTCATCAGCTGATACAGCAGTGAAAGCTCATAGCCGTTAATGTCAATGTTGTACTTGAGCTCCAGCGGCTTGAAAATGCCTTTGGCGACCGTGTTGAAGTCCGCCTCTTCCTGGCTGGCCGGCGTGCGCTCATCCTTTTCCCCGTTGCGGCTGACCCCGGTCATTAGGCGCTCCACCATCAGGGAAATATGCATGTAAAGGTTAAGCTTGACCTTGCCGTCGAGCTGAACGTGATAGTAATTTTCAAACTTGAAAATAACCGTTTCGACTTCCTGAATGATCACGTCCGGATTCAGGAAGGAGAGGCGCTCGGTGACCCCTTCAATCGACAGGAAGCGAACGATCCGGTTGTACAGATCGTCAAAGGTCTTCTGGTCGATGAATTGGCGCAAAATGTTGTGCAGAAACTCCTGGCCAGTTGGATCCAGCAGGTCGTAAATGTTGATGTGCGGAATGGCAAACGAGTCCGGCAGATTGGTGGTCGTGATCACCAGCTGCGTCGCGTCGAACTCGCTGATGTTGTCCGCCTCGATGCTTTGGTGCAGGTGCGCGTAATCCATCGCCACCACGCTGAGGCGCCGGTCCATCACGGACTGGAAGATCTCCTTAAGCTTTTCGGAAATGCCCAGACCCGACATGCATGAAATCACGATGTTCTGATTTTTGGCAAAGCCTTCGAAGTATTGCGTCGAAATGGCGTACTCCGTTGAGGCGTACTCCGCGATGCGGTCAAACGGCTGCTGCTGCTGAATTTTCAGCGCGATGTCCAGTGCGGTGGCGGTGGTCAGATTGTTGACCACCAGGACGTCGCCTTGCAGCTGATTCTTGATCACGCGGTACAGCTGGCTCAGCGACCCCATGTCCACCAGCAAAATGAAGCCGTTCGAGGTGTCAAAATCCTTCACCGTTTGCTTGGCAATCGTCGCAATCTGGCCGATGCTGGAATCGATCGGCATGTCGATAGCGTCGACCAAGTATGTGCCGCACAGCTGGTTGACCACAGACTGAATGCTGGTGGCCATCCGCGAGCCGTGCGCCACCATCAGGCAGCGCAGCGCGATTGACTCATCGATCGAATCGCAGATCACGCTGGCCATGAGCAGCGGCAGCGCCTCAGCACTGGCTGCGTCCAGTGGCGGCAGCTGCTGGTAAAACTTCTGGGCAACGTGCAGCGCCCGCGGGTGATCAGCCGCCAGCGTTTGCAGCTTTTCCAGGGTTGGCTGGGCCAGCGTCACTCGCGAATCATACAACCGAAACAGCAGGCTTTCGTAATCGCTCGCCGCTTTCAGACCGAACCGCTGCATGACGATGTGCTTAAACACTTCGGCGTGAATACTGTGCAGCAGCGAAATGCTGGGATCGATCGCGCCTTGCGCGGTGAACAGCGCCTGGAGCTTGCGGCGGACATCGGTCATGGAGAGGTCAGTGGCGCTTTGCAGATAGGCAGTCAGCTGCTGGCCGACCGTCAGATCAAGCGCCGGCGGCAGGGCTTCATCAGTGGTATCCGGAGCCACCAGCATCGGCTTGATCACTTTCAGCTGACCAACCGGGTCGAACGCGGCCCCTGCCAAATCAAAGTCGGTCAGGCCGACCTTCAGCAGGTCATTGTGCTCGCCGGTATTCGCCTTGGCGCAGGCCAGCTTGATCAGGTTTTTGAGCCGGCCGACATTGCCAGCCGGACGTAAGTTCAGTAGGTAACTCACGGCCTGCGGGGCTAGCGTTATTGGCTTGTGAAAATTCTTCGCCTCAGTTTGCAGCAGCACCCGGATGTACGCCAGCCGCTCGTCGATTGGCCGGTGTGCGTAGGTCGTCAAGTGCACCGTGACCGGCACGCGGCGATTGAAGGTTTCCAGCAGCGCCGCGTTCGGGTCCTCAGTGGTGGCAAAAATAAAGCGAACCGTCGCGTGCCAGTCACGCTGATTTTCGCCGATGGGCCGGTAAATTCCGGTGTCCATGAAGGTGAACAGCTTCTCCTGATTTTCCCCGGAAAGGCGGTGCACTTCGTCAAGCAGCAGGTAGCCGCCATCGGCCTCCTGGATCAGCCCCGGCTTGTTAGCCTCGGCGCCGGTGAAGGCCCCTTTGGTGTAGCCGAACAGGATTGAGGAGAGCAGCTCCGGGTTGTTCGCGTAGTCAGCACAGTTCAACACCTTGTATGGCGCCTCGGCCGCGATAGCACCCGTGTCGCGGGCGTACTCGTACACTTTTTTGGCCAAAAAAGTCTTGCCCACGCCGCTGCTGCCGGTAATCAGCAGATTCAGCCCGCCCGGGTACTCGACCGCCGCGATGCACTTGCGAATACTTTCACGCTGGCTGCCGCTGGCCCCAATCACCTCATTCAGCCCGTGCAAGGCCGCCGGCTCATGGCTGGGCGCACCGGCGACGGTCAGCCGCCACCGGACCGGCCGCCCGTCACTTTTAATGACACGACCAGCCTTTTCTAGCTCCCCCAAGTAGTGGCTGGTCACGGACCGGCTCAGCCCCAAGTTATCGGCCAAGGTCGTCGTTTCAACACTATCATGGAGCCGCAGCAACTCCTTCAATTTCTCGTAAACCCGGTCTTTAGCGCGTTGAACGGCCATCAGCGTCTCCTCCTCCAAGAATTGCAGTTATGCAAACCCTTTCAGGGGTAACGCTAGCAGATTTCCGATGCGGGTTCAAGCCGGTGTTTAAAAATAAAGTGCGGCTAGTGTTGAACCGGGCCGAACACTGCCGCGTTCAAATGGCCTTGATGTACCACGTGTCGCAGCCGTCATGCGGGTCATCGGCCAGCGCGTGGGGCAGGCGCGTGAAGCCTTGCGCCTGGTACAACTTGTTGGCGATCGGCAGCTTCGTGTCGGTCACCACGTACATCCGGCGATACCCAAACGACTTCGCAGTACCAATGCTTTGGGCCAGCAGCCGCTTGGACAGGCCCTGGCCGCGAGCGCTCGGGGTCAGGTACAGCTTTTGCAGCTCGCAAATGTCGGCAAAATCCGCCACCGGGCCGATTCCGCAGCCGCCAAGCACCTGATCATCATCGCCCTCCGCCACCGCGACGAAGTATTTGCTGCGAGCGACCCCGGCGTAATACTCCGCCAGCTCACCGATCTGCGGGTCAAAATACGCTGTCCCCGGCAGCGCCAAATCGGCCTCCTCGAGGCAGAACTTCAGAATGGCCTTCATCTGGGCGTCGTCTTTGGGCTGAATCTCACGAATTGTCGGCATGGCTGTCATCTCACTTACTAGAATGGTCCCAGTCTAGCACAGTTGGGCGTCTACTGGCCCGGTCACAAACGATTGGTATTTTCTCCACCACAAGGCAGGAGATAACGAAGTCAGCAAAAAGGGACGCCTTAACGTCCCCCGCAGACTTATTTTGGCCGCTGGCATTCTGAATGCAAAGGTTACGCCGCCTCTTCCTGAGCAAGGTTCAGCGGCTTATTGAGTCGCTCTTCTTTCGCCCGCGGCCGAATGCCAGCGCCAAATCGCCATGCGATAGCCGATATCGTGATCGTTTGGATCAACGCTATCAGCTTGCTGAGGAAAGTAATGATCATCGTCATGATGACAATTTCCGACAGCCTTTTCGTGGGTGGCTATGGTCACCTGATCCATCAGGAAACACTAAGGGGCCATCGGCTTGAAAAAATCATCATCCGCATTGAGCTCCAGGACCACCTCACGAACGTCTTTTTTAGCATTCTTAATGGCTTTACTCAGCGACACCGGCTCAGTTGGAGGGGCCAAGACCAGCTGCAGCACTAAGGCCAGATTCATCCCCCCGACCAGGCGGACATTCGGCAGGTCGAGCAGTGCCATCGCGGCGTTGCACATTGATCCGCCGACAATATCTGCCAAAATGACGACGTCTTGATCCGTAGTGATTGTTTGGCGTAGTTTGGCGATGATCGCGTCAGGCAGTTCACCGGGCATTAACCCGTGTGCCTCTAGGTTGGCCTGAGGCCCTGCAATCATTTCGACCGCGGCCTTCATCCCCAGTGCCAGTTGATTGTGGGATACCAGAATTATTCTCGACATCGATAAGACTCCTTCAGGTTGATTCATCCCTTCACAAGCAAGGAGTATGCCAAGAGACTGTCGAACAATGGCAAAGGCAACGCTAGTCCGTATACACAATGTCGTAGAGATAATTCAGCTCCCCCTCGGGAACTGTCACGCCATAAGTGGTTTCAATCTCGGACAACGCGCGGCGCAGTTGGGCCAGCCCTTGGACTCGTGCCTCAACGTCGGCCACTGGTGCATACTCTAACGGCTTGTCATTACGAATCAGGCGCTCGATCAACGCCGAGATGTGCACGTATAATGTCGCCCGCTGATTATTAGAAAGATGGATCTTCGCACTATCTTCCAGCCGCTCAATCATTTTACCAACGATTTTGATCACCTTATGAACGTCTAGGATCGTCACCGCCGAAAGCAACCGCTCCAGGGAAAGATTCTGGATCAGCTTGTCATTGATCGAGGCCAATTCCTCAGCGTCCGTAATTGTCGGAAACAACTGCTGCACGACCTCGGTCCCCTTGTTTGAAAAGAGCATCTCCAGCGAGATGAAGGGCACGTCTGGTAGTTTCGGATCGTTGGTGCCCACGATTGCGACCACGTCGTATTGTTTGAACATCGGCGCTTCCCGCTGATATTTGAGCAAAAAAGCGTAATCGACAGACTCCACTTTGTAGTTCACTGAATCCGGAATACTGTGTTCTAACAGCGCCTCGATTTGGCGTGCGGACCCCACCCCGGTGTGGCAGGTCGTGACGATCATTGGTGTCTTCTCAATCACAGGGTAAGTTAGCTTGTACTGGGGCAACAATTTATCCTGCACTCGGCGGCCAATCTCATCGATGCCCGCGTCCTGCTGGATCATTTCACCAACGTAAAGCGCTTCTTGCGTCGACACATTATTGATCAGGAGCAGCGGTCCGGTCAGCAAGTCGCTCAGGGTCTCCGGCAGCACCATCAGGGAACCCATATCAACCAGGACAATCAGCCCGTTGTGACAATCATACTTTTTGACGTAATCGACCAGGAAACCTTTGACCTGATCGACAGACACCGTCAGCGGCATGTCGTACGCATCAAAAACCTTGCCGTTGAGAAACTGGTTGGTGACATCCGCGATTGAACTAGCGGTCGAAAATCCATGGGCCAAAATCAAGGCATGCATCCCGGTTTCTTCAGCATTCAACTCAAGGCTGACCAGGTAGCTCAGCAAAAGCAGCCGGTTCAGGGCATCCAGCCGAAAGTCCAGCTGGGTCCGAACCAGGTCCAAGAACGCCTTTAGTAGCTGATTCTCGACGGTCGCGTGTTCGGTCAGCAGCGCCAGCAGATGCTCAATCTTAGCCTCGTTAGCCGGGGTCAGGGTCAGTTCAAAGTCGTGCTTGCGATACAGAAAATTAGCAATGGTGACGACCGCGTTGCCTTTAATTTTCACAAAAAAGCTCGAATTCAAGTAGTCAAACAACTTCTGAATCACCGCCGTCAGGTACTTCAGCGATTCGTTTTCGAAACGCTTGTCCTGGTGGACCATCTGTTCCATCAGCGCGGCCGTTTCGCGGGCCAACTGCTGCTTCACGACATCTGGCGTGATCTGCTGGGTCTGGTAGTCATTTTCCAGCCGTAAGAATTTCTGAATTAGCTCCTTCACCAGGGCATTGTCGTCATGCCAGGCTTTCAAGTAATCCGACAGCACGCTTTGGGGGGTGAAAACCACCGGCTCTTGGACAATCGTCTCTTGCTCGTTGACGGCCAGCAAATTGGTCAGCAAGCCGTTGCCGATATTTTCAGTGGCAATTGTCATGGCCTGCTTGCTGTCTGACTGGGAGAAAACGCGGGCGCAAAGGATCCGCACATCCGACCGCAGCTCGCCAACATTGGCCTTGTAGGTGTGGTTGTACAGGCGGTTGATGATCCACGGGCTGACCGTGATCTGCATATCGAGCCGTTTGGCCTCGTTGATGAACGCCTGGTAGATGTGCGTCCGCAGCTCGATTTTGGACCGGTCGTTGAGATTCGGCACGGTCACCGCGATTGGAATCCGCCGCATGAACGTCTGGAGGAAGGTCTCCTGGAGATCTTCAGTCGTCGCAAAGACAAGCCGGACGTTTGATCTGCGCACGGCACCGGTGTCGCCCATGCGCTGGAACGTCCCGGTATCCATGAACGAGAAAAGCTTCTCCTGGCTTTCCGGATCCAAACGATGACATTCATCGAGGAACAAGATTCCACCATCGGCCGCCTCCAGCATCCCCTTCATGTCACTGACAGCCCCGGTGAAGCTGCCCTTGACGTAACCGAACAGGTTGCTCGAAAGCAGTTCCGGATTATGGTAATACTGCGCGCAGTTAAGCGTTAGAAACGGCGCGTGCGCTTTTAAAATGCCTTCCTGCACACAGTATTCATAAGACAGCTTGGCTAAATAACTTTTACCGACCCCAGTGCTACCGGAGAGAATAAACGGTAACCCGTTGGGTGGGTACGCCAAGGCGGTAATAATGCGATCAATGTCCTCCTTCATGCTTTGGTCGCTGCCGATGAATGACTTGAAGACATTATTTCTCGTCCTTTGCTCGTGCTCAAGGGCGGCTAATGATGGATAAACGTCCAGCTTGGGGGCAAAAAACTGCGCCGCAAACGCCTCGTGGTCGGCAAAGTACGTTGGCCGTGACTTGATCTGCAAGACCCGGTGCGCTTTGAGCAACTCATTCAGGTACTGACTGGTCGTATTACGGCTCAGGTGCACCGCGCTGGCAATTGCTTCCGTCGTGATCGCAGTCAGGTCGGCCAAGCTTGAGGCCGCCTTGGTCAACTGCCGGACTTGTGCCTCAACTTCATGAGCCCCCATTGAAAACGCCTCCTTCGACACATTATAGAATCGTGCCTGTTCTGTCGAAAACATCATACCATTTATTCATTGGTTCACAAGAATTTCCTGAAGGCGCTTTTATAAATGTCCTCACCAGCGCCGTCAAACCACGGTTCATCTCTCATTCGCCAATTAATGGCACCATAGTTGCTTGTTCAACGGTGAAGGCCTAAGTTCCAAATTCTGCAGAAAAAAAGATGAGGTGATCTTATTGATTAAAATGTTACGCATTGACGAACGCCTGATCCACGGTCAGGTCGCACTGATCTGGAGCCGAAACCTTGGCGTCAGTCGGATCATTGTCGTGAACGATAAGGCCGCAAATGATCCGATTCAGACGGCCTCTTTGAAAATGGCGACCCCTGACACCATGAAAGCAATTGTGTTAACGCGCGAAAACGCCAAGGTCCTGTTTGCCGATCCGCGGATCCAGCAACTCGACAGCTTAATTGTCGTGAATAATCCACAAGACGCATGCTTCGTCACGGAAATCGTCTCCGGGATCCCGCGGGTCAACATCGGCAACTTCGGCCGGGTCGGTAAGGCCGAAGAAAAGAAACAGTACACGGATAACCTGCGGCTGAGCGACCAAGACGTCGCCGACCTGCAGGCCATCGAGGATTCAGGCATCACCGTTAATTACCAAATTGTGCCTGATCAGCAACTGATTGCATTCGACAAACTCATTAGCAAAGGAGCTTAAACATGGTTATTCAAGCCTTACTAATTGCCATTATCATGTTCCTCACCAAATTCCTCGACTGGGGTTTCTTCAACATCCAGATCCGACCGATCTGGATTGGCCCTCTCGTTGGCTTGGCGCTTGGGGACTTGCGCGAAGGTGTTCTAATGGGGGCAGCAATCGAGGCCGTCTTCTTGGGCACCTTCAGCGTTGGCGGCTCAGTACCTTCCGATGTCGCGTCTGCTGGGGTGTTCGGCACTGCCTTTGGGATCCTGCTCGGCAAGGGCACCTCGGCGGCCGTCGCGTTATCCATTCCAATCGGTTTACTCGCGGTCTTACTCTTCAACCTGATTGCCGGTGTCTTCTTCAACTTTGTCGTTGACTTCGAAGACCGCGCCGTTGCGAACCACAATGACAAGCTTTTCACCGCCGCCCACTACTTCGCCATCATCTTCTACCCTACCGTTTACGCGATCATGGCGTTCGTGATCATGATGGTTGGCGTTGAACCCGTTAAGAGTCTGATGGATAGCATGCCAGGCTTCGTCAATAACGCCTTGACTGCCATGTCCGCTGCACTGCCAGCCTTAGGGATGGCGATCCTGGTCAACTCGATGTGGGATAAGCAATTGATCCCGTTCTTCTTCATTGGTTTCATCTTGGCTGCTTACCTGAACCTCGGCACCATGCCGATTGCCGTTCTTGGGGCGGCACTGGCGGTTTACTACGTCCTGACCGACTTCAGCAAGCGTAAGAACAACAAGAATAACCCTAGCGGACCGGCCACTGGTGACACCGGGAAGACTGGCTCCAAAGAAATGGAGGACTTCTTATCGTGAGTACAAAAAATACGACTTTGACCACTGAAGACAAGAAAAATATTCACAGCATCTTCTGGCGCGGCTTCACTGTCATGGGCGAAATGACCTACGTCCGGATGCAGGGCCCGGGTTTCGGCTGGACCATGATGCCGCTGCTGCGCAAACTTTACAAAAATGACGACGACTACTACGCCGCGCTGACTCGGCACATGCAGTATTTCAACACCAACCCGGTCTTCCTGCCGTTCCTTCAAGGAATCGTCTACTCCATGGAGAAACAGAACGCGGAAAAACCCGTTGATAACATTGAACCTGGATTATTCATAGAATTTCAAAAAAGCAGCGCAATCCCACGATTCACACGGGACTGCGCTGCTTTGGTGTTTCA
>NZ_RHOL01000008.1 GCF_003946465.1 Lacticaseibacillus hegangensis | reverse complement strand
TAGTACTAACAAGAATAGGTCTTCATGGCCTTTTTGGTCTAGTCGTCAGGGTGTTGCACTTGAATTGTAAACTGGGGGAAAATATGTATTTTGGTAAAGGATCAACGAATAGTTTCCGAAAATATGGGATATGGTCTTTTCGTTGACGTGCTTGGGGTAAATACTGATGTACAAAATGTGATGATGCGTAGATTGTTGCTACTGGGTCATCACCAACCAACCACACAACCTGCCTATTTTCATTAAATGGAGAAACTCCTACCTTAACAAGAAAACCGTGAGATGGAACTTCATCACTCGAAATGAACTGTGCTATGAGTGCACTCGTTTTGCGTGTTCCAATACATACTACATTGTCAGAATGCTTATTCGTATCGGCATCCAGATAATCTGAGACTACATTGTATGGGACGTCTTCTGCTATACACTCGTATACCAGCTCCATTGCATGCCTCACATAACAGTCAGAGTAGTCAGCCAAAACCCTCCATCTATTGTCGCCAAAGTCTTTATATGGAACTGTCACTGATTATCTCCCCCTTTTCGATAAAGCTTGGGTGAACCTGGTTGCAATCTCAAGTGGGCGAGTGATTGCTCCCCCAACAACAATTGCGGCCGCGCCTAGATTTTGTACTCTTTTCGCTTGCTCTGGGGAGTGAATATGACCTTCAGCAATTACATCAATGCCCGCCTCGGCCAGACGTTTTATCAGAGAGTAGTCGGGTTCATCACGAGGTACACTTTCCGCGGTGTAGCCTGACATTGTTGTGCCAACAAAATCAACACCTGCACGCCAGGCTGAAATCCCTTCATCGAAATTTGATATGTCGGCCATAATCAATTGCTTAGGATATCTACTTTTTATCTGCGAAATAAATTCAGTAACTGATAATCCGTCATGCCGCTTCCGATTTGTACAATCGAAGGCGATCACCTCACATCCCGTTGTGACAAGTTCGTCTACTTCACGCATCGTAGGTGTAATGTACGGCTTTTCCGGGGGATAGTCACGTTTAATAATGCCAATAATTGGTAAGGAAACTGCATTCTTTATCTCATTGATATCCCTCACAGAATTTGCCCTTATTCCGACCGCTCCTGCTCTCTCCGCTGCAGTAGCCATCAACGGCATAATGCCGCCTAATTCGGTATATAACGGCTCGCCTGGTAATGCTTGACAAGAAACAATTAAGCCTCCATGTACCTTTTTTAACAACGCAATCTTCTCCAATCTCCAAATCGCCTCCATTTTTTAAAAATATGGAAATTATCTCCAAGTGAAATCTAGCACAATACAGCATCAATGTAAACCCTTTCTCCATATATTTGGAGACCTTCTCCAAATATGTAGTTTCTGCTGTATAATAGAGCCTGGAGGGATCATTGAAATGAAATACGATTACTTAATCCACAACCATTATGACGAGTTAACCCGATCCGAAAGAAAAGTCGCCGATTTTGTGCTATCCATTGGCATAAAAATTATATATGCCACACTTACTGAAGTTCGAGAGGCGGCAGGGGTGGGGGACGCCACGATCGTGCGCTTTTGCCAGAAACTTGGTTTTAATGGTTTCTCGGACTTTAAAATCGAGATAGCCAAGGAGGACTATACCAAGCAGACCGCTGACCGACCGCAGGACGACTATGACACAATTGTTGATAGTCTGGTCGATGCTCTAAAGCGAACCGCTCAACTATTAAACAGAGAACAAGTCGAAAAAGCAGTATCGTTGATGTCCAAAGCAGATCAAATTTATCTGTTCGGTGTTGGTGGTAGCGGACAATCTGCAAAGAGTCTCGAATCAATCCTTCTGCGCGACGGCGTATGTAGTACGGCAATTACAGACCCTCATATCCAGGCTCAGTACGCCTCAGTGATGAAGAAGAATTCCTTGGTAATTGCCTTTTCTCTCTCAGGACGAACCAAAGATACTTATGATGCTGTGAATATTGCGAAAGATAACGGAGCCAAAGTGATTGCCATCACAAATTACTCAAACACCCCCATTGGTAGACAGGGCGACGTCGTTCTTCAAACAGCCATTGATGAATTCTTAAATGGCGGCTCAGTTGATGGCAAAATATCACAGCTGTATATCTGTGATGTGTTAACGAAAGGATATGCAGCACAGAATAATATTGACGTGGTCGCCTTGCGTGAACGAGTACTGCGTTCAATTCTCAATAAGAGCATAGAATGACTCTGTGAGTTGCCTTCTACTGATGATGCCAAAAAGGTGGAAGGTGCTGATGAAGTGGAAATCAATTTGCTATACCCTAAAAAGTCATTAAGCACCCAATAACAGACCGTCCTGCAAAATGAGAAGGGCCGCAATCTCATTTCTGGATTGTGGCCCTTCATTGCTTATGCGATTCCGCTCTTTGCTGGCTTGGCTGCTGGTTCCAAGGTAAATATGCCTCAGCTTGTTCTCTCACTGGTAGGGCGGACAGTTGTGACAGCCCATCAGCAGGCGCTCAATGTAACTTTGTGAATCCAGTCCGTTGGCTTTGGCGGTCTCAACGATTGTCATCCAAATCGCATTGGCTTCTCCGCTTTTGAGCTGGTCGTGAACAACCAAGGATCCGGTCTGTTATTGGGTCCTGACGACATTTGCTGACTCTTGGTTCCTATAATATTCACATTTCAGAGACCGCAAGTATCTGCGATGCTTTGATTTTCCCAGGCAGCGTTCCCTCCGCGAAACCTAACCAAATATGAATTTTCCTTAATAACTTGGGTACCCGTAGCCGCGAGGATAGTAGATCTTCAACTGCGTAAAATATGAGTCAAGAAGCTTGTCAGTAAATGGCTCAAAGTATCGAGCAACCTTCAACACAGTCTGAACACTATGCGGCGAGGATTTTGTAGTTATAAGTATTCCCTCTCCAAGCGAATTTGCTGGGATGACTAGTCCCGTAGCATCAACCATGTTGACGACCTTTGACAAATATTTGTGACCCGAAGACTGAATCATCGCGGCCTTGCTTCCCATGTGCCCAATAATTGTGTCACCGATGCCCTCCAAATCAACAGGCCCCTCATTGGAGATAACTACGTCGTAGTCATTCAGAGCCTTTTTTAAGAAAGAAATCTGATCGGCTCTTTTGACGTTGGAATCTGGAAACTGTTTCTCAACGATTCTAATATCCTTCTCGTCAGCTTTTATAGGCACGTGCAGTGCATGTTCTACCAGCACCCTCGTAACTGAATCTCTGGTTTGTTCACTTCTTATCACGCCGATGGATTGACACGCGTCCTCAATCGTTTTCAGGTCTCGAGCGATAAACCCAACCGTCGGTGTCAGCATAATACCATCAGTAGACAAATGTGACTCAGCACGCGTTACGGCCTCTACAGAAAGTGTCTTGCTTATTAAGCCGTATAGATTCAGGCTTAATGCTGGCATTAACACAGATCCCCCACCATCGGTGCCAATGCCTAAATCGTTTATATGGACTCTGACATTAATAGCGGTCCCACTGGACGATCCGGTCATATGCCTTCCAGTAATTGGATTAGTAAGGCGGTTGTCGGTCGCCCTACCTCCCATAGCCAGGTGATCAATGGTGTGAAGGATAAAACCAGCTTTATGGAGACTCAATAGAAGCGATTCTGGTATTACGTTTTGATCCTTAATACCAACATATCTGGGGTTATCCACTTTTTGAGCTTCCTCAAATGCTAATGGGTATGTCCGTTGAACGCTATCATAAGGGTTGGCCAGAGCTACGAACGTCTTCTCTGCCAGCCGTGAGATACTTTCTGACAAAATATAACCACCTCCTCCAGATCGAGTTACGCATCTAAATCCGTGCCGTCAATAATGCGATGAAGGAAGCTGCTGCCATTCTCGGGAGCCTGTACATTAAAATAATCAGCACCTGTTGCGCCTACATCCGAGAGGGTTGCACGGTCTCCAACATACTTATTTGTAGTTCCTTCCTTATAAATCAGAAGAGGAGTGCGTTCGCGTGTATGTAAGCTAAACCCGATGGTTGGATCATCACCATGATCTGCCATGACAATAAGAATATCATCCTTGCCATAAAGCGGAAGAACTTCTTTAATCCGCTTATCAGACTCTGTAACCACCTCGGCATAACGAACAGGATCCTCTGCGTGCCCCGCCAAATCAGTTTCTTGAATGTTCATAAAGAGCAAGCCATTAGTCATTTCCTTGGATTGCTTAATGAATTGGTCAAACAGATAATTCGTATCAACCCCAGGGAATTTCCGTTCTGTATCAACGTTAATGATATCAGCTGTCTTCCCCACGAGCGCTACATCGATACCTTGCTTATGTAGAATTGTTGGTAATTGAACGTCAGGATTAATGCCATAGCCTAAATGCACGACGTGGTAATCAGTGTTGTATACGCCAGATTCGGGTGCGGAAACTCCAACATATTTCTCGTGCTCAATCTTCTCAGCAGCGAGAATATTGCTTAAGTTGACGCCGCGCCCACCAAATGCAATAACACGAGAAACCTTAACAACACTGCGAACAGATTCTCCGAGACGTTTAATCTCGTCAAAAGGCATCTCATCCAGCGCAGCTGTAACATTGTAAACCTGGCCAGGATCAGCTTCCAGATTATCGCCGACAGTCGCGCATCCATTCACGATTAGAAGCTGAAATCCTTTTTGCCCATGACGTTCCACATTGAAGCCATCTTTTTTGATCTGATCCTCAACTGTATCGATCACTTCGTTAAATGGTTGTAAAAGAGGCATTTTTGGCTTCGTGCCCATGATCTCCTGATGAGCGAGATATGAATCAGCGCCGTGGTGCATCAGGTTTGAAGTCCCCCAATTAGCAGTTGGTGAAAACTTATGATCTCCACGCTCCTGCCCAATAGCATTCATCAAGCCAAGTGCTTCCAGTGTAGGCCACTTGGCTTGGGGTACAGCCTTGATAATGTTTAGAGCAGTATTTGCGCCGATGTCTGCCGGGCGCACCTTTGGTACGTCATCCATTGCACCAACGCCGAAACTGTCGAGTACGATTACGCCAAACTTTCCCATATTATCTCATGCCCTCCGTTAATGGTTTTCCGAGACTGTCAAATAAACCAACTAGCTTTGGCTCACCAGTATGAAGCCCGCTGACAACTGCCACAGAACTTCGTGTAACAAAAATTTGAGTTCTTGAAGCCATTACCACAGGCAGGCCAGCAGCAAACTCCTTATTTAATTCCAGGTAGTAATCGATGCTAGAAAGATCCAAAGGTAATACTTCAGCGCTTTGATAGCCTCCCTCTTCTTTAACTATTGCGTTTCTCAAGTGTCCCCGACGATAGTAACCACCACCGTACACAAAACTGTGACCGTTAGCATTGTGTGACACTTCAGTAAGGTAACAATATGCCGGCTTTTCTGGTAGATTTTCCACGGCATGAAACGGAGTAGTGCCCGTCAATGCATGACCAGGCTCCGCTTCATTCCCTCCCAACTTGTGGATAAGTGGTAGCGAACCAACGGCTGTCGCAGAAGGAAGACTGATTACTCGAGGAGTAATACCGTGTTCTTCCAAAATTGCCTTTGCCTTGTTCACAGTCTTTACGTTTGCGGTTGCGGCATACGTCTTCGACTTCTCGTCAAACAGGATTGCTGGAAATGTTGTGAGACCAGAAATCTCAATATTACTGAGTGTCTTTATCTTGTCAACTTCCGCAGCAAGTTCCTCTAAGGTAAAGCCACCGGTTTGTCCAGGGTAAACATCGTCTCCCGCACCAGTGACTTTGATTAAAATTTTCTGCCTGATTCCCACCTCTTCAGCCGCAGTATTCAACGCTAAGGTATTTTCAAGGGAATAGGTTGTTACATACTTAGTACCATAGGATAGAACCTTCTTCATTAACGATCGAGGTATCTGAACTAGATGCCCTACATTGCCAAGATGCAGGTGATTGTTCATAAAGGTTTCTGCTTCACGGAAATCAACCACCACAGCATTTGAAATCCCAGCATCTTGAATTGCTTTCGCAATTAATGGGTTTCTACCAATTTGTTTTGTCATGTAAAGTAATTCGACGTCATTATCTTTGGCTGCCGCCACAAGCTTCTCTGTGTTAGCGATAATGGTATCTAGGTCTATAACATAAGTGTCTGGCAGAATCTGACCTTTCTCATGGAGCTTAAATGCAAAGTCAATAAGCTCAGGGTTCCGTTCCTCAAGTTTTTTTAAAAACATTTATGACACCGCCTTCGCCAAACTTTCGCGGAGAATCCGAATGATAGTTTCAGCTCCGCATCTGTATGGATTTATACGAATTGTTGTTTGTAACAATTTGGGATCATATTCCTTGAAGGTCCCCGATACTCTATAGAACATTGGCACAATCTCATACTTTGACTCAGCGCCGACTGGATTTGGAGCTGCTCCCAGGGCATTTGTGTATTTCAAGACTTTTTGTGCAACGGGTTTATCGAACTCGACTAGTAAAACCTTAGACTGAGCGTTAGCGATATAAGCATCAGCTATGCCGGGTACTTCTCCCGAATTGAGTCGCTTCACCAGTTCCTCAACAACCAACGCCTGGTTTGCCAGTGCCACGGGCGCATAAGTCATACCTCTTAACACATCGATTGCTTCATGCCCTTGCACCTGCGAACCTCCGGAATAGTTTTCTTCTCGAAGACGAGCAATCGCTTTTGCGTCGCCGACTATACAGCCAATTCCTTCTGGCCCCAACAACTTAAATGTCGAGAAACAGCTTAAATCACTACCTGATTCCACACCAATCTTAGGAATCTTCATGACTGCATAATTATCATCTGTAATGATGGGAACACCCGGGTACTGAGTTTTAAAGTAATCCAAAACAGCTTTCAAAGAGTATGAATCGTCTGGCCTCTGCCGAGTAATCTGAACCAGAATAGCGTCCACATTTTCAATAGTATTTTCATTCGCTAAATCGTTGTAATCAATTTCGACCGTTTTTATTCCAAGCATCTCAATAGAGACTTTGGTGGTTGGATATATAGGGGCCTTATGTACAAGAAGCCTGTCTCCAGCCTTCAAATATGCATGTAACGCCAATCGTATCGCGCCTGTTCCAGAGCCACGTACAAGCATCGCCGCTTCTGCGCCGAAGTAATCCGCGAGTAATTCTTCCACTTTTCTTGTATAGCGTGGCTGGTTTAGCCCCGGGACAACTCCCAAATCGCCACGACTCAATAACTCATCTCCAGCAAAATGCCGAGTCATTAGGTCTACAAGCTTATGCTGCTTACGAAGCGCTTCTTCGTATGTGATACTTACCAGAGGGTACGTTTTAAAACTAGGCATTAAAATCACCAAAGATTCTCTGTGGATTATCAATCATCATTTTATTAATGGATTCTTGGGTAACACCGCCATCTAAGAGCTCTGGGAAGAACTTGTCAATCAAATAAGAATAGCCGTTACCCCCGTTAATTTTTAAATGCGTTTTACGTGTGATATCCATTGACATAACTACATTGTCAATGAAACCTGCATCTTGTGCTGCCTTGATAATTTCAACTCGTATTTTATCAGGCATGTAGTTACTCTTGCCAATAGTGTCAATCTCGACGTTAATACCAGATTTTAGCAAATCAAGTACGTAATCTGATGATCCCGTTAAATCCACATGTCCAATGACAATATGGCTCAAGTCAGCTTTTTGGTCTTTGAAGAAGCGAACCTGCTCCTTCCCCAATGTGCCTAATGAAGTATGCGTACTGATTGGACATCCAGTTTCTTTCTGAGCAATTACAGCTGCTCGAAAGACCTTCCCTTCAGCTTCAGTCCACTTGCCCTTACTAGTCGCAATCTCACCAATCACGCCTGCTTTAGTGTTACTTCCCTTGATTCCGACCTGAATATCGTGAATCATTTGATCCGCTAATTGGTAGACTGATGAGCGAAAGACCTCAATGGGCATGAATGCATCTTGATAGTACCCCGTGCTCTGGACTATATTCACACCTGACGCATTTGCCACTTCTTGTGCATAAGGCAGGTCTCTCCCCATACCACGGTTTGTCATGTCAATTACGTTTCTGACACCCTTACTATACAAGTCCTTGAACTCATCAATGACCGCCTCTTTTTCGTCAAGATGGCAATCTTCGTTCTCTTTGACTTCCGATAAATCGATGGGAATGTGCTCGTGAGCATATACCATACCTTTCTTCAGCATGTTTGATCTCCTTATAATAAAGCGTGTTTCGCCTAGAACAGCCCAACTACACGCAGCAAGTTAAGCAATACACCCAATGCAATAGCTGCAATTGGGCCAACCGCAAGATCTACGAGAGGCTTCTTCAGCTTCCGATTCAACAGCCACCAACCGATTACCCAGAAGTAACCAACATTTCCTGCCATCTTGCTGCAAGCCATTGCCGAGCCAATCAAAAGTGCAATCGCAATTGTATCGCTCAAAGCAGTACGAATGTGCTCGCCCATGTCCCGAATACCAGGGAACCGATCAAGACCCTTGGCCGTAACGTTCAAAGCTTGCACTTCGATCCACATCCATGCAAAACCAGCGACAAAGGCAAGGATTGGTTGTCCCTTGAGCAACATACCAATAGCGAAAATCAGTGTGGTACCAGCTGTGGCATATACACCAGTTACAATGGCGGTGGAGAAGACTAAAGGAACAAATCCAATTGCCCGTGCAACGGTGGCAAAGATGGCACCATTTACGTCACCTTTTACCAGTAACTGTTGTGGAAGAACGCCTACTGCGAAGAACAATTGACTAGCGGCAACCGTGATGATACCGCCCATCAGAGAAAGCCAGATCCAATTATGCTTGATTCTAGATACACGTTCAGCAAACACGTTCACCAACTGAGTATTGGAATCGCCAGTGCTCTTCACTTGTGCAGCAAAGAAGATCATCATAATCATCGCTACAAGCAAAGCCATACCGGTGGGATCGAGCTGGATGGTTGTCCCATTGGCAAGCTTCCAAATAGCAAACTTGCTGACTACCAGCCAGGTTACGAAGGTGACACCCATGGTAATAATGCCCTTCTTAGCGCCATGTTGGCTAGCAACTGCGAGCGCCGGGAACGCCGCAAAAGCGAGAAGAATTGGAGTGCCAAGAAGACTCAAAGCAGGCATAAAGTTGACAGGCATCGCGTTAAACAATTTAACTATTGATGAGAGGCCCAACATTAGTGCGACGCCATAGATAGCACCAATCCCCCCAGCAATAGCGCTCCCCCACTTAGTGTCGGGAGTCCAGGTACCAATAATATCGTCCGTAAGAAGAATACTGTGTGCTAATAATACCGTAGTCCCAATCGAAACTGGGATCCCCATACCAATCACAAGCCCAAAACTAACAGCAAAACTTGTTGCTGCAAGCTCTTTGCGGTCAATTTTTCCTTCAAAGTATTCGGGCATGATCGGCCGCAATCCATCGTTGAACACCGCAATTCCTCGGTTCGCAAGAATCGAACCAACGGCACCCATCAGTGCAACCAAAACATAGTCTAGAACCGTATTGAAGTCCATAAAATTTCACCGTCCTTATGTCTTTAATATATTTTTTCCAGTATATTTGCCGAATATCTTACGAATTAGCTATGAGTTCGGCCAACAACGGCAAAACCGTGTCTTTCGAATTGATTGTGAATCCAAAAGCAACTTTTCCTTTTTCGAAGCCTTCCTTTATCTCATCCGGTGAAAGAACCTTTGTCGGAGAAGCAACGGTCATCGTTTTCTCTGATCCTAACAATGCTGTCGCCATTGCTAACGCGCCACCAGCTCCGGTTTCACAAGCGCCAATGTAATAATTTGCTTGCCCACTTTTTACGGCTAGGGCTGCGTCCAGGTCGTTTTTAACCTCAATATCAATATTTTTTCCTGCCAGCATCTTTTTCAAATCAGCTTCAATTTCCGGCTTTCCCATCTGTCCACCAACAACTACCATTGTCATTTTGTCTCACTCCTTGTCAGGTTTAAAACATGCATAGCAATATAACGTGATTCTTGTTTGGAAAAATTGACTGGGACCATTTTTAAAATTTCCCCGGTCAGTTTAGCGGCTTCTTCGTACTCGGGTTTTCCTGACACCTGCGCCCAAATCGTATCTGGCAAGGCATCAACCTTCTCTCCCTTACGAGCGCGTTCGAGAGCGACAGCAAGATGTATCAACAGCATTTCGTCGTTGAAATCGGCATTGCCGGCTAGTCGATCTTCTAGAAGATTGTCTACTTTATTTAGATACGCAAGATCCTCGCTTGTTATTTTCCCTACACTTTGCAACACCCCCAACTTGGTCTTGGTTTCTTCTTTCATAAATATCACCTCCTTTACTTTTAATACTCAGGCAAAATGCTGCCTGAAACCACCCCTTTTTGGATGGCCATTATTTCCGAAGTGTGAACTCTTTGACGTACTACCGCCTGTATGAAGTCTGAGTTATTCCCACCTATAAGAACTGCCTGCGACGCTCTGCGAACTGATGGACTGTCAATTTCTCGATATGACACCTTGTAGTTCTTCGACATAATCTCGTCTTTGTTCCAGATAGCAGCATCAATCTTACCTGAAATAATCTGTTGTACTATCTGATTGTAGGGTACTCCAACTCTTTTAACGTGTCTCTTATTCAATGCTTCATTAGTCAACAAAGCGTAGTCAAGAGACTTGGTGTCAACGCCAATCCTCATGCCCTCCTTAATTACCTTGTCGGAACCCTTTGAAAACACGATTACGTGTTCCGACAAGTAGGACTCTGTAGGCAGTTCGAATATTTTCTTCACTTGATAGTTCTCTTCCAAATAATCTGCTGTTAGGCCAGAGGTGATGATAAAGTTATAGCGGTTGTTAAGCAGGCCATCTAGACGATTTAAACTACCGCTGACATATGCTAAATTTAGGCGAAGAGGGCTTCCAGAAAATGACTTGTATAAAGCTGTGGCAAGTCCTTCGTAGTGTTTTGTGTATGGAAGTGGCATTGCGCAGACCAACCCGCGACTATCCAAATATGAAAGCAGAGTGTTTTCATTTTTTGCCGTTAGATATGTGCCTAATTTGCCCTTTGCCTGAGTTTCAATCGCCTTATCGTCTCTCATGATCGTCAAGGCACTCTGTACTGTGCCTCTTGACATGCCAGTATCCTCACACAGTTCGTCTACAGTGGGGATACGATCACTGATATCAGTTAGGTAGAAACGACGAGCAAGCTCCATCAAGGCTATGCCCTTCTTCCTATACTGCTCGGCCTTTATGGGAACCCCCTCCTTTTATACGTTATAAAATATTTTAAAACCAAAGCGAGTATAGGTCCATGCGGCGCGATAGTCAAGAACTATGTGAAATAATCCACAACAAATCTATGACTGTAAAACAGTTTCGAAAATCGACATTTTGTCACACAGAAAGGATCACGCTCATAAATGTCGGTATGCTCGATACCTCGTCACTACAAAAAGCACGAAGTCAACTCCACTCCGTGCCATCTAGTTTCATTTACTTACCAGTGACCCAGTGATAGATCTCCTGTGAGGTCTCCAGGTTTAGCAATGTATGTCGATTATCTTCATCTACGAGTTTTTCCGCAACCCTCGAAAGTAACGAAAGATGTTCTTGACTGCCTTGCTCAGGAATAAGAAATGCAATAGCAACGATCACATCTTTATCATCAAAGGTCTCCCACGGAATAGGGACTGCATTTTTGACCACCATAATCCTTGATTCCTTAATGTGAGGAGAAATGGCATGTGGAATGGCAATCCCATCAAACATTCCTGTAGAGGTTTCAGCCTCGCGCTTTAAAAATGCATCAACCACAGCCTTGTCGTCGTCGGCGTATCCCTTCTCAACATTCATACTAGCAAGATATTCGAACAAATCTCTTTGCGATTTACTCTGAGTTAAGTATACGTCGTTCTCGGACATTGGGAATTCTTCGTCTGACATCATCTAGCTCCTTCGTTAAACATGTTTCACGCTTTCTGCGCAACACCTTTTTCGGGCACATAACCCGGAATTACTTTCTTACCTGTTACCACTCTGTGTTTGCGGACAGCCCCAAGTAATAGACCGCCAATAATTGCTCCCGTAAAGATTGCAAGGAGCCACAAGAATGGGTGTACCACAATGGGTAGGACCAGGAACGCGCCAGCAGGAGCGGGCACTTGCACACGGAATAAATAGGTTAGTGAAGCCGCAATCGATGATCCAAGCATCATAATCGGCATGTTCCGAATTGGATCTTCAACCACAAAGGGAATTGCTCCTTCCGTGATATGCGTGGATCCAAGCAGATAATTTACCAGTCCGGCGTTACGCTCGCCAACAGTATAATACTTGTGAAAGACAGTTGTCGCAATACCCGTAATCAGAGGAGGCGCAATGCAGGCTGCTGAGAATCCTGCGATAAAGAAGTAGTTCCCTTTTGCTAAAAGTGCTAGGGCTACCAGAGAAGCTGCTTTGTTGACTGGGCCGCCCATGTCGAAAGCACACATGCAGCCCATGATAATACCCAGAACAATAGGACTTGAATCCTGGAAACCTTCAAGAAAATTGACCATTCCTTCATTAACAAATTTCATTGGTGAAGAAATCCAATATATCAAAAACCCGGTGACTAGAGTACCAAGTACAGGTAGTAAAAAGATGGCCTTGATGCCATTGAAGTTCTTTGGAATTACTGACATTAGTTTTGTAAGGCCAAGGAATATATACCCAGCCGCAAAACCAGCTACAATCCCTCCAAGGAACCCAGTGCCGCCAGCTGTAGCAATCAAGCCACCAGCAATACCACCAACAAGAGCTGGGCTAGAAATACTTCTAGCAATACCGCCCGCCAGCATTGGAACCATCATACTGAATGCCGTAGTCCCAATACTATGCATGTAAAATGCTATCTGATTATATTCAGCACTTTTTGGATCAGCAGAATTGATGCCCCACAAAAGAGAAAGAGCAATCAAAACACCACCACCAACAACAAATGGAAGCATATCAGAAACACCATTCATAAGGGCGCGGTACAATGTGAAGCCTAATCCCGTACCAGAGTCTGGTGCGGCAATGTAATCAGATACATTCTCCCCAGTACCATAGTCTTCTTCATTGCCTTTTTTCTCGGCAGGTTTCGCGGCCATTGCCTCGTCGATAAGCTTCCCCGCATCCTTAATCGCTCTAGCGACAGGAACATTTACCATCGGTTTGCCATCAAAACGTTCCGCGTCTACATCCTTGTCCGAAGCTACGACAACCGCTCCTGCCTCTTTGATTTCTTCGGGAGTGAGTTCATTTTCGACCCCCATGCGGCCATGTGCTTCAAACTTATACGAAAGCCCCTTTTCCTTAGCAGCTTCCTCTAGCGCTTTTTTTGCCATGTATGTATGGGCAATGCCGGTCGTACAACCAGTGGCCCCAATAATATCATATTTAGTCATGGTCCCTCTCCCCTTCTAAAGTGAAGCGGCCTTGTTTGCACTGCCGAATACTTCAATTTTTTCCTCAAGATCATCAGCAACATACTGCAACTGTCGGTCGGTCCAATCCTGAATGTAAATGTTGTCCCCAATACCATTCAAATCTTTAACGATATGCTTTGCGACACGGTTAGCCATATCGGAATAAAAGTTGATTTTCGTGATGCCATCAGCGGCCATCTCTTGGTACTCTTCTGGTTTTAGGCCAGACCCGCCGTGCACTACTAGTGGCTGTTTGATGGCTTCGCGCAGTGCTTTTAGTCGATCAAAATTCAGGTGTGGTACTGTCTTATAGACCCCGTGCACCGTTCCAAAGGAGACCGCAATTGCGTCTGCCCCAGTTTCTTGACTAAACTCATGAGCAAGTTTAGGATCTGTCATCAATTCTGTAATATCTGGATTCTCCAATGGCTTGCCACCACTCCGAATCATCCGACCCAGCTCTACCTCAACAGACACACCAACTTCGTGGGCGATTCTAACAACTTCTTTAGACGTTGCGAGATTCTCCTCGTAAGGAAGCTCGGATCCATCAAACATCACTGAGCTGTATCCGGCTCGAATGGCACGCATACATGCCTTAAAACTGTGCCCATGATCTAAATGAACGACCACTGGAACCCCAGCATGCTTTGCAACCTCGGTAGCATAATAACCAATTTGTTCAATCTTCATGCGCGAGTCGTCATCCTCGGCATACTGAACAACGACTGGAGCATGCTTTGCTTCCGCAGCCTGTACAATTGAATTAACCATTTCCAGGTTTACTACATTGAAAGCTCCGACCGCATATTTCCCACTTTGCGCAGGAATTAAAACAGAATTTAAATTGACCAATGTCATTTCCAACACCCCTTTCAACAAGCATCGTATCACGTATGTTCGCGCTTTCACGGGTTTGACTAAATGTTGGAAATCTGGCGGTACGGGAGTGACAATTTGTCACAGAGATTGCTCACTTTGCTACTATTACATGAACATCATTGCTGGTCAGCCTATCCGCTATACTTTGAGGAAGCGCCTTATCTGTAATCAGAATATCAATTTGGTCGAATCCGAGACTTGCAAAGAAATTACTTTTTCCAACCTTTGAAGAATCAATTAATACGACAACTTTATCAGCAGACTTTGCCATTGCTTGTTTAATCTCAGCCTCTTCATCACGTGAATCAGAAACACCAACACGATCATCTAAACCCCGGCCCGAAAGGAAAGCGAGATCGGCTTGATGCTTTCGGATAAAATCGGTAGTAGCTCCACCATAAACTCCTGATGCTTCGGTGTGAATATGACCACAAGCACAATACAAATTAGTCGTACTATCCATGATTTCTGATAGCTGCACGGCTGTACGCAGTCCATTTGTCAGAATGTCCATGTACTTATGGTGCCGAATTTGTTCGGCAAAGATGAGAGCAGTACTACTGGAATCCATCATTATCCTTTGGCCGTCTTCAATTAGCTTTTCGGCTGCAATCGCGATTTTGCGCTTCTCTTGAATATGAGCACCATATCTATAATGCATTCCCCTCTCTATAGAATCTGGCCTTATTAGAGATGCACCTCCACGAGTGCGAACTAACTCACCTTCCGCCTCCATCTCCTTCAGCAATCTTCTGATGGTCGATTCGCTAGTATACGTCCTATCAGCTAGTTCCGAAACGGTGACATGGTTCTGTTTTTCCAAGGCCCTTATAACCTGAGCTCTGATTTCTTCCCTCGCCACAAATGAGTCCTCCTAACGTCAAAAGCTTCGAATTAAAATGAAAATAGACACATGGATTATTGTAACCCCTTTCATCTCGTCTGAAAAACTTGGGTCTTCATTATTTATGTGCGCTTGCCGACATCTCCTAAAAGTTCCAGCTTTTCTTGAGTACACGCCAAGCCCAAAAAAACTCCTTAAGGCTAACGCCCCAAGGAGTCATAGACCCAGTTCAAATTAGATAATGCCACCAGACATCTGCGCATTCATCTCGTCCTCGCTAAGCGTGCGCTTAGTGAATCCAAGAACCAAAGCTGTGATAACAGTACCTAACAGGATGCAACCAATGTAAAGAAGCGGTTTGTTGCAGGCGATTGGAATGACGAAGATACCACCATGAGGAGCCTGCAATGTGATGCCAGAGGCCATACATAGTGCCCCGCCAACAGCGCCACCGATAATGTTTGCAGGAATTACACGCAACGGATCTCCGGCAGCAAACGGAATAGCGCCTTCAGTAATGAAGCTTGCTCCCAGAACCCAGTTAGCCTTACCAGCTTCACGCTCTTGATTTGTAAACTTGTTCCGGAAAAGAACCGTAGCAAGCGCAATGCCCAAAGGCGGAACCATGCCACCAACCATCAAGGCAGCTGATGGGGCGTAAATCTTAGATGCGAACATAGCCAGCCCGAAAGCTGAAGCAGTCTTGTTAATAGGACCACCCATATCGGAGGCCATCATGCCAGCCAGAATTCCTCCCATTAACGCCGCATTAGCACCATTCATTGACTTCAACCAGTTGGTCAAAATCTCAATCAGCTTAGAAAATGGCGTGTTAATGATGAAGAACATAACGAACCCGACGACGAACGTTGCCAATAGTGGAATCACGAGTACAGCCATGATCCCTTGATATGAGTGTGGCACGTTCCGGGTGTATTTCACGATAACACGTGTGACATAACCCGCCAGGAACCCTGCGACCATACCGCCAAGGAACCCAGAACCACCATTAACGGCCATCATGCCGCCAATCATGCCGGGTGCAAGGCCGGGCTTATCAGCAATGCTCCAAGAAATGAAGCCCGCCAAGATCGGGACGTATAGTTTGAACGCAGCGTTACCGCCAACTTCATTGAAGAATCCAGCCCACACATTGTAGTCAGGGCTCTTAGGATCACTAGCATAAATCCCAAACATGAACGAGATGGCGATGAAAATACCACCAACGACAACGAACGGAATCATGTAAGAGACACCACTCATAATGTGGGTGTAGAATGCTCGACCAAACTTGCCTATTGGAGAAAGATCATCAGTATCTTTTTCCTTTTTGCCCATTGCAGCCTCGACACTGTTACCCTTCGAAGCTGATGAGGTCGATGCTCCGCCACCGGCCGCAGTTTTCTGCAAGGCTTGTGAAACAACCGAAGCTGGGTTGTCAATCGCGTCTTTGATAGGGACATCGATATAAGGCCGGCCTGCGAAGGCTGATGTATCAACCTTAATATCATGTGCGATAACAATAGCATCGGCCTTAGCTCCATCATCAGGAGTCAGTTTGTTTTCAATACCTGTGGCACCATTTGTTTGGATTTTAGCCCGCATACCACGTTTCTTGGCCTCATTTTGCAGTGCAGTCGCAGCCATGAACGTGTGAGCGATACCAGTATTGCATGCCGTGATACCAATCAAATACTTACCGTTGTCATTCTGAGCCTGGGCTAAATTGGTTTGTTCCGATGTTTTTGCATCTTCCGCAATCAGAGCATCATAAATGTCTTTCGTAGTTTCCGCTGTCAGGAGTTTTGCGCGGAACACGTCGTCCATCAAAAACGTTGAGATCTTTGACAACATCTTCAGATGCTCGTCGCTTGCGTTTTCCTCAGCCGCAATCATGAAGACAAGATTTACCTTTTGGTCGCCCCATTGTACCCCGGCTAAATCTCGGAATACACCAATTGTTGCTTGCTTAACGGCGTTAGTTTTAGCGTGAGGAATCGCAACGCCATAACCAACAGCTGTTGACACTTCTTCTTCGCGTTTGTAAATTGCTTTCTTAAATACTCCAGGATCGCTAACATAGCCATTGCTACGTAGTTTTTCTGTCATATTGTCAATTACGACTTCTTTTTTCAGGGGTTCAATGCTTGTGTCAATATTCTTAATATCGACTAAATCTTCAATTTTCATATCATTCACCTCCCGGGAACGGTATCAATTAAATCTTGTACAGGCTTGCCTTGCCAGTAGAATTGAACAGATCCATCTTGTATTCAACAACATCTTGCGCTGCTTTCCGAGCAGACGGCATTACCTGATCAGGCTCGTATGCATCTGGATTATCATCAAGATTCTTACGCAGCTGTTTGAAGAACGCGGTCTTCATATCAGTAGACAGATTGATCTTTGCAACGCCATGCTTGTATGTCTTGCGAATCTCTTCATCCTTGTTGTCAGAGCCACCATGCAGAACCAGCGGAATATCGACTGCTTGATGAATCTGTTCAAGCAGATCAATCTTCAACTCTGGCTTCTCAACGTGGCTATAGTGACCATGACGTGTACCAATGGCTACGGCCAAGGTATCAACGCCAGTTGCCTCGACAAACTTCTTCGCATCTTCCGGCTTAGTGTACAGAATCTTGTTTACACCAGTACCCTCGGTGCTCAATTCATTAGAACCAATGGTTCCCAGTTCAGCTTCAACAGAGACCCCGGCGGCATGTGCTGCTTCAACAACCTTCTTCGTCAAAGCAATGTTCTCTTCCCAAGGCTTCATAGAAGCGTCAATCATGACAGATGTGTAACCATTGTGAATACCAACCATGCAGTCATGCAACATAGCACCGTGGTCTACGTGCAGTGCCATTGGAATCTTAGTACGATCAATCGCCTGACGTACATAAGCAATGAAATCCTCGCCAACCAAGCCAATTTCATTTGGGTGAATTTGGATAATCGCCGGTGCATTCTTCTTTTCCGCTGCACCAATAATTGCTGGGACGAATTCACTATTTGCCACGTTATATGAGCCAACGGCAAACTGGTTCTTGTATGCGACATCCAAAAGATCAACCATGTTGTATAACATATTAATTTTCTCCCTTTTTGTTCCAAATTTTGACAAACTCATCTTTAGTCTTGGTCCCAATCAAGCTTCGAATAAGACTAATATTGCTTGTCCTCTGGTACACGTCGCTGAAGAAGTCCTTGTTTGTTTTCAAATCAGCTGCTGGAATGTAGATGATAATCAAACGCACCTTCTGACTGCCCCAGTCAATATCCTCATCGTTTATGCCGACAATGATTTTTGCAGAGGTTTCAGAGCCCTTCAAAAACGGGTGAGGTAATGCTACAAGGTTGCCAATGTCGGTAGGAGACATCGACTCTCTTTGCATAAAATACGGTAACAATTCACTATAACCCGACATTCCAATTAATTCCTTTATTGCCGACCTGCTGCTATGTTCATCAATATGGTAATAATCGAGATCGTTAATCAATGAGAAGGTCCCATACGAATCAACGAACCGTTGCAAAGAAACAATCTCTTTTGGATTCAATTCTCTGCTTACCTTGATGACATTTCGCTCGTCAGTCTCTGCGCCATCAAAACCACAGGCTATAATTAATTGATACTTGCTCATTGGCCACTGTTCGTCGCTTAACAGCGTCTTTTCAACCTTTATGTTAGGGAAGTAGTTCTGGATCTTGTATCTGAACAAGTCTGCTTCAGAACGCTTACCCCTAAAGATTAAGGCGGTAGATATGGTGTTCTTTGTCTCCTCAGTAAGTATCAACTGAATATGTATGGCTAAAAATGAAATCTCTGATTCTGGTATGCGAATGTCGAGGTCGTTTTGCAGTGTGTCATACAGATAACAAGCTATCGAATATGCGAACAGATACTCACGCTTAGTTTCTGTGGAATACGGATTAAAAATCGGAATGCTTTCTTCCAGCGGATTCAGTAATCTCATAATGTGGTTCATGATTTGTGTGCGATACTGACCGTTGCTATACAGCGGTATGGAGTAGACCTTTTCAGCAGATTTCAATGAATCATTAATTGCCTTTTCCTGCTTCCTGTTCATCTCGGGTGTAAACGTGCCCGGAATGTTCATCGGGAGTGAGATTAAGTAGTTCGTCAAGGAGTACTCTTCTCCAGAGTCTACAATCTTTACTTCTCGAGCATTTAAAAGGCTTTTCGCCAATACACGCTCGGGCGCCCGCTCTACC
Source organism: Lacticaseibacillus hegangensis (assembly GCF_003946465.1). Taxonomy (GTDB): domain Bacteria; phylum Bacillota; class Bacilli; order Lactobacillales; family Lactobacillaceae; genus Lacticaseibacillus; species Lacticaseibacillus hegangensis. Next base: position 67,517 of record NZ_RHOL01000008.1, on the reverse strand, counting down.
CTGTCGGGATCTTTCGCAGGCAACACTGAATACCCTTCACCTCTCCGGTACTCTATAATCAACATGTGGCAAATAATCTTGACATAAACCACGAAATCCATGGTCACGTGTTGTTTAGCCAACACTTCATCTACTATTTCAATCTGCTGTCGTACTTGCTCTTCTGTTGCAATGCCATTCAACATTTGTTGAATCGCATGCTTGGGGTGCTGACGTGTAACCTTCTGAACTGGTACTAACTGCTCGAGAAGCAGTCTTTTCTGGGTCTCGCTTCCTTCGAGCTTAATGCCAGTGAATATCTGCGAATCAAGGTGAACTTTTATGTTCACTTCCTTAATTCTGGCGAACAGGAGTTGCACCTTGCTTCTGATGCTCTCCACTGAATAGTGCAACTGCGCGGCAAGGGCATCGAAAGTCATGTAGCCCTCATTGCTCATTAAGATGTTTGCAACCCTAAATAGCAGGCTGCTTTCATCTTGTTCCATGAGCTGATCCTTAACACTCTGGTCATAAATGTCCTTCTGGATCTTATATCCCTGGGGTGACGAGATAATCAAAGGTTCCCGTGCATTGCTTCGGTTTAATGTCCTTACATAGTTGCGGATGCTTCTTTCAGTTACATCCAGCAAACTAGCTAACTCCCCGCTAGTCATGTATCCACTCTGCTGAAGTAAAATGTTAAGCAATCGTTTCATGTTCTTGTTCATCAGTTCTCACCTCTTACCGAACCTATTCTCGAACCACGCTTATCACTTAACAAGGACAGTGTAGCTTATTAAGTTAGCGCTTACATAATCAATTAATTTTCCGGGTAAACATTTTCACTTTTTCCGGTCTTTCCTCCTACCCGGAAATATTTACACATCGGGAACAGGCGTTGACCCCAAATCAAATATAGTCCCTTACTTTATAGTACCGGACTACCAGGGCTCTAGTAAGGGGGATTTTTCTGATGCGAAAGCTACCCCTCTGAAATGTAATTTTCTAATATCCACATTTCAACAACAAAGAAGGAGTCGGAAAGGGTCGGCTCCTTCTTGTATTTCTAAAATTCACATTTTACAAAACTGTCAATTTCGGGACCGCTCTTAAACGCCAGCTCTCTACTGAATCCATTCAATCGTTGATTAAATCTTGTATAAGCTTGCCTTTCCAGTTGCATTGAACAAATCCATTTTATACTCAACAACCTCCTGTGCCGCTTTTCGTGCAGAAGGCATTAATTGATCGGGCTCGTAAGCATCTCTGTTTTTGTCCAGATTCTTACGCAGCTGGCTGAAAAAAGCTGTCTTCATATCTGTAGACAGATTGATCTTCGCTACACCATGCTTGTACGTCTTGCGAATCTCATCGTCTTTATTGTCGGACCCACCGTGAAGCACCAATGGAATATTTACCGCTTCGTGAATCCGTTCCAGCAAATCGATTTTAAGTTCCGGCTTTTCAACGTGGCTATAATGCCCATGACGTGTACCGATAGCTACCGCTAAAGTGTCAACACCCGTAGCCTCAACAAACTTCTTAGCATCATCTGGATCAGTGTAGAGAATCTTATTTACGCCGTTACCTTCGGTGCTCAATTCGTTCGAACCAATGGTGCCAAGTTCCGCTTCAACAGAAACACCAGCAGCGTGAGCCGCCTCAACAACCTTCTTCGTCAAAGCAATATTCTCTTCCCAGGGCTTTGCAGAAGCATCAATCATTACTGACGTGTAACCATTGTGAATGCCGACCATGCAATCGTGTAAAGTTGCGCCGTGATCTACATGCAGCGCCATTGGAATGCGAGTACGGTCAATGGCCTGACGAACATACGCAATAAAGTCTTCTCCTACCAAACCAATTTCGTTAGGATGAATTTGGATAATCGCCGGAGCATTTTTCTTCTCGGCCGCACCGATGATGGCCGGAACGAATTCACTGTTGGCGACGTTGTACGACCCTACCGCGAACTGATTCTTGTATGCGACGAACAACAAATCTACCATATTGTATAACACTATACCAACCTCCGTGTTTAATTGATTAGCCCTTCATCATATCTAGCGGATTCAACTGAGTGGAAGTCTTCGCCGAAGCTTCTGTTTCTGTTTTTGTTTTCTTAACGATGCCAAGCAAAATCGCGCCAACAATCGTCCCGCAAATGATGGACACGACCCAAAGGACTGGATGATCCACCACGTTAGGAATCAACGGAGCAATCAAGCCCCCGTGCGGAATTCGACATGCACAGTTAAAAATCAGGGATAACGTTGATGCTACCGAACTCCCAATCATAATGCATGGTATTACTCTCAGAGGGTCTGCAACGGCAAACGGGATCGCGCCTTCAGTGATGTTGACAGCCCCGAGGACCCAGGCAGCCTTACCAGACTCACGCTCTTCGGCAGTGTATTTATTCTTGAAAATAACAGTTGAAAGAGCAATAGCAAGTGGTGGCGTTACCCCTCCAGCCATGACAGCGGCAAACGGGACAAAGTTGCCAGCATCGAAAGCAATCATACTGAATGCAAAGATTGATTTGTTCAATGGGCCCCCCATATCAAAGGCCATCATTGACCCTGTAATTATCCCTAGTAAAAGTTTATTGCCCGTGCCCATAGTTCCGAGCCAACCGGAAATCCACTTCATTAGATGTTCAATCGGAATCCCAATAACAAATGTCATCAGCAACCCGACAATAGCTACACTAAGGACGGGGATAATCAGAACAAACTTAATAGAATCGAGCTTCTTCGGTATCTTTATGTAATTGATTAAGTACAGGGTCACATAACCGGCCAAGAAGCCACCAACCATGCCGCCCAGAAACCCAGCACCAATGCTTTTGGCTACCCACCCGCTCATTAGACCAGATGTGATCGCCGGAACACCACCGATAGAGTACCCAATCCCTGCTGCCAACACCGGAACCATTAATCCTAAGGCCCCGTCACCACCGCCAATCGCATTCAAGGCCGCCGCGATTGCGTTGTAAGAAGGGTCCTTGGGATCGGCCGAATTTAACCCCCAGAGGAAACTAATCGCTAATAGAATACCTCCCGCAACAATTACTGGAATCATGAAACTGACACCGGTCATAAGATGCTTATAAATTCCTTGAACACTATTTTTAGCGCTCCGTCCCGCATTAGTTGACTGCCCATTAGGATCCAAAAATACCGCCCTGTCAAAAGCATCGCTAATGACTTTCTCAGGATCCTTGATTGCCTCTTCTACGCCAACTTCATACACACGCTTTCCAACAAATCGGTCTTTATTGACGCTCTTACCTGCTGCGATTATGACGACATCAGCCTGACTGATGTCTTGTTTGTTTAACTCGTTTTCCGGGCCAGAAGCGCCTTGCGTTTCAACCTTGATCTCATAACCCTTATCCTTAGCGGTCTCTTCCAACGCCTCGGCAGCCATGTAAGTATGAGCAACCCCCGTAGGGCAGGTTGTGATAGCAACTAGCTTGGTCATGTTCAGTCCTCCTTTGAAGATGAATTAACTCGTTAACGTATCTACAATTTCTTTTTCTGTTTTCGAATTTTCAAGTTTTGCTCGAATTTCTTTGTGCATCAGTTTGCGTGCCAATCGACTGAGGATAGCTAGGTGTTCCTTTCCCCCACTCTCGGGAATGGCAAGCATGAAAATTAAGTGCACTTGATCGCCGTCAGCGTTGTAGTCTATATCCTTCGATAGCCTCAAAACACTGACCGTCGGTTCGGAAACCACACTACTCATTGCGTGAGGGATAGCCACATAGTGACCGATATAGGTGGACACCTCTATCTCGCGATCTTGGAGTGCGCTTAAAAAGGTCTTTCTATCCGAAACGATATTTTCCTCCACTAAATTCTCTACAAGAAAGTCAATAGCCTCACCGCGCGTTTGAAAATCCCGATTGATAAACACTCGTTTCTGATCGATAACGTTCGTCATGAAGACTCCCCTTCCATTAATTTCTTACGTAAGACTTCAATGCTCTGCTGATTTCTAATACCCCTGATTAAGGAAGAGTCGCTAATGCAGGAGTACAACCGTCTAAAGAACAGCTTATTGTTCTTAGTATCGTCGAAATTCAAGACGAGCATGATAACAGTGTCTACCATTTCGTCGCCCCATACTATGGGCGTACGATTCTTAATAAATAGCAATGTCGGTATCTTTACCAAGCTACTATCACCATGAGGAATAGCTATACCACGCCCTATTGCAGTGCTCGCCTTAGACTCGCGTTTAATGATTGATTGAAGATACCTCTCCTTAGTAACGCCTCGTGCTAAAAGCTCGTTGGTATTGAGTCTCAGGAGCTCTTCTCTCGACGAAAAATTTCCCTCACGATATTCAAAATCAACATTTTCTTCCAGCTCTTTACTATCCGTTCCGAGACCACTTCGGTTTTTGAACAATAAGTGTTGTATGGTTTGGCGGTCCTCTTCCGTTAGTGCCGCACTCACATGCACATACTTTGCCCTTTGCTCGGACTTAAGCTTTAGTGGTGTGAAGCTGACAATCATATCGCATTGCGAGAAATCATAGGAAATCACAGATTTCGTTAGAATGGTCTTCTCTATCATCAAATTGTGAAATGCGTTCATTAACTTCATCACAAATATCTGATTAAACGCATAGCCGTTGTCACTTACAAGAACGACCTTGTAGAACTGTTTACTCGCCAGAATTTGGGTGATAACACAAATATACTGCGCTATATACCCTATCTCGTCGTTGTTCAGGGCAATGTTGTAGCGCTTTTCTATTACCTCTACTGCCGTCATTGCCATATAGTAAAATTGTCCGTAATGCATTTTAATGTCGTTAAGAGCTGGATTGTGTACCTGGATGCCCAGACGACTTCTTCGTACTGCTTGGGAAAGATGGTAGGCAAGATTTTGGATCAGATATTGAATTTCGGAATCATGAATGTCCACATCGAAAAACGTCGTAACTAAAGCTTTCGAGGTCTCAACTATATTAATGTCTTCTCCCTGCGGCGAATCTGGCGTGTGTATTTCGCGAGTTGCACAAATGTCCCACAAAAATCCTACGTCGTCAGGTTTCAGATTAAAGTTGGCCTTCAAAGTATTAGCGAAGTCCTGATAGTGAGGATTTTCAATCTCGACTGATTGTGGTGGCACCGTTACTTTTTCCCCCATCTGAGATCGATGCGAGGAAATCAATGTAGACAAGACTATTTCTTTTCTTCCCTCATCGTTGAAGCCTACAAAATCCTTCCGCTCAATTTGTTTTACTATAGAACTCGTTAGAACAAATTCCTTGTCATAGCCGAACTGTTTTAGGACCTCAAGGATTCCTTCATCAAAATCCGGATTTTGATGCTGTTTAGTCTTCACCCTTTTTGTCTGACTCAACACAAGCCTGACGAAAAGTTGGCGAATTTTTTCTTCAGCACCCGCTATTCTAATTCCTACTCCGCGAGTACTTTGTATTTGAAGGTTTAATTCCAAAAGATAGATGTCGGACTTGTAGATTAATCCACAAATTTCATAGGAGCTCATCAAAAATCGCTGGCTGAGATCTGAAATACTGCACACCTGTCTGAAACAAAGATATGTCAATATTTGTTCCAGACGATCCTTATCAGAAACGGATAGCACGTCTTCCTCGTCTGCAAGAATCTCACGCAAGCGACTGGTTGAATTATCTCCAATTACGCGGATTCCCTTACGCGGCTCAGCCTCAAGGTTCAGACCTCCGAGTAAATCATGAAATCGAGAGGAGTGTATGTGATTCCAGACTGTTTTTTTCGAAACCTTCAAAGTCTCCGAGATATTCTTCAAGGTCAGATAGGCGTCCGTCCGCATAAGTATTCGAAGTATGTCTTGGTCTAGATTCTTACTCATGACGGACCCCCTCATGTCTATATATTCTCAGCCTTCAGAAGTTTGTCCATGACACCTACCACATCAAGAGTCTGCTGAGCATAATCGAGACCAAGTGCAGGATTGTTTACGGTCGCCTCAAAGTCTTCGATCTCATAAGACAACGCCCGCTCCGTCTCGCCCGCAGAAATATTCTCTGAAGAGAAGTCAGGATATACAATCTTTGCAGTCTCCGCACGCACGTAATTGTAGACTTCAACGTATGCCTTATCGCCAGTAATTACAGCTCGCTTAGGAAGCTTTGCGCGAAATGTCATATTAGTATTGGCAATAACTCCTGATTCTGTATCAAAGGAGATCGACCACATCTCATCAACTCCAGTAGGGTACTTCCTCATAACATATACAGGATCGTTTAGCTTCCCACTTGTAAAGTGTCGCACAAAAGACAGAACGTATGTCCCAATGTCCAGCATTGCGCCACCACCGAGCTCTTTCGAGAAAAAACGGTTATTTGGATTGTCGTCTTTTAGCGAACCAAGATCTACTTGAATCATTTTAATCTTTCCTAGCTTGCCGTCGGAGATCAGATCGCGAATCTTGCCAAAGAGCGGCATGTGATAGATTGTCATTGCCTCAGCTAAGATAAGTCCTTTGCTGTGAGCTAAGTCGTACATAGCCTTGATTTCCTCGTAGTCACCCCAGATGGCCTTCTCGCACATGACGTGTTTACCCGCCTCAAGGCTCATCTTGATGTCTTTTAAATGCTGGGAATTTACAGTAGCCACGTAGATGATGTCAATGTCTGGATCGCTAACCATCTCCTCGTAACTAGAGTACTTATGTAATACTTGAAATTCCTTTCCAAACTGTTCCGCTTCTTCTGCCGTCCGTCCGGCTACGCCGTATATTGGCCGAGTTTTATTCATCTGCGTTGCAAAATCGTGTGCGATATGACCAAGTCCCATAATGCCCCAATTCATTAGATTGCCTCCCTAAATTTTGATTGTGAACATGTTCATAAGTAGTATATCTGGATTGGAACTATGTAAGCGCTTAATTTCCCCCTTATAATTGCCACATTCCCTGTTTGATTGCAACATTCATATTCACTGCATGATCTTTGCTCATGCACTTGGGTAAACCATTTTAATTTCTTTGTATTCTTTGCCAGTTTCAACAAATCAAGGAGGCACAACAAAACCGCCACTCTTCTGCGACCTAGGCTTCGTTTATTCTTAGAGCACTTTCTTGCCCGCATTCACACAATGCGGCATATACTTAACGAGCAATGAACCGCCCGGGGCGAATCTTCCCATCTACAGGTGTGGCGGCAATACGCTGCCAACGCTTAATGGTTTCAGTTCCCACTTGCTGTCGCCACCTCCTTGCATCTTCGAGATCAGGATAATACCCCTTACCTTGGACGCAGGGGTTACAAACTGCCAACCAGAGGTTAAGCCTGAATTTTCCAGTTCCACTGGTTCGACACAACGCCATCGACATAGGAACCATAGACTTGATGAAGACGAGTTGTGGCGCCTTTTCTCCAGTAACCATCAACCGCAATACCGCTCGATGCTGGTTTGGCTTCCGGCTTTGTAGCTTGTTTGGATATAACAATGGCACTTGCCCTACCAGCCTTCAGGTCGACTGCAAGTTGAGCCTCACTGTTGCCAAGCTTAGTCAACCACGAATATTGACCACCATGATAGGAACCGCCGTAGGTACGAGATACCCACCGGTGGGTATCGTACCTGCCCTCTTGTTATCATCGTCGAGGATGCGAGAGAAGCCAAACTTGTCAGCCGTTGTGACTGCTAGTTCAATCCAGCTCCAGTGTGCCCTCATAGCATGGTCGCAATCAGAGGAATCACAGAGTTCCAACTGAGCAGGCACATATTGGTTAATGTTATCGGCTCCCCTTGCGATATAACCTGGGGTCCTAACCTGGTAGGCACCCAAATCATCGACACCAAAATGCACAAAAATCTGCGTGCCACGCCAAACCCAGTACTCATAGGTTGCCATACTCTTGGCTGTCACCTCGATGTCATCGGTTGAGTGTAAGAGCACACGATAACCTTACCAATCGTCTTCTCTGTGTTCGCATTGGTTGCTAACGAAATGTTGATTGACACTGCGATTACTTAGTCTCCTTTTCTTTACTACGTCGCTATCCTTTGCTCCCAGCGAAGTTGGATTAACCAGCCAGCCGTAGTGGGCTACCAGAGCAGTTCCGATCACATACGGATCGGCGAACGCTTCGACCAAGATTAAGTCAACAATCGCCCAAGATGTAAATGAGTTCGAATTAAGCCCAAAGTAGGTAATGATCAACGCACTAGTGAGTACTGCCAACCACGAGATTAGCCGGATCCCTGAAGCAAGTATTACTAGACCATTATAGGAGCCCCGATTTGGCCCACTGTTACGACTTGAACCCCCTGGTTTTAATTGCAACTTTTACACACGCCCTTAAAGAGGAGAATGATAAGCAAGACGTCGCTTCAGTTGAAGACTCATCGTATGCCACACACTACCAGTGTCAATAATCGGAGGTACTGGCTCTGACTCGAAACAAGAATATTCTTTATAGCTCACAGAGGATAACGGACTAGGTGTGCGACAATTACAACTTACAACTGAATAACTAGACACTATCATCCTGCAATAGTATTCCGGCACTCGTCCATTAGCTTCTGATACGATGATTTCTCAAGAGTCAGACTTTCTTCTAGAGTCGTATCTTTTGAAGCACCCATTGCCATGGGTATATAGTCGATTTATACAGGCAACGCGACTGTCACCGACTGAGCGAGGTGGTTGAATTGACTATGCAAGCTGCAAGCAAGATTACTCTTGACGAGATCGTGGCGCGCCACACGAACCTTGGCATCGAGGTGGAGAAGGTCCGTGTCGATCCGCAAAACCGGCTGAGCGAGCGACCGTTCCCCACCAACTTCAGCGCAGACATGCGCGATTTTGTTGAGCACGAATTCTTCAATGCGCAGATCGAGTTCCCGCTGCCGGTCGAACCCGTCGTCGACAAAAACCTCGCGCACGGAGACCAGATTATTCGCGCAGCCGCGAGCCACCTGGCACCAGACGAACGGCTCTGGCCTTACAGTTGCCCCCCACCTCTGTCAGAGATGCTGGCGCAAAAGCATATCTCCAGGCAACCGGCAGAGACTTATGACTATCGCGAGCGCCTCAGTCACATCTATGACCTGCGCCGCATTCTCAACACTGGCATCCATGTCAACCTCAGCTTCAGCGAGCAGGCGCTGGTAGAACTGCTTCGCCTGACGGACTTTGCGACGACCGATGACCTGTACGTGCACCTGGCGCAATACTTCATGCTCCACCGCTGGCTGTTCACGTATCTCTTCGGCGCGACCCCGCTGGCGTTTGCCGGATATTTCCCAGGTGATGCGCCAGCGCACCCGGTCCGCAGCCTCCGTAGCAGTCCACTGGGGTTCCCGACCAACATTCACGGTGACTACAATTCGGTCCCTGGCTACGTTGCTCGCATCGAAGAGGCACTCGAGAAGGGCGAGCTGCTGGCGCCAGGCCAATACTACGAACCAGTGCGGCTGAAGAGCAGAAAGGGAAAGGATCCGCGCGCGCTGCTGACCGAAGGCGTCTCCCACCTCGAACTGCGCGGCTTCGACCTGAATCCCAACACCGCCACGGGCGTCACCGCGGATCAGCTGCGGCTCGTCCAAAGCCTGGCCCTCCTTTTCGCCACTCAGCCGCTCCTCGAGGCCGACGAGTTCGAAGCTCGCCTGGCTGAGTCGCGACTCCTCAACGATCAGATTGCGCTGGAGGACCCGCGAGACAACTCGATCTGTCAGGAACGGGCAATTGGCCTTCTATCGCGGCTGTGCGATTTCGCCCGTTATAACCACTTCCCGGCAGCGTATCAACACGCCATTGCGCACTACCTGGACGCCAGCATCGACACGCGCGCCAGTCTGAGCTACACCGTTTGGCAGCAGCTCGCCAAGATTGACGACCCCGCCGCCGCTGATGCGTGCGCCATGTTTTTCTAACTTCAAACGCCATGAACTAATGCATGCGTCATCCCGACCTGAGGGTGACGCTTTTTGATTGCAAAACAAAAAAGCAACGGTTACCCGCTGCTTCGCTATCTTTCCTAATAGGAGGAGGAAAAGATGGTAAGAAAGGACGCTTGGAACTGGTGTCTCTTATTGGAGGTTGCTTATGTCTTGCATAAATATAGTTTAACAGATGAATGACAGCTTGTGCAAGCGCTTTCTAGATTTTTTCTCAGTAACACTTGGGTCGCCCACGCACTGCACGAAAAAAGCCCCGCCTCGGCGGGACCTCTCCTACAACGTCGCCTCAATCTGCTCGGCGCCTTGTTCCAGCAGCGTCATCAGCGTGACCGTCTGCTCCGGTGTGACCACCGGTGCGGCACCATTTTCCAAGGTGTCGGCCAGCGCTTCGTAATACTTCTGGTAGCCGCCAACTTCGGACACGACCTTTTCCTCGTGGTACTGACCCGCGTCGTCGAGGTAGGACAACGTGCCGTACTGATCCGGCCGGTCGACACCGAAGTCGGGGTGGTCAGGCCCCGGCATGTAGAACTTTTTCATCATGGCTTCCTGCTGGTCAGTTTCTTGCTTCAGAAAGCGGCCGCGGGTGCCGTACACCACAAACGACGGGCGGTAATTCAGGCGGAAGAAGCTCGACTTGACCGACACCTTCAGGCTGTTCGGGTAGTGCATGCCGATGTCGAAATAATCGGCCATGTGATCCGGCCCCAGCAGCTGGCGCACATCGTAGTCGACGCTGACCGGCGTACCCCAGTAGGACAGCACCTGATCCATCGTGTGCACGGCGTGGCCGTACAGGAAACTGCCCAACCGCGAATACCCTGTACTCTTTTCCACCGCGGCCGCGCGGTAGTAGTCAAAATTATCCTCGACTTCATAGACCTTGCCCAGCTTGCCAGACTCGATCACTTTTTGCACCGTGAGAAAATCCGAATCGAAGCGGCGGTTCTGGTAGCCTTCCAGCAGCAGCCCCTTTTGCTTGGCGTAGTCGAACAGCTCACGCGCCTCGTGGGCCGTGGCCGTGAACGGCTTTTCCAGCAGAACGTTCTTGCCATGGTCCAGAGCGGCTTTGGCGAGCTCAAAATGGACCTGGGGCGGCGTGGTGATTGCAACCAGCTGAATCTCCGGGTCGTCCCAGATGTCATTGATGTTCGTGGTGTACTTAACGTCTGGCAGCTTGGCCCACGGTGAGTCGTCGTGCCGCGCATAAATCGTCTTCACCCGGATGTCCTTCACCTGCTGGGAAAAAGGCAAGTGGTAGCGGTTTGTCGCCTTGCCGTTGCCTATATAAGCCATTGTGATCATCGTATTACCTCCCATGAAATCGTTCACGTTAACTTTAGCCGAACCGGCGCGGAAATACAAAAGCCAGGCCGAATGAGCGAGGCATGAAACTTCAGTTGGGGTTCGCTTAAAACGATAGCATTGGTCTAGACTGCCTGTTACAATCCCCCTGATAGGAGGATTATACTCATGAAAAAGCGTACTTTGTTCACCGCCGTTAGCGCCTTGGCGCTGCTCGGCGTCGCACCAGTCAACCCACAAACCACACACGCCGCAACAGCCGTGACAGCCCGGGCAGCCGCCACAAAGCTAGCACCTAACGTCGCGGCAATATTTTATCCCAGCAGTTTTGATTTCAAGATCGACGGCGTCGCTCACAACTCAGACGTCATGAAGGTGACCGCTGACAAAACTTACCAAGGCACCTGTGCTGTCGGCTACTATGGTGCCGATGGCCGACTGCCGCTCGAGCACCTGACACTCATCTCGGACAATCCCAACGTGAAGGTGCAAGTCTTGGGCAGCGCCACTTCGGACGATCCAACGGCAGCCAAAGGCAGCTTTACGATCCACTTCAGCATCACCATTCACGGCGAAACGAGCACGATCCCCGTTGTCTCATACATCCACATTGAGCGCACCGATGGCGGCAAAAACAGTAAATACGGCCACGGGCAAACTTTCGTCATTGTCGCGCAGAGCGTGCCGGAGAAACCAGAACCGAAACCTGAACCGAAACCTGAACCGAAACCCGAACCAAAGCCAGAGCCAAAACCTGAACCGAAGCCTGAACCAAAACCAGAGCCGAAACCGGAGCCAAAACCTGAACCGAAACCAGAACCAAAACCAGAGCCAGAACCAAAACCAGAACCAAAGCCAGAACCAAAACCAGAACCAAAACCTGAGTCCAAGCCAGAGCCACAGCCAGAGTCCAAGCCTCAACTGAAGCCTGAACCCAAACCTGAGCCAGAGCCCAAGCCGAAACCGGCGCCAGCCCCGGATCATACGCAAAATCCTAGTCCGATTCATTCCGTTTCAAACAAGCAACCAACCAATCCCAGGAACACTTTGAGTAACCAGAACCAACACCGAAACAAACTGCCGCAAACGGGTGAGCAATATAATACTGCCATCACTGCCTTCGGATTAATCACCCTGTTGGAAACTGCCATCGCTCTTTTACACAAAAGACACGTGTAATCCGACAACAAAAAATGAGCTTACCTCACTCACACAGAGGATAAGCTCATTTTTAACTTAAAGTTGACCTTCTTGTTCTTTTGCCCCATTCTCCAGAACCGTCATTAGCGCTAACGTTTCATCTTCTGAAACAATTGGTTTCGCCCCATGCTCGAGAGTATCAACCAAACCTTCATAGTATAGACTGTAGTTTCCTTTCTCGGTCGGGACCTTCTCTTCGTGGTAAGTGCCGTCTTTCGAAATATACGAAAGTTTCCCCCACCGATCAGGGGTTTCCACTCCAAAGTCAGGATGTTCAGCTATAGGCATGTAGAACTCCTTCAACTGTTTCTCCTGAATATCCGGTAATTCATGTATAAAACGACCCTTGGTGCCATAAACTACAAACGAAGGACGATAATTTAGTCTGAAGTAACTTGACTTAACTTCAACTTTTAACTGATTAGGATAATAGAGATCCAAGTCAAAATAGTCGCTCATGTGGTTTTTGCCAAGTAGTTGCCGTACATCGTAGTGTACATTCTTGGGTGCGCCCCAAAAAGAAATTACCTGGTCAACCGTATGGCAGGCATGGCCGTACAAAAAGGTGCTAAATCGATCATACTTCGTAACTTGCTCGGACTGCTGCGGCCGATAGTAATCAAAGTTGTCCTCAACTTCATACACATTTCCCAATTTACCACTCTTAATTACCTTTTGAACCGTCAGAAAGTCACCGTCGAAACGTCGATTCTGATAGGCCTCAAGCAATACACCCTGCTTATGCGCCAAAGCAAAAAGCGCTTTGGCCTCGGCAACGCTGCTAGTGAAGGGTTTCTCCAGGACAACATTCTTTCCGTGCTGCAAAGCCCGTGTTGCCAAATCATAGTGGGTTTGTGGTGGTGTGCAGATAACCACAACCTGAATTTTTGAATCATTTAATATGGAATCCAAATCACTCACATAAACAACATCAGGAATCTTCTGCCAGGGAGTTTCAACTGGAGAAAATATCTTGCTAATTCGAATTTCATTCACGCGTCGGGAAAAAGGAATGTGATAACGGTTGGCGCTCTTACCGTTGCCAATATACGCTATATTCAACAAATCAATACCTCCCGTATCATCGAATACTATAAAATGCTCAGACTTTGTAAACTACCTTCATCATCGATAAACTAAGCTTCCAAAAAACACCCCGAGGTAGCTCGGGGTGATCTGATAAAAGCAAATATCGACTAATTATCAGCCGTTGCAGGTTTTTCCGCTGGTGTTTCTGCCTCTTTTTTAGCGTCTGCCGATTGTTCGTTCATCAACAACATATGATCATAGTGCCGAATGAATGGGTACCAAACAAGAAAGGCAGAAATCGCGCAAACCACAGAAAGCACAGCACCTTTCCAACTGGCTGTAGCAATGAACCCACTCAAGCCAACTGGAGTAGGCCATGGTTGCTGGAGAATAATCTTCGGTACCAGTCTGGTCGTAATTGCAATATAGGCAATCGCGCCTGAAACCAGTGGTGCGCAGATAAAGGGAATGAACAGCTGAATGTTGTAGACAATCGGCAACCCGAAAAGAATTGGCTCATTAATATTAAAGACAGCTGGTACAATTTCGACTCGACCAATTTCCTTTAGTTGCACAGACTTCGCACGCGTTGCCAACCAGATTGCGAGCCCTAGTGTCGCGCCCGAACCGCCAATGGTAACAAACGCATTGACAGGATCGCCGGCAAAGAAATAGTGCGCACCGCGAACATTGGCGGCAACGTTAGCCAAGGTAATTGGAGTAAAGAACGAAGACGTGATAGTCGCGCCATGAACCCCGAACCACCAAAGGAACTGAGCCAGAAACATAATAAACAGAAAGCCCCACCACGTATCAGCAATATTGCTGATGAAAGAAAATGGAATGTAAAGAACCTTGAAGATATCCGTCCCGGCAAGAATCAGAATCAAATTCAACAACGTGATTACAACCGCAACGCAAGCACCAGGAATCAATGCACTAAATGAATTTGAAACGCCTTCTGGGACTGAACTCGGCATCTTGATCCGCCAGTCATGCTTAATCGTAAACCGATAGATTTGCACGGTAATCCAACCAACAACTAACCCCGTGAAAATCCCAACTGAACCGATCCGAGTAATGCCGCCAGCAGAAACCGCATAGCCCCCACCGATAATATTATTTTTGTTTAGTGAAGTGACAAACTGAATCATGCCACCCTTCCAGACTAGTTGAGGCACCGTAATAAACATGCCCATCATGAACAACCAAAGGCCATAGAGAGGATTTAAAGCAATGTGCTCTTCATCACGGTAGATCTTTGTATACGTATACGTGAACGTACCAGAGAACACAAGCGCCAGAATCCCCATGGTAGAGTTAAAGACTACCTGGAATAAGTTTGTGAAACGCCCAATCGTATTTGCGTACCACGCGGCAAATCCTGGAATCGGAAACGCTTGTGGCAGCACGGTCAGAATTAAAAACATAGCCCCAACAATTGAGAACGTAATGACACTATAACCGGCTTGCATAATTGCACGGACGAAGCGAGAACCGGAGAAACGTCCGGCCCAGTCGCCAATCTTGTCCTTAAATGACTTGCCGGAATTACCTGCATCAGTCATATTTTTCACCTGCTATATACCTGCGGAAGACTGAGGAAGGTGCACATAGTTCTCCTTTCATCAATTCTATTTAAAAATAAGATCTTGCTCCCCAATGATCATTTGGAAAGCAGTGAATCAACCCGGGCAAATCAAGAACCGACTCCTCTTCCGCTTGGTTCACGAGCGCCAGCCTTATCTCAAAAAAAGACGAAGGAGCAATGTGTACCTTATCTTCCATGCGCATTTGAACGGTTGAAGAACAATTGCCCCTCATTCCGAATATAGTCTTTACAATTGGACGGTTCAAGGTTGCCTTTACAACGTTTAATTTACAAAAAAGCGCCTATACCTACAATCTCAACTGTTACCTCAATTCTCAAGCGTCCGGATCAAGACTCAATCTGTCACTTGTGACATTCTTGAAACGCTTTCTCAGACAATTGCAAGAAAAATATTTAACTCAAAATCCTTCTCTGCCGTCAGCCATCCAAGTTGCCTATCGACTTTATTCCAGCCACCTCGTTTCTAATCATTCAGAGTCAAAACGCTGCTATGGCGCTATTAAACTGCAAAAAATGCACCAACCTCTACAAAGTGGTCAGTGCATTTTCATCCCCAGCCGAGCAGCCGGATCAGCGCCATCGCGACGACGCCAACGATCACGACCGCCAGCAGACTCTTGGACACCACAGCCGTGATCACCGCCGGCACCGACGCCAGCAGGTTCTCCCAGTTGATGCCCGGCCAGGCGCCTTGGTGATAAACGAAGATATTTTCAGCGATGATCGCGGCAAAAATCGCAATCGGGACAAACGACAGGAATTGCACCAGCGGCTTGGGGAAGCGGAATGCTTTTGCCAGGATCAGCGGCACGACTTTTAGCAGCCACAGTGCAAAACCGCACGCGAGGATCGTCATCAGGACATATGAATTAGACATGCGCGCGCTCGACCCCCATTCCAATCAGGCAGCCGGCCACCGTTGCGATCAGCATCGCCGTCGACCCCGGGAAAAAGCGCATCAGCACGTACATCATCACCATGACCACGACTACGATCTGCGCCTGGCGCACCAGCGGCTTACTGCGGTCACCAATCATCTGCAGATACAAGAGCCCGATGAACATTGCGACCGCGGCAAAATCCAGGCCAAACGCGTTCGGGTTCGGAATCAGCCCGCCGAGTAGCGCCCCGACCACCGTCGCCAGCATCCACACGAGATACGCGCCGACGTTAGCCGCGTGAAACCACGCCGGCTTCAGCTTGTGATCGGTGTAGTTGACCTTGTTCATCGACAGCGCGAACGTCTCGTCGGTCAGTAGCGTCCCAATCATGATGTTCTGCAGCAGCGATTCCTCTTTAATGTACGGCGCGACAGTCATGCTCATCAGGCTCATGCGGGAGTTGATCAAAATGGCAGACACCAACATCGCGCTGATGGGACTCGCGGCAGCCAGCATCGTCGCCAGTACGAATTGCACCGACCCGCCGTAGACGATCAGCGACATCAGCGCGACCAGCCACCAGGCGATACCGGCGGTGTGCGCGACAACGCCGAACGCGAGCCCGACGCCGATGTAGCCAAATACCGTCGGCAACACGTCTTTCAACCCCGCACGAAAAGATAAGTCACCTGTCACTGCCGTCGCCCCCAGACCATTAAAAAGTAATTAGAATTAGTGTACCAATAATCAGGGAGGATTCAAGCAAATTCGTTGACACTTGGGTGGCGGCTGAATCGTCGGCGATGGTCGCCAGTGCGCGGTGCCCTCGGGCCAGAACGAAAAAATCGGTGTGGTGCCCATCGAAGAATGATGCCACTCAGTTTTTCCTGCTGCCGCAAATTGGCGTTCAACCACGCCTTCCGCTAATCTTCATCTGCCTCTCCATATGCGAGACACAATGACTTCTAGCACACTGTTAAACAGGAAGGAACTTCCTAGTTCCAATCACCGTTCCACGTGTAACACAAAAGCGCCGGCATATTGTGCCAGCGCTTTTGTCGTGCTATTTTCCAGCCTATTTCGCCCCGACCAACTGCTCCTTGGCATGGATCAGCTGGGTCAACAGCGTGCAATACGGGGTGGCGATCCCGTACTTCTTACCCTTGCGCGCCACGGCGCCATCAATGAAGTCGACCTCGGTCACGCGGTGGTGCTGCACGAGGTCTTGATGCATGGATGGATAGTGATCCGCAATGTCGGCGGTGAAGGTCGCCGAGACGTGATCGTAAACCTCGGCCTGATCGAGCTCGACGCCTTCGTGCTTGGCGACTGCTGCAAACTCACCAATGATGGTGTGCAGCAGGTCAGGTGCTTCGCGGGTCTTGCCGAACTCACCAATGTTACAATCCAGCAGCGCGCACAAGACGTTCAGCGTGCCGTTAACGCAGGCCTTGCGCCAAATCGAGTATTTCACGTTGTCACTGTACTTCGGGTTCAGGCCGGCCCCTTTGAACACGTCGACGACTTGCAGCGCGAAATCCTTGCCGGCAGGCTCGAAGTTCTGCAGTTCGACTTCGCCGTCGCCGACCAGCACCACGTGACCTGGGCCAGTCATGCCAGCCGTCCACATCGTGATGCCGAGGATCAGGTGATCCTTGGCGACAAACTTTTCCAGCACATCCTCGTGGCCAATACCGTTCAACAGGCAAAGCACGTAAGTGTCCGGGTGGATCAGCGCTTTAACCTGCTCAAACATGCCTTCGAGCTGATTGGACTTCAGGAAGACGACGATCAGGTCAGCCTTAATGCCACTTTTGTCGATTTCGGCCGGAGTGTACACCGGCATTTTTTCAGTGACTTGCTTGCCGTTGAATTCGGCCTGGATACCATCCTTGCGAATCGCGTCGACATTGGCCTGCCAGCCGTCGACCAGCGTGACGTCGTTGCCCGCCTTATGCAGCATGATGGCGAACCGGCTGCCCATACCGCCGACGCCGAGTACTGTGATCTTCATATCAACATCTTCTTTCACTGTTCATTTTACCGCGCTCAGGGTAAAACGCGTAACCCTCGCCCGTAAGACAAAAATTCACCCGAGTCATGAAGTGACTCGGGTGATCGGTTTGCGATGAAGTTAGTTCTGATTCTCTTTCAAAATCGCTTCAGTCTTCTTCTGCAGCGCATCAAACGCATCCTTGCCGGAAGTCCCCTTGGAGATCGTGCTGTCGACGGTATCCATCAGGTCATTGCGGTAGTCGCCGTAGCCGGCGAAGACAGTCGAGGCAAACGCAGTGTCGGACGCGTCGACGGCGGCCTTAAAGGTCGGGTTGGCCTTCAGGTAGTTCTGGTAGGTCGCGGACTGCGTGGCGCTCTTGGTGATCGGCACGTAGCCGGACTTCTTGGCCCAGTATGCCGCGTTCTGCTTTTTCAGCAGGAATTTTTGGAAAGCCCAAGCCCCTTGCTGCTGGGCCTTGCTTGCGCCCTTGAACAGCACGTTGTCGTTCCCGTTGAGCGGCTCGGCGACAGAATCGTTAGCGAAGCTCGGCACAGTCGCGGTGCCCCACTTCATGCTCTTCGGCGCCTGCACGGAACCGATGGAGCTGGAGCTGCCGATGCCAAACACAGCCTTTTGCTGGCTGAAGGCAACGGTGAAGTAGTAATCAGTCCCCGCCGTCTTGACGTACCCGGCCTTGCGCAGGCTGAGGATCTTGTCGACCGCCGCCAGCGTGGTCGGTGCGTTCAGGTTGGCCTTGCCGTCCGCCGTGATCAGCTTGTGGCCGGCCTGCATCGCCATGCCTTCAAGCTGGACGTCGTAGGACTGGTCCATCGCCAGCGTAGCGAGGCCGTCCTTCTTGAGGGCCGGACCCATTTTTTCAATGTCATCCCAGGTCTTCGGCATGGTCAGGTTGTACTTCTTCATCAGGGTCTCGTTGTAAAACAGGACCTGCGTCGACTCGGAGTACGGCAGGCCGTAATACTTGCCCTTGTACTCGCCGGCCTTCAGGAAGCTCGGGTAGATGTCGCTGAGCTGGGCGGCGGACAGCTTGTTGCTGCCGTGCAGCATCTGCGAATCCCACGGGATTAGGAAGTCATTTTTGACGTAATCGCCGATGTTGGTGGTCGGCGCCTGCGCCATGACCGGCAGGGTCTTGCTCTTGGCCGCAGCCATCAGCTTTTGCTGCAGGGCGTCATAGCTGCCCTGGCTGGTCGCGACGACCTTGTACTTGCTTTGACTCTTGTTGAAATCATCGATGGTCTTCTGCTGGGCCTTGTTCCACGACCCGGTCATGCGGTGCCAGTACGTGATTTTCACCGGCTCCGCCTCGGACTGACTGCTGCTGTTGCCACAGCCGACCAAGCCGACTGTCAAAAGTGCGCCAAATGCTAACGCGAGCACACGGCTCATGCGTTTAGTCATATTAAACTCCTCCAAATATGAAAAAATATGGTGTCTTGTCATTAGACATTATGCAGACTTTTGCCCGAAAATGAAAGGGATATGCTCAGATTCGTGAAATTTTTTCCAAACTTCGGTCCATTCGGCCAAGCGGCTTTGGCTGAAAATCGGGCCAAGTCCGGGCGGTCACTTGCTGAAAGCGTACCCATCTTCCACTTGAGCGCTGAAGCGTCACAACCGCCGCAGGCCGAGTCCAATCATGCGCCAGCCCAACTTCCACAGGTAGGTATCCTTCATGCCCCACGCAATCACGCCAATGATCACGACCGCGGCGACGATTTTGAACGGGACAAACACGGACTGGTCATCGATATCCCAGGCGGTGCGGCCGCGTTTGATGTGCCGCGGGTCCACGTAGACGGTGACACTTTGGCCGACTGACTGCTTGGCCTGGTCCTCACTGACACTGCCACGCTCGCGGCCGCGCCAGCGCTGCCCCTCGTATTCGTAGTCGAAGCGGCGGAAGTGCTCGGTTTCGGGAATAGAGGTGTTGCCGACGTCGCTGCTGGTGTTGAGATTAAAGTAATCGATGTAGTGGCCGGTAACGGTCCGCCGAATACTTTTCAGATACAGGTCCCACACCAGCGGCCAGGTTTGCTGAATCAAATACAGCACGGCCAGCAGCAAGACCAGCGATGCCCACCCGTTCACCGCAAAAAACCGCCCCAAAAACGAAAAACCTTGCTTTAACATCGTCGCCCTCCAATGATTTTGCTTATGTAAAAATAACACAGTGGCAGGCGCTCTGCAGGTCAGTTTCCCATAATGCCACTGGGCGATAATGGGCGTATGCTAGAAGGAAAAGGAGGCGCCACATGCCAGAAACTTACGGCTACATCAAAGCGATCCGCGCCAAGGTTGGCCACATGCCGCTGATCCTCAACTGCGCGGCCGGCATCCTGCTGAACGACAAGCGCGAGGTCTTGCTCAACCACCGCACGGATAACGGGACCTGGAGCCTGCCGGGCGGCTACATGGAGTACGGCGAAACCTATGCACAAACGCTGGTCCGCGAGTATAAGGAAGACAGCGGCCTCGATGTCGCAATCGTGCGCCAGCTTCACTGCTTCGACCAGGGCGAAACGATTTACCCCAACGGCGACGTCTGCCAGACCATCGCCATGCTCTACGAAGTCAAGCAGGTCGGCGGCAGCTTCGAAGAGGCCGACCCGAACGAAACCACGGAGATGAAATACTGGCCACTGGACGCCCTACCGCCGCTGCTGAACCAGCAAAACGCAGACATGGTCGCGTACGCCGCCAAGCACTGCTAGCGTACACGCAAACGCACCGCCCGAATGGTTTTCGAGCGGTGCGTTTGTGTTTCACTGCGCCATGTTGCGCCGTGAATTAGGCTAAATAAGACTGGTTGGTCATCGTGACCAGATTTTGCAAAAGAAAACCGTCAATCATCCTTTCGCATTCCGTCTGATCCCTCAGCTGCATTTGAGTTGCCGCATCAATCATGGGCTGCTCGTTTGCTTCCGCCATGTCTTTCGCTCCCTTTCTCAGGGTCTACTGGCCGTTTTTTAGGTCGTCCAAACATCTTGGTACAATCCCACCATACCACATCACCCGGGAAATGATCGCCCCGCGGCACAGTTTTACATCAGCTGCCCGATGCCGTAGTGAATGATCATGGTGATGATACCGACGACCACGTTACGGATCATCGCGTTTTTCACCAGGCCGTTGCCGAGCTTCGCGGACAGGTAACCGGTCAGGGACACCGACGGAATGACGGCGAGAATGGTCGCCGGCCACTGCCAGGCCACCGGCGCCACCGTCATCGCAAACAGCGGAAAAATGCCGCCGGACGCCGCAGACACTAGGGACGCAAACGCGGCGTACCACGGGTTCATGTAGTGGTCCTTTTTCAGCCCGTACTTGACGCGGATCACCGTGCCCAGCGCATCTTCGTGCAGCAGCTGATCGGCGATTTGCCCCGCCGTTTCGGCCGTGACCCCGCGCGCGACATAGTAGTCCGCCACCGCCTGCTTCTCGCCGGCTGGATCCGTTTCAAGCAGCCGTGACTCCTCGGCCACGACCGCCTTTTCGGTGTCCTTTTGCGACGACACCGAGGCGTACTCGCCGGACGCCATGGAAAAGGCGCAGGCCAACAGGTCCGACAGCCCCGCGATGAAAATCGTGAACTGATTGGTGGTCGCCGCCGCCACGGAAAACAGCACCCCGACGACGGTTAAAATGCCGTCATTGGCGCCCAGAACGCCGGCCCGCAGCGTGTTCGCACGCTCGGCCATGGTCTGCTTATCTTTAGTTTTTGGTTTATTGATCGTCTTCATCATCGTGACCGCTTCCCTTTAATGCGCAAACAGCGTGCCGATCCAGTAGGTCACGGCCATCGTCAAGAGCCCTGACACCACGTTACGCAGCGCCGCCTTCCAGCGGTTCGCGTTACCCAGCGCCGCGGCGATGTAACCGGTGATGGTCAGCGCAATGACCACCGCAACGACCGTGGCCCACAGCTTGATGGCCGGCGGGAACAGGGTGATCGCCACCAGCGGCAGGATCGACCCCGTCGGGAAGGCAATCATGGAGGACACGGCGGCTGCGACCGCGCTGGTGGTCTCGCCGGAATCGAACCCGAACCGTTCGCGCACGGCCACGTTCAGCGGGTCGCGGCTCAGCATCTCGCCGGTGGCCTTTTTTGCCAGGTCGCCGGAGATGCCTGTCTTCATATACTTGTGCTGGATGAAATCGAACTCACCCTGATAATCGTCATCCAGTGCGCGGCTTTCTTCAGTGATCGCGCGTTTTTGCCCGTCGCGCTCGGCGTTCACGGAAACGTACTCGCCCATCGCCATGGACACGGTGCCGGCAAGCATACCGGACAGTCCGGAAATCAGGATCGCGTAGTTGTTGGCCGTCGCGCCGGCCACGCCGATGACGATTCCGGCCACCGATACGATGCCGTCGTTAGCGCCCATGACACTGGCGCGCAGCACGTTGACCTTTTCTGATAGCTTCATGGTTCCACCCCACAATTTGTAACCATTCTAATATGTACATAAGCCAGTCTAAGTCTCACCTTCCCCATTGTAAAGCATTAAGCTGGTTTTGTTTGGGTATCCTAAATAAAGGGGATTGGCGGGTTCTCACGGATTTACGATAGTTCTTCCATATATGCCCGTGGATGGGCAACCAGCTCAGTATTTTCAAGTTTTTCATCCGCCGAATATTCTTTTTCATGTGTTGATGAATCGCTTTTACTACCTTTTTGTTAGGGATACAAAAATAACCCAAGTGCTTAGAATCCCCGGTATTATTGGCATATAACGCATATTTGCATGCTTCTGTTGAAAAGTTTTGTTAGGTAATCCTAACAAAATGCTTTACAGAGAAAACTTCAGGGGTATACTGAGGGTGATTTCAGAAAGGATTGGGGATATTGAAAGAAACAGCTGCAACACCCAAAAAGCGCAAGCTCATTGAGTACGCGAATGGGCCCTCACTGGAGGAGATCAACGGCACCGTCGAAGTGCCAAAAGGCAAAGGCTTCTGGCGTACACTACTGGCTTATTCAGGTCCCGGGGCTTTGGTTGCCGTCGGTTACATGGATCCAGGTAACTGGTCGACCAGTATCACCGGGGGGCAAAACTTCGGGTACCTCCTGATGTCCATCATCCTAATTTCAAGTTTAATCGCGATGTTGCTCCAAAATATGGCGGCTAAACTTGGCATTGTGACGCAAATGGATTTGGCCCAGGCCATTCGGGCTCGGACCAGCAAAGCACTTGGCATTGTCCTATGGATCATGACTGAGCTCGCCATCATGGCGACTGATATCGCAGAAGTCATCGGCGCGGCCATTGCACTGTACCTGATGTTCGGCATTCCGTTGGTCATTGATGTTTTCATTACCGTATTTGATGTGCTGCTATTATTGCTCCTGACCAAAATTGGTTTCCGCAAAATCGAAGCCATTGTGGTGGCGCTGATCCTCGTGATCCTGTTTGTCTTCGCCTATCAGGTGGCGCTGAGCCGGCCTGATTGGGCGGCCGCGATCAAAGGGTTGGTCCCATCGGCGGGCACGATTGCTTCTCACCCAACGGTCAACGGCATGACGCCGCTGTCCGGCGCGCTGGGTATTATTGGGGCCACAGTCATGCCCCACAACCTGTACCTACACTCGGCGATTTCGCAAACACGCAAGATCGACCACGACGATGAAGACCAAGTCGCCCAGTCCGTGCGCTTCAGCCAGTGGGATTCCAACATCCAGCTATCCGTTGCCTTCGTCGTGAACTCTTTGCTTTTGATCATGGGGGTCGCCGTCTTCAAGAGCGGCGCCGTCAAGGATCCGTCCTTCTTCGGCCTATATAAGGCACTGTCCGACACTTCGGTCCTTTCCAACGGCATTTTGATCGCCGTTGCTAAGTCTGGCATTCTTTCAACGCTGTTTGCCGTCGCGTTGCTGGCTTCCGGCCAGAACTCGACCATCACCGGGACCCTGTCAGGGCAGGTCATCATGGAAGGCTTCGTCCACATGAAAATGCCGCTGTGGGCCCGGCGCTTGGTCACCCGGTTGATTTCCGTCATTCCTGTGCTGGTCTGCGTGTGGATGACCCGCAACCTGTCACCGGTCGCCGAACACGAAGCGCTGAACAATTTAATGAACGATTCTCAGGTCTTCCTCGCATTCGCCCTGCCATTTTCCATGCTGCCACTGCTTCTGATGGTGGATTCCAAGGCCGAAATGGGCGCTCGCTTCAAAAACCGGCTTTGGGTCAAAATTTGCGGCTGGGTCTCAGTCATTGGCTTGACCTTCCTCAACATGCTCAACCTGCCCGATGCCTTCGCTGATTTTGTCAGCCCAAGCATGGCCAGCGAAGCGCACATGGCCGCTTACGTTGCCATCGTGCTGATCCTACTACTGCTCGCTTGGTGCATGTACGACATGTACAAAGGCAACCAGGCGCTGATCGCGTCCGGGATGTCACGCGACGACCTGCTGGCTGCCGGCAAGTCTGCCGACGAAATGGTCAAGCAGGAGCGCGCTGAAGAAACTGCTGAAGATCAACAAAAAAAGGAGGATAATCGCTGATGTCAGAAGATGACTATCACAAGATCCTCGTTGGCGTTGATGACTCGGCCGACGCCTTGGCCGCGTTTCAGTACGCGATCCACCGCGCCCGTGTCGACGGCGCCAGCCTCGTGATCACGACAATCATGGAAAGTGATGAAATGAACGTGTACGAAGCCCTGTCGAAGGATTACGTGCACGGCGAGCGCAAGGACCTCGAGCAGCACTTGTCCGAATACGTCCAGCTCGCCGAAAAGGCCGGCATCAAGGACGTCCGCGCCGTGATCGGCGAAGGCGACGCCGGCGAAACGATCGTCAAAACGCTGATCCCCAAGTACCAGCCGGATCTGCTGGTGATCGGCGCCGCCGCCAAAAAAGGCATCGCCCGGCACTTTGGCTCTCAGGCGGCCTACATGGCGAAATACGCGCCGTGCTCCGTGCTGGTGGTACGCGAGTAACGCAAACATTGCCCGGGAAATTTTCGGGCTTTGTTTTTAGCGGACATATGCAACATAAAACATATAACAAGTTAGGAAGTCGCTTATGAACTACTGGCTCCTCACGCTGACTTTTCTCAGTGTGAACTTAGACTTTTTCTTCATGCTGCTGTTCCTGCTCAAGCGATACTCGCGCGGCGCAGTGATCCTGGGCTACCTGCTCGGCGTCACTGTGCTGATGACCTTGAGCTTTGCGATCGGCAAAACACTGGCGCTGCTGGTACCCGAATGGGCGCTGGGCGTCCTCGGCGTCCTGCCGCTGTACATGGCGCTGCGGCAAGACCACGATGCGGATCAGCCGCGCACGCAAAGCTCGGCAGTCGCCTCGGTGTTCCTGACCTACCTGTCCGTCTGCGCCGGCTGCAACCTGTCGATTTTCCTGCCGGTCCTGGCCGGCGAGACGTTGGCTCACTTTGGAGTCACGCTGGTCTTCATTGCCCTGCTGGCCGTCGCGGTGGTCCTGGTCATCAACCTGATCGGCCGCGTGCCGCAGCTGGCGGCGGTGATGAAGGCCCATGGTGAAACGCTGATGCGCGTGTGTTACGCGGCCGTGGGGCTCTGGGTCTTTTGGGACAGCGGTTTGATCTCCCACTTGCTTGCCCTAGTCTAGGAGATGGCCCAAATGAATGCGCAACAATTAGCGGAAGCGGTGAGGATCTTCAAGGTCCTCAGCAACGACACCCGCGTCCGCATCCTGTATTTCCTCAAAAATCGCGAGGCTGATGTCACGACCATCGTCGAAGGGTTAGACATCGATCAGCCGCAGGTCTCTCACCAGCTGGCGATGCTGTATCGGTATCGGCTGGTCTCGCGCCGCCGGGTCGGCCGCCATGTGTATTACATCCTGGACGAGCCGCACGTGCTGACCGTGGTCGACGCCATGCTGGCCCATGTTTCACATGGAACTGCCGGCCAGCCCGTCAAACTATAAACCCACCGAATTGAGACCGCGTCATCCCCTCTGCCTGAGGTGGTGGCACGGCCTATTTTGGTTGCGCAAATTCGCTCCACCTGATATGCTTAGGTTGAGAAAAGTTTAGCCACGCCTAAAACTAAGGAGGGGTTCCATGCTTCAACTCACGGACCTCACCGTTGCTTACGATGCCACACCAGTGTTCACTGATGCGACCGTCACCTTCGACGCAGGCAAAATCACTGGCATCATCGGTCCCAATGGTGCAGGAAAATCAACGCTGATCAAGGCCGCACTCGGCCTGATCAAAAAGCAACACGGCACAGCCACGTTCAACGGCCGCTCGCTGAGCGCCTTCAAGCGCCGCATCGCATACGTCGAGCAGCGTAAGGACTTAGACCTGACGTTCCCCATCAGTGCCTTCGACGTCGTACTGACTGGCACGTACGCGCGCCTCGGCCTCTTCAACCATCCCGGCCGCGAGGAAAAAGCCCAAGCCAAGGCCGCCCTTGAACAAGTTCAGCTGGGTGCATTTGCCCAGCGCCAAATCGGCAACCTATCCGGGGGCCAGCTCCAGCGCGTGTTCGTCGCCCGCGCCATCGTGCAAGACGCCGACCTCATCATCCTCGATGAGCCTTTTGTCGGCATCGACCTGCAAAGCGAAACTACCATCATGGCGATCCTGAAGGAGTGGCGCGACGCTGGCAAAACGATCATCATTGTGCACCACGACTTGAACAAGGTCTTCCAGTACTTTGACGACCTGGTCGTGATGAACCATGGCATCATCGACTACGGGCCAGTCGGGCAGGTCTACACCGCAGCCAACATCACGCGCGCCTTTTCCCCAGACTTGTCGGCGGTCCTGTTCGACCAGCAGGAGGTGGCGCAATGACGACCATTACCGAATTCATCACCGCGCTGGGCCGCTACGGCTTCCTCCAAAGCGCCCTGCTGGCTGCGATCATGGTCGGTATCATGTCCGGCATCATCGGCGCCTTCATCATTCTGCGCGGCATGTCGCTGATGGGTGACGCGATTTCCCACGCGGTGCTGCCAGGGGTCGCGATTGCCTACATGCTCGGCATTAACCTGCTGATCGGTGCGTCGGTTTTCGGCATCATCGCGGCCCTGCTCATCGGTTTTGTCTCGACCCACAGCAAGCTCAAAACCGACACGTCGATCGGCATTGTGTTCTCAGCATTTTACGCGCTAGGCTTTATCCTGATCGCCGCGGCTGGCAGCGCGGTGAACCTGAACCACATTTTGTTCGGGAACATCCTCGCCGTGTCGGATGGCGACATCATGACCACCGCCGTGGTACTCGGCATCGTGCTGCTGTTTGTGGTGACCTTTTACAAAGAGCTGCAGATCACCTCGTTTGACCCGGTGTTCGCGCAGACATACGGCCTCAAAGTCCAGGTCATCCACTACAGCCTAATGCTGGTGCTGACGCTGGTCACCGTATCGGCGCTCCAAACCGTCGGCATCATCTTGGTGGTCGCAATGCTGATCACGCCGGCCGCCACCGCGTTTCTCTGGACGAACCGGCTGCCCGTCATGCTTGGGCTCTCGGCGGCAATCGGCGCCGTCTCTGCCACCGTCGGCCTGTACCTCAGCTACACCTTCAACTGGGCGTCCGGCCCGGCGATCGTGCTGGTCGCCGCCGCGCTGTTCCTGCTGTCCTTCGTCCTGGCGCCCAAGCAAGGCTTCGTGCGGTTAAAAACGCGCGTGCGGCGGCCGGCGACCCAGCTGCCCGAATCCGAGGAGGTGCTCTAAATGCGCCGCTTTTGGCTCACGCTGTTCAGCGTCACCGTCATGATTGCCGGCGTCGCCATGTTTTTGACCACCCGGACCGACCGGCCGCACGCCGACGCACCCACTGGCAAGCTGCACGTCGTCACCACCAATTCGATTCTCGAGGATATGGTGCAGCAAGTCGGCAAGGATAAGGTCGAAGTCTATCCGATTGTCGCCCGCGGCACCGACCCTCACGAATACGAACCGCGGCCTGCCGACATCGCCGCCTCCGTCGAAGCCGACGTGCTGTTCCACAACGGCCTGAACCTGGAAACCGGCGGCAGCGGCTGGTTCACCAAGTTGGTCGAGACTTCAGGCAAGCACTTTGACCAGGAGGTTTTCGCGGCCAGTGCCGGCGTGCGGCCCCGCCACCTGACGACCAATCCGAAAGAACAAGATCCTCACGCCTGGCTTGATCTGGCCAACGGCATTCAGTACGTGCGGACCATCGCCGCCATTTTGGCTGAAAAAGACCCGCAAAACGCCCCCTTTTATCAGCAAAACGCGGCAGCCTACACCAACAAGCTTGCGACCTTGCACGAATCCGCCCAGCGCCAGTTTCAGGACCTGCCGAAAGACCGCCGCGTTCTGATCACGTCAGAAGGCGCGTTTAAGTACTTCGGCGCCGCCTATGACCTGACCCCAGCCTACATTTGGGAGCTGAACTCCGAGTCCCAGGGGTCGCCTTCGCAGATGAAGGCCGTGCTGGCCAAAATCGCCGACAGCGACGTGCGCAGCCTGTTCGTCGAGACCTCCGTTTCCCCTAAGTCGATGACTAAAATCGCGCAGGACACCGGCCTGCCGATCCACGCCCAGCTGTTCACCGACTCGCTGGCCAAAGCCGGCACGACTGGTGACACGTACTACGACATGATGAAGTGGAACCTGGAAAAGATCCACGAAGGCCTGAGTAAGGCGTAACGCAAAAAGAGGCCGCGCTGGCCTCTTTTTTGGTGCATTCAACTCCTACTTCTAATCATCGTCCTTGTTAGCAAACACACTCGGATCGATGCGCGAGTCGAGACCATCATCCTGGGTGAAGCCGTCATGTGAAACCGGCAAGGGCTTGGACGGCAGCAGTGCCAAGATGATCATAGACAGCAGCGCCGCCCATTCCACCAGGCTCTGGGCCGTCGAGCCGCTTTTCATCAGCTGCGCGCCACCGTACACAATGAGTTGAATGGGAAATATCCACCACGGGATTCCGCCATCGCGATAGCGCCGAACCGTTAAACCAATGCTCGGCAGAATCACGGCGACGTAGAACACGACCACCAGCACCAGAAAAATCACCAGGCCCGCCCCAAGGCTGGCAAACAGTTTCTTGGGATCGATTCCCTGGCTGCTGCCGGCGATGGCGCCAACCACCGCGCCGAGGAACGCGATCAACACGATGATGGATAAAATGGTCTGAAACAGCGAGATCCACCAGTATTCACTCCGACTGGACCGCCCCTTGAAATTCACATAATTGCCAAAAAACGCCTTGATCGACGTGAAGCCGGTCGCGCGGTAGTACCGATTGTGCGCCGCGACTTGCTCCGGTTGTTCAGATTTGATTGCCATTTGGTTTTCTCCTTCAAGCTCTGATGATTACTTCTCTTATCTAGTACCAATCAGCCTTCAGTATATGGGCGGTCAGGATCATCACGACTGATATTATTCCCGGCCGTCGCTGACTTGGAAGATGACGTTGGCTGAGACCGAGATGGCTTGAGGGCCAAAATCAGAAACAGCGTTAAAATCAATATCGTTAAAGACACCGCTCCAGTAAGAAATCTTTCTGCACTTGGCGCGTTTGGTATGAAGTATGACACTAGATTCAAAGTCAGGATAATGACATAGAACCACCACGGAATACCGGCATCGCGTGAACGCCGGATAAACAGCGTGATGCTTGGCAAGCCAATCACTACGAACAATATAATTAACAGCCCACCACCCAGTCCGCCGAATAATTGATCTAACTTTAGGCCATTAGTCAGCTCACTGCTGCTGCCGATGAGCGACACGGTTAATGTCGTCGCAACGACGCTGACCAGGGCAGCAACCAGTAACGCGGGGCCCCAGTACTCGCTTCGGCTGGACCGTCCTTTGAAGTTCAGACAATTACCCCAAAACGCGATCAAGACTGTCACACCCGTCGCACGATAATACCGATTATGGGCACTGATTTGTTCTACGTGCGTCGATTTGATTGCCATTCCCCATACCCCCTTAACTAACTGCACCGAGTGAAGCATACCATGAGCAACGGCCTATAACAATATGATTTATCCCATTACACAATATTCGTTCGTCTTTATATCGCTTTCTTTAGGTTCAGAGCGTCTACTACTCGACTGTGCCCTCCAAAACAGCCTTGCCGGATATAAAAATAACGGCCTGCCCCTCACGGAGCAAGCCGTTATTCATGCTACTGCAATTCCTTAGGCCGCGGCGCCAGGACCACGTTGGCGCCCATCGACATCAACCCATTAAACGTCTCTTCGCAGTCGGTCAGGTCAAAACCTTGCTTGCCTGTCGGCTCCGGAAATCTCACGGTGGTGATCGGTGCCACTTCATTCAGGTACTCCAGCGCGGCCGGGGTGTCGGTTTTCAACCCATCGTCCCACCAAAACAGCACCGGGTTCTTGCTGACCATCAGACTGACCTTGAACTCCATGTGACTCGTCCCCTTCCCATTGATGAAAACGCTTTATCCACATCTAGGATAACGCATGTTAGGGGTGAAATGCGAATCATATGCTCAGGGTGTCGCCGTTTTTTTAGCTCACGACGGCCTCCGCCTCGCGCAGCCAGCCGTCCTGCATGTTGTAAAGGTGGTCGGCAAACGGGATGAGCCGCGTGTCGTGGGTGACGACCACGACGGCCTTGTTACGCTTAATCGCGAGGTCCTTGAGCAGCGCCCCGACCACCTCGACGCGGGCACTGTCGAGCGCCGCGGTCGGTTCATCGGCCAAAATGATTGCCGGGTCCGGGTACAGGGCCCGCGCGATGGCAACACGCTGCTGCTGGCCGCCGGAAAGCTCACCGGGGTACTTGTGCACCAGGTTTTGAATGCCTAGGGTTGCCAGCACCTCATCAAGCTGTTCCTTCGACAAGTTGCCGTTTGGCTTGACCCGGTCGACCAGCTTGAACTGGTCAGCGACGGTCAGGTACGGCAGCAGGTGGTAGGCCTGGAGCACAAAACCGATGGCATCCAGGCGCAAGGCGTCGCGCTGCTTTTTGGAGCGCTCGGTGTACTTGACGCCGTTGACCTCAACGCTGCCACTGGTCGGCGTCAGCAGGCCACCGGCAATCGTCAAAAAGGTGCTTTTCCCGGAGCCGGACGGCCCCATGATGAGACTCAGTGAGCCGGCGTCCGCCTCAAAACTGACGTCGTGGAGCGCCTCGACCCGGGCGGTGCCGGTGCCGAATACCTGGCTCACGTGTGAGACTGAAAATGAATTTTTCATGCGACTTAACCTCCAATAACGGAAACGGGATCAACGCTCAGCACCGATTTAATCGGAATCAAACTCCCCAGCAGCGCCATGACCAGCAGTCCCAGGCCCACTTCGGCCAGCGCCGGAATGTCGAAGGCCATCGGCACGGCGCTCGGCATCACGGCCGCCGTCGCGATGGTTAACACGGTCGCCAGCACTAAGCCGGACAGCACCAGCAGGAGCGACTGCGATACCGTGGCGCCGACCAGCACCTTGCTGGGGATCCCCTGCGCGCGCAGCACCGCGTAATTCGGCAGCTTTTGCATCGTCAGGATGTACAGGAACACCGCAATGATGATCAGCGAGATCACCATCAAAAACCCGATCATCAAAATAAAGGTCGCGTTTTGCGCGGAGTACCCGGGCAACTTATTGATGACCTGCTGCTTGGTGTAGGTTTTCACGCCCGCATTCGTATTTTTGTAGGTCTTGCTTTGCGAGATCACCGCCGAGCCGACCGGACCCGCCTTGATGCCGCGCAACGCGGACCAGCTGCTCAGGCGGCCGTAAACAACTGGCGCGATGTTCAGCTTGGCCTTATCGGTGAAGCCGACAATGGTGAACTTATCCTTGTAATCATTCAGCTGCAGCTTGTCGCCGAGCTTGTAGCCGGCGTTCTTGAACGCGGTGTCGACCACGACCTCGTTGCCTTTTTGCACGTTGCGGCCGGCCGTCAGCTTCAAATTTTTGTAGATGAACTGACTCGACTTCAGCCCCAGGAACACGGCGGACTGCTGCTTTTGGCCCTTGGCCTTGGCGACCACGCTGGTTTCGCCCAGCAGCGCCTCCTTGTTCGACAGCTTGCCAACCTGTTTTTGGGTCAGGAACGACTGGCGCATGTCGGTGTTCGCGTCGGCGTTCAGCACGATGCGCTGCGCCTGCCAGCCATTGATGGCGTCGGTGTTTTGCTGCGCGAGGCCCAGCGCCAGGCTGGTCAGGATGAAGATCAGATACCCGATCAGGACGATCATGAAAATGATCAGGCCCGAGCGCAGTTTTTCTTTTTTGATTTCTTTAAGTGCTAAAAACATGACCTCATTCTCCTTCACTGCCGCGCGTCAAGGCGATGCGCAGCTGTGCGATCCGGGCCTCAGCGGTGTCCGGCGCCAACATAATGTCCTTGACAGTTTGGTGGTACAGCACGGTGAACGCCCACTGCTTCGCGTCGCCGCCCGGAATCAGCCGCGTTGGCGCCTCGCCCAGGTAGCCTTCGTTGTAGCGAAAATGCTGCTGAATCAGTTCGCGGTACTCGCACTGGCTGGTGGTTTCAACAAACTGGCGCAGCGCTGCGATGTACTCGTCGACGTTGCCGGCGGTCGGCCGCTGGGGCATTCCCCGGTGAATCACGCCCATCGCGATGCCGAACAGGTACTGGTACGCGTCGGTCAGGTCGGTGAAGTACTTGTAAAACGCGCCGCGCGCAATGCCGGCGTCCTTCACAATCCGCGCCACCTGGGCGTCCGCCAGCGGGTAATGGGAAAATTCATTCAGCAGCGCCTGGCGGATGCGCGCTCGTTTTTCTTCGTCTAAATGTTCAAAAGTGGGTAATACCAAGGGTTGATCCTCGCTTTCTGTGGGGGTGACGACGTGTCACCACCTGTCGATGTTGATTAGTATACGCGTCGGTGACACCGTGTCAACTTTTTTGCCTTAATTATTTTCAGAAAGTTTTTTGAAAAGTGAGTTGACACTCACTTTTTAGTCGGGTATAGTGATCGGCGTTGAGTGAGTCACCACTCACCAAGGAGACGATACGAATGACAACTAGATTAATTGATTTGAAACACCTGCAAAAGAAGTTCGGTAAGCAAACCGTGCTGGCAGACGTTTCACTGCACGTGGACGCAGGCCAGATCCTCGGGCTCATTGGCCCCAGCGGCGCCGGCAAATCCACGGCGATCAAAACCGCGCTGGGCATGGAAGTCGCAGATGGCGGCGAGGCCCTCGTGCTCGCCACGCACATGCCTAACCGCGCGCTTTTGGGCCGCATCGGGTACATGGCCCAGGATGATTCACTGTACGACGCCCTCACCGGCGAGGAGAACCTGCGCTTTTTCGGCCGCATGAAAGGGGTCAAAAAGGACACGCTGGCTGCCAACATCGCGCATGTCGCCGACGTCGTGGACCTCACGCCCGACCTCAAAAAGCGCGTTTCCGGCTACTCAGGCGGTATGCGGCGCCGGCTGTCGCTCGCCATTGCCCTGCTCGGTGACCCCGAGCTGCTGGTGCTGGATGAACCGACCGTCGGCATTGACCCGGCGCTGCGGCGCAAGATCTGGCACGAGCTGCATCAACTGCGCGACGCCGGCCGCGGCGTGCTGATCACCACCCACGTGATGGACGAGGCCGAGCTCACTGACGAGGTCGCGCTGCTGCTCGATGGCAAGGTCATGGCCTACGATGCGCCGGCCAAGCTCGAGGCACAGTACCAGGTCAAGACGATCGAAGAAGTCTTCTTAAAAGCGGAAGGGGTGGGTTAATATGCGCGCACTTTATATTGCCCGCCGCGTGATGACTGAGCTCATTCGCGACAAGCGCACCTTGGCGCTGATGTTTGTGGCGCCAGTGCTGATCATGTTTTTGATGAAGCTGATTTTTACGCAAAGCGCCTCAACCAGTGTCAAAGTCGCCACCGTTGACTTGAACAACAACGTCCGCACCACGCTGAACGACGTCAAGCACGTGACGGTAACCAAAAAGAGCAGCGATGCCAGCGCGCAACAAGCGTTGCGGAATCAAAAGGTCGACGCCGTGATTCACGAAACCAGCGCCAGCCATTACACCATCACCTACGCCAACACCGATGCCACCAAGACCAGCCTGGTCAAGGCCGGCTTCAATGCGGCGCTGACCCAAAACGGCATGAAGACGCTGAAGCAAACGACCGTCAAGCTGAGCAGGACCGTCAGCCAAATGGCGACCACCATCGCGAAGCTGTCCCCGCATGCGGCCGCGGCCATGAAGCATCCCGAAGCCAAGGCCCAACTGCGCACCAAGATCAAGAGCCGCTACAACTACGGCGATAAGAACACCGGCTTTTTTGACAAAATCGTGCCGATCCTGATGGGCTTTTTCGTCTTCTTCTTCGTGTTCCTGATTTCCGGCATGGCGCTGCTCAAGGAGCGCACGACTGGCACGCTGGACCGCCTGCTGGCCACCCCGGTGCGCCGCGGTGAGATCGTGCTGGGCTACATGATCAGCTATGGCATCCTGGCCATGATTCAAACCGTCATCATCGTGCTGACCACAGTTGGCTTCATGGGCGTTGAAATCACCGGGACGCTGGGTGCGGTCATGGTCATCAACTTCCTGCTTGCCCTCGTCGCGCTGGCGTTCGGTATCCTGATGTCGACGCTGGCGGAATCCGAATTCCAGATGATGCAGTTTATCCCCATCATCGTCATCCCCCAAGTCTTTTTCTCCGGCATCGTGCCGCTGGATTCGTTGGCGAGCTGGGTCAAAGACATCTCCTACGTGCTGCCGCTGACTTACGCCGGCCACGCGATGACGCAGATCATCATGTACGGCACCAAGCTCACGAGCCTGGGGCTCGACATCGGCGTGCTTCTGCTTTTCCTGCTGGTCCTGACCGGCCTGAACGTCCGCGGCATGCGGCGGTATCGCAAGGTGTGATAAACTGATCGCAGCAATAAGGAGGCCGCCATGCAAGTCAATTCAGTTGAAACATTATTGGCCAACAGCCTGGCAAAGTCAGACTTGTCCCAAAAACAGCAGAACGTGCTGAAGGCCTGCCTGAAGCTTTTTTCCGAGCAAGGCTACGATCGCACCACGACCGCCGACATCGCGAAGCTGGCGGGCGTTTCAGAAGGGACCGTGTACAAGCATTTTAAAAATAAACGCGAGATCCTCGACGCTTTGCTTGAGCCGCTGAAAGCCAGCGTGCTCCCCGCCGTCGCCGATGAATTTGTCGCCGAAACAGCCAAGCAACACTTCGACTCGCTGGAAGCCGCACTGCGGTTTCTCGTCAGTGACCGCATGCGCTTTGTCCTGGACAACCGGTTGATCATACGCGTCTTTCTGCAAGAAGTCCTGGTCAACACCGACTTGTTCGACAGTGCCCTGGCAATGGCCAAGCAACGCTTTGTCCCGGCCGTCCTGCCCATGCTGGCAAACTTCAGCCAGCCCCAGCATCCCCTCACCCTCGAGTCCTTTCGGCCGATATTCGGCCTGATGCTGACGTACCTGTTGCCAGTTATCCTGAAACCAGAACTGCAACTCGATGTTGACCAGGCAACGGATCAAATCTTGCTAGAGGTCACGCCGCTACTCTTTGCTAAATAGCCAAACAGCACCACCGGCCCTTTTCGCAACCGAAAAAGGACGGTGGTGCTTTAGCGTCAGCCGGGCCTTCTGTTTCACGTGAAACTTGCGGCCTCCCTCACGATGCGGTCGTACACCTGCGCCTGGGGTTGCACATGATTACCTGGGAGCGGTAAATTACTGCAGCCGAACCGACTGTGAAGGCGTATGATTAACTCCAACAAAGTGCAACCACGCACTAGCATCAAAGGAGTTTTTACTATGACCGAAACCCAAATCATCCCCGTCACCGCTGACCAGATCCCCACGCTAGTGCACCTAGCCCGCACCACGTTTGCCGATACCTTCAATGCCAACACGGCCCCAGCCGACATGGCGGCTTTTCTAGATACGGCTTACTCGCCAGAACAGCTCACCCGGGAGCTGAACACGCCGGGCACGACCTTCTGGTTCATCACGGTCGATGGCACGCCCGCCGGCTACCTCAAACTCAACGTCGACGGCGCCGTAACCAGCGATGTGCAGGCGAAAAATGCACTGGAGCTGGAACGAATCTACATTTTGCCGGCGTACAAGCACCAGGGCCTCGGCAGCAAGCTCTACGCCCACGCCTTGAAAATGGCAAAGGATCAGCACAAGGACACCATCGCGCTCGGCGTCTGGGAGCACAACGAGCCGGCCAAGGCCTTTTACACCGCACGCGGCTTCCACAAAGTCGGCGAGCACGCTTTTGTCGTCGGCAACGACCCCCAGCACGACTGGCTGATGGAAGCGACGATGTAGTACCATCCCCTACCCATCTTGCGGAATTAAAAAGCTCTCCTCACGTTTGCGCATTCCTGCATAGACATGGGGAGAGCTTTGCTGTTGACTGAATCTGATCACCATTTAATGGAACGTGATGGGGACGCTGGTGATTCCGCGGACTGCAGTGCCTTTTATCTCTCACAACCTACGCGAAGAACCAGTTGCTGGCGTCTGCGTAGACTTTCTCGACTGTCTCGGGCTTGTCGTCGCCCGGCAGATCTGCACTGCTCTTGAGGCCGGTCCGGGCCAGGACGTAGCACAAGCCCTGGTAGCTTTCGCGGTATGAAGCCAGCTCCTGCGTGTCGATCTGAATAGGCTGGCCAGGGACGACCGGCACCAACTCGTCGCGTTCGTAAATGCAATCGCCGGACAGGATCTTCCAGACCCCGTTTTGCTTCTCCAACCGGGTGAAAATGCGCGCGTAGGAGTGCAGATCAACAGCCTGGCCGTCCAGCTTGATGCGCGGTGACAACATCATCACCGTCATCTCACCGATGGCCTTGGTTCCTTTGACCCAGACAGTAGTGTAATTGATTTTGTGTTTCGACCCGCCGCCGTTGGCCTGCGCCAATTTTTCAAAGTAACCCTTTGCCGGGCCGTCGTACCAGGACACATGAATCTGGGCGTCATCACTGTAGCAGGCCGCTTCTTGGGCATACAACCCGTTGTCGCGGGTGTAACGTTCGTACTCGAGAAGTTCGCGGATCTCGGCCCGGTCGGCGAGTGCTTGCTTGTCGGCTTGATCCAGCGGGGCATCATAGAATTTTTTATCAGTCATCACAAAAACCTCCTAAATGTTGAGTGCGTTATACATGATCACAAACGGTGTGCCGGCGATTTGGTGGGTGCGCGGGTGCATGGAGTCACTATCGGTGACTGGTCCAGTCGGCATCTGTGTGATCGGCGTGTCGGTCTGGTCGCCGCCCGCCTTGATGTCGGCGACGCCTTGAAGCAAAGTACTGAGCACGTGCGGCGGAAACGCGTCAACGCGGTGACCGCTGTAAAGCTGCGCGTCATCCCCGACCAGGTGTTGAAGCTTAGCCAACCCATTCGCCCAAACGGTGAGCGAGGCACAGCGCGTATCGTAAAGCTCGCTCATGGTCAGGGTAGCCAGGCTGTCACCAGTAAAGCCCAAGTGACGGTCAACGTCGACAAACACCATGCTGCCGGCGGAATGGCCTGGCAGAGCTAATGCGGTCAGCGTGGTGCCGCCAAGGTCGAAGCGGTCGCCATCATGCAGCGGCCGATAGCTGAAACTGGTGTCTTGCGGTTCTTCGGCCTTCATGTGAGCAACCAGTTCAGCGTTGTGGCCACTGGCAACGTCGATCGCGTGCAGGCGAAAGCGCGGATCAAACGCGGCCTTCATCACTGCGTCGTCAGCGGGATTCATGTAAACCTGGTCGAACAGCTCTGCCCCGCCAGTATGGTCAGGGTCACCGTGCGTGAGCAGGCAGATCACGGGGAGTGGGGTGATTTTACGGATTTCCTTCAGCAGGTCCCGGTCAATACCGAACCCGGCATCGATCATTGCGGCCAGCTGAGTGCCGACCACGAGCTGCTGGGAGAACTTGATGGGGCGATCTGTAATGTTTTCGCTGATGTTGTAGACCCCATCGGTCACTTGAGTCACCGTATAGAGATTTTTCATAAGCGGCCCCCTTAGTTCAAGTGCAGCAACGCGGCTGCATTTTGATTGGCGATTTTTTCCTGATCGGCCTTCGTTAAGTCGGATTCGGTCAGAAACTTTTGCGCGTCCGCCGGGTGATTGTAGGGGTAATCCAGCGAGTACAACAGGTGATCGGCGCCGACCTCAGTCATGGCCAGCGTCAGCTGCGCCGGGAAGAACATGCCGCTTGGGGTGATGTAAAAGTTGTCCCGGTAGGTTTGGCTGATGCTGCGATCGAGGTGAACGGTTAGGCCCAACGTTTGGTCCATCCGCTCAAGGAAGTTCGGGACCATCTCGCCCCAGTGGCCGGTGATGATTTTGAGGCGTGGGTGGCGATCTAACACGCCAGCGAGGATCAGGCGAATCATCTGCACGCCGAGGTCTTCGTGCCAGCCCCAGCCGGCGCCGGCAAAGGTGAAGGCAGTCAGTTCCGACCAGCCTTGGCCTTGATAGTAATGCTCACTGATTTCTTCAGGGATCACGGCTGGGTGGAAGTAAAGCGGCACATCGAGTTCTTCAGCCTTGGCGAAAATCGGCTCGTACATCGGATCGTCGAACATGTGCCCATCGTAGTAACCGTGAATCATTGCGCCTTGCAGGCCGAGTTGCTTGACGGCGCGTTCGAGTTCCGCGGCGGCCGCTTCGGGATCGCCAACCGGCAGCGTCGCCCAGCCGCCAAGGCGGTCGGGATGGGCGCTGATGGCCTTCGCTAAATCGTCATTGGCCATTTTGCAAAGGTCAATGGCCACATTCGGATCCAGATTCTGCGGCGTGTCATCGCCGTAGCCCATGATCTGCATCTGAATCCCGTTTTGATCCATGAAGGCCAGGCGCTGATCGCCGGCGCTGATGAGCTCGGTGTTGTCGCGTTTAGTCTTCGCAACAAATTCTTCAATGCTGTGGTCATTCGGATTCTTGTGCGGATTGGCCGGCTTTGGCATGTACGGCTTGGCGGCTTCGTTGACGCGCTGTGATTCCCAGTGTTCTTCTAGTGTGATTAATTTCATATTGGTTGCCTCCTGATTGAATAAACCCATTGTATGAGGCGGCGCCTACTAAAAATAGCCGCGTTTGTTGTCAAACACGGCTATTGTGTCATTTTTCTTCGAATTGGGGTTATAGGCCGCGGAAAATCTTGGCCGGCACCGGCAGCATTTTCTGAAAAATCGTGATCAACTGACTGCGGCTCAGCTCAGGGTGTTCGTTGACGACATCGGCAAAAGCGAGATACATGCGCGCCAGCAGATCGATCATGACCCCCTTCATCGGGATGTTGGTCCCTTCAATACTGCTCACGCGCCGAATCTCTCGACTAAGATACGCAACGATGAGATCGCCGGCGTGGGCCCAGCGGACCATGGCGATCAAGTCGCGATGCGCGAGCAGCAAATCGACCGTCAAAGGCGCCCCTTCATCACTGGGATCGAGGGCTTGATCGGCTTTTTGCAGGGCCGAATTGATGACCCGGGCGACGGTCACTTCGATAATTTCGCCAATACTGTCGTAATGCTGATAATAGGTCTGGCGGGCGATTTTGGCCGTTTGACACAGGGCGCTCACGCTAATGCTGGCAAACGCCTCGCCGGCCTCAAAGTGCTGTTTCAAGGCGGCGAACAGCTTGTCCTGGGTCGCCTGCAGCCGCTTGTCCGGCGCCTGGTAATAGGCGACTGGAATGTGAACTTTACTCATGACGCACCCTCCCTTGGTCGATGCAGCAATTGCCAGACTTTACATCCATTATACGGTCTAAATTATCATGAAGCAGCCGCGGTCGGTTGGTAGCTTGACTATACGCTACATCATCGCATCCAAAAAGACGTGCGCGGTCGGCCACAGTTGTCCCGCTTTTGGCCAGATCAAACTGGCGTGTCCTTCCAGCTGTGGTTTCAGCGGAACGAATAGCAGATCCGTCCCTGCCATATTGACGATGCTATCCAAGCACACGGCCACACCGAGCCTAGCCCCAACCATGCGCGACGCGTTATACAGCAAATTGTAAGTTACGACCAAGTGGGCCGTTCGCGCCTGATGGAAGTCCTGCGCATGGAATCCGCTCAGGACCACAGCCACATCCGCATCGTGACGATTTACCCCGCTTTGATCAAGACCGAGCTCTTGACCCCCATCACGGACGAGGGGGTCGGCGCTAACATGAAGCACGAGTACGACACCTACGAGATCACCGCGGATCGTATCGCCAAGGTCGTCGAATTCGCCATCGACATGCCCGAAGACACCAACGTCAACGAGTTCACCGTTGGGCCGACGAACCAGCCGTGGTAACGGCCGCACTCAGCTAACAATGTGCACACTTCTATGAGGCAATCCTTAGTCTCTCTTTCTTCAAGAGTAAGTGGAACCGGACGTAATAAATAAGAGTTACACAAGTGAAACTACACCACAGGTCAGGCGCGATTCTCACGCCACCAACCCTGTGGTGTTTTCGGTGGTGACGCGAACCAAATCTGCATCAGATTATTCCGGCCCAGAAAAAAATCCGGAAAATCCGCTTGCCTTACACCTACTGTAATGGACTAAGCTACTTCTTGAGCAATCAGGTTTGCCCACGAAGGAGGTCGATCATTTGAACAAAGCCCTAATTGCCTATTACTCCTGGTCCGGTCACACAGCGGCCTTGGCTAAGCGGCTGCAGGCTCAAACTCATGCAGATCTATATGAGATCAAAGCCCCTGCAGACACCTTTTCAGCTGACATGTACGAAACCTCTGACATTGCGAAAGCGCAACTAAAGGCTGATCAATTGCCGCCATTGGCTGACCAGCTGCCGGACCTGAGCAAATACGCCACCATCTTGGTTGGCGGTCCAGTCTGGTCTGGTGCGCCGTCAACGCCAGTTTTGAGCTTCTTAACCGCAATTCCAGATGATGATGTTCGACTCGCCCCGTTCTATACCGACGCCGGTACGCCCGGCGATTACGAGGCAGTCTTCAAGCGCGCCGCGGGTCAGCACTCAGTCACAGCTGGCCTGGGCCTGCCAGGTTCAAAAGTGGCCACTGCCCAGACGCAAATTCAGCAATGGTTAAACCAACTATAAGGAGCAAAGAAAAATGAAAACGACAGTATTTGAAGCACCCGGCAAAGTTGTCCTCAAAGATTTTCCCATGCCAGAAATTCAAGAACCCAAGGACGCCGTCGTCAAAATCCTGCGGGCCTGCGTCTGCGGCTCTGACCTCTGGTGGTTCCGCGGTCTCGACAAGCGCGAAACGGGCACCACGGTTGGGCATGAAGCCATTGGCATCGTGCAATCGGTTGGCGATGGGGTCACCCACGTTCAGCCCGGCGACTTCGTTATCTTACCGTTCACGCATGGCTGCGGGCACTGTGCCGCCTGCAAGGCCGGCTTCGAAGGCAACTGCCTGAAT
Source organism: Lacticaseibacillus hegangensis (assembly GCF_003946465.1). Taxonomy (GTDB): domain Bacteria; phylum Bacillota; class Bacilli; order Lactobacillales; family Lactobacillaceae; genus Lacticaseibacillus; species Lacticaseibacillus hegangensis. The sequence goes on along the minus strand of NZ_RHOL01000008.1, from coordinate 26,241 downwards.
GCCAAGGGCCATGGCAGCAGCGGCTTTCAGGGCGAGTACGTTCGCTACACCGAGGCTGACTGGTCTCTGGTCAAGATTCCGGGGCAGCCTGAGGATTACACCGATGAGCAGCTCAATGACCTGCTGGCCCTCTCTGACGTCATGGCCACTGGATACCACGCGGCGGCCAGCGCCGAAGTTCACCCAGGCGACACGGTCGTGGTCATGGGTGATGGTGCGGTCGGCCTGTGCGGCGTAATTGCCGCCAAGCTAATGGGGGCAACGCGGATTATCGCGATGAGCCGTCACACCGATCGCCAAGCCATGGCCCGCGAATTTGGTGCCACTGACATTGTTGAGGAACGCGGCGACGAGGCCGTTGCCAAGGTCCTCGCCATGACCGATGGCGGCGCTGACGCCGTGCTGGAATGTGTCGGCACTGCGCTTTCCGTTGATACCGCGATCAAGGTCGCGCGGCCGGGTGCCATTGTCGGCCGCGTTGGCGTGCCACAAGAAGCGACCAATGCGAACGCGACGCCGTTTTGGACCAACGTTGGCCTGCGCGGCGGTATCGCCAGCGTGACGACATACGACCGCGGTGTGTTGCTTGACGCGGTCCTGCAGGGCAAAATTCACCCCGGCCACGTCTTCACCCAGCGCTTTGACCTCGCAGATGTACAGTCTGCCTATGAAGCCATGGACAACCGTGACGCCATCAAATCCTTGCTGATCGTCAGCAAGTAATTAACGAGCCACTCGCTGCCTAATCCAGAAAAAATGCACGCTCACCTTGCCTGGTGGGCGTGCATTTTTTAACTAGCTAACTATGCTTTGGCGGTCTGCATGTCTGGTGCTTTGTCAGGCGCTTCAGCCACGTTCGAAGGCTCATAACTATCCGGCTTTTGATTGATCAAGACGTCAGCGTAATGTGCAACCTTCTTATTGATGGTTTCAAGATGGTGATTTAACTCATCGATTTCCTGAAGCGTCCGCTGCTGCTGGGCCAGCATGATCTGGTAACGCTCAGGCACGGTGTCACTGCCTGCAATGACCAAGTCCACGTAATGCTTGATGTTGACCAGCGGCATCCCTGTCTGGCGCAGGCACGTGATTAGGTGCACCCACTCTAGGTCCACATCATCGAACACGCGATTGTTGTTCTCGTCCCGCTTCACATATGGCAACAGGCCATGGTCATGGTAGAAACGCACCGTGTACGTGGTCAATCCCATCTTCTTGGCAACTTCCTGAACTGTGTATGTCATTGGTCTACCTCGTCTCCTGATTTTTCCCTATCATAACCCCTTACACCCACTGTAAGGCAAGCCCTAATTACAGTTACTTTAACCCGCGTGATGAAGGCATTACCGGGAGTCTGCGCACCATTGTCCAAAGGCGTACCAAAGCGGTTTTGCGTAAGGACACCCAAAAAAGCTGTCGTATCGGTCTCCAAAATTATTTTTAAAAAGGGCTTGCGCTTCGACCAACTGTAACCCTTATGCTGATGACATCAACAAAAAGGGGTACACAAACATGCAAAAGCAAAAACGCTTCGACTGGATCCTCCTGGTGATCCTGTTCAGCTACTTCATGATCTTATTAGATAACTCGATCATCTTCACGGGTACGGTCAAGATTGCCGAGGATCTTCACCTGAATGAAAACACGTTGTCGTGGGTCAGCAGTGCCTACTCGCTGACCTTCGGGGGGTTCCTGCTCGTCGGTGGGCGCGCTGGTGATCTGTTCGGCCGCCGCCGCGTTTTCCAGATTGGGCTCGTGATCTTCGGCCTTGGGTCCTTCCTCGTGGGTGCCGCCCAATCCGCTGGCGTCATCATCGCCGCACGCGCCTTTCAAGGCATTGGCAGCGCGATCCTCGCACCGACCACGCTGGCGATCTTGATGGATACCTACACCGGCGAAAACCGCGTGCGGGCCATTGGCTACTACGGCGCGATGGCCGGCATCGGTGCTTCGGTCAGCCTAGTAATCGGCGGCGTCTTCGCCAGCCTGTTGACCTGGCGGGTCGGCTTTTTCATTAACGTGCCGATCGCAGCTTGGATGTTCTATCTCTCCATTCGCCACCTGCACAAGGACACCGTTCAAGAAGGCCAGCTTGACTGGCTGGGCACTCTCACCTCGCTGTTTGGCATGATTGCCTTGGTCTACAGCATTGTCGGCACCGTCGGTCAGCTTTACGCGCTGATCGCCGCCGTGATCCTGCTCGGGATCTTCATCTTTCAAGAGGCCAAAACGAAGCACCCAATCATGCCGCTGCGGCTGTTTGCTGACCGCGAGCGCTTCGGCGCGTACCTCGGCCGTTTCCTTTACATGGGGGCCATGCTGGGCTTTTGGTTCATCACACCACAGCTGATGCAAAATCAACTGGGCTTCACACCGCTGATGGCGGGCATCGCCTTTTTCCCGCTGACCATCGTCAACTTTATCGTCGCCTTGCAAGTCGCCCGCTTGACGAAAAAACTGGGTAACGGCGGGCTGCTGATCCTCGGCATTCTGCTGACATTCGCAGGCATGTTCTGGATCAGTCGGTTCGCGCCGGCCACCGGCTACTGGCTCGGCATTGCCCTGCCGATGGTGGTCATCGGGGTCGGCCAAGGCTTATCGCTCAGCCCGTTCACAGCCTCGGGCGTGGCTAACACGCTTGGTGCAGACGCCGGTGCCGCCAGCGGGGTCGTCAACGTCATGCATCAAATTGGCGGCTCGATTGGGCTGTCGATTCTCGTCGCGGTCGAAGGCTTATCCAAAAATGCCGTCACTGGTTTTCAGCACGCCATCCTGACCGGCTCTGCGCTCCTATTCTTGGCGCTGATAGCCGCGATTTTCTTAATCATGCCAGGCGAGCGTCACCGCCAGGCTTAAGGTAGGTATACCCAATGAAAGTTGTCAGCCACGCCCTGCTGTATTACGCCCTCGTCGATCGAAATGGCAACTACCTCATCGACTGGCAGGCCGGTCAGGCAGCGGTGCGGAATTATCTCTATCACCATCTCGATGTCCGCCTGCTGATTTGCCGCGACTCGCCCACTGATCAGGACGACTGCAGCTTCATTGACACCGTTCCACCACAGCTGGCGCTTGATCAAGTCGGGTCGCTGGCGAATGCTCAAAGCAGTTCAGCCGGCCGATTGATCGAGATCCTCGATGCACTCTTTGGTCCAGTCCTCAATCGCGGCCGATATCATTATGGCGCCGCCCACGCCATGCGGCTCGCCTATCTCAGCCTGTACTTCGCCCAACTGGAAAAATTGCCCAGCCACGACACCGCGCTGCTGATACTGACCGCCTACCTTCACGACTTTGGCTGGGATCACGCCGGCTTTACTGGCAGCGATGGGCTGATTCGCTTTAACCGCTTCATCGGCGGCCGCGACATCATCGAGCCGGCGCGCCTGCATACCACGATCGCTGCAGTGATGGCCCATGCGGGGTGGCGATGGGCGCACAGTGACTCTGACCTGCTCATTCAGGTGCTGACCGCAGCCAGCAATCCTGACAAGGTCCGGCGTCTGCAAACCTGGACCAGCGACTTGCGGCAACTGGAGCAACTGCGTTTCGGCATTCCTGTTGATTTCACAACTCTTCATACGCAATCGACAATGCGCTTGCTTTATCTCTCGCAACAAGAACTAGAATTGATTCCAGACGAAACACTCACCTTCTAGGAGGAAAACTTATGACGAACATCTTAATTATTGGCGCGACTGGCTCGGTCGGCCAAGTCACCCGGCAGTACTTGTTGCAACATTCTGACGACCAGCTCACCTTGATGGCGCGCCACGCCGGCCGAGCATTGCCGACCTCGTGATGCGTTTAGCACACGACCCGCAACTCGGCAGTCGCGACAGTCTGGGTATTAATCGCAAATAGGAGGAATAACATGAAACTACTTATCTTAGCGGCGAATGGGCAAATCGCCCGCATCGTGGAACACCGTATTTTGACTGAACCGCAATTCAAAGACGTTGAGTTGACCCTGGGTCTGCGCCGCGCAGAGCGTCTGGCGAGGCTCGCGGATAACCCGCGCGTGAAGGTCGTCGAGACTGATCTTGAGGATTCAGCATCAGTGTCCGCTGCAGTAGCCGGCCAGGATCTGGTATTTGTCGCCGTCGTTGATCACGATGCCGATAATGCCATGACCAAAAACGTGATTGCCGCTATGCAGGCACACCACGTTGAACGCGTCGTATTCACCAATATCCTAGGCATCTACAACGAGGTGCCTGGCGAATTCGGCGAATGGAACTTGCGTCAGGTGCAAAGCGGCCTTGATGCCGCGATCAACTCCGATCGGCTGCTTGCCGCTTCTGGATTGACCTACACAACTTTGCGCTTGCCGTGGCTAAACGACCGCGACGGGGTGAAATATACCGTGACGACGAAGAGCCAACCTTATAACGGCGTCTCCGGTTCTCGCCAAAGTATTGCCGATGTCGTATTGAAAATCGTCGCAGACCCCAGTTACGCGGCCAATGACAGCATTGGCATCGCTGATCCTGACACCCAAGGTCGAACGCGGCCGGTCTACTGATCAACTAGCAAGGCGCCTGCAGAGGAGATTCCGCAGACGCCTTTTGCGTATCGTTAGTATTTTTGAAGCCCCATGACCACCCAGAAGATCGCCGCCAGCAGCGTCACGATCAGCATGGTCGGCGGGAAAACAAAGCTGAGCAGCAATGCCGCGCACTTCACCACCACGTCCCAGAACAGCAGCCGGTTACGCGGCGCATCCCCAAGCACCGACCGGTACAGTGCCAGGTTGGCCAGCGTCACGCCAATGATGATGACGCCGTAGAAAACTTGCGCCCCCACGCTCATGAAGTGGGCCGAGACGATCCGCGTCGCATAAGGCACCAGCGAGCTAAAAAACAGCAACACGATGGCCAGCCACGGCGCAGCCCACGTGATGGTTTTAACGCGGTGCCAGTTGTTGTGCATCCCGACCCACATCGTCCCAATCCAGAAGAAACTGATAAAATACGCAATGAACTGATCTCTCAGGGTCCAAAAGCCTCCCACCGTGACTTGCTCAGGCAGCTTCAGGTCCAACACTAGAATGGTCATCACGATCGCCAATACGGCGTCGATAAACGTTGTCAAACGCTCTTTGCTCATGGGGATTCCTCCGCTTTCGCACTGCTCTTCCCTTAGATAATAGCATCCCCGACTAGCCTCGGATAGCGGCTGTCGCTATGGCGCACCTTTGTTGATGACAACCAGCCGCTCAGTCTACTCAGTCCTCGCAAGAAAACAGGCGACCCCAAAGGACCGCCTGAGTGAAACTTGGTATTTTCATCAAACTTGTACTTTTAATACTTACCTTCGTTGCTGAACAAATAATAGATCAGCATGCCTGCACCAAGCAGCGCGCACACCCCACCGATGATAGGAACGACTTTGCCAAACTGAGTGACCGTCATGATGATGGCGCCGCCCACGAAGAGGAAGCCGCCAGCCTGCAAGTTTTTCATAATGAGCCCCTTTCAGGTTAGTACCCAAAGCTTATCATAATTGTTTATCAATCCGCACCAGGAAAATAGTTATTCCCGCGCACGGTTTTAAACGCACGGATGTTGAAACCAACTCGGCTAATAAATGGCTGATCCTAGTCGTACTTCTCGCGACTGCTTATCTGATATAATCAAGAAATCGTTTCAGAATAGGAGAAACCGCATGCGCAAAGTAATCAATGATCGTCTGGCCGCGCACCCCGTCGACACGTCCCTCCAGCTAATTGGTATGGGTCTTGCTGCTGTCGCCCTGGTAGCCGTTCTTATGCCTATCACCATCATGTCGATTGACCTGTGGCTGGCTTCGATTCGGCTTTATCCTAACGTGAACCTCGTCACAGCGCTGTTAATTAGCAGCGCCATCCACGTTGTTGTAATAGCACACAAAAGTGCTTCGCAACTAGTAATTGCACACACTTCTTGGCATTAGCCATTAAGAATTAGTGAATCAAAAAAATTAGGACCCTGCCTCTCGATCATCATGACCGGCTGCAGGGTCCTAACTAATTTGGCAAAAGCTCTAATCAACTGACTTCAACGCCTCAAGCATATCCACACTTTGAATCTTCCGGTTCATCATGAACATGACTATCAACGAGAAGACAATGGTCAACCCGACCGAGATCAAGATGTTGATCCAGGTCAGCCCTGGTGCCACCATCGCTGTGGCTGGTGGCAATAGATCCATGATGTAGGCGTGGAACAGATAGCCAACACCAATACCGACGACGATTCCAGCACCAGTCAAAATGTTGGTTTCACGGTAAATGTACATCAGCACTTCTCGCGGATAGAAGCCCAAGACTTTCAGGGTAGAAAGTTCCGGCATCCGCTCGGAGACGTTGATATTGGTCAGCGTGTAAAGCACGACCAGCGACAGCAATGAGGCACTGACCACCAGCACGAGGATCAGGTTGTTCAGATTGCCTAAAATGTTGGTGATGGTCTTCTTGGTTTCTCTGGACTGCACAGTCTCAACTGCCGCTTCGTGGTGGTTGAACTTTGACGCAAAGGCGTTCACTGACTTGCTTGTGTTGTGCTTCAAGGTGACGAGGTAGGCATTTGGCTTCGCCGCTTTGTCGTAGACCTTCTGGTAATATGTCTGGTTCATGTATACGTAGTGCCCGGCGTACATGGTTGTTATTGCGGCAATCTTGACCTTGTGTGCGGTGCCATCAGTATCTTTAAGACTGATCGTATCGCCGACGCTTGCCCCTTGCAGCTTCGCGAGCTTCTGTGACACCACTGCCCCATTATCGGTCAGCGAAAGCTTTTTGCCAGTTTTGTCATCACGCAATTTGATGTAATGATCCAGCTGCCCGCCAGACTTTGGCACCATCAGCGCAATGTTTTCTCGCGTATCAGAACCGCTTGCGGTCGCGTAAACATTGGCAAAATATGCCGCAGTGTCGCGCTTGACTTGGCTCGAATCTGTCACCGCCGCTTGCGCCTTACGCATTGCACTGGTACCGGCGTTGGGATTATACACGGTCACGAGATCATACTGACTAATATTGCCAAACTGCCGGTCAACAATGGTATTCAATGAATCGCGAATCCCAAAGCCGGTGATCATCAGCGCAGTGGCCCCGGCGACCCCGATGATCGTCATGAACATGCGGCCCTTATAACGGAACAGGTTGCGGGCGGTCACTTTGTAGGAAAAACTCATCTTCCGCCACAACGGCTTAATCCGCTCCAAAAGGATTCGCGAACCATTGGCCGGCGGCTTCGGCAGCATCAGTTCGGCCGGAATGATCTTCAAAGAAGACCGCGCCGCCAGCCATGATGCCAGCACTGTTGACGCTAAGGCTAACACCAGGCTTACGGCAACATAGCCGAAATGTGGTGCCAGCAGCAGCGTTGAAAAGTTGAAGTTAGCCGTGTAGGCGTTGAAGATGATACGCGGCAGGACGACCAACCCAAGGACACTGCCAAGCACTGTCCCCGTGACCGCCGTAGTCACGCTGTAAACCAAGAACTCACGCATCACTTCGCCGGTACTGTAGCCAAGGGCACGCATAGTCCCCATCTCGATACGCTTTTCTTCGACCATGCGCTGCATCGTCGTGAAGCTGACCAGAATCGCGATCAGGAAGAAGAACGCTGGGAAAGAGCGGCCCAAGACGTCGATCCGCTGGGCATCTTCACCGTAATTATTGTAGCCGTCGTTATAATCGTTCCGGCTTTCAACGGTCAAGGTCACGTCGTCAAGCTGCTTGCGTGTTGTCTTGGCCTCCGCCAGATCAGACTTCGCCGTTGCCAGTGCTGTCTGCTTAGACTTCAAGGCGGCTTTCTGTTGATCGAGTACTTGTTGTTTAGCTTCGACTTGGGCAACGGCCGTGGCATTGTTCGCCGCCTTGGCTGCGGCGAGCTGCGTTGACAGCTGCTGCTGCGCTGCAGTCAGCTGTGTGCTGGCAGTCTTAATTGCTGCTTCATTGGTCTGGATCTGACTTTCCCCAGAACTGATCTCGTCATTCAGCTCTGTGCGCAAGTCCGCCACACGCGTCTTGTTGCGTGCGTTCAGCTTCTTTTGCAGCTTGTCGGTCAGCGTCTTGGCGTGGTGCTCGTAGCTGGTTGAATAGGCCTGGCCCTTAGGATTAGTAAAGGCCAACCTGGCGACGTTCGGTTTACTGCTTGAAAACGCCGCCTTGACCACGTAACCAAAGCCGTACAGCGTCCCACTACCGAGACTAGTGGAGCCGAGGCTGTCCTTCTTCAGGAATTCGGTGGAAGTGGCAAAGCCGACGATCTTATAGGTCTGCTTCTTTAAACCGGTTGTGCTGCCAGTTTTGCCCGAAGTAAAAGTGACGTGCTGCCCAAGTTGATACTCGCCTGACAGCTTATCGCTTAAGACGATTTCATCAGCGGCTTTGGCTTTGCGGCCTTTCGTGATTGTGAGCTTCGACAGCGTCGCCGGGTTGCTCTGAATCCGCAGCGCATGCCGGCTGCCTTTGATCACAACATCGGTCGTATGCCCGAACTCTGCGGTCTTGATACCGGACAACTGACGCACCGTCTGCCGGTCATTAGCATCAAGGGCCACTGTCGACGTCACCTTGGCATCGGCAAGGTGCTCTGCAGTATAGGACTTCTGCGCGGTGCTGCGCATGTTCGGGCCGGTGACATTCAGCCCGATTAGCACGAACACGCCAAGCATTAACAGCGCGGAAACCGAAATGAACCGGGCGATGGAAAGCTTGAACTCACGCGCGATATTTTTATTTAGCATCTTCATCGCGTTCGCCTACCATTCAATCTCGGCCACAGGCGTCGGCTTATCGTTGCGCTCGTCTGCCTTGACCTGGCCGTCTGCGATCTCGATCACGTGATCCGCCATTGGCCGAATCATTGAATTATGCGTCACGATGATCACGTTCTTGCCGGATTCGCGGGCAAAATCTTGGAACAGCTGCAAAATCTTCTTGCCGGTCTTGTAATCCAAGGCCCCCGTCGGCTCGTCCGCCAGCAGCAAGTCGGGGTTCTTGGCCATCGCACGGGCAATGGCCACCCGCTGCTGCTCACCACCGGAAAGCTGCGCTGGGAAATTCTCGATACGATCTTTCAGACCCACCTGCGTTAATGCCTGAACCGCATCGACGGCTTCCGGCGCGATTTCTGAGGCCAGCTCGACATTCTCAACGGTGGTCAGGTTCTGAACCAAGTTGTAAAACTGAAACACGAATCCGACTTGCTTACGCCGATAGGTATTGAGCCCACGCTTATCTAGCTCCCCCAACTCCACACCATTAACGTTCACAGAACCAGAAGTCAGATGATCCATGCCACCAAGCACGTTAAGCAGGGTCGACTTGCCGGCCCCTGATGCGCCTAAGATGATCGTCAGCTCGCCAGGTGCGATTTCAAAGCTGATGTCCTTGTTTGCTGTCACCGCATGACTGCCGGTGCCGTACGTCTTGGTCTCATTCTTAACCGAAATAAAACTCGTCATTGCATGTCTCCTCCAATTGGTAAATAATGAACACTGTGTTTATCAAACTATGTGATTATTAAACCATCTCAGCCATAAATTTCTATGGTCAAAAGTTAAAAAAGTGTTCATCAAATCCCTGGAGGTCCCCATGACAACCCATCAAGAACGCAACGCCCAGACTGAGACAGCCATTATCGACGCCTTGGTCAAAGTGGGCCGCGAAAAACCACTCAGCCAAATCACCGTCACCGATCTCATCAAAGCGACCGGCATCAGCCGCGGCACCTTCTACCTGCACTACCTAGACAAGGATGACCTGATTGAACGGCTTAAAAGCCAATTCATGACCAAGCTAAAAGAAACGCTCGACCAGGAAATGGCAGATACCATGAACCTGCAGGAGCTGGCGACCGGTAAACCTTACCCGGTGATCGTCGATATCCTTTCTTTGGTCGCAAAAAATAGGCCCTTGCTTACTTTCCTGCTTGGGCCTAACGGTGATGCAGCATTTTATAGAACCGTCGTCAACGAACTGCAAACCGCCATCTTGCGCGAACTGCGCGTGGTTAAAGGGTCGGCCTCTTTCTGCCGAGAAATTCCGCCAGCCTATGCCATCAACCTGGTCACCAATACGATCGTGAGCACCATCATGGTCTGGCTGACTAATGACGATAATCTGACCAGCGACGAACTGGCTCATGTCATCATGCGCGAGCTCTATCTTTCGCCTTACCAAATATTGGAAATTGATTCGTAACGGAACCACCCACAACAGGAGGCACGCTATGAAAATCGTAATCGACACCGAAACCACCGGCACCAACAATCGCTTCGACGAAATCCTGCAGCTCTCCATCATCGACGACCTCACATGCTTAACCCCCCTCTGACCATACCCGCAAATAAAGACGCCGACTAGATATTGTCCCAATCTTACGGGGCACGCTAGTCGCGTCTTACTAATATGTGAGAGATTGGCTATGAAAATTCTTCAATCACTTCATCGCGAGGATGAGCCAGCAAGTAATCTCTTATTTGCTCACCCAATGCTTGGGCCATGGCGCCTGCCACCGCCAGTTGCTGCTTGCTGATCCGGTTCACATGCAAGCCGCCCACGATGAAGGCATTGTCTTGAAGGGCTGGCGCGATGACTTCAGCGATTCGCTCGGTCAGCACCCCTTCTTGATGATGGTGTCCTGGCCTGCTCGGTAGCGCAATGGTCTGCGTTGCCTGATGCGGGCTGACGATCGTCACCACGCCGTAGTGCGGGACGTCGCCGCCGGTGATCTCCAACAGGACGTCTTGGTTTTCACGCGACAGCTTAGCCTGCATCGTGTAACCTTCACGGGTCACGGCAAACGTCTTCTCAGCCATTGGACACCTCCCGGCGCGCGGCCTTCTTGGCAGCGGCTAGCCCCTGCCAGCGCTTGCTGTAATCATTTTTCAGGTGCAGATGATCCAGCAGTTTCATGGTGTTGTGGTCGATCAGGTCATCGATGGTCTTCGGTTGATTGTAAAACGCCGGAATCGGTGGAATGATTTCAACGCCCATTCGCGAAAGCTTCAACATGTTCTCCAGGTGGATCTGGTTAAACGGTGACTCGCGCGGCACCAGCAACAATGGCCGGCGCTCCTTGAGTGTCACATCGGCCGCCCGGGCAATCAGATTGTCCGCCAGGCCAGTGGCGATCGCCGCCACTGTCTTCATACTGGCCGGCACGATGACCATGCCGTCGTGCTGAAAACTACCGCTAGCAATGCTCGCGCCCAGGTCCCGGTCGTCGTACACCACATCGGCCAGCGCTTTGACTTCTTTTTCTGTGTAGCCAGTCGCCTCGACCGCCAGATTTTCCTTCGCCCAGGGACTCATGACAAGGTGCGTCTCCACATCCGGGTCCACCGCCAGCGCTTCAAGCAGGCGCAGGCCGTAGATGGTCCCGGAAGCGCCCGTGATCCCGACAACGATTTTCTTTTTCATTCAATTACCTCCCGAATGCGGTAGAACTACCGTGAATTACTTCAGGTAGTCTGCCCAGTTCTTCATTTCCTTGAAGCTGGCGCGCTTAAACTTGTCCTTCATCGTGTAAGGCACCGTGCCATCAAGCACCAGCTTGGATGACATGCCGCGCACGCGGATACGGGCTGGATCGTATTCCGGCAGTTCGGAGGGATCCAGTGGGTGGTTCCGCATGCCTTCGAGCACCATGATGTCCCGGTCGGCTTGGAAACGGGTATTGATGGTCCACATCACGTCGTTCCAATCGAAGATATCAACGTCTTCATCAACCAGGATGACGGTCTTGAGCTCTTTAAACGCGGAGAATGCCAGCAGTGCGGCCTGGCGTTGAATGCCTTCATCGGCTTCGTCGTCCTTATGAATCTGCATGATGGTCATGAGCTTGCCGCCGCCGGCTGGAGCGTTGTAGACGTTCTTGACCTTGCCAGGAATGGCGCGGTCAACCAAGCTGAGGATTGAGGCTTCGGTTGGGATCCCAGCCATCGAGACGTGTTCTTCCGACGGGCCAATGGTCGTCTGCACAATCGGGTGATCCTTGCGGTGCGTCACGGCCTTGATCTTGACGACGTTCACCGCCGGGTTGGCCGTGCCGTTATAGCCAGGAAATTCCGGCATCGCAAAACCAGTGTTGGTGTTGATGTCTTCCTGCATCTTGGTGTTTGGCAAGATTTCTGCTTCGATGACCCATTCCGCCCGCGCGATTGCCTTAGCATCGACGGCCACGCCTTTAACCACGTCAACGGGCTGCTGCCGCAGTGCGCCGGCGACCTGCAGTTCGTTGTAGCCAAGCGGCGTGGTCGGCGGCTCAAAAGTGGCACCAATCGTGATGGCGGGATCCAGGCCGATATTAATGGTGATTGGCATCGGCTTGTTTTGCGCTTCGTACTCCTTCAAAAAGGCCCCGATGTGGCGACCGCCTGGCATGATATACATGCCGATCGTGTCCTCGTCTTCTAAGACCATGCGGTGGATTGTGACGTCTTCTTGCTCACCATTTGGGCTGTGGCCATAAACGACCCCCATCGTGATGTAAGGGCCCGCGTCGACAGGCGTGTTGGTCGGCGCTGCCAGCAGCTTGCGGATGTCAAAACCGGCGTCCGTTGCAAGATGCACAACTTCCTGCGCTGGTGCCTCAGCCTTGGTCACTTCAACAGGCTTGACCGGGTGGCTCACGGCCTCGTTAAGCATTTGACCAAGTGTCTTGTAGTCGTGGTGAAGGATCAGGCCAACGCGCTTGCGGGAAGCTTGCAAACCGATCAGCACGCGAGAATCCGGGAAGCCCTTGACGTTGTTGAACATCATGGTTGGGCCTTCCTGAGTTGGGCGCTGCACGGTCCCACCAGCACCGATGTACCGGTAAACCCCGGCCAAATCAGCATCGGGGTCGATTCCTTTGTCCGTTTCATGGTATTGACCAGGAACGTCTTTGATTTCGTCTAGCACTTTACGCAGATCATATTTCTCTGACATATTCATACCTCCGTTTTGTATGACTTCAGTATGCGGGCATGCCGGGATACAAACAATTCGGAGTCTGGAAGTAGTTATGCCAAACCGGAATATGTTCAAGGAAGGTCCTAGTTCTGATGAATGTACTGCCAGAATGCATCGCTGGTCGCGCTGTGGTGCCCCACAGGCCGGATGAATGCCAATTGCGAATGCACGGTTGGATCAAGCTTCACCGTCTTCAGACTGGGAAAATCGGTCAGGTCAATCGCCTTTTCCATCATGATGGAAATTCCCAGGCCGCGGCTGACCATACCCAGGATCAAGTCGATACGCTGCCCTTTATAGGTAATGTGCGGCGTCGCGCCGGCGTCGGCAAACAGCCGCGCCACCGGCTGGAATAAGTGCGTGCTCTCCCCCAGCAGCAACAGGTCTTGGTCTTGTAAGTCGGCAACTGATAGCGTCTCGGCCTGAGCCGGCGGTGTCCCCTTCGGCACCACGACCACGAATTCATCCGTATCGCCAATGTACGCCTCTGTATTCGTGGCCGGGGCCTCGAAAAGCCGGGTAAACACGATATCGGCTTCACCATTCTTCAACGCATTATTCACCGCGTCACTTTCCATCTCAGCGATTTGCAGCTTCACCTCTGGGTGCAACTGATGAAACGCGGCAATCTGATTGAAGGCACGGTAGCTAGAAATCGACGGCACCGTGCGGATCCGCAGCAACCCGCCCTCACCTGTTTGCTCAGCCACGACCACGGCTTCTAGTTCATTGGTGGCCGCCAAAACCGCCTGCGCTTTGGGTAAGATGGCCTTACCGCTGGCGGTCAGGGCAACCTGGCGATGCGCGCGCGAAAATAGGGTCACGCCCAGGTCCTTTTCAAGTGACAAGATTTGCTTTGAGACGGTCGCTTGCGTCGTGAACAGCCGCGCCGCCGCCTCAGTGTAATTCAGCGTTGTCGCCACGGTGACGAACGTCTGTAATTTTTGCGTTTCCATGATCTGACCTCCTTGGGTAAGTATTCCAATTGGGCATATTTTACCACCGAACCAGAATTGGTGTGTCAAAATTCACATGCTAACCTTTGAGGCAGTTCGGCGGGTCCGCTCGCCAACTCGCGGCAGCGCTTCAGAAACGCTGCAATCAAAGGAGGAATCATTTTGCCAATTGGTGTGACAATCAACGCGCTCTCCGTCTTATTCGGTGGGGCGTTCGGGGCATTTGCCGGCAAGCACATGTCGGAGAACTTCAAGAACGGCTTGAACATGGTGTTCGGGGCCTGCTCGATGACGATGGGGATCTTCTCCATTGCCCCAATGAAAAATATGTCGGCCGTGATCTTCGCCGTCATTCTCGGCACCGGGCTGGGCCTGCTGATCCATCTGGGCGACTGGATCAATAAAGGGGCTAAGTGGATGCAATCGCTAATCATGAAGGTCGTTCCTCAAGGCAACCCTGACATGAGCCAGGCCGAGTTCGACGCCACGCTGGTCACCGTCATCGTGCTTTTCTGCGCCAGCGGTACCGGGATTTACGGTGCCCTGACCGAAGGTATGACCGGTGACACGTCGATCCTGATCTCCAAGTCGATACTCGACTTCTTCACCGCCGCCATTTTTGCGGCCAACCTGGGCTACGTCGTTTCGCTGATCGCCATTCCCCAGTTCATCATTTTCGCCTTGCTGTTCGCCTTCGCCGGCGTGATCTTCCCACTGACCACTCCAACAATGATTTTTGACTTCAAGGCGGTTGGCGGCGTGCTGATGCTGGCGACCGGCTTCCGCATGATCAAGGTCAAGATGTTCCCGACGGCGGATATGATCCCGGCGATGGTGCTGGCGCTCCCCCTCAGCTGGCTGTGGATCAACGTCATCGGCCCGATGTTGTAACACATCACGAACGTCACTTTCACAAGGCGTCACCGCATTTATTGACTGTTGATGCAATCACTGTCATCAGGTTCTTGTGAATAATACGATACTGACTCTTCTGAGCTACACTAAGGTTTAGGTTCTCAACTCAAACGTTATTGTGATCGTCTACCACTTTAGATGGAATAACCGTTGGTTCAGTCATTCCAGAAAAGGTGGTTTTTCTATGCAATCAGTTTCACTAAAAACTAAACTTGGTATCTTTGCGGCTGGTCTCCTGTCATTCATTGGCATTCTCGTTGAAACATCGATGAATGTGACCTTCCCCACGCTGATGCGGACCATGCACATCAGCCTCGCCACCGTCCAGTGGCTGACGACGGCCTACCTGCTTCTCGTCACCATCGTCATGAGTAGCACCGCCTATGCCCTCAAACGCTTCAGTTCGCGCCGCCTATTCTTCTTTGCTGCAGTCATGAGTTTAGCTGGCACTGTCGCAGCAATGCTGGCACCAAACTTCTTACTACTACTCATGGGCAGAATGCTCCAGGCCGTGGCGACCGGGATCGCCACTCCGCTCATGTTTCAGCTCGTCTTTACTCGCATCCCGTTCAAGCAGATCGGCAAATGGACCGGCTTTGCCAGCATCATCGTCTCGCTGGCACCAGCACTCGGCCCCACATACGGCGGGATCATTACGAGTCTATGGTCCTGGCGCGCTATCTTTGTTGGCGTCTTTCCTCTGCTCATCATTGCCACTTTGCTCGGTGCGTATAGTTTGCACGCCCCAGCGCTTGGCACAGATGGCGCGCATTTCGACTGGGGTGGCCTGACGCTTTTGGCATTCACCTTCACTAGTTTGGTGATTGCCTTCAGTACCGTTGGTGAATATGGCTGGGCAAGTAAAACATTTGGGGTGGGTTTGCTGATCAGTGCTGCCTTAATGGTTAGTATGACAGCCTATGCACGGCACGGTAGTCGTCATCTATTCGACTATCGCATCTTGAAAAACGGTGTGCTCCGCCAGCGCCTGCTGCAATACTTCGGCCTGCAACTCATCAATATCGGCCTTTCTTTTGTTCTGCCCCTCTTTGCGCAAAACGTCCTGCATGCCACGCCGATGGGTGCTGGGCTGATGCTGCTGCCGGGGGCGCTGATAGGCGCAGCGGTCGCACCGCTGGCTGGCAAAGTTTACGATCGCCATGGTGCCAATCGTCTCCTCATTTTGAGTGCCACGCTTGCTTCGATCGCGATGTTACTATTTGCCGGGCTGACCCATCACTTCAATATTGTCATGATTGCCGCACTTTATATTGTCTTTCGGATCGGCTTCAACAGCGGCTTTGGCACCGCAGTGTCAGACGCCAGCCTGCAAGTCGCGACTCGGCAAAAATCGGATCAGAATGCAATGTTTAGCATGATGCAACAATTCGCCGGATCGTTTGGGACGAGTCTGATGTCTGCCGTGATCGCCGCAAAGGCCCTTCACATGCACACTGTCTCGGCGACCATTACCGGCAGCCAGACGGATTTCTGGCTCCTGTTCGGCTTTGCAATTGTCATCCTGATCACCGGCCTCTTGGTCGCAAAAAGAAATAAAACTAGGCGCCACTCTGGTCAACGTAAAATGAATCGGTCAGATGATTAGTCGCTACAACAGCGGCATAAAAACAAGAAGCCCCGCCCCGCGATCTTAAGGACAGATCGCAGGTCGGAGCTTCTTATATCTCGTGTCATCGGCTTTCCTGAAGTGCTGGTGCCAGTGTATCGGCAGCCGCAAGTACTGCCTGCTCAGCGGTGTATTGCGGCCGCCAGCCCAAGATCGTCTTGGCTTTTTGGTTAGAAACGTTGTGAGAAATGGTGCGCATCAAGTTACCTTCACGGGCGGTCCGATTGAAATGAGCCGCAACGCTCAAAAACCAATCTGGCATCGTCTTGGTGGGCAGTTGCGCTGCCAGAGCTGGGCGCTCGCGCCGGATCAACGCCGCCATTTGCGGCATTGACAACACTTGATCAGCCACTGCCAAGAAGCGTTGACCGGCCGCATCAGGCACCTGCATCGCCAAGATATGCATGGCAGCCACATCACGGGCATCGACGACACTGACCATAATATCCGGGATCTGTCTCAATGACCCATCTAACAGATTCCTGACGATGCCAAAACTGCCAGATACGTGGGGCCCCAACGCGGTCCCAAGCATGGCTCCGGCGTTGATGGTGGTGAACTCAAGCTTACTGCCCGAACCCTTTAGATAGGCCCAGGCACGCTGTTCAGCAATCAGTTTCGACCGCTCATACAAAGACAGTCCTGGTTGCTTCGGGTCGGTCCAATCCCGCTCGGTGGTCTGACGATCCTGATCTAGATTGGAAAACCCAACCGCGCCAAAATTGCTCGTCATCACAACACGCCGTACACCGGCATGCTCTGCGGCCTTCAAGATGCGAAGCGTCCCTTGCACCGCAACTTCGGCAGTCGCAGAGCTTGTATTTTCGCCGTTGACGAAGACAGGTGCGGCAACGGAAAAAACAGTATCGACACCGGCCATGGCGGTCTGCCAGCCAATATCCTGAGTCAGATCAGCTTTGACAAAGGTCAGCCGCTCGAGATTTCTGACCCCGGCGTCTTTCAGCGGTGCCGTAACTTGTTCCCGCTTGCTTAAACTCCTCAAGGTTGCCCGAACTGGCAAATTCTGGGCGAGCAGTTGCGCGATGAGATGTAAGGCAAGAAACCCGTTCCCGCCGGTGACTAATACTGGACTGGTCATAAACATTTCCTTCTTCTGTTGTTTTTAGTGACTATCTAAGCTATGGTCGAAGCATAAACCCTAGAGCACGCTCTAGGGCAAGCGAAAGTAGGAAAAATAATGACCTATACAATCAAAGAAGCCGCTAAGAAAACCGGCCTGAGCATCTACACCCTTCGTTTCTATGATAAATCCGGCCTGTTACCTTTCGTTGCCCGCAACGCGTCGGGCTACCGCGAATTTACCGATGGTGACCTGCAGCTGCTGCACACAATCTGCTGTCTAAAGAATACCGATATGAAAATTGCGGATATCCGGACCTACATTACCTACGTCATGCAAGGCCCCGACACAGTTAAGCAGCGTCAAGCGCTCCTGGCCAAGCACCGCGAAAAAGTCGTCGCCAAGCAGGCGCAACTGGCACAAAATCTGCAGGAGATCGACTATAAATTGGACATGTATCGCGCACCGGACGCGGTCGCTCGGGTGAAAGATGAGCTGCGCCTGGCAAAAGCGGACAAGCTGCTAGCCGGTCTGGCCGACCCGTTCCAGGCGACCCATTAGATTCACCGACCGCTAGTTGTCCAGCAACTCAATTCAAACAACAGTCGACTCAGTTTAGTCGCCCTTTATTGCTTGTAGAACCAAAACTAGAAAAAAAGCAGACATCTCGCCTGCCTGGACAAAGCGACACGTTCGCTTGTTAACAAGAATGGCCACGAAAAGGGTCGTTAAACTCGCTGAAATTAATCAGCCTTTTGGTTATAGTACTTCTCAGTCGCTTCTTTGAAAGCAGCCTGCCAGGCAGCCGTGGCCTTATGGGCAATCGCGGTCTTAGGCGCCACAATGTCGACGCCGTGAAACCAGCCATCGTAAACGTCGCAGTGCGCGGCAACGCCGGCATCCTGCAAATGCTTAATGTAGGTCAACGTTTCTTGGTAAAACGGCTCGATCGTACCGACAAACGTGTAGGTCGGTGGCAGATTGCGATAGTCCGTGGCTCTCGCCGGGGCAGCGTACGGCGAAACGTGATCGGTGCGATAAGCCGCCCCCAGGTACAGCCGCCAAGCGTTGGCGTTGCTCTTCGTATTCCAAATCGGCGCATCGTTTTCCGCAGAAGACGCGGTTGGCCGATCATCCAGCATCGGGTAAAGCGGCATCTGAAAGGCAATGGGGATCTCGCCCTGGTCACGGGCATACAGCGTGAGGGCAGCGGTCAAGCCGCCACCGGCACTTTCGCCAGTGACAAACAACTGCTCAGGATTGATGCCGAGCGCCGCATGATGATCATTCATCCACCTCAACGCTAAATAAGCATCGTCAAGCGCCGCCGGGTACGGGGCTTCCGTAGACAGGTGATAATCGGGCATGACAACGACGGCATTGCTCACGGCTTGCACGTGCCGGGCATACGACAGGTCAATTTCCGGTATCTCCATCGCGTAGCCGCCGCCGTGAAGCCACAACACGCCAGTCGCCAGCGGTTTGGGCTGCAGCGGCCGGACAACGAGAATCCGTAGGCGAGTGCCATCTGGGCGCTGCGCCCAGTGCTCAGTCACGTTCATGTCCTTGGGAAAATGTCCTTGGGCGAAGTGTCTCATGAACCAGTTCCCGCGGCGGAAAAATTTCGCACTCATCGCCGGCACCAACTTGCGGACCGCTACCCCTAATTTCCGCACATCCGGGTGAATCTGATTGTTGTTAATGTGTGCCAAAACTCTCACCTCTGCTCACGATACTTTTCTATACTAGCACTGACTAATACTGTGGCGGTGACCAAGAAACTACATGTGCAGATCAGCCGCGCCGAAACGTAAAAAACACGTCAGCCGTCTCGCACCCAACATTCGTGCGAAACCTCAGACGTGTTTTTTGATGGCCGCAGCTCAGTCGTGCTGCGGAAAAAGGCTATTTCGCGTTTTCGTCATAATCAGCCATCATCTCATCGATGACTTCCTTGACTGGCTGAATGCTGTGCACCATTGAGATGCCAGTACCCACGGACACATAGCCGCGCTCCAGGTCACCATCCAGCATGCCAATGCGCATGCCGCTAGTGCCGCCCATGAGCTTGGCGTTAGCCTGCTGTGCCTCTTTGCCCGGCAGGGTCTGGTCATTTTTCGTCAGCTGGTCAACCAGCTTCGTTGGCAGCGACCGGTAGTAGTCCGGAAGCGTCCGGAACAGCGTCAGGTCCTCGGCATTCGAATCCACGATCAGCTGCTTGACGTTTTCGGCAGCGGGATTTTCCGTCGTCGGAATCAGCCGCGAGCCCACGTAGACGCCTTCTGCTCCCAGAGCGAAGGCGGCGTTGACGGTGCGGGCATCGGCGATCGCGCCGGCCAGCAGCACCGGAATTTTTACGGCGTCGGCGATCATCGGCATGATGGCAAACGAGCCGATCTCGCCGCCGGGCATGGTGCCGCCTTCGTCAAAGCCAGTCGCCACGTACACGTCCGCGCCCTGCTTTTCAACGGCCTGGGCGTCCTCGATCGACGGCTGCAGAGAGCGCACGATGGTTTTAATGCCGTGCTCCTTGAGCGTCTTCATGGTGGCCGGGTCGACGCCGTAAGTGTCGCTGGACACGCCGCCGAGCGAGTTCAGCAGCACGGCCGGCACGTGTTCTTCGATGACGACGTCCAGAATTTTCTTCGTGAAAATCGACGTGTCACCAGCGGCAACAATCAGCGTGACCGCAAACGGCTTATCCGTCAGCGCCTGGGTCTGCTTGACCTGCTCGCGCATGCGCTCGGCGGTTTCGTCGGCGCTGGGCGTCACCGTGTGTGCGCCAGCGTTAGGGCCAAGAATCCCCATGCCCCCGGCATTGCTGACGGCGGCGACAAACTTGGCATCCGTCAGCCACGACATGGCGCCCTGAACAAAGGGGTACTTGATCCCAAGAATTGATGCGACTCGATTCATGTTTTATCCTCACCTTTCGTTATCTACGGTCACTATACTAAGCGCCCGGCCGCGCTTCAATTGGCAAAACCGCGCGCTTTGTGCGTTAAGTGTCATTTAACTGGTATACTGTCCGTTAAGAGGGAAAATCATGAATAAAAACGATCTGCGTTACCGCAAGACGGAAACCAATTTAAAGCAGGCCTACCTTTCGCTGCTGGCCGAGCACGACTGCCACACCATTACCGTCAGCCAGCTTTGCACCCTGGCCCAGTGTGCGCGGAACACTTTTTACCAGCATTACCCCGACCTCGAGACGCTGCAGGACCGCATCATCGGCGAGGTCCTGGACGAGATCTCCGGGGCCTTCCACACCGCGGAGACAGACCTGGCGCAGATTGACGCCCACCGGACGCGCCAGTATGTTGAAGGCATCGTCGCCGGTGTCACCAATCAGCAGGAGACGCTCCAACGTCTATTTTCAAAAGACGACGGGACTTTCCAGAAGCAGCTTGAAGGTGTGATTTACGCACAGGTGATGGCGGGCGATCGCCAGTTATCCAAGGCGGCCGACACGCCAGTCAACCGTCTCAACGCCGCGTATCTGGCCGCCGCCGTCGCCGGCTTTATCGCCAGCTGGCTGCGTGACCCACAGGTGACGACAGCCATGGCCGAAGAAGCCCTGCTGGCGATCCATCAGCCGACCATCAAGACCAGCAGTGCCTATCTGGCGACTGCACCGCGCTGAAAAAAGTTGCACCCGCACCACAATAGGCCTATGCTATAACCAATCGCGCACGACTAATAAGGAGCAATTATTATGCCGACCCATGTCGATCTAGCAAACCAATTATGTTTCAGCGTTTACAACGTCAACCGGCTCTTCAACAAGTTTTACCAAGAGGCGCTCAAGACTTTTGACCTAACCTACCCGCAGTACCTGTTGCTGACCGTGCTGTGGAATCACGACCACCGCGAGCTGCGAGAGCTGGGCGAGGCCCTGCACCTCAGCTCCAACACGCTGACGCCGCTGATCAAGCGGCTGGCGGCCCACGGCTGGGTCACGCGCGAGCACCCGGCAGCCGACAAGCGCCGACTGATCGTCAGTCTGACTGACCACGCCAAGGCCGCAGAAGTGCCGATCCAACAGGCGCTGGCCGACTGCCTGGGGCGCTACTCGCTCACCCCGGCCGACTACGAGCAGGCGCTGGCGTTGAACCAAAAACTGGAGGCCGGCCTCAGCGAATGAGGCGGTTTTCGTTAGCCACAATCAGTCGTGCACGATTATAAATAGTGGAGGTAATACGCTTATGGATTATGATGTGATAATGATTGGTGCCGGGCATGCGACCTGGCACGGTGCGGTCACACTAAAGCAGCTCGGCAAGCGCGTGGCGATCGTGGAAAAAGACATGGTCGGCGGCACTTGTACCAACTACGGGTGTGACGCCAAAATCGCGCTTGACGGTCCCTTCCAGCTAAAGGAACAGCTGGCGCGCTTTAAAGGCGCCGGCATTGACGACGTGCCGGCCATCAACTGGCCTGACCTGATGGCTTACAAGCACCAGGTCATTGATCCCTTTTCCCCAGCCATGACCGCCATGTTCACCAAAATGGGCATTGACATGATCACCGGCAGCGCGGAGCTAACTGGCGAACACGAGGTGACCGTGGCGGGTAAAACCTACACCAGCGAGTACATCGTGATTGGTACCGGCCAGCGCCCGGCCGCGCTGAGCATCCCCGGCGCCAAATTCATTCACGACAGCCGTGAGTTCCTCGACCTGCCGGATATGCCTGAACGCCTGGTCTTCATCGGCGCCGGCATTATCGCGATGGAATTTGCCTCCATGGCCGCCAGCATGGGCAAGAACGTGCACATCGTCGAGTTCACGGACAAGGCCCTGGCGCCGTTCAACCACACCTATGTCGCACGCCTCCAGCAAAAACTCGAAGCACAGGGCGTGCAGTTCTACTTTGGCGAGGCTGTTTCAGCCGTCACTAAGACAGGCGATACCTTCAGGGTGACAACGAAAAACGGCCTGACCATCGCCACCGACTACATTCTCGGTGCCACCGGCCGCGTCGCGAACGTCGAAGGTCTCGGCCTGGAAAAGCTTGGCATCGAAGCCTCCCGCCGCGGTATCAAGGTCAACGACCATTTGCAAACCAGCGTCGCCAACATTTTTGCCAGCGGTGATGTCATCGACCGGCCGCAAGCCAAGCTGACGCCAGTTGCAATTTTTGAATCCAACTACATTGCGGGCCAAATCGCAGGCCAGACCAGCCCAATCGACTACCCGGCGATCCCCAGCGTCGTCTTCACGATGCCGCGGCTGTCGCAGGTCGGCGTCAGCGCTGCAACTGCCGCCGCAAATCCTAACGACTACCACTCCCAAGTCCTGAAGTTCGGCCAGCAGGCAACCTTCGAGCTCAAACGTGCGCTGGACGCCGAGGCCACCCTGGTCTTCGACAAAGCCGGCTACCTGGTTGGCGCCAGTGTCTACGCGGATGACGGTGAGGAGCTCATCAACCTGCTCACCTTGATCATCAACGGCCGCTACACCGCCGGCATGTTGCAAAAGCAGATCTTCGCGTTCCCAAGCGCGTCGTCTGCCATACTTGATACGCTAACTGCGCTACTGCCGCGTTAAACCGATTTAACTACGAGAAAGCCGACCGTCTGGGTCTTATCCCATTTGGTCGGCTTTTTCGCGTCTAAAATTCGATGACCACTTTGCCCTTGGTTTTCCCATGATCCACCAGCTGCAGCGCCTCGTTGATCTGATCAAGCGTGAAGACATGGTCATCGATGGTCGGCACAATATTGTTGTCTTCGACGATCTCGGTGACCTTCTTCAGCTGGGCACCATCGCTGCGCACGAAGAGGAACCGGTACTGGCCATCGCGGCTGCGAGCGAGCTTGTCCCACCGCCGGCCCGCAATACCAAACAGAAAAGTTTTCCAGAACGGTAAATGCCGCGAGGTGGCAAAATAACGATTCGGCCCAGCCACCAGACTCAGGATGCGGCCACCCTGTTTCAGAACGGACACTTCGCGCTCAATTTCCTGAGCGCCGCGCGTATCGATGATGTAATCGACCGGCGCCAGCACCTCCCAATAGTTCTCCTTACGGTAATCGAGGTACTGGTCTGCGCCCAGCTGCGTGATCCGAGCCTTGGCTTCGGCGTTGCCCGAAACGATCACTTTTAGCCCCATCTGCTTAGCGATGGGCACCGCCATCTGGCCAAAGCTGCCAGAGCCACCTGGGATGAACAGGGTCCGACCCGGCTGAGCGGCTAGTTCCTCGGTCAGCCCCTGATACGCCGTCAGGCCCGTCAACGGCACCGCCACGGCCTGCTTGAGCGACAGGTTTTTAGGCACGTACCAAAGCGCGTCCTCAGCGACCGCAACATACTCAGCAAAGCCGCCAATTTTGCCAAGCGGCAACCGGGCATAGACCTGGTCGCCCACCTTAAAGGCTGTCGCTTCGGCGCCGCGGGCCACCACCTCACCGGCAATCTCGTTACCCAACGTCAGCGGCATCGGGTAATTTTGGATCAGCTTCACGCTGCCGGTAATATTCATCAAATCCACGGGATTGACCGCGGCGTACTGCACCCGGATCAACACCTCGTGCGGCGCCGGGGTGGGTTTGGCCACGTCATTGACCTGAACGGCCAGCGACTTTGAATACTTAGTAATTTGTACTGCTTTCATATGCAGACTTCCTTTCGTTGGGCTCAATCACGGTTGACGAACAAGCGGCCAAGTCGTTCAAAAGGTTCATTGGGCAGGCGCAGCGACGCTTCAGTGGCCTGCGTGATCGGTGATTTTGAAGCGCCCCACTTTCGGCAAGGCTTTCTACCGCCCCGAATCTGTCTCAAGACTAATCGACGCGCACCGCTATGGCAACATCAAAGCTAGCAAAAAGGACGAACAAAATTGCTCGTCCTTTTGTTTCCCGTGAAACATCGTCGAGCTGATTCTTCAAGGAAAACTCGCCTCAAGTCGCTTAGTTAGCTTCCTGCTCGCGCGTATAGTGCTCAATGATCTGCCGCAATGCCCCGGCGGCACGCGCATTGCCGGTCAACTTCGTGTAATAGGCCGTGAAGCGCGGATCATCGGTGTACATAGCGGCCAGCGCCCGGTGCATCTGTTCCGTCAGGTTCGGCGTAGTCGCCAGCAGCCAGGTGCGATGCGCGGCGTATGCCTGTTTCGCTGCAGCGCTGGGCAATACTGGCGCGGTGAGATACCGCAGCAGCGCCACCTTGAGCTGCTCCTCGGCCTCGGTCATCGCCTGATACTGCGCCGCAGTCAGGCCGGCATAGTGGGCATCCGCAGCAGCCTTGACCGCCTTGCCGTACCGCGCCTCAACCTCCTGCCCGTAAGCCGCATCGTTTTCCTGGAGACGCTGCCGCTTCAGTGCCTCAAATTTTTCTGGGTCTGACATTTCGGACCCTCCCTTCTGATTGGCGAGGGTGACATCAAGTGCCTGCAGCTGGCGGTCGACTCGCCGCCGCTCAGCCAGCAGCCTTTTGCGCTGATCGGCCAGCATGGCCGCCTGCTTGGCCGGCGGCTGAGTCAGCAGCGCCTGAATCTCCGCCAGCGCAAAGCCCAGCGCGCGGTAAGTCAGGATCAGCTGCAGCCGGTCGACTTCCGCCTGGCCGTACTGCCGGTAGCCATTTGCGGCCAGCGGCGGGGTCAGCAGACCAATGCGGTCGTAATAGCGCAGCGTGCGGGCCGTCACCCCGCTGAGCGCCGCCAACTCACTAGTCGTGTATGCCATGATGTCACCTCCAAAAATCAGGATAAGGGCTGACGCCGCGTCAGGGTCAAGCATGAAAGCCGAAACCTGATTGGATTAAAGCTTGACTATCGACTCGCGCACCAGCATTTCCGTCTCGCGTCGTAAGCTGTCCGGCTCACCATTGATTTGCGCGATGCGCACCACCTGCTTGGCGACTCGAATCTGATGATCGACTTTAAGCTCGTATCCATTCCGGTCTAGAAACATGACAGCTGACTGCAACGCAGTTCTTTTATTAGCATCGTTGAAAACATGCTTTTTCGTCACTTTGATTAAGTAAAAAGTCGCTAACTGTTCAATCTCTGGGTACAAAACTTGACCGAAAACTTCTTGCCTTGCAGATTTGACGATGTAATCCAGTGCTTCGGCATCCCGAATACTCGGCGTCGTACCGAAGCGTTGCTGAATGCGGACGTTGATGGCAATGATGCTTGCTGCGGAAAGATATTTCACTACTTATCCTCCAAATACTGCATGGCCGCCATGTACTTATCAATCATCTGATCGATGGCTTGAACATCCTCAATCGTCGTCGTTTTCTTCTTTGGGCTGGCCACAATTTCACCATCCTGTAATTTGACTGTCAGTGTCTCCCCCTTTTTCAGATTCAGCTGGGCCACGACATCCGCCGGAATTGTGAAGTATAAGCTGTTATTCATCTGGCCAATAATGCGTTCCTCAGGCTTCATTTCGTTCATAGACTATCACCTCTATACGAAGTATAGACCATTGACTTGGGATCAACAATCCATCTATATCCGACGTCATACCAGGCATGCCATGAAAAGGCAGTCACTTCAACGGCACCTTCAGCAAGTCCGTGATTGATTTGGCACGTCTATCGACAGAAAAACGATACTGAGGCAACCAACCGTCACAAAAAATATGCAAAAAGCCTGTCGCGCGATTTGACAGACCTTTAACGAGTATACCTGGATTATTCATAGAATTTCAAAAAAGCAGCGCAATCCCACGATTCACACGGGACTGCGCTGCTTTGGTGTTTCA
>NZ_RHOL01000007.1 GCF_003946465.1 Lacticaseibacillus hegangensis | reverse complement strand
AACACAGAAGTTAAGCTTCTCTACGCCGAGAGTAGTTGGTGGGTGACTGCCTGCGAGGGTAGGAAGCTGCCGCGCTTTTTTTATTCCGGATTAGCTCAGTGGTAGAGCACCTGACTGTTAATCAGGGTGTCGTCAGTTCGAGCCTGACATCCGGAGCTTATGGAGAGTTGTCCGAGTGGCCGAAGGAGCATGGTTGGAAACCATGTATACGGGTTTTCCCGTATCAAGGGTTCGAATCCCTTACTCTCCGTTGCGTATGGCCCGTTGGTCAAGTGGTTAAGACACCGCCCTTTCACGGCGGTAACATGGGTTCAAATCCCGTACGGGTCACTTATGGAGGATTAGCTCAGCTGGGAGAGCGTCTGCCCTACAAGCAGAGGGTCACAGGTTCGAGCCCTGTATCCTCCATTTTTTTATGTTTGGTTCCATGGTCTAGTTGGTTAGGACGCCTGCCTGTCACGCAGGAGATCACGAGTTCGAGTCTCGTTGGAACCGCTAATTCAAAAACCGTTCATCCCAGGAGGATGAACGGTTTTTGTTAGCCATGGATGCGGATCAAAACAAAGGTGAGACTCAAGGCGATGCCTGCCCAAGTGAAAGGCAGCATGGTTGCCTTGATGCGGCGGGTGTTAAGAACGCTCAACACCACCAGCACCGCCGCGCAAAAAGACAAGGTAAATTGCTGGAGCCAGTAGCCTGTGCCAAGTCCGGCTAGGATCAAGACTGCCAGGGCCCAAAGCGGGAGCTGATCGGCCCAAACGCTGAGCAAGAGCAGGGCATTGATCAAAGCGAAGACGACAGGCACAAGGGTCGTCAGGCCATGGGTGAGGCTTGCGCTCAGCATGAGTTGAATGAAGGTGACTTCAATCAGCCAACCGGAAATCGCGGATTTGACGCTCATTTTTTGGGTGGCAAGCAGCCAACCCAGGCCCACCTGAGCAAGGGCGAGCGGCAAAAGCGCCCACTGGTTACTGCTCCCGATGATCGCTAGAGTGAAGGCCGCAATCGTCCAAGTTCCTGGGCGCGCCGTGGTGGCAAGCGCCGCCAGGGCGATGGTGAGGCCAATCAGCGCGAGAAACGGCCAGTCATGAAAGCTGAAGTTCGCCCAGTTCAGCAGAAGCGGCAGGGCCGCAGCTTGAATGAAGCGGCTCACAGTGAGCACACTTTTTTGTATCGTCATAGGCAAATTCCTTTCGTCACGTGTCCTATCATACCGAAAGGGTAGACGCGGTGCAAAAGTAATTTGGCTGGAAGCTTGCCTGACGCGTTAGATTTAAGGGTGACCCTGTGATAAGATTAGACAGTTGCAAAGAATTCCCGATGGGATTCAAGACGATGTGTCTTGGAGATGCCTTGTAACCGAAACAATAAGGGGGAAAAATAAGATGCAGGAACGACATTTATTTACTTCGGAGTCGGTCTCTGAAGGACATCCAGATAAAATCGCGGACCAGATTTCGGACGCCATTTTGGATGCAATGCTGACGCAAGATCCAGATGCCCGTGTGGCGTGCGAGACGACAGTGACGACGGGGCTGGTGCTGGTGGTCGGAGAAATCTCGACGAGCGCCTACGTCGACATTCAAAAGACGGTGCGCGACACGATTCGGCGGATCGGATACGACAAGGACTCCGGATTTGATCCGGATTCCGTGGGGGTCATGACCGCGCTTGATGAGCAGTCGCCGGACATTGCGCAAGGCGTTGATGACTCTTACGAAGCGCGAGAAGGCGAAGACGATCCGCTCGACCGCATTGGGGCCGGCGATCAGGGCATGATGTTCGGTTACGCGATCAACGAAACGCCGGAGTACATGCCGCTGCCCATCGAGCTGGCCCACCAGCTGATGCAGCGCATCGCTAAGCTGCGCAAAGAGGGCACTATCACCTATCTGCGCCCGGACGCCAAGGCCCAAGTGACCGTCGAGTATGATGACAACGAAAAGCCAATGCGGGTGGACACCGTGGTCATTTCCACGCAGCACGATCCCGACGCTACCCTGGAACAGATCCGGCAAGACGTCGAGGCCCAAGTCATTCGCGCAGTCATTCCTGCCAACTTGCTGGATGACAACACCAAGATTTACGTCAATCCGACCGGGCGCTTTGTGCTTGGCGGACCAGAGGCTGACTCTGGCTTGACCGGGCGGAAAATCATTGTGGACACCTATGGCGGGTTTGCCCGGCACGGCGGCGGTGCTTTTTCCGGCAAGGACGCGACTAAGGTCGACCGCTCGGCCTCTTACGCGGCGCGCTACATCGCGAAGAATGTTGTGGCCGCCAAGCTGGCCGATAAGATGGAAGTGCAGCTCGCGTACGCGATTGGCGTCGCACAGCCAGTGTCTGTCTCAGTAAACTGCTTTGGCACGAACAAGATCTCAGAAGAAAAAATTACCCAGGCCATCCGCGAAAACTTTGATTTGCGGCCGGCGGGGATCATAAAAATGCTTGACCTAAAGCGGCCGATTTACGAGCAAACCGCGGCTTATGGTCATTTTGGACGTACAGATGTTGATCTGCCGTGGGAGCACCTGGATAAGGTGCCTGAGCTGGCGAAGTACTTAGATTAACGAGAAAAGAGGCGGCCGTTCCGGGGGATCCTGGACGGTCGTTTTTTATGGAATGGAGTAAATATGTTAAGTAAAACCAAGCAAACTAACGTGGCAATTACGACAATCGCGATTTTTGTGGCGACCTTCATGACAGCAATTGAGGGCACCATTGTCGCAACTGCCATGCCCACCATCGTGGGAGACCTTCACGGCGTTCGCCTGATGAACTGGATCGTGTCGATTTACCTGCTGACAAACGCGATGGCCACCCCGATTTACGGGAAGTTCGCGGATAAAATTGGCCGCAAACCGGTGTTCCTGCTGGGACTGCTGCTATTTATCATTGGTTCCGCGGCTTCGGGTCTGTCGCAGTCGATGCCCATATTGATCATCTGCCGCGCCTTTCAGGGCATCGGTGCTGGGGCCATCATGCCGGTGACCTTCACCATCATTGCCGACATCTATCCCTACGAAAAGCGGGCCAAGGTGCTCGGGTTCAATGGTTCGGCCTGGGGGATCGCTTCGGTAGTGGCGCCGCTGTTGGGTGGGTTCATCGTCGATACGCTGTCGTGGCACTGGATCTTTTTCATCAACGTCCCAATTGGGCTGATCACGATGCTGCTGATTGCCGTGTTCTTTCATGAACAACACGAAACGGTGCCGGCGCCAGTTGATTACCTGGGGACGCTGTGGCTGGTCTTGACCCTGCTGTTTTTGATGCTGGGCTTTCAGGCGCTGGCGAGTGCCCATGGAATCGTCAACTTCTTGGGGCTGCTGGTCGCGGCTGGGGTGGCGCTTTGGTGCTTTGTCCGGCGCGAGCGGCGTGCCGCAGATCCGATCATCGATTTAAAGCTGTTTAAGAACCGGCCCTTTGTGGTCGCCAATGTGCTAGCCGCCCTGGTTTCGGGCGTTGTGATCGGCTACGAAACGTACATGCCCATGTGGGTCCAAGGGGTACTGGGGATGGCGGCCTCGTTTGGCGGCTTTGCCATCACGCCCAGCAGTTTGATGTGGGTCGTCGGCTCGTTTATCGCCGGCCGGTGGTTGACTAAGATGACGCCAAAGCGGATCTTGACGCTGGCCTTGCTAGATATTCTGGTGGGGATTGTGGTCTTATCCCTGGTGCCGGAAAGCACGCCTTATGTCGCCTTCTTGGTGATTGCAGCCGTGATGGGTTTTGGCTTTGGGATCGTGATCACGACGACCACGGTGCGGGCCCAGGCGGTGGTCAAACCGGAGGAGATTGGTGTGGCTACCAGCTTCAACACCTTGTCCCGCACGCTCGGGCAAACGCTGATGGTCTCGCTATACGGCGTGGTATTGAACCTGCGCATGGCGCAAGGTGTCGCAGCGCATCCTGATGTGAATATGAACATGCTGAACCGCCTGATCAATCCCCAAACCGCGGTCAGCTTGCCGAAGCACCTGCTGCCGGTGTTGCATGAGATCTTGTACTCGGGCCTGCACAACATTTACTTTTTCTCGGTCGTGATCGTCGTGCTCGGGCTGGTGTTCAATGCACTGGATCGGCCGGCGCGGCAATAGCATTCGCTGAAAAGAATTGAGAGTTGTATTTTGCGTTTCAAGCCGTCATGATAGAAGAAAAGGCTACAGGGGGCGCTGGGTTGTTCTCATACGAAAAATTGCAGACGCTGAATGAAATCGAGACGGCAATTTACAATTACGTCATCAAGCACGAGGCGGCAGTGGAAACCATGCCGATCCGCGAACTGGCCAAGCACGCGCATGTCAGCACAGCTTCGGTGCTGCGGTTTGCCGAGAAAATGGGTTACGACGGCTACGCAGAACTGCGCTTTGCGCTGAAGCAGGACCGCAAAGCCAAGGCAGCGGAATTTCAGGCCACCAGCTATGACTCATCGGTGCCGTTAGCCGATTTTTTCAATAAAGTGAACTCGGCTGATTTCAATAAGCTGATCGACGAGGCCTTGGCTATCGTTCAAAAGGCGCCACTGGTCATGTTCTTTGGGTTAGGGTCCGGGAACTCACTGGCTCAGTATGGAGCCAGGTTCTGGTCAAACGCGGGGAAAATTGCGCTGCCAGTCTTCGATCCGTTCCAGCCGTTTCCGCAAAGCAGCCCACTGCCGGCGGGCACAGTCGTGGTCGTGCTTTCGGTGTCCGGCGAAACGACCGAGGTGATCGATTTCGTCAACAAGGTGCGGCCGGAAGACGTGAAAATCATCGCAGTTACCAATTCTGGGGCCTCGACCTTGGCCAAGCTGGCGGATTTGACCATCGCTTACTTCATGCCGGAGATCAAGCACGCGTCGCTAAATTTGACGACGCAGGTGCCAGTGGTCTACCTGATCGAGCTGATTGGTCACCGACTAGATGAGCTCAACCACCAGTAAACATAACGATAGTTTTGACACCCGTTACATTTCTGTAACGGGTGTTTTTACGTGAAACCGGTTTCTTTACGGGCCTCAAGGGTAGCGCTTACGTGGTGGAAGCGGCTACACTAATAACTGTGATGAGCGCATCACATTGATTTCGGCCGAAATCATTCATATCGCAGGGTGACCTGCACAAGTGTTTAGCAATGATACATTGACTTGGCTGTCGAGTGAAATCGGCGGCAGAAAGATAGGTGAACATAATGGGGGATTATATCAACCAAAAAGTTTTGCCTAAGATCATGAAGTTCACGAGCACCCGTCCGATCACGGCGTTGAAGAATGGCATGATGTACACCATTCCTTTCATCATCGTGGGGTCCTTCTTCCTGATTTTGGGTTCGTTGCCTGTTGAATCATGGGCAAACTGGATGAACAGTACCGGCTTGGTGCCGTACTTCAACCAGATTTACAACTTCAGTTTTAACATCATGGCGCTGATTGCCGTCACCGGTATCGCGTACGAATGGGCACGCGCTGAAAAAATCGATCCGCTGGCTTCAGGGATCACTGCGCTGCTGTCATTCCTGATCGTGCTGCAGCCTTCTAACCCAATCGTTAACCAGGCTGGCAAGACCATCGTGACCAACTCCCGTGGGATCACGGGCTGGATCGATACCGGCTTCTTAGGCGGCAAAGGGATGATCGCTGCGATCATCATCGGCCTTTTGACCGGCTGGATCTATTCTTGGTTTGTTAAGAACAACATCACCATCAAGCTTCCCGATTCAGTGCCGGCGAACGTTGCTAACTCGTTCATCGCGCTGATTCCAGCCGCCGTTCTGCTGACAGGCTGGGGCCTGGTTTACATGGCCTTCGATCACTTTGCTCACGAAGGCATGCTGCAGTGGCTGTACCAAGTCATTCAGACACCGCTGCAAGGGCTGACTGATTCCTTCGGTGGGGTCCTGGTTGTTTCCCTGCTGATCACGTTCCTGTGGTTCTTCGGGGTTCACGGTTCCGCCATCATTTCCGGTGTTATGACCGGGATCCTGATGTCCAACTCGACTGATAACGCGGCGCTGTTCCACTCTGGTAAGGCGCTGACGGTTGCTAACGGCGGCCATATCTTCACGCAGGCGCTGCTGGACCAGTTCGGGACTGTTACTGGTGCTGGTATCACTGTTGGGCTGCTGTTCTACATTTTGTTCTTTGCCAAGTCAGATCAGTTGAAGGCGCTGGGCACTTTGGAAATTGCCCCAGCGATCTTCAACATCAACGAGCCATTCCTGTTTGGGATTCCGCTGGTTATGAACCCTGTTCTGGCCATTCCGTTCATGGTTGTTCCAGCCCTTTCCATGTCGCTCACTTACTTTGCGATTAAGCTCGGGATAATTCCACTATTTAACGGGATATATGTGCCATGGACCACACCCGCGATCTTCTCCGGGTTCTTGGTCGGCGGCTGGCGCACTGCCCTGTGGCAGGCCCTCATGCTGGCCATGTCCTTCGCGGTTTACTTCCCATTCATTCGCACCTACGACAAGACACTGCTCAAGCAGGAGCAGGAGAAGTTGGCTGAGGAAAATAAGGAAAAATCTGATACTGCAACGGCTCAGGCTTAATGCTGAACTAGTCTAATTAGTGCTTAAGCGTCCGGATCCCGTGGATTAAACACCGGGCTTCGGGCGCTTTGTTTGTTGAAAGGAGTGCCACATGGCAAAATTACGCAAAGATTTTCTCTGGGGCGGGGCAGTGGCTGCCCACCAACTGGAAGGCGGCTGGCAGGAAGGCGGCAAAGGCGTCTCCGTGGCCGATGTGATGACCGTGGGTGCAAACGGCGTTGAGCGCCGGATCACCGATGGCGTGCAGCCCGGCGAGAATTACCCCAACCATGACGCCATCGATTTTTACCACCACTACAAGGATGACGTGAAGCTGTTTGCCGAGATGGGACTCAAGGCGTTTCGGACCTCGATTGCTTGGACGCGGATTTACCCGAATGGGGATGAAACCGAGCCGAACGAGGCCGGGCTGAAGTTCTATGACGACCTGTTTGATGAGCTGCTGAAAAACGGCATCCAGCCCGTGATCACGCTGTCCCATTTTGAAATGCCGTATCACCTGGTGACCGAGTACGGCGGCTGGCGGAGTCGTAAAGTGATCGACTTCTTCGTCCGTTTCGCCACCACCGTGTTCAAGCGGTACAAGGACAAGGTGAAGTACTGGATGACCTTCAACGAGATCAACAACCAGGCCGACTACAACGCCAAGTTTGCGCTGTTCACGAATTCCGGCCTGTTGATCAAGCCTGGCGAAAACGCCGAGGCTGTGATGTATCAGGCGGCGCACTACGAAACCGTCGCCTCCGCCTTGGCCGTGCAAATCGGCCATCAGATCAACCCGAATTTCCAAATCGGCGCGATGATCGCGATGGTGCCGATTTATCCGGCCAGCCCTGACCCGCGCGACGTCTTCAAGGCCGAGCGGGCCATGCAGTCACGCTACTGGTTCGCGGATGTCCAGGCCAACGGGCGCTATCCAAGCTGGCTGACCGAGTATCAGAAGGCCAAGCAGATGAACCTGGATATCACGCTGGCGGACCTGGATGTGCTGAAGGCGGGCACGGTGGATTACATCGGCTTTTCTTACTACATGTCCTTTGCGGTCAAGGCCAAAAAGGATGAGCCAGCCGCCTTCGACTATCAGGAAGGCGTTGACAAGGTCGAGAATCCGACCGTTGAGCGCTCCGAATGGGGCTGGCAGATCGACCCGGTTGGCCTGCGTTACGCGATGAACTGGTTCAACGACCGGTACCGTCTGCCGCAGTTTATCGTCGAAAATGGTTTCGGTGCTGTGGACAAAATCGACGCGCAGCATCACGTTTACGACGATTACCGAATCGCCTACCTGAAGGCGCACATCGAGCAGATGAAGCTGGCCGTTGAAGTCGACGGTGTCGATCTGATCGGATACACCCCTTGGGGCTTCATCGATCTGGTATCAGCCGGCACCGGCCAGATGGATAAACGTTACGGCTTCATCTACGTGGACAAAAACGATGAAGGTAAAGGCACCTTGGCGCGGTACAAGAAGGATTCCTTCTACTGGTACCAGCAGGTGATCAAGAGTAATGGTGAGGATCTGGACGCCAAGTAGGAGGCGGACGCATGAAAACATTTGTCGGCTTTGATGTCGGCGGGACGACTATCAAGTATGGCTTAGTCTCGGCGGCGGGCAAGATCCTAGATCATGGGTCGTTTAAGACGCTTAAGCGCGCTTCGAGCAACGTCAATAAGATGGTCGGCGTGGTGACCGCGTATCAAAAGCAGCAAGTGATCGATGGCGTGGGCGTAGATGCGCCAGGCATTGTCGACAAGGCCGGGTACATGATTACTGGTGGGGCCATCGACAGCTTTTACCAGTACCCGCTGGGCAAAACGCTGGCAGATCAGTTGAAGCTGCCGGTAAAAGTTGAAAACGATGCGAATGCGGCGGCCATTGCCGAGCGCTGGCTGGGCAACGCCAAGGACGTCGACGATTACATCTGCCTAGTTTTGGGCACAGGCATCGGCGGCGGCCTAGTCCTGAACGGTCAGGTCTACCGCGGCGCCCACGGGATGGCCGGTGAAATTGGCTGGAGCATCACGCATGACTTGGATTTTCGCGACGACCTGGAAGGGGTTTCGCTCAACTATTCGGCTTCTGTGGTCACGGGGCTGGTGCGCCGCTACAACCTGTCGCTTCAGCACTATGATTCCAAAGCCAAGGCGGAACAGGACGCGGCGCAGATCATCGCGCTGGCGCACGAGGACGATATGATCGCCCAGCCAATTTACAGTCAGTTTCTGAGCGACGTGGTCGTGATGCTGATGAACCTGATCGGGACCCTTGACCCCGAGCGGATTTTGATCGGTGGCGGCATCAGCCAAAACGACCTCTTCATGCAAGACCTGCAAGGTCGCTTTGACGAGTTCATTGCGCGCCATCACGGCCTGAGCAGTGCCCGTCAAAGCTTTCCGTACCGCATCATGCCGGCGGGTCTGCGCAACAACGCGGGCCTGATCGGGGCGGTTTATCCTTTGACAAGGTAAAAAAGAGGATTCGGACGGCTGGGTGGCCGTCTGAATCCTTTTTTGGGTTACGGGCGAGGGGCGCGTCCGGCCCAGCCGGTCGGCCCCACTGCAGTCAGCCACGGGTACATCAGCCACCACAGCAGCATCAGTCCGGCCAAGGCGGAACTCCAGCCGGCGAGCACGTCGGTGGGAAAGTGGACCTGCACGTAAATACGCGAGACCCCGATCAAAGCGATCATCACCACCGAAAAACCCACCAGCAGGCGCCGAGCCCACGGCAGCGACACGAGGCTAAGTGCGATCAGAATCACCGTGCCGTACAGTAGCATTGAGCCGCTGGCGTGGCCGGAAGGGAAACTCCAGCCGCCCGCGGGAGTCAGCGGCGTGATGGCTGGATCCTGGATGAACGGCCGGGGCCGGCGGATCCAACTTTTCACGATGTGGTTGAATAGGCTCATCAGGCAGATCGAGGCAAAGGCGAACCAGGCGTAGCGGCGCCGCCGAAAGTAAAAAAGGATGCCCGCGACGATCAGGCCAACGATCACCACCACTGGCGGGTCGCCGAGGTTGGTGATCACCAGTACAATGGCGGTCAGCCACGCCGGCCGGTACGCTGTGACCACCTGAATCACGCACTGGTCGACTGCCGTGATCCAGGCCGCGTGCGTGGTCACGCCAATTAAAATGGGGATGAAGACCGCTAAGCTGACTGCCGCGATGATCAGCGGATAAACAGGACGTTTTTTCATAATAAACGATTTTAGCATATTTGCGCCCCGGCGCGGCTTGTTTCAAGCTTAGGATTTTGCTATGATTGACCCAACATCGAACGTGTTGGGACGAGTAGGCAAGATGATTCACTGAAGAAAGCAGGCGGCCGCTGCGAGCCTGCGTGAAGCCTTGCCGAACTGACCCGAGTAACGCACGCCGGCACTGGCCGTTATCCAGAAACGAGGGCTGCTGTTAGGCAGAACTTAGGTGGTACCGCGGCAAAAGCCGTCCTAACAATGTTAGGGCGGCTTTTGGCGTTTTTCCCGCCACGTTCGGTAAATTCAAGGAGGCATTACGCATGTACGATCACAAGGCGATCGAGAAAAAGTGGCAAAAGCACTGGGCTGAGCACAACGAGTTCAACACCACAACGGACCCGAACAAGAAGAACTACTACGCGCTGGACATGTTCCCGTACCCGTCAGGCCAAGGCCTGCACGTCGGCCATCCGGAAGGCTACACGGCCACTGACATTATTGCCCGCATGAAGCGTGCCCAGGGCTACAATGTGCTGCACCCAATGGGCTGGGACGCGTTTGGGCTGCCTGCCGAGCAGTATGCGCTGAACACCGGCCACAATCCGAAGGGCTTCACCCACAAGAATATCGAGACCTTCAAGCGTCAGATCAATAGCCTCGGGTTTTCTTACGACTGGAACCGGGAAATTGCCACGACGGATCCGAACTATTACAAGTGGACCCAGTGGATCTTCGAGCAGCTGTACAAGCACGGTTTGGCCTATGAGGCGGAGGTGCCGGTCAACTGGAGTCCGGATCTGGGCACCGTGGTCGCCAACGAGGAAGTCATTGACGGCAAAACGGAGCGCGGCGGCTTCCCGGTCATCCGCAAGCCAATGCGGCAATGGATGCTGAAAATCACCGCCTATGCGGATAAGCTGCTGGCCGACCTTGATGACCTGGACTGGCCAGAAAACATCAAGCAGATGCAGCGCAACTGGATCGGCCGCTCAGTCGGCGCGCAGATCACCTTTGACGTTCAGGGCACAGACAAGCACTTTGATGTTTTCACCACGCGCCCGGACACGCTGTTTGGCGCGACTTATGTGGTCATGGCCCCAGAGCACGAGCTGGTGGACGCCATCACGACCCCTGAGCAGAAGGCTGCAGTTGACGCGTACAAGGCGGACATCGAGCACAAGTCGGATCTTGAACGCACCGACTTGAACAAGGACAAGACTGGTGTGTGGACCGGCGCGTATGCCACCAATCCCGTCAACGGGGAAAAACTGCCAATCTGGATTTCCGATTACGTGCTGGCCACATACGGCACCGGCGCCATCATGGCGGTGCCAGCTCACGACGACCGCGACTTTGCCTTTGCCAAAAAGTTTAACCTGCCAATCCGCGCCGTGATCGAAGGCGGCGACGTTGCCGACGCGGCCTACACTGGCGACGGCGTGCACATCAATTCCGATTTTTTGAACGGCAAGAACAAGCAAGACGCCATTGACGCCATGCTGCAGTGGCTTGAAGACAAGCAGATTGGCGAGAAGAAAGTGAACTATAAGCTGCGCGACTGGGTCTTCTCGCGTCAGCGATACTGGGGCGAGCCGATTCCTGTGATTCACTGGGAAGACGGCGAAACGACCCTGGTGCCTGAAGACGAGCTGCCACTCGTGCTGCCAGAAGAGGCGGACATCAAGCCAAGTGGCACCGGGGAGTCGCCGCTGGCCAACCTGGATGACTGGGTCAACGTGGTCGATAAAAACGGCCGCAAGGGTAAGCGTGAAACCAACACCATGCCGCAGTGGGCAGGGTCCTCTTGGTACTTCCTGCGCTTTGTCGATCCCCACAACAAGGAAAAGCTGGCCGATTACGATAAGCTGAAGGACTGGATGCCAGTCGACTTGTACATCGGCGGGGCGGAGCACGCGGTACTGCACCTGCTTTACGCGCGGTTCTGGAACCTCTTCCTGTACGACATCGGCGTGATCCCGAACAAGGAGCCATTCCAGCGCCTGTTCAACCAGGGGATGATTCTGGGCGACAACCACGAAAAGATGAGCAAGAGCAAGGGTAACGTGGTCAATCCCGACGACGTGGTCGAGCAGTACGGAGCCGATACGCTGCGCCTGTACGAAATGTTTATGGGCCCACTGGATGCCGGTATTGCCTGGAGCACCACTGGCCTGGCCGGGGCGCGCAAGTTCTTGGATCGTGTCTACAGCACCTTTATCGATGACAATGGCAAGATGCGCGATCATATCACGACCATCAACGACGGCAAGCTGGACAAGGTCTACAACGAAACCGTCAAGAAGGTCACCGAGGACTACGAGACGCTTCACTTTAATACCGCCATTTCGCAGATGATGGTCTTCATCAACGAAGCGCGCAAGGTCGATGACCTGCCATACGCCTACGTGGAAGGCTTCGTCAAGCTGCTGGCGCCGATTGCCCCGCACCTGATGGAGGAAATCTGGCAGAAGCTGGGCAACGCGCACAGCCTGACCTACGCGCCGTGGCCGAGTTACGACGAAAAGGCGCTGGTGACCGAGCAGGTTCAGCTGATGGTGCAGGTCAACGGCAAGCTGCGAGGGCACGTGATGGAGCCAGTCAATGTCGATCAGGCCCAGGCGATCGCCGATGCGATGACGATTGAAAACGTCAAGAAGTTTACGACGGGCAAGACAATCGTCAAGCAGATCGTGGTGCCAAACAAGATCGTCAATATTGTCGTCAAATAGCATTTTGAATGGTCCGACCCCGGTCGGGCCATTTTATGTGAAAACTTACGGATTGCTAACGTCTTGGGGTTCCAATTGAAAGGGGCCGAGGCTTCCCTTAAAATAGAGACTAATCTGATCCGCAACGGTAAACGC
The DNA here is from genome assembly GCF_003946465.1 of Lacticaseibacillus hegangensis. Lineage (GTDB taxonomy): Bacteria > Bacillota > Bacilli > Lactobacillales > Lactobacillaceae > Lacticaseibacillus > Lacticaseibacillus hegangensis. Next base: position 85,779 of record NZ_RHOL01000007.1, on the reverse strand, counting down.
ATTTTTATTGAGGAAATTGGGGTAACGGCATGGCAAAAAATCCGCAGGTCAACACACCGAACGCGCAGGAGCAAATGCTGCGCGGTTCGGCTTGGATGACGGCCGGAAGCATATTGTCCCGCGTACTCGGGGCGATTTATATCATTCCATGGCGCATCTGGCTAGGTGCGGCCTTTTTGGCGGCCAACAACCTGTTTACTAAGGGCTATAACATCTATAGCATCTTCTTGACCATTGCGACGGCTGGTGTGCCTGGGGCGATTTCCAAGCAGGTGGCCCATTATAACGCCATGAACGAGTACCGCACCGGCGTCCGGCTGTTTCGGCAGGGCACCATTTTAATGGGCGTCATGGGGCTGCTGTCATTCGGTCTGATGTGGATGCTGGCCCCGTGGCTGGCGCTGGGCGATGCCGCGCTGACTCAGGTGTATCGGTCGCTGGCCTGGCCGCTGTTGATCATACCGGTGATGAGTACGCTGCGCGGATTTTTCCAGGGGTACAGCGACATGGCACCGTCTGCGCTGTCTCAGCTGGTTGAGCAAGTCGCGCGAGTGATTTACATGTTGGTGATGACATATGCCATCATGGTGCTCGGCAGTCATAATTACGTGGACGCGGCCTCACAGTCAACGTTTGCGGCGTTTGTCGGGGCACTGTTCGGCCTGCTGCTGTTGGTGCTTGTGTTGGTGTCGCGCCGGCAAAAGTTTCAGACTCTGGTCGCCGGCTCGACCGATGCTGTCAAGATCTCGACGCCTCGGATCCTGAAGGAAATCATCTCCCAGGCGGTGCCGTTCATCGTCATCGGCTCTGGCATCAATCTGTATTACCTGTTTGATCAGTATACTTTCAATCCCATGATGGCCAGCCACTGGCAGGCGACCACGCAAGAGCTGAACAGTCTATTCACGCTTTACGCTGGCAATGCCAACAAACTGATCATGATCGTGATCAGTTTGGCCGTTGCCATGGCGTCGACCGTGCTGCCGCTGCTGTCCGGGGCGAAGACCCGGGGGGATAAGCACGCCATCGGCGAACAAGTCACCAACTTGCTTCAGCTGTTTTTCATTGTCATGGTGCCTTGTGCCCTTGGCATGGCGGCGGTGGCCAAACCGCTTTACGTAGTCTTTTACTCCTATGATCAGTTAGGTATTCGCCTGCTGGTGCTGTCGGCCTTTGTTGCCGTTGCCATGGGACTGTTCACGGTACTCGCAGCGGCTCTGCAAGGCCTGTTTCACAACGGCATCGCGATTTACGATATGCTGATCGGGATGGTGGTCAAGGTCGTGCTTCAGTGGCCCCTGATTTATTTTTTGAACGTCTGGGGGGCGCTGGTTGCGACCCTGGCCGGTATGCTGGTCTCTAGCGTCTTAATGATTCAGGCGCTGCGTCAGCGGTATCCGGTCCGCCTGCGCCAGACTGCGCGGCGGCTGCTCGGCATCACACTGTTTTCCGCCGTGATGGCCGTGGTGGTTCGACTGCTCGTGTGGCTGATTGGACTCGTGATCGCGCCTGAGCGCGCAGTTGGGGCCGTTGTGGCCTTGCTGATTGCCGTGCCAATCGGCGTGCTGATTTACGGGTATGCGCTGCTCAAAACCCGGCTGGCCGATATGGTGCTAGGCGAGCGCGTCGGGCGGCTGCGTGCGCGGCTGCACATCAGGTGACGCCGATGCGATTAGACCGCTACTTGGCCAATCTGCAATACGGCACGCGCAGTGATGTCAAAAAAATGATCAAGGCCAACCGGGTGGCCATCAACGGGCAAAAGGTGCGCAACGGCAGCGTGTCAGTGGTGCCTGGGGCGACTGTGACGGTCGACGGAAAAACGGTGGGCGGCAGCTTGCAGGTGTACTATCTGATGAACAAGCCTAGCGGGGTCTTAACCGCGAATTCTGACGCCGCGCAGAAGACAGTGTTGGACTTGATCGCGCCGGCAGACAGGCGACCAGGTCTTTATCCCGTTGGTCGGCTGGACAAAGATACTACTGGACTGCTGCTTTTGACCAACGATGGAGCGTTGGGCCATGACCTGCTTTCGCCCAAGCGCCACGTGCCTAAGACTTATCTGGTGTCGCTGGCGGCTGCGCTGACGCCAGCCATGGCGGACCAGCTGGCCGAGGGGATTACCTTCCAAGAGTTCACCAGTGCTCCAGCGACGGTGGCAGTGCGGCCAGGCAGTGAAGGCCGGTTGATCGAGTTAACGATTCATGAAGGCAAGTTTCACCAGGTGAAGCGGATGCTGAAGGCGGTTGGCAACCAAGTGACCGACTTGCAGCGGATTCAGATGGGCCCGTTGCACTTGCCAGCGTCACTGCCTTCAGGGCAGTATCGCAAGCTGACAGAAGCAGAGCTGGCCGCCTTACTGGAGGCAAAAAAATAGCCGAATCACCCGCGGGTGGTTCGACTTTTTTGGTGCGCCCGGCATGGGCGTCAACTAGGTGGTGAAAGTCCACTGCGGGCCGTAGTAGTCGGAACCGCTAGCCAAGGGCAAGGGTGTCCATCGCGAGGTGGAATCTGAAGGAAGCCTGATGAGCAAAGTACCGCACCGATGTATAAGAAGCAGCTATAAGGCTTGAACTGACTGGATGAGGTTGCCAAACAAACTGAAGTCCGATACTGCTCGAAGTCACGAGAGTAGAGCTGACGGTGACATGGTACGAAAGTTGACGTTCTTACCCGGGGAGGCCTGTATCGCAGTATTCTGTCTGGGAATGCCCTAATGTAAACAGAATAAAGCGGGTCAGTGATGGCTCGTTGAGCGATCCAGGAGTCAGCCGAGGTCATAGTAGTGGCGAAGCCACGAAGGACCGAACAGTAATAACTCACATTGAGATTGGAAGTGGAGACCGTGCGACAATCGCAGAAAACAGAACAAGCTGACCGCCAGCGAAAGGTAGGTCTGGAAGACCAAGAACAAGCTGGGGCGCGTAGTAAGACCTCCGTGGAAGAAGAAATGATGAGTGGCATTCAGTTTCAAGCGTTAGTTCTTGACCGCGACAACCTGAACAAGGCGTATCTACGAGTGGTCAGGAATAAGGGAGCGGCAGGCATCGACGGTATGACCGTTGATGGTCTACTGCCATACTTACGTAAACATCGAGCAGAGCTGCTTGCGCAGTTGCGCGACGGTACTTATAAGCCGGCGCCAGTGAAGCGAGTAGAAATACCAAAGCCCAACGGTGGCATGCGAAAGCTTGGCATACCAACGGTAATCGACCGTTTTGTGCAACAGGCCGTGGCCCAGGTACTCTCGCCGATGTATGAGCAAGTATTCTCTGACAATAGTTTTGGTTTTCGCCCGCACCGAAGTGCCCATGACGCTATCCAACGTGCCGTGGAGCTGGACGATCAAGGTTACCGCTATGTCGTTGACCTCGATCTGAAAGCATACTTCGATACGGTGAACCACGACATGCTTATCAAGTTTCTCGAACGGCGCATCAACGACCGCTGGCTTCTGCGGCTCATTCGCCGCTTTCTAACCAGTGGCACGATGAATGGCAAGATGCTCGAACGCAGCGAGCAAGGGACACCGCAAGGCGGTCCCATCTCCCCGCTGTTAGCTAACGTTTACCTCAACGAATTTGACCAGGAGCTCACCGCCCGTGGCCATGAATTCGTGCGCTACGCCGACGACTGCAATATCTTCGTCAAGAGTCCTAGAGCTGGTGAGCGTGTGCTCGCTAGTGTGACCCGTTTTCTCGAGAAGGAGCTCAAGCTCACAATCAATCAGGAGAAGACGAAGGTCGTTTCCACCAATAGGATGAAGTTTCTGGGGTTCACGATTGGACATACTAAGGATGGGGCATATCCGTATCCGGTGAGGCAATCGAAAATCAGAATCAAACAGGCGTTAAGGAAACTAACTAAGCGAAATCGTGGGGTTCCATTGGACCGGATGTTACAGGAGATTCAAATGAAGATGCGCGGCTGGTTGCAGTACTACGGCTTCGGCAAAATGAAGACATTTGTGGCGCAATTAGACGCCTGGCTTCGAAGTAGAATTCGTCAGTACATTTGGAAGCAGTGGAAGAAGGTCAAAACTAAAGTCATGAACCTGAAGCGATTAGGATTGTCAGCTAATGACGCGTTTACCGCCGCAAGCACCCGTAAGGGGGCATGGCGAACGGCTCACAGCAAGACATTGACTTATACCTTAGGAAACGAAAAGCTGGAGCACCTTGGACTGATAAATCTGTCCAAGACGCTCCAGCAAATCCAGAATGCTTAAATTACTGAACCGCCGTATACGGAACCGTACGTACGGTGGTGTGAGAGGTCGGTAGCTGAATTAATCAGTTACCTCCTACTCGATTGTATCAGGCCCGAGTTGTCGCAGCCTGCTGCATGTACTGGGGCAGCTGCTGGATCAGCGCGGAAGGCAGTACGACATAATTCGTTTTGGCGAGCGCTTCGGCGATGGCGCTGTGGGTATAGACTGCCGCGCAAAGTGCAGCGTCGTTCAGGCCAAATTGAGCAGTGAAGCCGGCCAGAATGCCCACCAAGGTATCACCCATACCGCCAGTGGCCATCGCCGGCGTGCCCAGGGGATTTTCGTAGCTGGTCGTCGGGGTGAAGATCTGAGTGCGGTGCGATTTGACGATCACAGTGCCAGGCAGCTTGGCGGCGGCTTGTTGATTTGAGTGCTCATCTTGAGCCTTAATAGTAATTCCTGACAGCCGCTGCCATTCCATTTGGTGCGGGGTCCACACGGTTTTCGCGTGAGTGAGCATCAACTGGCGGTCGGCTATCAGCGTGATTGCGGAGCCATCAATAATGAGCGTCTGCGACTCAGTGACTGCTTCAAGTGCCCGCGTCAGGATTGTTTCTGCCAGTTCATCGATGCCAAGGCCCGGCCCGATGGCGACCACGTCCATGGTTGGGATTAGCTTTTTCAGCTCGGGATCATCGTAGGGGATGACCATAGCCTCGGGCAGGCGGGCATGCAGTGCCGTGTGGTTGACCGGGTCGGTGGCGACACTGACCAGGCCTGCGCCACTATAAACCGCAGCACTGGCAGCCATGATTGCGGCCCCACCGAACTGGGCGTTGCCGCCAATCACGAGCACGCGCCCAAAAGTGCCTTTGTGGCTCTCTGGCGGCCGCGGCTGAACCACTTGGTTGATGCAGGATGCCGGAATTTTCTTCACAATGCTCACCTCATGGGCATTATACCGCAGCATTACCCGGCTTTTTTCAAAAAAGGGTTGGCAAGCAGGCCTTTGGTTGATATACTTAATCCTGTTGTTGCCGCAATGGCGGAATTGGCAGACGCGCAGTGTTCAGGTCGCTGTAGGGTTTTCCCTGTGCAGGTTCGACTCCTGTTTGCGGCATCAGGCATCAACAAAACTGGTCATCAAGAGATGGCCGGTTTTTTTGTGTCGTTTTAGGCCAGACATTTCAAAACCAACGCAGATGAGTCGACGGCGGGAAAATATTCTCGGTTTAGATATTGCTTTCTTCGTTGCATATTCTAAGAAGCCGGCTGGGCGGCTTAGAATCCTTTAATACTTAGCGAATGCTGAGAGAGCGGGGCTGGTGAAGGAGCGGTAGGCACCAGCAAATCGGCAAAAATCAGCGTGAAGTGGTCAAAAAAAGGTGCTTCAACCCCAGCGCCAGCCTGAATTGTTCAAGGAAAAATCGCATTTGTTCGCGAAAAATCTCCACACATGCTTGACACCCCCCTCTAATCAATTTATAATCTTAGATATTCTCAAGAACGTTAGAGGCGGAATTGGGAACTATCTCATAGGTTGGAGGCTTATGTGTATGAAGATGAATAAGAAACGAGGCGCGGTGGTCGTCGCATTGACGTTGGCCACACTGCTCGCAGCTTGCGGGAATAAAGCAAGCAGCAACGGTACCTCAACCAGCACTTATAACTATGTGTACAGCACCGATCCGGATAACTTTGATTACTCGGTTTCCGGCCGTGCCACAAACAGTGACCACTTGAGCAACTTCGAAGAGCCTTTGATGACCACCAACAAGTATGGTGAAATCGTCCCAGGTCTGGCAAGTTCTTACAAGGTCAGCAACGGTGGCAAGACTTACACTTACACCCTGCGCAAGGGTGCCAAGTGGGTCGATAACCAAGGCAACACATATGCTAACGTTAAGCCACAAGACTTCATCACTGGCATGAAGCATGCGGTTGCAGCAAAGTCTGAAACCCTGTACATCGTTCAAGACTCCATTGTTGGTTTGGACGACTATGTCAATGGCAAGACCAAAGACTTCAGTAAGGTTGGCATCAAGGTGGCTGGTAAGAACAAAATTTCTTACACCTTGAATCAGCCGGAACCATTCTGGAACTCTAAGTTGCAGTACGGGATTTTGGAGCCAGTTAACGCTAAGTTCTTGGCCGAAAAAGGTAAGAGCTATGGTCAGCCAAAGGCCAGTGGTATTCTTTACACTGGGCCGTACCTGCTGAAGAACTTCACTTCAAAGTCGGTTATCGAGTACACGGCTAACCCGCAGTACTGGAACAAGAAGGACGTTCACGTTAAGGACGTCAAGGAAACGTACAACGATGGGTCCAACCCAGACGCTTTGTACAAGTCCTTCCAGAAGGGCGACTTCAGCCAGGCCCGAGTATACCCGAACCTGCCTGGTTACAAGGATGTTAACAAGAAGAACATCGTTTGGGGCCCACAAGACGCTTCGACGTACAATGTGACCTTTAACTTGAACCGTAAGTCATACAACATGACTGATAAGAAGACGGACAAGCAAAAGCAAGACACCAAGAAGGCCGTTTTGAACAAGGACTTCCGTCTGGCAATTCAGTTCGCGTTCAACAAGACCGCGTACAATGCGCAGTCTACTGGCGCCGCTGGTGCTACGAAGTCGCTCCGTAACTCCTTCATCCCACCGACCTTTGTTCAGGCTGACGGCAAGAACATTGGTACCTTCACGCAGAGTGATCTGCACGCATTGGGCTCCGAGTACAAGACTATGAATTTGACGGACGCGCAAGACGGCACTTACAACAAGGCTGCCGCCAAGGCTGAATTTGCCAAGGCGAAGAAAGCCCTGCAGGCTGAAGGGGTTTCCTTCCCAATCAAGCTTGATCTTCCTGAAGAGGAAAAGCAGGCCCTGCTGTTGAACCAGGCCAAGTCCTTCAAGAGCTCGGTTGAGTCCGTTCTGGGCAAGGATAACGTTGAAATCGACATCGTCCAAGCTGCTGAAGACAAGTACCTGGCTGGGACTTACCAAGCCGCAACCGGGGCACAGGCAGACTTCGATATCAGTAACGCCTCTGGTTGGAGTCCTGACTATCAGGATCCTTCCACCTACCTGGACGTTTACAAGCCATCTAGCGGTGCACTGCTGCAGACGTTGGGGATGACACCAGCATCAGCACTGACTTCAGCTGCTGACAAGGCTGATTATGCTGCGGTAGCAAAGGCCACTGGGCTTGATCAGTACGAAAAGTTGGTCGATCAGGCTGAAGCCATCAAGACTGACACGAATGCGCGTTACAAGGCATTTGCGAAGGCTGAAGCTTATCTGCTGAGCATTGGTGTTCAGATCCCTGTCAATTCTCTGGGCGGTACTCCTTCTGTAACGAAAGTTGTTCCATTCACTGGCAAGCGGACTTGGGCCGGTGCAGGTTCTTCGCGCTTTGACGGCGTTAAGCTGCAAGCTAAGCCTGTCACGACTGCTCAGTACAACAAGGCTCTGAAGGCCTGGAACGCTAAGCGGGCTGAAATCGCAAAGGAACAGGACAAGTAAACTAAGCTTTGAGCTGACCTGATAAGCTCTTTGATCTTAGGCGTGTTAAAGGGCTAGCACACTGATAATGTGACTAGCCCTTTTTCTTTAACGAAGATAAGAGGGGGAACCGCACATGAAGAAGTATCTGTTCTTTCGCGTACTTCGGTCGATTGTGAGTATCTTTCTGGTCACGACCCTGACATTCATCCTGATCTACACCATGATTCCACGCCGGGATGTGTTCAAGCAGGATCCGATGATCCAGAAACTCTCATCAAAGCCCGATTCGCTAACTGACTACAAGAATAACGCGTACGAAAAAATGAATTACATCGATTACATGGACACTAGGTCGCTGATCAAGAAGATCGAAGCTGATAATTCGAAGATCACTGTGACAGCTGCCCATACCGCCTCCAATAAAGCTGCGTTCGAAAAATGGACGAAGGCCAATGGTTACACCTTGCATCGCTTTAAGATCAGCAAGGATTACTATGCGACTCGTGATCTGCCCATTTGGGAACGGCTCAGCCGCTTCTACGGCAATATGATCAAAATTGATACCCCTTGGGCCATTCATGACCCGAAGAATCCGAATCTGCCACGTTACCTAAAGATCAAGCATGATCCTTTGGTTGGCTGGGCCGTGGTCGGGTCTGGGACTAAGTACCGCTACCAGCTGTACTTCAACTCACAGTTTCCGTTTATTCACGAGAACTTCTTGAAGTTTAATCTTGGCACCTCATACCCGTCATACGCGGGCGAGGAAGTCACAGAGGTGATTGGCGGCGGCCAAGGCCCGGCTGACAGCATTACTAAGACGTTCCCGAACGGCCGCAAGATCATCACCTCGGATGATGTTTACACGCGGGCCTATCAGCCGCGAAAGCACCGCAACGAGATGGATTATGAGCAGTACAAGGACGATTACACCAACACAGAACAGATCAATCGCGACCCGTCAATGATTGGGACCTCTGTGCGCGCCGGTCTCATCGGTCTGATCATCTCCTATGCAATCGCAATTCCGGTTGCCATTTACATGGCCCGGAAGAAGGGCAAGTGGTTCGACCGTGCTGGGACCTTCGTGGTCACTGTGCTGATTGCGGTACCAAGCCTGGCTTTCATCTATGTCTTCCGTTACCTAGGTGCCACACTATTTGGCCTGCCGGATTCATTCCCGACGCTGGGTGCAGAGAACTGGCGCTCCTGGGTCCTGCCAGCAGTGGTCTTGGGATTGCTGAGTGTGTCTGGACTGGTCATTTGGTTCCGGCGCTTCATGATCGACCAGCAGAAGTCTGATTACGTGAAGTTTGCCAAGGCCAAGGGCCTGAACGAGAGTGAAATCTACACCAAGCATATCTTCAAGAATGCGTCGATCCCAATTGTTCAGGGTATCCCTGGATCCATCATCGGCTTGATCGGCGGGGCGACGATGACCGAAGAAATCTTCGCCACTCCTGGGATGGGGAAGATGCTGCCAGATTCGATTCAAGCGCATAACAATGCGGTGGTCATCGCGCTGGTGTTCATTTTCACCACCATTGCGGTCTTGTCGGTGCTGCTTGGCGATATTGCCATGGTGCTGGTCGATCCGCGGATCAAATTGTCGTCTTCTGACACGTCGAAAGGGGAGGAATAGCCAATGGCTGAAAAAGATACGACTCAACCAGAAATTTTGGATTCCGACTTTACCCCGGTGGAGATCGACAAGCTGGAAACGGAAAAACTGGATACGGAAAAGTACTCCTACTGGGGTTCTGTGGGCCGCGCGTTTTTCTCGAGCAAAGTCACGATTTTCCTGTTGCTGTTGATGTTGGCGATCCTGCTGATGTCATTCATTCAGCCGTCATTTTCTGGGTACTCCCTTAACAACGTAGCCAAGATCAATGACTTTGGGGCGCGGTACAACTGGCCGAATGCCAAGAACTGGTTTGGGACCGATGATAACGGCCAGTCGCTGTTTGACGCGATTTGGGCCGGTGCCAAGATTTCCATCTCGATTTCTGTCATTGCGACCTTGATCACGACCGTCATTGGCGTTGCGGTCGGCGCGGTCTGGGGCACCTCCAAGGGCCTCGACCGGATCATGCTGGAAGTTTACAACGTCATTTCAAACGTGCCGCAGCTGCTGATCATCATGGTTCTGTCCTACTCCTTTGGGGCAGGTTTCTGGAACCTGATCTTCGCGATGACCGTTACCGGCTGGTTAGGCACGGCATATTTCATCCGCGTCCAGGTCATGATCATGCGCGATCGCGAGTACAACATTGCGTCTAAAACGCTGGGCACTGGGTTGGGCCGGATGGTCTTGCGCAACATCATGCCTTACCTGACCTCGGTTATTGTGACAAACGTGTCGCTCTCCTTGCCGTCCTACATTTCGTACGAAGTGTTCCTTTCCTTCCTAGGGGTTGGGCTTTCGGCAAGCACCCCGTCGCTGGGCCGATTGATTTCGAAGTACTCACCGTACATGACCAGTTATCCATATCTGTTCTGGCTGCCAGTACTTGTACTGGCGCTGATCGCGGTCTCCCTGTACTTAGTCGGCCAGCGGCTGGCTGATGCCTCGGATCCGCGCACACACTTATAAAAGGGGGAGTGACAATGAGTGACGAAAAAGAACCAATTCTAAAAATTGACGACCTCTCTGTTCACTTCCATGTCCGCGGCAAAACGCTCAAGGCGATCCACCATGTGTCGATGGATCTGTACAAGGGCGAGGTGCTGGCCATTGTTGGTGAGTCCGGTTCCGGTAAGTCAGTGTTGACCAAGAGTTTCACCGGGATGCTGGAAGAAAATGGTGAAATCGCCGGTGGCACGATCGTGTACAAAGGCAAGCATCTGGAAAAGCTGACCAAGGATAAGCAGTGGGAAGGCATTCGCGGTAATGAAATTGCCACGATTTTCCAGGATCCCATGACTTCGCTTGACCCGATTCGGACGATTGGATCTCAGATCGCAGAAGTTGTGGTCAAGCACCAGGGCAAGTCCAAGGCGGAAGCCAAGCAGATCGCCATCGAGTTGATGAACCGTACCGGCATTCCGAACGCGGCGGCGCGCTACAATGAGTACCCATTTGAGTATTCTGGTGGGATGCGGCAGCGCATTGTCATCGCCGTTGCCCTGGCATGTCGGCCTGACATCCTGATTTGCGACGAGCCAACGACTGCGCTGGATGTCACGATTCAGGCCCAGATTCTTGACCTGATCAAGTCTTTGCAAAAGGAAGATGGGTTCACGACCATCTTCATCACACATGACCTGGGGGTGGTGGCGTCAATCGCCGATCGCATCGCCGTCATGTATTCCGGCCGCATCATCGAGTACGGGACCTGCGACGAGATCTTTTATGATCCGCGTCACCCGTACACCTGGAGCCTGCTTTCTTCTCTGCCGCAGTTGGCGCAAAAAGGCGGCCAGCTGTACTCAATTCCAGGCACGCCGCCAAGTCTGTACAAGGACATTGTCGGTGACGCCTTTGCGCCGCGTGATCCGTGGGCGATGAAGGTCGATTTTAAGGCTGATCCGCCGTTCTTCAAGGTTTCCGACACTCACTATGCCAAGACCTGGCTCTTGGACCCGCGGGCGCCGAAGACGGAAAAGCCGGAACTGATCCAAAACCTGCACGAACGGATGGCGGCGACGGTGGCCGAGTCTCACTTGGAGAACTTGGATCTTACGTTAAGCGACAAGAAGGAGGACGATGCAGATGGCGAATGATCGAGAAACAATTGTCAGCCTGAAGGATCTGCAGATCTCCTTTGGCTCAGGTAAAGATAAGTTTGTCGCCGTTCAGGATGTCAACTTTGACATTTTCAAGGGTGAGACCTTCTCGCTGGTTGGCGAGTCCGGTTCTGGCAAGACCACCATTGGTCGCGCTATTCTGGGCATCAACCCGACCGAAAAAGGCACCATTACTTTTGAAGGCGAACAGATCAACGGCAAAATCTCCGAACGGAAAAAGCATTCGATCGAGCGCAAGATTCAGATGATCTTTCAGGATCCGTCTGCCTCGTTGAACGACCGCGCGACCGTCGACTACATCATTTCGGAAGGCCTGTACAACTATGGGCTGTTCGATTCCGAGGAAGATCGCGTCAAAAAGGTCCGCACAATGCTGGAAGAAGTCGGACTGCTGCCAGAGCAGTTGTATCGTTATCCCCACGAATTCTCTGGTGGCCAGCGTCAGCGCATCGGGATCGCCCGTGCGCTGATCATGCAGCCGGACCTCGTGGTGGCCGACGAGCCAATTTCCGCGCTAGATGTTTCGATTCGGGCGCAGGTGCTGAACCTGCTGAAGAAGTTCCAGCGTGAACAAGGTGTCACGTACCTGTTCATCGCGCATGACCTGTCCGTTGTTCGGTTCATTTCCGATCGGATCGCAGTCATTCGCGCCGGCCGAATCTTGGAGCTGGCACCCACTGAAGAGCTCTTCACGAACCCGATTCACCCGTACACCGAAGCGCTGCTTTCGGCTGTACCGGTGCCGGATCCGCAAATTGCCCGCACCCGCAAGTCGTATGTCTACGACCCAAGCATGCACCACTATGAAACCGACAAGCCGAAGTTTGTCGAGATCAAGCCTGGCCACTACGTTTACTGCAACGAAGAGGAAGAGGCCCGCTACACCAAAGAGTTAAAGGAACAAGGTCAGCTCTAATCGCATTCGAGGTGCCATTTGGCCCCCTCTGAATGGTACTTTCAATCGTCCCCGCTCAGTTGAGCGGGGATTTTTGGGTCGCGCAATGAATCACAGTTGGCAAAGCCTGCTACGCTTGCTATAATGTGTCTTGGTGCTGCCGCAATGGCGGAATTGGCAGACGCGCAGTGTTCAGGTCGCTGTAGGGTTTTCCCTGTGCAGGTTCGACTCCTGTTTGCGGCATCAGGTTTGATGAACCGGCCATCCTCAAATGGCCGGTTTTTTATAGCCGTAAATATTTGACAGCCGACCGATGTGCAGTAAACTGACCTTATGAACATTTCAATCAGCGCCACGGATCCTTAGTCCTTACTAGGCCTGGGTTCAGTGGCGCTTTTTTCGTGGAGGTGGCAAGGTGTTTAAAATCCTGATGCAAAATATGCATGGCAAGGTGCGCCTGACCTTTTTTCTCGCGCCGCTGGTGATGCTGATTGAGGTCTTCTGCGACTTGCAGCAGCCGACGATGATGGCGGACATTGTGGACTCAGGACTGGCCAAGGGCGATATGCAGTTCGTGATCAAAACGGCGGCCTTAATGCTGATGTTTGCGTTGATTGGCATCTGTGCCGGCGGCGGGTCCGGCGTTTTGGGTAATTATGCCTCACTGCACATGGGGCAGAGCCTGCGCACCAAAATGCTGACCATCGCTTTAAATTCTCGCGCGGCTGGCGGGCTGCCCCCAGCAACTTTGATTACCCGCATCACCAACGACGTGACCCAGATGCAGAATTTGGTGATGATGATGACGCGGGGGATGGTGCGGGCGCCGATGCTGATGCTTGGCGGCGTCGTGATGTCGACGCTAGTGTCGCCACGCCTGGCGCCGATTTTATTCGTGATTCTGCCAGTTCTGCTGGTTTACACACTGCTCGTGATGCGTCGCAGCCTGCCGTTTTACACGGACATGCAAGGCAAAACTGATGACATGAACCGAGTGATGCGGGAGAATTTGCAAGGGGCTAAAACCATCAAAGCGTTTGTCCTCGAAGATCACCAGCAGGCGCAGTTTAGCGAGACCAATAACGCCTTGCTGAACAGCTCCGTGCGGGCTGCCATGGCGGCGGTGCCGCTTGCGCCGGTGATTCAATTTTTGCTCAATCTCGGGGTCGTGATCGCGTTGGCGTATGGCGGCAGCTTGGACGTCGGTGGGGTGATTCTGGATGGGCAAATCATTGCCTTCATCAATTACATGATTCAAATCACCAACGCGATGGTCATGACGGTGAACATTATCACCGCCTTTTCACGGGCGATCACGTCGGCAACGCGTGTTCAGGCGGTCCTCAGCGAGCAAGTTGGTGAGGTGCGGGTTGGTTCTGCTGCTGGCGCGCCGCAGGATTCAAGTGTGACGTTTGATCACGTCTCGTTCGGCTACGATCAAAGCAAGCCCATCCTGGATGACATCAGTTTCGCCGTGCCAAGTGGGCAGTGGCTCGGCATTATCGGCACCACTGGTTCTGGCAAGTCAACTTTGATCAATTTACTGACCCGTGGGTTTGATGATTATACCGGCACCATTAAGATCGGCGGTGTGGACACCCAGCAGCTCGACTTGGCGGCGGTGCATCACAAGGTGACCGTGGCCACCCAAGACGCCATGCTGTTTTCTGGGACGGTGCGGCACAACCTGACCTTTGGCGACAAGGTGGCCACCGATGCTGAGCTGGCCGCCGGCGCGCACCTGGCGGACGCGGATGAGTTCATCGATCCGCTGCCCAAGCGGTATGATGCGCCGGTTGAGCAGGGCGGGAAGAACTTCTCCGGCGGCCAGCGGCAGCGGCTGAACATTGCGCGCGCGGCCGTGCCAGATCCCGATATTCTGGTGTTCGACGATGCGACCAGTGCCGTCGACCAGACCACGAACGCTAGGATTCAGCAGCGTCTGGTTCAGCACCGGCGCGGCCGCACCACGCTGATCATCTCGCAGCGGGTGGCCAACTTGCTGCAGTGCGACCAGATCCTGGTCATGCAGGAGGGACGGCTTTCGGCTCGCGGCACCCACGAGGAGCTGCTGGCTAGTTCGCCATTTTACGCGCAATTGGTTGAGACTCAGCTGGGAGGAGGACGCTCAGATGCAAGTGATGAATCGCGGTCCTAGACACAACCTGCACCAGGAAAAAGTCCAAGTCACGGACTGGAAGAAGACGACTCGGCGGATTCTAGGCTACATTGGCTTTGCACGCGGGAAGCTGCTGATTGTTTTTGGGCTGACCATTTTCACCACCGCAGCCACCATTATTGGCAACCGGGTCAACGGCATTGTCGTCGATCAGTTTCTCAAGGCCAGCAAGCTGCATTTACTTTATGTCATTTGCTTGGTGCTCGGTGTGATGTACCTGCTTTCAGCGGTGTTCACCTATTTTCAGAATTCGGTGACGGTGAAAGTGGCCCAGAAGGCGTCAGCGGACATTCGGGGCGATATTTTCAGCAATCTGCAGCGCCTGCCGATGCGCTACTTTGACACGCATGACAACGGGGATGTGATGTCGCGGCTGACAAACGATGTGGACAACATCAACACCGCCATGATGCAAACCTTTGTCCAACTTTTTACGGGGATTGTTTCCGTTGTTGGCATGGGGGCGGCGATGCTGGTGCTGTCGCCGCTGCTGACGCTGATCGCGCTGGCTGCTTCAGGGCTGACGTACCTATTCACTCGCGCCGCGGCTAAGGTCACCCAAAAGGCTTTCATGACGCAGCAGGAGGCGCTGGGTGCGTTAAACACGCAAATTGAGGAATCGGTTTCGGGTAAGCAGGTGGTTCAGCTCTTTGATCACGAGGCAGACACGATGGCGACGTTTAATCAGACCAACGCGCGATACACACATGCTGCTTTCATCGCGCAGTCTGTGTCCAGCTTCATCGGGCCGGTAAACAACGGGACCAACAACCTGGCGTACCTGGCGATCACTGCGGCAGGGGCGATTTCGATGCTCACCGGCAGCAGCACAATCACGGTTGGGATCATCTTCACCTTTCTGATTTATCTGCGGAATTTCACCGGGCCGATCAACAATGTCCTGAATTTGATCAACACCCTGCAGCTGTCTCTGGCATCGGCTGAGCGTGTCTTTGAGGTGATCGATGAGCAGCCCGAGCAAGATCTCCCAGGCGCCGTCACAGTTAAAACAACCACCGGTCACGTTGAGTTTGAGCACATTGATTTTGCCTATGAACCCGGCCGCCAGATTTTGCATGACATTAATCTCGTTGCCGAGCCTGGCCAGACCATCGCGCTGGTGGGGGCAACCGGCGCGGGCAAGACCACCATCATGAATTTGCTGACGAATCTTTACCCGCTGCAGACCGGCCGGGTGCTGCTGGACGGCCGCGACGTGACGACAATTCGGCGAGCCGACTTGCGGCACTTGATCACCGTGGTGCAACAGGAGCCGTACATGTTCCAACTGTCGATTCGAGAAAACATTCGGCTGGGGCGAGCGTCTGCCAGCGACGATGACGTGGTGCTGGCAGCCCAGCGCGCCCATGCTGACGGGTTTATCCGCCAGTTGAAAGACGGCTATGACACGGTTCTGTCAGAAAACGCGCACAATATCTCGCAAGGCCAGCGGCAGCTGCTCAGCATCGCCCGCGCTTTTATTGCGGAGGCGCCAGTGCTGGTGCTGGATGAGGCCACAGCCTCGATTGACTCCAACACCGAGGCGGACGTTCAGCGCGCCATGACTGGCTTGATGAAAGGCAAGACCAGCTTTGTCATCGCGCATCGTCTGTCAACCATTCGCCACGCGGACCAGATTTTGGTCATCGATGCCGGCCGGGTGGTTGAACGCGGGACCCACGAGAGCCTGCTTAAGCAAAATGGCGCCTATGCCGCGCTGTATAATAGCCAGTTTGATCAGCAGTAAAAAACCAGTTGACGCATAGGCGTCAGCTGGTCTTTTAGTTGGTGGCAATGACTTGATGCAGATCATTGCGATCCTTATCCTGCATGATCGATTGCATGTAGCGGTGCAGACTCGGTAATTGGTTGTCGACCTGGTAGCCGGGAGTTTTGCGGAGTTTAGCTGCCTGAGCGTTTGAGAGCGCGTCTTGGCCAGTAAAGAACCGCCAGTTGAGCTGGCCGAGAAATTTGACGCCGGCGGCTTGCTTTTGGGGACTCAGTTTTTTCCCGTACAGACTGTTCAGCGCGAGCGCCTCGCCATTTTGCAAGAACAGCCGCTTCAGGTAGGGCTGGTAATGCCTTAGGTCCGGGTTTTGCCGCTGCTTCGCACTCAGGACTGGCAGCACATTCACTGCCTTGCGATCATAAGTCAGCTTGGTGGGGGTGAGCTGAACCACCCCGTAGCCCCCAGGGGAGATAGAGAATGCACCATTGACGATTTCGACCGGTTCACCGGGCTGACTGCCGCTTTTGATGTCTTGTGCGTGGATATGGCCGGAGAAAACGACTGGGACATGATACGTCGTCAGCAGTTTCCGCAGGGCGGAGGCGTTATTCAGCACGTAGCCATGGTTGACCATCGCATTGTGTGAGTAAAGGTTGTGGTGCATGAACACCAGGCTGGTGCGGCCAGCCTTTTGACCAGCGGCCAGTCGGCTGCGCAGCCAGCTCATGGTGGCTGGTTTTAGCTCGCCGCCGGTGTTCGGGTTGCGGTTGCTCGGCTGGATGGTGTAAATGTTGGAATCGAGCATGATCAGCTGGTAGTCGCGATTTAAGTTCATGGTATAGCTGAGCGAATCAGCGTCTTCGCTGGTTTCATTGCGATATCCATCGCTGAAGATATTCCGCCAGTCGGTGGGGCTGATCTGTTCCACCTTCAGCTGCTGCTTGCCCTGATACTTGCGGGCCCAGCCGTCATAGATGTCGTGATTGCCGGGGATGGCCAGCACGTGAATGCCGGCCTTTTGAAGCGGAGCCAAGCGCTTTGCAAGGCTTTCGGCGCTGGCCTTGGCCCCGTTCAGGGTGACATCGCCCGTGAGAATGACCGCGGTCGGCCGTGGCCTTGCGGTCAGCGCCTCGTGCACCAACGCGCGGATGGCGATGGGCTGATACCTCAGGTCCTTGCCGGCGGCGCTTTGCTGGATTTCCCGAAAAGCGGTTCGGTTGTCGTGAAGCGCCGGGGCAATGAAATGATCGTCAGAAAGCACCCAGAAAGTGGGGGTGCGGCTGCTGGTCAGCGTCTTGGCCGCTTGTGCGTGCTGAGGGGCCGCCGCAGTCAGCCCCCAGGCTAAAAGCACCAGTGCCAGCAGCGCCCCACCAATTTTGCCCAGCCATTTCATCATGTCACTCCCCCAGTTGTATTTGATGATTCGATTGTACCGCAATTAGTCGTGCCGCGTGGATGCGTTTTCTAGGCATGAACGCGGTCAATTAGGGCTCGCCGCGTAATCTTTAACTGGAGGTGAGGCCATGTTAGTTGCACTGAATCAGGCCGACGAGCTGGTGACGCTGAGGAGCCACGACCAGGCGCGGCAGCTTTTCGGTCAATCGTTTCGTTGTCCGGCTTGCAAGGGTGAGCTGCGGATCAAAAATGGGGCGCAGCTCATCGCGCATTTTGCACACAAGGACAACGCCTGCAACGCGTCAAGTGAGCCGGAAAGTGAAACCCACTTGGCCGGCAAATGGTGGCTGGCCAAGTTCGGTGAGCAACTGGGCGACCAAGTCGCACTGGAGACCTATTATCCGCAGATTCAGCAGCGCGCCGATGTGGTGTGGGAGCACCACGGACGGTCCCGAGTGCTCGAATTTCAGTGCAGTGGGATCAGCCCTGAACGTCTGCGAGTACGGACGGCTGGCTACCAGTCACTTGGGCTTGAAGTCGTCTGGATCGCCGGTCCGGCATACATCACCCGTTGGCCAGGTGGCAAGCAGGCCCGGTTCGTGCAGTGGTCAAAGAACGCCGGTTTTCATCTTTGGCAGCTGAATCCCCAGAGCAAAGTCCTGACGCGCTTGCAACTGATCGGCCCGGCCATTGTTGAAACCGATTACCGTCAAGGGCTGCCGCCTCAGACGCGGCGCCGGGAATACATTGAGCCACTCGCCAGTCGGGCCAAGGCGATTCAACTGGCCTTGGTGCACCGCGCGCCTGCCGTGATGAAGCTGCAAGCGCAGGCGAGCGCACAGGGGCGCAATCTGGCCGGCGCGCCCTGGCTGATCCACATGCAGCTGCGGCATCTGCCCGGGCTCGATGCGCCGGAGTGGGCCATGCGGGCGGCTTGGTTGCTGACTTTTCAGGCTCAGCCGATTAAAAAAGCCGCCGAGGCCGCTTTTTGGAGGCAGTATTCGAGTGTGCGGGCGCCGCAACTGCCTGAAGGACAGTTGCAAAGCTCAATCAGGCGCCAGTGGCTTGAGGTGCTGAACCACGCCGGGTTGCTTCAGGAAACCGCGACCGGCTGGCAGTGGCTTCGGGTCCCTCAATGGTATCAGACCATCGACGAGAAGTTGCAAGCCCTCGGTCAGGCGAGGCAGGGTTAGTGCGATACGTATACCGTGCGGCGGTGAAGACACAAAAACGGCCAGGCTGCTGCCTGGCCGTTTGGTTATTACTGCAAGACGTGGAACAAGTCCTTGGAGGGCTGTAGATCCGGCTGCGTGATGATGGTTTGCACCAATGATTTGAAGCGTTCGTAAGATTTTAAGTTGCCTAGGCGCAGTCCTGGATTGGGACTGGCACTGTTCATGATGACGACGGCGGGCAGCTTGGTGATGCCCATTTCCACGGCGATGGCCTGATCTGAGGCCAGGCAGTGGTGCATTTCCTCGCGGCGGCGGTCTTCGGCAAACGCCGCCAGGTCAAAACCAACAGCTTTAAGGCACTCATAGGCCGTTTCTTTGTCGTACGGCGCAACCGGAATCGTCATGTGACTCTGCTCCATGATCAGCAACTTGCGGGCTTTCTCATTGCCCTGAAACTGCGCCGCTTTGTAGTCGACCGCCAACTGGTAGGCGGTGTCGAAGAGCTGGTTGCGCAGTGGCAGGTTGTGCGGGTCCAGGTGCGCGTCGGCCATGTACTGGTCGATGACGGTGAAATTGACCAGCGGGACAAAGCGCAGGCTGACTTTTTGTTTCAGTTCCTGGGCGAGCCGCTGAACAACCAGCTCCGCTTCGCGGCAGCGGGTGCCAATGGGATTGATGAACAAGAAAAGTTCTAGCAATGCATTTCCTCCAGTATAGGCTAATAAGCAAGCGGTTAAGGTTTTGACAACCTTTGGGACAGTTAAGTGGGCCTGTTGTTTATCCTTACCTTACCAGAAATCTTATTAAAGACAATTAATCAGCTTGTGAAATATTCACATTTGCATTGGCGCGCTGCACCTTGTTTTGAACCGGCTGAACGCGGATATTAAACTCGCTCACAAGCTGCGACCAGTACGCCTTGGCGGCTGGCTCGTCGTGGTATTCCAACTCGAGTTCCCAATCGCGCTTGCCGTTTGGGTAGTGGGTCTCGTCCAGGGTCAATTTGCCTGCCGGGATGTCGAGCAGGTGTCGCCGGGTGGTCGCCGCTGCAAATTGTTGCAGGCTGGCCGGCTCGATCTGCTGGCTGGCCAGGTATTCGCGAATCTGGCCGTGGGTCGCGATGCTGTTGGCACGAATCAGCTGGCGCGCTTCGCTCACCGTAAGCGGGTCGGTCATTTCTTCCAGCAGGCGGTCAGGCCCCTTGGGCAGCTTCAGGGTTTCCTCTGCCCGGGTGTTGAACAGCCGGATGCGCAGTCCCAGCGATGCCTTTTGCAGGCGAAAATCAGCCGTGTCATAGTACGTGTTGGCCTGGCCGAATGCTGGGGCAAAAGTCAGCGCGGCCTGCATGGCAGCGGCCTCATCAGCCGTGATCAGGGTTTTGAACTCTTGCTCGGATTGGATACTCATACAATTCACCTCGCTAATAGTATACAGCTACTCTTCCGGCCGGGGGGTGGCCCGCACTGCTTTTATGGTAAAATGAAGCAGAATCAGATGTGGAGGCTTGAGCATGCAGCGCGACTGGGAAACGTTTTTGATGCCATACGAACAGGCAGTGAAGGAACTCAAAATCAAATTTCGCGGAATGCGCAGCCAATTCCTGCAAGAAAGCCGCCATTCGCCAATCGAGATCGTCACCGGCCGGGTCAAGCCGGTTGACTCGATCATTGAAAAGCAGTCGCGCCGGTACATTTCCGATACGCTGCTGGAACAGGACATGCAGGACATTGCAGGGCTTAGGATCCAGTGCCAGTTCGTCGAAGACATTTACGAAGTGGTCGATCTGATCCACCAGCGCACGGACATGAAAGTAGTTGAGGAGCGCGACTACGTAACCAACGTCAAGCCCTCCGGATATCGCAGTTACCACGTGGTCATTGAGTATCCGGTTCAAATGGTGGAAGGCGAAAAGAAGCTGCTTGCCGAGATTCAGATCCGCACGATGGCCATGAACTTCTGGGCCACGATCGAACACTCGCTGAACTACAAGTACCAAGGCGAGTTTCCGGACGCCTTGAAGGAACGCTTGAAGCGTGCGGCCAAGGCCTCGGCGCTGCTTGATAACGAAATGTCCGAGATCCGTGAGGAAATTCAGGAAGCTCAGCGCCTGTTTTCTTACGGTAAAGGGCAAAATATGCCGCGGCGCTTGGATGATCTTGATCACCCGGGCCCTGGCGATAGTAAGCAAGGGATGAATGACGATGCGCATCGCGATCCAAGCAAACAGTAACGCGAGTTCTCAAGCGGCCCGGCAAAAGCTGATCCGCGGGCTTAAGCAGGACAATTTTGAAGTCGACGTGCCGCATCCTGAAGTTGTGATCACGATTGGCGGGGACGGGACGCTGCTTTCGGCGTTCCACCGGTACGCCGATGTGTTGGACCAGGTGCGGTTCATCGGGGTCCACACTGGACACTTGGGCTTTTACACGGACTGGCGCGACTACGAAACAGACGACCTCATCGCCGCCTTGAAGCGGGACTCAGGGGAAAGCACCAGCTATCCGTTGCTCGACGTGCTGGTCGACTACGAAGACGGGACCACTGCGCATTTTTTGGCGCTGAATGAAGCCACGCTGAAAGGAACCAGTGGCACGATGCGCACGGACGTTTACGTGAAGGAAAACTTCTTTGAGAGTTTTCGCGGCGACGGCCTGTGTGTGGCAACGCCCACTGGTTCGACGGCGTATTCCAAGTCCAATGGCGGTGCGGTGATCCACCCGCGGCTGGCGGCGCTGCAGATGACGGAAATCGCGTCGATCAATAACCGTGTCTTTCGCACGCTGGCGGCGCCGATGATCTTGGCGCCTGACGAGTGGGTTTCACTGCGGCCTGAGCCGTTTCAGGATTACGTGATGTCAATTGATCAATTCACTGCTAAGCCGGCGATGATCACCGCCATCCGGTTTAAGGTGGCTGCGGAGAAGATCCGCTTTGCCAGCTATCGGCACATGCACTTCTGGGACCGGGTCGAGGATGCGTTCATCGGGGAGAAAAAGCCCGATGCGCTTTAAATGGACCTATCAGGGACCGCGCGTGTCCCTTCAGACCTTTTTGCGCCGCCAGGGGTTTTCGCTCGCGCAGCTGAAGCAGTTGAAGTTCCATGGCGGTTTTGTGTTTGTGAACAAACGACAACGAAACACCGCTTTTACTTTGCGCCCGGGCGATGTTGTCTTCCTGCAAACCGCGCCGGAGGTGGCCGCCGATGCCGTGGTGCCGTATACTGCACCGCTGGCGATTGTTTACGAAGACGAGTACCTGCTGGTGGTCGACAAGCCCGCCGGTGTGCCCTCGATTCCGGATGTCGGCAAGAGTCCGGACACCATGGCCAATCGCGTCAAAGCGTACCTGCTCAAGACCCACGCTGAGAGTGTGGCCATTCACGTGGTGACGCGGCTTGACCGCGACACCAGCGGGCTCATGTTGTTTGCCAAAAGCGGGTTGATTCACAGCCTGCTGGACGCCCAGCTGCATACCGATGACCTGCAGAAAGAATATCTCGCCTTGGTCGCCGGTGCCGGTAAATTGCCACAGCACGGCTGGCTGGTGCTGCGAATCGGCCAGGGCCAAGAGTTTTACATGAAGCGGGCCGTGACCCCTGCAGGCAAGCGCTCGGTGACAGAATTTGAAACGCTGGCGCAAAACGGCCGGGCCAGCTTGGTCCGGGTACAGCTGCACACTGGGCGCACGCATCAGATTCGGGTTCACTTCGCTGCCATCGGCCACCCGCTGTTTGGCGATACGCTGTACGGCGGTCCGGCAGCCGGCCTGAACCGGCAAGCGCTGCACTGCGCACACCTGCACTTTTGGCACCCGATTTTAAAAAGGCCACTTGAGTTGACGGCGCCGCTGCCGAACGATATGTTATCTTTGGAGAATGAGTTGGGCCTAGCCCTAAATTAATGAGGATGTGGAAATGATGTATCAACTGTTGACCGATTCGGCCTGTGACCTGCCGCGCCAAACCTTAAAGGACGCGAATGTTGATTTTGTTTCCTTTCACTTCAACGTGGAAGGCCAGGACCTGACAGATGACATGGGCGGCTCATACGAGCTGAAAGATTTTTTTGAGAAGATCAAAAATGGGGTCATGCCTTCTACTTCCGCCATCAACGTCGGCGAGTATGTTGATTTCTTCACCCCCTACGCCAAGGCCGGCACGCCGGTCGCGTACATCGCCTTTTCCAGCGGACTGAGCAGCTCTTTTGAGGCGGCCACTGAGGCCAAGGCCATGGTGCTGGAACAGTATCCGGACGCGCAAATCGAGCTGGTGGACACCCTTGCCGCTTCGCAGGGCGAGGGCCGCATGGTGCTTGAGGCCATCAGGCTTCAAAAAGAAGGAAAAAGTCTGGCGGAGCTGGTGGCATGGTTTGAAGCGAATCGGCTGCGCCTGCAGGAATGGTTCACAGTTGATTCACTGGATTACCTTTACCATGGTGGTCGGGTGTCGCGGACCTCTGCAGCGCTGGGGACACTGCTCAACATCAAGCCAATCATGGATGTGGACACCCTGGGGCGGCTGCGCGTTGACGGCAAGGTCCGAGCCCGTAAGCGCTCTTTGGCCACTTTAGGCGACAAAATGTTGGCTGCACTGCCAAGCGATCCCGCGCAACCGATCCTGATCGCCACGTCTGGCGATTACGACGCGGCCAATCAGGTGCGGGATTACATCCTGGCTAAGGCGCCAACCGCTCATGTCACTGTCGGCGATATTGGCCTGACAATCGCCAGTCACACCGGGTTTGGCTGCGTGGCAGCGTTTGTCATGGGCGCAGAGAAGCGGCAATAACGTCAAAAAAACCGGTCGCCTGGCAGTGAACTCGCCAGGCGGCCGGTTTTGTGTTCAAATACTTAATTCAAAGGCAAATGTGGTGTTGGGCTCAACCGGCTCGTCATCGCCGGCATAGAAGCCGTGCAGCTGCAGGCGCGAGTCGGTGTTCACCAGCACAAACCCGCGTGGGCCTGAGTTGCTGAGCGCAGGGCTGGCGACAAAGACCTGGCCGGGTGCTTGCGTGCGCCACTGTAAGCGCAAGTAGACCGCGGCAGCCAGTGGCACCAGTCCCAACCCGTAGTGCTGGGCCGTCTGCGTCAGGCGCGGCAGGGTCGCACCTTGCCCCAACCCCAGGTCGCTCGCGTGCATCAAACCAAGGCGAATCGGGTAGGACCGCTCTCCTGGGTAAACCGGCATGGTTTGAAGCAGGGTGCGTGCCGCGTCATCACGCGCAATGTGGGCGGCCGTCAGTGCCGCGGCCAAGGCCTGGCGCGACATGCCGCCGACGCGCAGCGCAATCGTCGTGAACTCAGGATTCATCTGTTGCCCTCCTAAAAAGCCTCGAGGATTACCTCGAGGCTTGATCACTTACTTGAACGTGACGACCTTAGTGCCGTGAGCTTGCTTGACGCCGATGGCGGCGGTCAGTTCGTCCACATTGGCTGCCGTGACGCCGCCGCCAGGCAAAATCTCGAGCTTGCCAGTCGCCATTTTGACCAACTGCTGCAGGTGCGGGACGGTTTGGGTGATTGGCACGCTCAAAGGGCCCCCGTGCGTCAGGATGCGGGTGACGTCATGATCAGAGAGCCAGTCAATGGCTTCCTGCTGGCGCGCTTCCGGAATTTCGTCGAACGCCATGTGCATGACTACTTCCATGCCACCAGCGGCGCCGATCAAATTTTCCATGGCGTCTTCGTCCAGCCAATTAGCGTTGGTCAACGCACCGAAGGCCACACCGTCCGCGCCGAGTTCTTGTGCGGCGAACAGGTCGGTTTCCATGATTTTCAGCTCAGTGTCGGTGTAAACAAAATTGCCACCGCGTGGCCGAATCATGCAGACAATCCGCGCATCGTGCTCGTGCACGTACGAGATGGCCGCCGCCATGACCCCGCGGGACACCGTGGTGCCGCCGGCGGTGAGATTGTCGTTCAGCTCGATACGATTAGCGCCGGCCCGTAAAGCAGCCGGAATATCGGTGAAGTTTTCAACACACGCTTCTTTTAACAGCATGAGAACCTCCTAGATGAATAAGACTAACAAAACGACGAGCCCGAGCGCGATGCGGTACCAGCCAAACGGCTTGAAGTCATGGGTCTGAACAAACTTGAGCAGCCACTTGATGGCCACGATCGCGACTAGGAACGACACCACCATGCCCGTCAGCAGGATCGCCCACTGCGCGCCGGTGAAGACGTTGCCTTTCATAAGATACGAGCCGATTTTTAAAATCGACACACCCACCATGGTCGGAATCGCCAGGAAAAAGGAAAACTCGGTGGCGACGTAGCGACTGGTACCCAAGATGATGGCGCCGAGAATGGTCGCGCCGGAGCGGCTGGTGCCAGGGACAATGGACAACGCCTGGAAGAGGCCGATGAACAGCGCGGTTTGGAAGCTGATGTCTGCCAGGGTCGTGATTTTGGGCGAGCGGTCCTTGAAGTAATTCTCAATGACAATGAACAAGATCCCGTACAGGATCAACATCGATGCCACCACGATTGGCTTGTGCAAATGAGCGTCCATGAAGTCGTTCAGCGGCAGGCCAATGATCACGGACGGCAGGACCGCGACGATCACCTTGAACCACAGGGTCCAGGTGGCCTGGCGCTCGGGTTTGTACTTGCTTGGGGCCCACGGGTTGAGCTTGGTGAAGTAGAGCAGCACGACAGCCAGGATCGCACCGAACTGGATCACGTACTCAAACATCGCCATGAAGGCCGGACTCTGATTGATTTTGACCAGTTGATCGACCAGGTCGATGTGGCCGGTCGAACTGATCGGCAAGAACTCGGTCAGCCCTTCGACAATACCGATGATCACGGCTTTGACTATATCTAACATAATTTCCTCCTCAAAGTTGCCAATGGGTCAAGTATACCGGACTCGGCAAGGATGACTAGGCGCAAAAGGCAAAATTTCGGTAAAATCTGAATTGCCTGCATAAAAACAGCGCACCCTCTAGGCACGCTGCAAGAACTTAAGCTTTGAGAAACACGACATTGACTGATTCCGGGGCGACGATGTCCTTTTGGACTGCCGTCAGTTTGCCAGAGCCGCTGTCACGTGAGTACAGGGTGGCGTTGCTGGTGTTCTGGTTGACCGCCAGCAGGTAGTTTTCGGTCAAGTCGAGGTTCGCATCGCGCGGGAAATCACCTTCCGTCGAAATTTGCTGCACTTCGGTGAGCTCGAGGCCGTCCTCGGAGACTGAGTAAACGACAACGCTGTTGTACCCGCGGTTAGTCGCATAGATAAATCGGGAGTCTGAGCTGATGCGGATCGCGGCAGCGCCGTTGTGCTTGGTCCAGTCGGCCGGGATGGTCTTTTGAGTTTGCCCCTGCGTGAACCCGCCTGTGGCTGGATCGTATTGCAGCACGCTGATCTGGCTGGACAGTTCGCCCAGCAGATAGGCGATCGGCTTGTCATGATGGAAGACCAGGTGACGAGGGCCAAAGCCCGGGGCCAGTTTCAAAATGGCTGGGGTGCCGAGCTTGCCGGCGTCGTCGACCGGGTAGGTGTAGACCTCGTCAGTGCCCAGGTCGATCACAGCCAGCCGCCCGTCCGGCGTCAAAGCCGCAAAGTGCACGTGGCTGGCGTCCTGCTCGGGCAGCGGACCGTGGCCGTGGTGGCGGGCAACATCAGTCGGGGTCAAGGTGCGGTCGGCGTTGATCTTATAAACGTTAACGCGGCCTTCATGATAGTTCGCCGCAAAGACCAGCTGACGTTTTTCATCAATTGACACATGCGCCGGGCTAGTCCCGGGCTCTAAGACGGTGTTGAGCAGCTGCGGCGGCGTTTGATTGAGGTCAAAGGCGGCCAGCCCGCCTTTGCCGTCCGCGGCGTCGACCAGGTAGGCAGCGTTGGCTTTGGAGACGGCCAGGTAGGTGGGCGAGCCGATACCGGTGATGTATGGTTCAGCCTTGCTTAACCGGCCAGTTTCGGAATCGAAGGTCGCCCGGTAAACGCCTTGGCCTTCGTGTTTGGTGTAACCACCAAGTAAAACTGTTTCTTTCAATGTATTGCCTCCTCGTAAATGCGTACTCGGTCATTATACCAGAAAACGGATACAGCTATGCAGCCAGCAACAGCCCGCCGAATCCGGCAGGCTGCTGGGTGAGCTGATTAATATTGGTCGCCGTTGAAAATGGAATTTTTGACGATGACGTAATCAACCGCCTTTAAGGCGCCGATGTCTCGGCCGCCGGCGTAAGAAACAGCCGACTGCAGGTCTTCTTGCATTTCAATCAAAGTGTCCTTGATCGAGCCTTTGACCGGCAGGAGGATCTTCTTGCCTTCAACGTTGTGGTGAGCCCCTTTTTGATACTCTGAAGCCGAGCCGTAATACTCCTGGTACTCCTTGCCGTCCTTGACGATGTGCTTGCCTGGGGTCTCCTTGTGGCCGGCAAACAGGGAGCCGATCATGCACATGGTGGCACCGAAGCGAATGCTTTTGGCGATGTCACCGTTGTTGCGGATCCCACCGTCAGTGATGATCGGCTTGCGCGCAGCTTTGGCGCACCACCGCAGGGCCGCCAGTTGCCAGCCGCCGGTCCCAAAGCCGGTTTTGAGCTTGGTGATGCAGACCTTACCCGGGCCGATACCGACTTTAGTGGCGTCTGCACCGGCGTTTTCCAAATCGCGGACGCCTTGTGGGGTGCCGACGTTGCCGGCAATGACGAAGCTGTCCGGCAGATATTTTTTAATGTGGCGGATCATGTCCATCACAATGTCAGCGTGGCCATGGGCGATGTCAATGGTGATGTACTCAGGTACCAGCTGCGCGCCGGCGAGTTCTTTGATGAAGGAAAACTCCTCGTCTTTCACACCGACGGAAATCGACGCGAAGAGGCCGGCGTCGTGCATGTCAGCGACAAATTGCGCCCGCGTTTCCGGGTTGAAGCGGTGCATGACGTAGAAGTACCCATTGGCAGCCAGCCACTTCGCCAGTGGCGCATCGATGATGGTCTGCATGTTGGCCGGCACCACTGGTAGTTTGAATGTGTGGCCGCCCAATTCAACGCTAGTGTCCACTTCCTTGCGGGACCGCACCACGCATTTGTTTGGGATCAGCTGAATGTCTTCGTAATCAAAAATTTCCATGCTTATCGTCCTTTCACGCCTCGAGAACTCGTGTGACCTTTGCCACACCACGCGCTAATATACGGTAAGTGTTCGGAAATGTCAAATTATTTCTGTAAATAACATTTTATTGTTCGTAACGTATCGAACAATTCAGCTGAGGAGCAAAAGAATACCCTCGCCGCGGCGAGGGTCAGCTGTCAAAAATATCGGTTCTTCCAGAACTGCAAGCCGATGAGCACCGAGATGATCAGGGAGATGATGATTGTGATGATCCATGAGATATGCATGCCGGCCCAAGGCAGATCCATATTCATCCCATAAAAGGAGAAGACCAGCGTGGGGATGGTCAGGATGATCGAGTAGGACGTCAGAAATTTCATGACCCCGTTCATGTTGTTGTTGATGATATTGGAATAAGTGTCCGTGGTCTCGCTGATAATTGAATTGGAGATCTGAGCCATTTCGATGCCCTGCTGGTTTTCAATGAGGATGTCGTCCAGCAGGTCGGCGCCGTCGTCGTCCAATCGCAAGGGATTGGTGCGTTCCAATTGCTGCAGCACGTTGCGGTCGGTCCGCAGACTCATCATGAAATAGACCAAGCCGCGCTGAATGCCCATGAGCCCGTAAAGTTCTTCGTTGCGCAGGCTGGATTGCAGCTTGGCCTCAAGGCTTTCGCGGGCCTTGTTGATATCGCGCAGGTAGGTGAGATACGCGGCCGTGGCCCGGTACATCATCAGCAGTGCGGCCTGAGTTTTGCGCCGCGGGTCAAAGCCGGTCACTTTGTTTTCGGCGAACAAGGCTAAGAGCGGCTGGTGCTGCGTGTCGATCGTGATCAGGGCGGAGGGCGTCAGGATGATCGCGAGCGGAACAGTTTTATAGGTGACGCGCTTTTTCGGGTCCAAGGTGGCCACGGGCATGTCAAAAATCAGCAGGTGCACATCGACGTCCTCGTCGTATTCGTAACGTGCGCCCTCGTCAGGGTCTAAGCCGTAAAGCAGGAAGTCCTCAGGGACCCGCGTTTTCTTTTCCAGCGTGGTCAGCTCGTCCTGGCTGGGGTCGGTGACGTTGATCCAGACCCCTGGTTCGATTTTGGCTTGTGGCTTCAAGCCACCTTTTGTATCATCAAATTTGTAGACTGAAAGCATGATGACCTCCGCAGACCTTTTTCTTAAGTGTACTATAAAACTGTGAGAGTTCGCGGGAAAGGGATGCGTGATGCGAAAAATCGAAGAAAAAGCGCAGGCGATGGCAAAGCTTGGTGTGTTTGCCTGTCCGGTCTGCGGTGAGGCGCTGACGCTCAGTCAGACCAGCCTGGTGTGCGCAAATGGGCACCGCTATGATTTGGCTAAAAAAGGGACCGTGAATTTTCTGGCCAAACCCAGCGCAACGGAGTACGACACACCGATGCTCGAGGCGCGGCGGCGCGTGCTTCAGGCCGGGTTCTTCGCGCCGTTTGTGGCCGCGATTCAAAGCCAGTTGGGCGCCGGAGACACGGTGCTTGACGTCGGCTGTGGGGAAGGCACCCCAACTTCCAGGCTGGCCGAAAGCGGCGCGCAGGCGGTGGGGTTTGATATCTCAGCGCCGGCCATTGCGCTGGCCGGCCGGCTTGCGACCAGCGCGGTGTTCTGCGTGGCGGATCTGGCTCGTCTGCCGTTTCTGCCCGGCAGTTTTTCGGCGGTGGTCGATTTATTCTCGCCAGGGGCGTATCAGGAATTCGACCGTGTGCTGCGGCCTGAGGGGCGGCTGTTCAAGGTCATTCCGGCGGCGGGTTACTTGCGCGAGCTCCGGCAGGGGCTGTATGCCGGCACTGCCAAGGCGGCATACAGCAACCGGGCCGTACTCGACCGGTTTCTGGCGGCGTATCCAGACGCGACCCAAACGCCGTTGACCTATGATTTCCCGGTCTCGCCCAACCAATTTGAAGACGTCATGAAGATGACGCCTTTGACCTGGCAGGCCGACCCGGCTAAGCGGGCGGCGATGGTGGCGGCGCCGCCGGCCAGCATCCATGTCGACGTCCTGTTGCTTGAGGCAAAGCTTAGATGAGAAAACACTAAGGGAAGTATCTTGAAAGCGCTAAATATTTGAAGAGGCCTTGCACCGGTTGGTGATCGGTGTTAAATTACTCTTAAGCATTTTTATTTCTGGCTTTTATCAGGGCTTGCTTTTGGGAAATTGATAAAAGTTAGCGATGAAAAACTTAACTAACGTACCGTCTCGCCGTGCAGTCACCGAGGTGGTGCGTTTTTTTGTGGAGGTAAGTGACATGACGAATCATATTGTGCTTTATCAACCGCTGATCCCAGCCAACACCGGCAACATTGCGCGCACGGCGGCGGCGACCGACAGCGTGCTGGACCTGATCAAGCCGCTGGGCTTTGCCGTGGACGACAAGCACCTCAAGCGTGCCGGCCTTGACTACTGGGCGTCAGTCAAGATTGTTTACCATGACTCGCTTGAGGCGTTCATGGCAACCGTAAAGGACCCCCAGTATTTGTACCTCGTTTCCAAGTTCGCCGAGCAGACTTATTCCGATGTTGATTACAGCGACACCAGCGTGGATCACTACTTCATGTTTGGCAAAGAGACCACCGGTCTGCCTGAGCCGTTCATGCGCGCCAACCCGGAAAAGGCGGTGCGGATTCCCATGACTGATAAGGTGCGGGCGCTGAACCTGTCCAACTGTGCCGCGCTTGTCATCTACGAGGCACTGCGCCAGCAAAGCTTTGCGGGCCTGGAGCGCAGCCATGTATACCCTCATGACAAGTTGAAGTAGCGCTTGGCGTTAACATGCTTTTTTCTATTCGTGAAAGCCTCGTGTATAATGAAGCGTAGATTCGAAGGAGGCAATTCATGGCGCAGCGGCGGACGACCAGCAAGCGAAAACCAACAACCAAACGTAAACCCCGCACTCGCAAAGTTGACCACACCTTAAACTGGGTTGGCTGCGGGTTATTTGTCGTGGCGGCGTTGGCCTTCTTTAGACTCGGCATCATTGGGACCTTCCTTGCCAACTGCTTCCGGTTGGTGATTGGGGATGCCTATCTGCTTGGCGCAGCGATAGTCGCGGTGTACGGGTCCTGGTTGATTGTCTCCGGCAAAGCGCTGCGGCCCACCGCCCGCCTAAGCTGGGGCGGGGGCCTTATTGGCCTTGGCGCCTTAGGGGTGCTGTCGGGCAGTGCGATGGCGGCACAAAGCGTGCACACCCACTTTTTCCTGGCGACCTGGCGGCTGCTTCAGGGCGACTTTGCCCTGCAAGCCACGACGTCGCGCGTCGGCGGGGGCCTGCTGGGTGCGGGGCTGTTGAACCTCTTCGCGCCGCTGCTAGCCGAAATCGGCGCCATGATTTTATTCTGGCTGATCATCGTGATCGGGGTGGCAGCCTTGGCAGGCGTCAAGCCAGCACAGGTATTTGCGGCCGGTCACTGGTTTGCCGCCAAGCTCGGCGAGGCGATTGCCGGGTTGCGCAACCAGTTTGACCAAAGTCACCAGGAGCGCGCGGCGAAGCGCGAGGCCCCAAAGCCTGCGGAGACGCCAGCCGATCAGCCAGCGGTCAGAAGTACTGTGGCCCCTTCTGTGGCGGAGACTGAACATGCGGCCGGTAAAGATCTCCCCAAGCCAGTGGCCCAGCGGCAGGAAGAGATTAAAATCAACGTGCCGCACTCAGAAGCCGCCCAGACTGAGCTTTTGGCCGAGGATAAACAGGCGGCTTCAGATGCAGAGCAGCCCCTCGACACCAGCACTGGCGCCAGCGGTGATTACGTGATGCCGCCGATGAGCCTGCTGACGCCGATTCCGGCGACCGACCAATCGGCGGAGACGGCCAAGATTCGGAAGAACTCAGTCAAACTCAGTGAGACCTTGCGCTCTTTTGGCGTTGACGTGACGGTCAAACAGGCGACGCTCGGGCCGAGCATCACTCAGTACGAGATTCAGCCGGCCACTGGGGTGAAAGTGTCCAAGATCACGAACCTGTCTGATGATCTGGCACTGGCGCTGGCGGCGAAGGATATTCGCATTGAGGCGCCAATCCCTGGCAAGTCGCTGATCGGCATTGAAGTGCCCAACCAGCAGGTGGCCACGGTCGGATTCCGAGAAGTGCTGGAGAAAACGCCGGCGCATCCGGGGAAACCGCTGGTCATTCCCCTGGGCAAGGACGTGGACGGGCGAGTCAAGACGTTCGACCTGACCAAGATGCCGCATCTTCTGATCGCCGGGGCAACCGGTTCAGGGAAATCGGTGATGATCAACGTGATCATCACGAGCATCCTAATGACGACCAAGCCGGACCAGGTCCGCTTGATGCTGATCGATCCGAAAAAGGTGGAACTGTCCGTTTACGACGGCGTGCCGCACCTGCTTACGCCAGTTGTGACCGAGGCCAAAAAGGCCCCGTCGGCCTTGAATAAAGTGGTCAAGGAAATGGAGAACCGCTATGAGCGCTTCGCGGCCGCCGGGGTGCGCAACATTGGCGAGTACAATCAAAAGGCGAAGACCGCCGACGATCCTGATTTGCCGCCGCTGCCGCTGATTGTCGTGATCGTGGACGAATTGTCTGACTTGATGATGGTCGCAGGAACTGAGGTCGAAACCGCACTGGTGCGTCTGGGCCAGATGGCCCGGGCGGCGGGGATCCATGTGATCATCGCGACGCAGCGGCCAAGTGTTGACGTGATCACCGGCCTGATCAAGGCCAACTTCCCGTCGCGCATCGCCTTTGCGGTTTCGTCTGGCGTCGATTCCCGGACGATTTTGGACATGAACGGGGCCGAGAAGCTGCTTGGGCGCGGGGACATGTTGTTTGCCCCAATTGACGCGGCCAAGCCGCTGCGGATTCAGGGCGCCTACATTTCTTCAGAAGACGTTGAAGCGGTGGTCCAGTCGATCACCGATCAGGTGGCACCGGAATATGTTGAGGACATGACGCCAAGCGACGAGCCGGAAGCGGCCGCCGCCGGGGATTCGGAAGACGAGTTGTACGACGAGGCGAAGGCGTTTGTGATTCAGCAGCAGACCGCGTCAACGTCACTGCTGCAGCGGCGCTTTCGCATCGGCTACAACCGCGCTGCGCGGTTGATCGATGACCTTGAAGCCAACCACGTCGTTGGCCCGAGCGAAGGCAGCAAGCCGCGGAAGGTCTTTATCCAACCGGACCAGCCAAAAGGGGAGAGTTAAGGAGTTTTTATGCGAATTCAATTAGCTAGTGGTGTTTTTTTGAACGTCCTGTCGACGAATCAGTTTAAAACCACCCGGGTGGCGATCCATTTCATCGCGCCGGCCAGGGCGCAGGATTTTGCGGCACGGACGCTGCTGACTTCTGTACTGGAAACCAGTTCCGCCAAGTATCCGACCCAGTCCGACCTATCCGCCGCGCTTGAAACAATGTTCGGGGCCAGCTTTGGAATCGGTGTGGCTAAAACCGGTGCAGTCCACCGCGTCACTGCCACCTTGAACCTGGTGGCTGACAAGCTCGCACAGGTACCGCTGTTGGCGCAGGGGTTTGACTTGCTTCACGAGGTGCTGTTAGAGCCAAAACTGGTTGGCAATCAGTTTGATCCCGAGGTCTTCGACCGGGAACAAAAGAACCTAGCGGCCTATTTGGGCAGTATGGACGAGGATCGGCAGCTGCAGGCAAGTTTGGCGACGCAGCGTCTGTACTTCCAGGGCAACGATGCGCAGGCTACGCCGAGTTTTGGGACCCTAAGGCAGCTGACAGCAGTCACTCAGGCGCGGCTGATGGCGGTATATCAGGATATGCTAAGTCACGACCAAATTGAAATTGTGGTGCTCGGTGATGTGACCGAAGAGCAGGTGGTCCCACTTGCTAAGCAGTTAGGCTTTGCCCCACGGCCTGAGCTCGCCTTTGCGCTGATTTATCGCCAGCCTGACGTGCCGGTGCGGCAAGAAACCGCCTCGGCCCACGTTAACCAGGCCAAGCTCAATTTAGCCTACACCACGCCGAGTGACCTCTACGGCCGCCAATTCTACGCCAATGTGGTCGCAAACGAATTGTTCGGCGGTTCGCCGCTTTCACTGCTGTTTACCAATGTGCGAGAAAAGGCGAGTCTGGCTTATTATGCCAGTTCGATGTTTGAGCCATTTCGCCAGTTCAGCATGGTGCAAACCGGTATCGATGCTGTGAACCGCGATCAAGTGCAGCAGCTGATTGCAGATCAGTTGGCCAAAGTGGCAGCCGGTGCGTTTTCGGCTGACCTGTTAGCACACATCAAAGAGGGCTTGCTCAATGCCCGCCAGGCTGCTTATGATTCTCCGCAGTTTTTGGCTCGCCAGGAACTGCTTCACGCGCTGGTGCCCACCCACCAGCCTGGCTATGCGGCTTATGCCGCAGCCATCACGGCTGTCACTAAACAGGAAGTGATGGCTGCGGCCGCGGCAATGAAGTTGCAAGCCGTGTACTTTTTGGACGAACAGGAGGCCAACTAATGGCATTGAATCAAACCGAGTATCCGGCCGTCCAAGAAACCTTGGTCACGCAGACGCTGGCTAATGGGCTGCGCGTGCTGCTTGTTCCGCGGCCAGCGTATCATCAAAGTTACGCGCTTTTTGCGGTCGATTACGGCGGCATTGATGTGCGCTACCAGCCGGCCGGGGCTACTGAAATGGTAGAGGACCCGGAAGGCATCGCTCATTTTCTCGAGCACAAGCTGTTTGAGAAGGAGGATCACGACGCGTTTGATTTGTTCGGGCAAACCGGCGCCTCAGCTAACGCGTTTACCGGCGCGACCAGTACCGCGTACTTGTTCTCGACGTCGACTCAGCTGACTGAGAACCTGACGACGCTGCTGGATTTTGTTCAGGCGCCATATTTCTCCGACCAAACGGTGGCCAAAGAGCGCGGCATTATTGGCCAGGAGATCCAGATGTACCAAGATGATCCCGGCTGGTTGTTGTACTACGGGATCTTGGGAAATTTGTACCCGAATCATCCGGTGGCCAGAGACGTGACCGGGACCATCGCCTCGATTGCGCAGATCACCCCGGAGCGGCTATATCAGGCCTATCGCACCTTTTATCAGCCAATCAACATGACCCTGACACTGGTGGGTAACTTTGACCCTGAGCGCGTCCTCGCGCACATTGCCGATAACCAAGCGGCCAAGACCTTTGCGCCGGCTACGCCAATCGTGCGCGGCGTCGGCTTCGACGGCGACCTCAGCACCATTTTGCCTTACCGGGCGGCAGATTTGCCGGTGATCCGACCAAAAAGTGCCATCGGTATCAAGGGCCAGATTGATGCGCAGGGGGATCTTGAAGGCACCAAGTATAAGCTGGCCATTGAGGTGCTGCTGGAGATGATTTTTGGCGACTCCTCGCCGCTTTATCAAAAGTGGTACGACGACGGGCTGGTGGACGACTCCTTCGCGGCGGATTACATCGCTGGTCGCACCTTCAATTACGCGACGATCACCGGGGATGCCGACGATCCGTCCGCATTCTCCGATGCGGTCGCTTCAGTGATCGCCCGCGGCGCGGATCAGCCCGCCCTCACTGAGGCGCGCTTTCAGCGGATCCTCCAGGCCGCCTTGGGTAAGTATTACATGTCCCTGAACTCCTTGGAGCAAACGGCCAACCAGCTGTCGTCTCAGAGCTTCAACGCCTTAAACGCGTTTGAAGTGGTCGAGACCCTGAAGTCGTTGACCCTCGATGACGTCAAACGGGTCGCGGCTAGTTTCTTCGATGTAGACGCCGTTTCCGTCTTTCACGTTCGTCCGGAGGCTCAAGCATGAGTTTTGCATTAATTATCGGGGCCAGTGGTGACATCGGTGGCGCGTGTGCCAAGCGGCTGGCGGCGCAGGGGTGGTCGCTGTATCTCCACTACGACCAGCACGAGGCGCCAGTGACCGCGTTGGTGGCCGAGTTGACCACGGCTTATCCCAAACAAGATTTTCTGAAAGTGCAGTACGATCTGACCGATGAAATGCATCTTGACCAGCTGACGGATCAACTGTTCAGTGTCGACGCCGTAATTTTTGCAGCGGGGATGACTTACTACCACCTGTTCCAGGAAACGACTGTGCCCGAGCTGACCACCTTGATGCAGGTTCATTTACTGACGCCGATGGTTTTGCTAACTAAGCTCCAGGCTAAATTGTCAGTTTCAGGTCATGGCCGGATCATTTTTATCGGCTCGGTTTACGGTGGGTCAGGCTCCGCCATGGAAGTGGCATACAGCACAGTGAAGGGGGCGCAGTCCGCCTTTGTGCGGGCTTACGCCAAAGAGGTCGCGAGCCTTGGCATCACCGTCAACGTGGTGGCGCCTGGGGCCGTTGCCACCAAGATGAACAAAATGTTTGATGCGCCTGCTCTTGCCGCCGTGCAAGCGGAGATCCCGGCGGGCAGGTTTG
This sequence comes from Lacticaseibacillus hegangensis, assembly GCF_003946465.1. GTDB lineage: Bacteria > Bacillota > Bacilli > Lactobacillales > Lactobacillaceae > Lacticaseibacillus > Lacticaseibacillus hegangensis. Next base: position 49,510 of record NZ_RHOL01000007.1, on the reverse strand, counting down.
CGGCGCCTGCAGATATCAGCTACTATGTGGCCAGTTTATGCAGTCAAGAAGCGGCCTATCTCACCGGCCAGACACTATATGTGACGGGCGGTTGGCTGCGTTAGCAACGCAACTATTTCTTAATTCATGTAGCAGTTTATTCATGCTATACTGAAAACAGTCAATAATAAACTAGCGGGTGAAGAAAACAAATGGACGAAATTGGGCAAAAACTGCGTACCGCCAGAATTGAAAAGGGCTATACCCTTGACGACCTTCAGCAGATCACCAAGATCCAAAAGCGTTATTTGATCGCGATCGAAGAGGGCAATTTTGACGCGCTTCCAGGCGATTTCTACGTCCGGGCATTTATCAAGCAGTACGCTGAGACGGTTGGCCTTGATGCCGACGCGCTGCTGACACAATTTCAGCAAGACATTCCTGACACACAGCCTCAGGAATATGTTGAACAATCGGTTGAAAACCGGACCCGCAGCGAACGGACCGCAGAAAACTCACCAGTCAATAAGCTGCGTCAGCATGCCTGGCCCATTGCCATCGCGGCACTCGCGATTGTGATTATTGTGGGGGCCTACCTGGTGATGTGGCATTACTCAAGCACCCAGCCGAAAGAGACGATTCCGACCAACGACAATGTGTCGGTCTCGAGTAGCAAAAAGGCTTCTAGCAGCAAGAAGGCGTCCAGCAGCAGTCAAAAGGCCAGCTCGACGTCCAGTAAGGCAAAGTCAAGCAGTAAAAAGACGAAAAAATCAAGCAAGAAGAACGGCAGCCTGAAGATCGCGGTGGCTGACGTCTCCACGACAAGACAGACCGCCACGGTCACTAATCTGCCGGCCAGTGGCAACACCATCAAAGTTGCGGCCACTGATGCTGCAGCCTGGGTCGCCGTCTACGTCAACAATGCGGTGACCTGGCAGGGGACGGTTCAGCCAGGCAGTGAGCACACGGTAGACTTGCCAGACGGCACGACCAGTTTTGCTGTCAACTCCGGCAACATGCCGAAAACGACCATCACGTTGAACGACAAAAAGGTTGACTTGGGCACGACCACAACTAGTGTCGTGCGGACGGTGACCTTCACGGCCGCATCAAGCAGCTCGTCAGAAAGTGGGAACGTGCAGTGAACTTACCAAACAAATTAACGATGCTTCGGATAATCCTGATCCCGGTCTTTACGATTTTGCTGGTCATGGGCTGGCCGGCGGGCAGTTTTGCCGTTGGCGCGAGCCAGCTCTCTTGGTCGTACCTAGTTGCCACTATCATTTTTATCGCGGCGACCCTCACCGACTTGGCCGATGGTAAAATCGCTCGGGCACGCCACTTGGTCACGAATTTTGGTAAATTTGCCGATCCGCTGGCGGATAAACTGCTGGTGATGACCGCCTTCATCTTTCTCACGGCAGCTGGCATCGTGCCGGCCTGGGGCACTGCAGTCATTCTCTGGCGGGAGCTTGCTGTAACGGGACTGAGATTGCTGCTGTCCAACGAAGGCGAGGTGCTGGCCGCGGCTTGGCCGGGTAAGATCAAGACCGTCACCCAGGACTTGGCCATCATCTGCCTGTTTCTCAATAACTTCGGGCTGAGCTTCCCCTTGGGTGAAATTCTGTTTTACCTCGCTGTGCTCTTCACCTTGTACTCAGGAATCGAATACTTTTACAAAAATCGTGGGGTCTTCGCCGACTCTTTTGGTAAATAACTTGCAGCCCGCAGCTTACTGCGGGCTTTGTTGTCTGTACGGACAGAAAGGACCAATGTTATGAACGCAGAATTGATCGCAGTCGGAACGGAGATGCTGCTGGGCCAAATCACCAACACGAATGGGGCGTTTTTGGCCAAGCAACTCAGCGAGCTGGGCATCGACAGCCTTAATCAGCAAGTCGTTGGCGACAATCCCGAGCGGCTGGAGGCGGCAATCGCGCTTGCCGAAAGCCGTGCGGACATGATTTTTGTCTTGGGCGGGCTGGGGCCGACACCCGATGACTTGTCCAAGCAGACACTGGCCAAGCACCTCGGTGTGGCGCTGGTCGAAGACGCACCGGCGATGGCCAAGCTCAAGGCTTACGCCAAGCAGCAGCACCACGAAATGACTGCCAACAATCGCCTGCAAGCCATGTATCCGGCCGGGGCAACGGTGCTGACAAATGCCGTCGGCCTAGCTGTTGGCGCCGTGCTGGAACAGCAGGGGCGGACCTACGTGCTGCTGCCTGGGCCGCCGCGTGAGTTTGAGCCGATGGTGTTAAACGCCCTGGTGCCGCTGCTGCTGAAAAGTCAGGGCGAAGGCGAGGTGATGGTGTCGCGGGTGCTGCGCTTCTTTGGCATTGGTGAGTCGCAGGTGGTGACTGAGCTGGCGGACCTCATCGCCGCGCAGACCAACCCAACGTTGGCCACCTATATCAAGCCTTACGAGGTGACGCTGCGTCTGACGGCCAAGGCCAAATCAGAGCAGGCCGCCACGGCGCTGCTGGATCCGCTTGAACGCGCGGTGCAGGCGCGGCTAGGCGAGTTCTTCTACGGTTATGGCGACAATAACAGTTTGGCCGCCGAGGTGGTCCGCGCTCTGGCCCGTGAGAAGGTGGCGGTGACGGCGGCGGAGAGCTTAACCGCAGGGGCCTTTCAAGCGGCGCTGGCCGACATTCCCGGGGTTTCGGCGTGGTTCAAAGGCGGCTTTGTCACCTATGCCAACCGCACCAAGGCCAAGTTTCTGCAGCTAGATCAGAGTGCAATCGACCGGGCCGGTGCCGTCAGCGAGTACACCGCCAAGGCGATGGCGGAAGGGGCGCTCAAGCAGGCCTCAGCTGACGTGGCGATCAGCTTCACGGGGGTCGCCGGGCCTGGGCCGAGCGACGGCATCGAGGCGGGGACGGTATGGATCGGGTTGGCCGCTAAAGGTCAGCCGGCCGTCGCGGCCCTGCATCATTTCCCGGGTAGTCGGGCCGCCGTGCGCGGGCGCGCGGTCAAAGCCGGTTTATTCACGCTCTTACGTTTTCTGCAAGCGACTGAAAAACAAGGTTAAATCACCGGTTAAACCTTTTTTGAAGCGGGTCTGCCACGTTGGCAAACCCGCTTTTGCGTAGGGTTGACGCGCTTTCATCAAGTTGACACCACAGGCCCTAACCGCTACAATCAACATTGTGTCAAATTGTAAATATTAATAGCATCGTGAAACCATTTGATGATGCGGAGGTGAAAAGATGAGCTCAGGAATTTTGCTCTCAGTGATCCTCGCCGTCATCGCTTTGGTGCTCGGATTGTTGATTGGCAACTGGCTTCAGAAACGAAGCCATGAGCGGACTTTGGATCAAGCACATGACAGTGCTGCTGGAATCATTGAGAGCGCGAAAAAAGAGGCCGAAACGCTCAAGAAAGAGAAAATTGTTTCGGCGCGGGAAAAGGCCCACCAGTACCAAACTCAGGTGGAAGCCGAACTCAAGGATCGGCGCAGTGAGGTCCAGCAATCGGAACATCGCGTCTTGCAGCGTGAAGAGGCGCTGGATCGCCGTGATGATACGCTTGACCAAAAGGAAAAGAGTCTGACGGCGCGCGAGAGCGAATTAAACGCCCGGCAGCAGCAATTGGATGCCAAAAAAGAAGACATTACCGCCACTATTTTGAAACAACAGCAGGAGCTGGAACGTATCGCCGGCCTGACCAAGGCGCAGGCGAAAGACCAGGTCCTCACTGAAACCAAGGCTGAACTGGCGCACGAACGCGCCACACTGATCAAAGAAAGTGAAGATGAGGCGAAGGAGACGGCTGACCGCACGGCCAAGTCGCTCATCGCCGATGCCATCCAGCGCAGTGCCTCTGATGTGGTCGCCGAAACGACGGTCACGACAGTTACCCTGCCGAACGACGATATGAAGGGTCGAATCATCGGCCGTGAGGGTCGCAATATCCGGACTTTGGAAACACTGACAGGGATCGACTTGATCATCGATGACACACCGGAAGCGGTGGTGTTGTCAGGGTTTGACCCGATTCGGCGTGAAATCGCCCGGATGGCGCTTGAAAAACTGATTCAGGACGGTCGTATTCATCCTGCCCGCATTGAAGAAATGGTCGACAAGGCGCGCAAGGAAATGGATCAACGCATTCGTGAAATCGGGGAACAGGCAATTTTTGATGTCGGGATTCATAATATGCACCCCGACTTGATCAAGATCTTGGGCCGCTTGCACTTCCGGACCAGCTATGGGCAGAACGTCCTGGATCACTCGATTCAGGTGGCCAAGCTGGCTGGAATCATGGCGGCAGAACTCGGCGAAGATGTCAACTTAGCGAGACGCGCAGGATTATTACATGATATTGGTAAGGCTCAGGACCGTGAAGTGGGCGGGTCTCACGTTGAGATCGGCGTTGAGCTGGCCACAAAGTACAAAGAACCAGAAGTCGTGATCAACACGATTGCCTCGCATCATGGCGACGTTGCGCCGACTTCGGTCATCGCGGTGTTGGTTGCAGCGGCTGACGCGATTTCGGCGGCGCGGCCCGGGGCCCGCTCCGAATCGCTGGAGAATTATCTCCACCGGCTGGAAAAGCTCGAAGCCATTGCTAACTCGTTCGACGGTGTGGCGCAGTCGTATGCGATTCAGGCCGGCCGTGAGGTTCGCGTGATCGTTCAGCCGGATAAGCTAACTGATGAGCAGTCGGTGGTTTTGGCTCGCGAGATTCGCAACCGCATTGAGAAAGAACTTGAATATCCTGGTCACATTAAGGTGACCGTGATTCGGGAAAAGCGCACCGTTGAGTACGCTAAGTGACCGGATTCCAAAAGCGGCTCGTCATCCCCCGATGGCGGCCGCTTTTTTGACGCCATTGGGTCTCAGTTGACGCTGCCCCCTGAAATGGATTATCATTTCGTACAGTCACTTAAGACGCGGCGGGCAGTTCGCCGCTGCTAAGGAGAGAATAATGACACGGAAGAAAAAAGCGTCACTGGTCGGCATGCTGATCACACTGGGGATCGTTTACGGCGACATCGGGACCTCTCCACTCTACGTCATGAATGCGATCATTGCGGACGCAGGCTCAGTGGGCGCGCTGACGCCGGATTACATTATCGGGTCAGTGTCGTTGATTTTTTGGACCTTGATGATTCTCACCACCATTAAGTATGTGGTGCTGGCGATGCAGGCTGATAACAACGGTGAAGGCGGGATCTTTGCACTTTATGCACTGGTGCGCCGGCGCGGCGCCTGGTTGGCAATTCCTGCCTTGATTGGCGGCGCGGCCCTGCTGGCCGACGGCACCTTGACGCCGGCGGTCACGGTCACCACCGCCCTTGAAGGCCTGAAAAATCAGCGCTTTGGCAGTTTCGTCTTCAGCAACTCCCAGCTGGTTGTTTTGGTCATCACCAGCGTCGTTTTGCTGACCTTATTTATGATCCAACGGTTTGGCACCGCCAAATTAGGCAATGCCTTTGGTCCCATCATGCTGATTTGGTTCCTGTTTCTTGGCATTGCAGGGCTGACTCACATGACGGGGCACCTGGAGATCATCAAGGCTCTGAATCCGGTTTACGCGGTGCGGATCTTGTTTTCACCGGCGAATAAAGTCGGCATTTTCCTGCTCGGGAGCATTTTCCTGGCCACGACCGGGGCTGAGGCGCTCTACTCAGACATGGGGCACGTGGGTAAATACAATATCTACGCGACCTGGCCATTTGTCTATCTCTGCTTGATGCTGAACTATTTTGGGCAAGGCGCTTGGCTGATTGGCCACTACCAAGATCCTGCATTCGCCGGGATGGCGACCCTGAACCCTTTTTACACGATGCTGAACAGCGGGCTGCGGCCGTTTGCCATCGTACTGGCCACGATGGCAGCGATTATCGCTTCCCAGGCCTTGATCACCGGCTCTTACACGTTGGTCCACGAAGCCGTTGGCCTGAAGTTTTTGCCGCGGATGGCGATCAAGCACCCCTCAACTGAGCGCAGTCAGATTTACATCGCGTTTGTGAACTGGTTTCTGTGCCTAGTCACCTTGAGCGTCGTGTGGTTCTTCCGCACCTCTAAAGCGATGGAGGCGGCATACGGGCTTGCCATCACCATTACCATGCTGATGACCACCGTGCTGCTGTTCGAGTTCCTGTCCATGAAGATTCGCCGTTTGTACGCGGCACTGGTGGCCGGGTTCTTTGGGATGATTGAATTTGTCTTTCTGGTGGCCAGCATGGTCAAGTTCCTTCATGGCGGGTACATCACACTGTTCATCATGCTGCTAATTTTGGCCATGATGGTCGTTTGGTACTTCGGCAATAAGATTCGAGAGCATTACCAGGACGAAAGTGAGTACGTCGTCCTGACGGATTACGTCGACCAGCTGACCGAGTTGTCAGCGGATGAGTCAATTCCAACCTACACGACAAACCTGGTTTACATGACAAAGGTCAAGCAGGGATACCGGTTGAAGCGTTCGACGCTGTACTCAATCTTGGATAAGCGGCCCAAACGCGCCAAAGTCTACTGGTTTGTCACCGTCAACGAAACGGATAAGCCGGTCGAAATGCGTTACACCGTCGATATGCTGCATACCCGCAACGTGATCTCAGTGCAGATTTACCTGGGCTTCCGGATGTCGCAACACGTGAATGTCTACATCCGCAAGATCATTAACGATTTGCTGAACGCCAAGGTCATCGACCCGCAGACGCCGAAGTACACGACCGTCAAGAACCGCAACGTGGGCGACTTCAAGTTTGTCATCATCCGCGAACAGGCCCAGAACCTGCTGACGACGGAGAACATTCCCGGCTGGCAGCGCAGACTGATCGGCGGACGCCTGTGGCTGCAAAACATCACCACAAGCCCGGCCAACTGGTACGGTCTTGAATTTGCCAATGTCGTGGAAGAAACCGTGCCGCTGTTCATCAGCGTGCCGCGCACTGTGGCTTTTTCCAAGCACCAAATCATGAATGCCAAGGCCATGCGGCTAAAAGCCGTTGACCGCGTGAAAAACAGTCCAATCCAGACGCAAACGGAGATCATTAATCCTCAACCCAAGGCGCCTGACGACGACGCTGAGAAGTGAGAAAACCCCGGACAATTTCAACATTGTCTGGGGTTTTATTGTGGCTGTGGGATCAGTAGGGGGCTGAGGGCACCGAGCTGAGGGACCACCTGGCCTGCTGTCAAATCAACAAGGTCGCGGCTGACTAGTTCTGCCTGGGCTGCAGGCACCGCGACGCTCACGGTGACTTGTTCCTGATAGTCCGTGGCGGTGATGGTGAGGCTTTGTTCGCCCAGCCAGTGAGTCACGCGGTCGAGCTGGGCGTAAGGCATGCTGAGTGTCAGCGCACGCATCATTTGCCGCCGGCTGATGCCGGCCTGCTTGACTGCTGCGGTGACGCTGCCGGCGTACGCTCGAATCAGCCCACCGGCCCCCAGTTTGATGCCGCCGAAGTACCGGGTGGTCACGGCGACCACATCGTGAAGCCCCATTTCCTGAAGCGTGCGCAGCATTGGCACTCCTGCGGTACCGGCGGGCTCGCCAGCGTCGTTGGCCCGCTGGATGTGGTCATCGTCCCCCAGCAGGTAGACGGGGACGTGATGGTTGGCCTTAGGATGCGCCTTAGCGACGGCGGCGATGAAGGCCTGTGCGTCTTTTTCGCTTTTGATCGGCGCCACCGCGCAGATGAAGCGAGATTTTTTGATCACCTGCTCCGCCTCTGCGGCGCGAGTCAACGTGTGATAATCGGCTGTCATGGCGTAATCTCCTTTTGAGGTGAAAGCAATGATTCCAAGTGGGATGCAACTGATTGATGAAGAAGTCGCAGACGCTGGTATCGCTGCGTCCAGTTTAGCACAGGCTGAGGTCGTCTTCGGCATTGTCGATGGGGTTTGCCAGCGCTGCGGTCAGCGCACGCGCCACCAACTGCCGGATGGGCGCACGTACTGCCGAGCATGCATCGGCCTTGGCCGGGTCACCAGCACGACGCGGCTGTTTCGGTTCCCAAGCGGACCTGGTGAGGGCGGCAAGTTGACTTGGGCAGGTTCGCTCACACCTGCCCAAAACGCTGCCGCGCAGGCCGCAGTGGCGTCGGTTTCGGCAGGCCGCGACCATCTGTTGTGGGCGGTGACAGGGGCGGGCAAAACAGAGATGCTCTTTCCGCTCATTGCCCATGAGCTTGCCGAACATCACCGGGTGGCCGTCGCGACACCGCGGATCGATGTCGTGCTTGAGCTGGCCCCAAGGCTTCAAGCCGCCTTTGCCGAGACCCCCGTGGCGGTGCAATACGGCGGTGCGCCTTGGCCCGTGGCACCTGCCCCCCTGGTAGTGGGGACCACCCACCAGTTGCTGCGGTATTATCAGCATTTTGACCTGGTGATCGTCGATGAGGTGGACGCGTTTCCGTACAGTCAAACGCCAATGCTGGCCGCCGCCGTGGCTAAGGCCAACCGCGGTCCGACCGTGTTTCTCAGTGCGACCCCGCCGCGCGCGTTAAAGCAGGCCGCACGCGCTGGCACCATCGGTGTCAGCTTTTTGGTGCGGCGCTTTCATGGCTTTCCGCTGCCAGTGCCGCACCTGCTCGTCGCCGCGCTTAAAGGGGTGCCAAAACGGGCTCCCAAGACTGTTTTGCACTTGCTTTCGCAACTCACAGGCCGTCAGTGCATGCTGTTTGTGCCGCGCATTGATTGGCTTTTGCCGCTTGCGCAAGCCTTGAGCCAAGCCGGGTACACGGTGCAGACGGTCCACGCCGAAGATCCGGAGCGGGTATTAAAAGTTCAGCAGTTTCGCGATGGCGTGGTGGCGGTCCTGCTCACCACGACGATTTTGGAGCGAGGGGTGACGATTCCGCACTGCGCGGTGCTGGTGCTGGCCGCAGACGACCGGCAGTTCAGTACCAGTGGGCTGATCCAGATGGCTGGGCGCGCAGGCCGCAGCCAGGCCAGCCCCGACGATCCGGTGTGGTTTGTGGGCGGGCACATCACCTTGAACATGCTAGCAGCGCGTCATGAAATCACGATGATGAACAGGCGCACACCATGAACTGCCTATTGTGCCATCAGCCCCTGCGAGATGATCCGGGGCTCTCTGGCCTGCTTGATGCGCGGCCGCTGCGACTGGCGCAATTGTGCCGGCGCTGCTTTGCCCGCTTTGATCAGATCGATCAGCAGACTGTCTGTCCCGGTTGCGGTCGCGCCGATTCCCCCAGCCTTTGCCAGGACTGCCGGCGCTGGAAGGCGCAGGGAGAGCAGCTGCTTAATCACCGGGCGTGGTTTCGCTACACCGCACCGATGAAGGATTTTATTCAGCAGTACAAGGGCCTGGGTGATTACCATCTGCATGGCGCATTCGCTGATGTGCTCCAAGTAGTTGGCGAAAACCAGGCCCTGGTGCCGATTCCAAGCGAGCGAGGGCACTATGCAAGGCGCGGATTCGATCCCGTGCTGGGGTTGTTTGGTCATCTGCCGCTGGCGCTGTGGCTGACCAAGGCCGACACCCCAGTCCCTCAGGCGCAGAAGACGCGGGCAGAGCGACTGCTCACCAGGCAAAGTTTTACCGCTCATTTACCCGCCAAGGTGCCGCCCCGCATCGTGCTGCTTGACGATCTATACACCACCGGGCGGACCCTGTACCACGCCAAGGCGGCGCTGCGAGCGGCCGGTTTTGAAGGCGAGGTGATCAGTCGGTCGCTGATCAGATAAATATTTGTTTCACCGCTTTCAGTTCGATATAATAAAGACGAAGGGTGAAAGGGCTTTATCAGAGCCAATTTGCCTGTGTGCAACGAGTTTGCACGGATGAAAGGGGAGAAGTTTTATGCTCACATACAACGTTCGTGGCGAAAACATCGAAGTCACTGATGCCATTCGCAGTTATGTTGAGAAGCGGATCAGCAAGCTGAACAAGTTCTTCGAAAGTTCAGTCGAGGCCATCGCGCATGTCAACTTGAAGGTTTATCAGGATAAAACCGCCAAGGTCGAAGTGACCATCCCATTGTCTTACCTGACTCTGCGGGCCGAGGAAACCAGCCCTGATCTTTATGCCAGTGTCGATTTGGTCACTGATAAGCTGGAGCGTCAGGTCCGGAAATATAAGACCAAGATCAACCGCAAGTCGCGTGAAAAGGGCTTTGCGCCAATTGATGTGGCGCCTGAGGGCACACCTGCACCAACCAGTACCGATGACAACGAAGATGAATTGACGGTGGTCCGGACCAAGCGGGTGTCGTTGAAACCGATGGATTCCCAAGAGGCCATTTTGCAGATGGACATGTTGGGGCATAACTTCTTCATTTTCGAGGATGCTGATACGAACGGGACCAGCATCGTGTACAAGCGCCGTGATGGCCGCTATGGCCTGATCGAAACTGACGAGTAAAACGCCTTCTTCAGCAGCCGCAGATCGCCTGATCTGCGGTTTTTTTGCGCTAGGCGTGTAAAGACCTGAGAACAATGATAAAATGATTTAGATACTGTCAGCAGTATGCAAAGTTGGATGACAGGAGAGGATTACTGAATGCCAAACGTATTAAAGTCTTGGGTCGAAAGCGACAAGCGCGAAGTGAACCGTCTCGGTAAAATTGCCGATCAGGTGATGGCCTACGAGGACGAGTATGCTGCGCTGAGCGATGAGGACCTGAAAGCAAAAACGCCTGAATTGAAAGATCGGCTCATGAAGGGGGAAACCCTCGATGACATCTTGCCTGAAGCCTTTGCGACTGCCCGCGAAGGTGCTAAGCGCGTGCTCGGCCTGTTCCCGTTTCGGGTGCAGATCATCGGCGGCATCACGCTTCACGAAGGCAACATTGCCGAAATGAAAACTGGTGAAGGGAAAACCCTAACCGCGACCATGCCCGTCTACCTGAACGCGTTAGCTGGCAAAGGGGTCCACGTCGTCACCGTCAATGAATACCTGTCCGGTCGTGACGCGACCGAAATGGGCGAGCTATACAATTGGCTGGGCCTGACCGTGGGGCTGAACACCCATGATCTCTCCTCTGAGGAGAAACAGGCGGCTTACAACGCGGACATCACCTATTCGACGAACAGTGAACTCGGGTTCGACTATTTGCGTGACAACATGGTTGTCTACAAGCAGCAGATGGTTCAGCGGCCACTCAACTACGCGATCGTCGATGAAGTGGACTCAATTCTGATCGATGAAGCCCGGACGCCGCTGATCATCTCTGGTGGGGCGGAAAAGTCGACCGGGCTGTACATTCGCGCCGACCGCTTCGTGAAGACCCTCAAGGAAGAGGACGACTACAAGATCGACTGGCCGACCAAGACCGTGGCGTTGACCGAAAACGGGATCCGCAAGGCGGAGAAGATCTTTGGCCTCAAGAACCTTTACGACACCGAAAATACCGCCCTGACGCACCATTTGGATCAGGCGCTGCGGGCCAACTACATCATGCTCAAGGATATCGACTACATGGTGCAGGAAGGCGAAGTGCTGATCGTTGACCAGTTCACTGGCCGCGCGATGGAAGGGCGGCGCTTCTCTGACGGGCTGCATCAGGCGATCGAAGCCAAGGAAGGCGTCGAAATCCAGGACGAAAATGCCACCATGGCCACGATTACCTATCAGAACTTCTTCCGGATGTACAATAAACTGGCCGGCATGACGGGGACGGCGAAGACGGAAGAGGAAGAATTCCGGGAAATCTACAACATGGAAGTCATTTCGATTCCGACCAACAAACCGGTCATTCGCGTTGATTCCCCGGACATTTTGTACCCGACCCTGGATGCCAAGTTTAAGGCTGTAACGCGGGACATCAAAGCACGCCACGCCAAAGGGCAACCGATTCTGGTCGGCACGGTCGCAATTGAGTCTTCCGAACGGCTGTCCAAACTGCTGGACGAGGAAGGCATTCCCCACAGCGTGCTGAACGCGAAGAACCATGCCAAGGAAGCCGAAATCATCATGAACGCGGGCCAGCGCGGCGCGGTCACGATCGCGACGAACATGGCCGGGCGCGGGACCGATATCAAACTGGGCCCCGGAGTCACGGCGGTCGGCGGGCTTGCGGTCATCGGGACCGAGCGGCACGAAAGCCGCCGGATCGATAACCAGCTGCGTGGCCGTTCCGGGCGGCAAGGCGATCCTGGTGCCACCCAGTTTTACTTGTCGCTTGAGGACGACTTGATGAAGCGCTTCGGCTCAGAACGGATCAAGCAGATGCTCGACCGCTTCAAGTTGGACGACGACGAGCAGGTGATCCGCAGCCGGATGATCTCGCGCTCCGTTGAATCGGCGCAAAAGCGCGTTGAAGGGAACAACTACGATACCCGTAAGAACACCCTTCAGTACGATGACGTGATGCGCGAACAGCGTGAGGTCATTTATAAGCAGCGCCAGCAGGTGATCAACGAAGACGAGACGCTGAAGCCAGTGCTGATGGCGATGATCGATCGTTGCATCACACGCATGGTCCAGGCTCACACCCAAGGGGAAAAGCAGGAGTGGGAACTCGACAAGATTTACGACTACGTGACGACTAACATGGTCACGGATGAGGACTTCAAGAAGAGTGCGCTCGCCAAACGGTCAAGCGACGAGATCATCAGGACGCTTGAACAGCTGGCTGAAGATAATTACACCAGCAAGTTGAACCAGTTGGGCGATAAGGCCCAGATGCTGGAGTTTGAAAAAGTCGTGATCTTGCGCGTGGTCGACAGTCTGTGGACCGAGCACATCGATGCCTTGGATCAGCTTCGGCAAAGTGTTGGGCTGCGCGGCTACGGGCAGATGAACCCGTTGGTCGAGTACCAAGAAGAAGCGTACCGGATGTTTGAGGAAATGATCGCGAACATGGACGACGGGGTCACCCGGCTATTCATGAAGGCGCAGATCCGACAAAATATTCGTCGCTGATTATGACGCCAGGGCAGCGCTCCCGTTGCCTTGGCGTTTTTGGCGAAATCGGTTACTGGGAAAGGAACGACACGATGGAAATCGCAGAGATTCGCACCACCCTCGCAGACATGCGAGCCAAAATAAATCACTTTAGGGGGTCGCTTTGACCTCGATGTCCTGAACGAACGCATCGCTGAAAATGAAGGTCGCATGGCCGAGCCGGGCTTTTGGGACGATCAAGAAAACGCACAAAAGCTGATCGACCAGAATAATCAACTTAAGGTCAAGCACGATAACTTCATTGCTTTGCAGAGCAAGCTTGATGACCTTGAAGTGGCGTTTGAACTGCTTCAAGAAGAGCCGGACAAGGAGCTGCAACAGGAGCTTGAACGCGATATGGCGGCCCTGCAGGACAAGCTCAGCACCTACGAAATGGCGCTTTTGCTCAACGGCAAGTACGACCATAACAACGCGATCATCGAAATTCACCCCGGTGCCGGCGGCACGGAAGCGCAGGACTGGGGGTCCATGTTGACGCGCATGTACGAGCGGTGGGCGGATCAGAACGGCTACGCAGTTGAAGTGGCCGATTATCAAGCCGGCGACGAAGCGGGCATTAAAAGTGTCACGCTGCTGATCAACGGGGAGAATGCGTACGGCATGCTGCGGTCGGAAAAAGGGGTGCACCGGCTGGTGCGCATTTCGCCGTTTGACGCGGCCGGCCGCCGTCACACCAGTTTTGCCTCGGTCGACGTCATGCCTGAGTTGGATGACACCATCGACGTGGACTTGCGGCCGGAAGACATCAAAATGGAGGTCTTCCGCTCCAGTGGGGCCGGTGGTCAGCACATTAACAAGACCTCCAGTGCGGTCCGACTGATTCACATTCCAACGGGCATTGTGACGTCCAGCCAGGCTCAGCGCAGTCAGTTCCAGAACAAGGCCACCGCGATGGCCATGCTGAAGGCCAAGCTTTATCAGCGTGAGCAGGAGAAAAAGGCAGAGCAGGCTGCGGCCATCAAGGGCCAGCAGATGGAGGTGGCGTTCGGGTCACAGATTCGCTCGTATGTCTTTCACCCTTACACCATGGTGAAGGATCACCGCACGAATTACTCGACCAGCAACGGCCAGGCCGTGATGGACGGCGCGCTCAATCCGTTCATTTACGCTTATCTGCAGTGGGAGCTCGCCAACGCCAACCCGGCGTAACGAAATGTAATCTGGCTGCAATCAGTCTGACGTATTGCTTTGCTATACTCAGCGATAGTGTTCAAATAAAGGAGCGAAGTCATGATTCAGATGAAAAACGTGATGAAGCAGTACGACAACGGCGTCATCGCGATCAAGGATTTGAGTTTGACCGTCGACCCGGGGGAATTTCTTTACGTGATTGGGCCCAGTGGTGCCGGTAAGTCGACTGTCATCAAGATGCTTTACCATGAATTGAAGCCGACTAGCGGCACCATTCAGGTTGGCAAGTACGACCTGGCTAAAATGGCGCCCAAGGAAGTGCCGTATTTTCGGCGTGGCATCGGCATTGTGTTCCAGGACTTTAAACTGCTGCCGCGGTTGACGGTGTACGAAAATGTCGCCTACGCGATGCAAGTGGTTGAGACTAAAGAGGCAGACATTAAGCCAAGGGTCCTGCATGTGCTGAAAATGGTCGGCCTGGAGCAAAAAATCCGGCGCTTCCCTAACGAGCTCTCCGGTGGGGAACAGCAGCGGGTGTCCATCGCCCGCGCGATTGTCAACGCGCCTGACGTGGTGATCGCCGATGAGCCAACCGGGAACCTGGATCCGGACACCTCGGAAGGCATCATGGATATTTTGGAAAAAATCAACTCGGAAGGCACCACTGTCATCATGGCGACTCACAACCGCGAGATCGTCAATGAACGGCCGCACCGCCTGCTGGAAATCGCCGGCGGCAGGCTGGTTCGCGACGAGCAAGGGGGCAGCTACAGCGATGAAAACTAATATTTTATTGCGTCACGTCAAGGACTCCCTCAAGAGTCTGAAACGCAATGGCTGGATGTCGGTGGCGGCAATTTCTGCCGTGACGGTCACGCTGCTGTTGGTCGGCATCTTCCTTGCCCTGCTGCTGAACGTTAACCGCGTCTCCACGCAAGTCGAAAATGATGTGCGGGTTCGCGTATACATCCAAAAGGGCACCACCAAGAAGCAACAGGATCACTTGGAGCAGGAACTGAAGGGCTTAGCTAAGGTCAAGAAAGTCACCTACCGCTCTGCCGGCCAAGAACTCAATTCCATCGTTGGCAGTTACGGCTCACAGTGGGCGATGTTCCGCGGCGATCAGAATCCACTGAACAATATCTTCATGGTCGATACTGACTCTGCCAAAGATACGATCAATGTTGCCCGGCGCGCTGAGAAAATGAAGCATGTCTCGGAGGCCACATACGGCGGGAACACGGCCAAAAAGCTGTTCCGGACAGTTTCGACAATTCAGCGGTGGGGCGCGTTCTTCATGATACTGCTGCTGTTCGTGGCGGTGTTCCTGATTTCCAACACGATTCGCATCACGATTTTGTCGCGGCGTGACGAGATCAAGATCATGCGCTTAGTGGGTGCGACAAACGCGTACATTCGCTGGCCGTTCCTGCTCGAAGGGGCCTGGACTGGATTGTTTGGCTCCTTGCTGCCGATGCTGCTGGTCGACTTTGGCTACGGCCTGGTGGCGCAAAATGCCCACTTCACCGAGGCGGTCAACGGCTTTTCCCTGTACCCGAACATGCCATTTCTGCTTTGGCTGGACCTGGGGATGGCCCTGATTGGGATCATCATCGGGGCGCTCGGGTCGGTCGTTTCCATGCGTCGTTACCTGAAAGCCTGACTGATTGAACCGCATACAACCGTTTCGCCTAGAGGCGAGGCGGTTTTTTGCTGGCGTGGGCGTTTGGCGCAGTGAAAATACATGCTATACTTACGATGAATAGTGAGGAAGGTGCGTATGGGACAATTGCTGGTTACATTATTTTTACGCCCGGTCACCCTGGTGGGACTGCTGGTCGCCTTGTTTTGGCGCAGCCACCGGTTTCGTCAGGAGCGAGCGGTGTTTGGCACCAGCATTGACCGCCTCTGGACGAATTGGTGGGCCGGCTTGCTTGGCGGCGTTGCTGGCGGACTGGTCCTTAGCGTGGCCTTGGTTTTCCTCGGGGTAATACTTCCGCACCCGGTGATGCTGACGTTGATTGTGCTCAACGTGGTCGCACTGCTGCTTGCCGGACTCGGTTTTGCCCCATGGTTCGTCGCGCTGGCCGGCCTGGTGAGCTTGCTGCCGCCGTGGCTTGGTCCAATTGCCAAACCAGCCGGCTGGGCGGCCGGGTATGCCGCGCTGCTCGCTGGCCTCTGGCTGGTTAACGCGTTGCTTCTGCGCTTCATGAATCCGGCTGTGGATGTCCCGAAGCTGTGCCCTGGCAAGCGCGGCGCCCGCATTGCCACGTATAGTCGCCGGCAGTGGTACTGGCTCCCACTCGTGCTGCCGGTGGCCGGCGACTGCCTGCCCGCGTTTGGCTGGTGGCCGCAGCTGGGAATTGGCTCGGTGCACTTCGCGCTTGTGGGTTTGCCCTTGGTGATCGGCGCAGCGCTGACCACCAAAAAGCAGCTGCCCACGCACGCGACCGACGCCTGGTCCTGGCAATACCTAGGCGCCGGGCTGGTCGCGCTGGTTGTTGCCGCGCTTGTTTACTGGCGCCCAGCGGCCGGTCAGATGGCGGTGTTCACCGTAGCCGCGTTGGGCGTCATCTTGGGCCTGGCCAACTGGGCGGCGACTCGGCGTGGGACCGGTCTGATTTCACAAACCAGTGCCGGAGTGCGGCTCGTTGCCGTTCAGCCGGATACGCCTGCCAGCAAAATGGGCCTGGCCGCCGGCGACATTGTCCTGACCTGCAATCATTTGCCGGTTCACACCGAGGATGAATTGTATGCGGCCTTGCAAACGTCGCCCACCTACTGCCGGCTAAAGGTGATGCGTCTTGACGGGGCCATCAGGCTGACCGAAACGGCCATTTTTAACGGGGCACCACACGAACTGGGAATGATCACATTTGCGGAGGAACAAGCATGAAGAGAATTCTTGTCGTCGATGATGAACCAGCAATTGTTACCCTGCTTCAGTACAACTTGGAAAAAGAGCACTACGATGTGACCACCGCAGAGGATGGGGATACCGCCCTGAGTCTCGCGCTTCAGCAGCATTTTGATTTCATCATTTTGGACTTGATGCTGCCAGGTTTAGACGGCCTTGAGGTGACCAAAAAGTTGCGGGCTGCTAACCTGGAGACGCCGATCATGATCTTGACGGCCAAGGACAGTGAAACGGATAAAATCGTGGGTCTGGAACTTGGCGCTGATGACTATGTCACAAAGCCTTTTTCCCCACGCGAGATCATTGCCCGCATCAAGGCGATTGAGCGGCGTATCGACACCCCGCGGCAAAGCGGCCCTAAACCGCCGGCCCAGGCGCTGGTGGTCGGTCAGCTGATGATTGATCCCGAGAATTATCGCGCTAGCAAGGCCGGGGTGCGCCTGCAGCTGACTCCCAAAGAATTCGAGCTGTTGGTGTATTTTGCCAAGCGTGTGGGTAAAGTGCTGTCGCGCGATGCGCTGCTGAACGGCGTGTGGGGGTTTGAGTACCCGGCCGCGACGCGGATGGTGGACATTCAGGTCAGCCACTTGCGGGATAAGATCGAACGCGATCCAAAGCATCCAGATTACATCAAGACGGTGCGCGGATTTGGTTATCAGATGGAGGCGCCTCATGAGTAAGCATGTTCGGCGCATTGCCTGGGTTAGCATACTCGCTATCGCAGGCTTTTTTGCCTTGTGGATGGCGATCGACCGTGTGTTGTACGTCCAGCAAGGCGCCTATCTCGCTTCGCTTTACCAAACGTTCAGCGATTATCAAGGAACCGTCGCAACTAAGCGACTGGCAGCGGATAACCACGTCACCTTTACCGTGCTCGACGGCAAGACCACAGGGACGCGTGCAAAGCTGTTGACGAAGCTGGTGGACCAGCAGCGAACAATCATGGGCCACACCACGACGATGAGTGTCGCCGGTCAGCCGGAACAAGTTTACGTGGGTCGCCGCAACAATCAGTTTGTCGGCGTTTGGCAGCGGCGCGCAACTTTGTTTGAGGCCGCCCCGATCGTCGCCTGGAGCATGATCATTGTGGCCATTCTCGGGCTGGCGGCATTGCTGATGCTGATGCAGCGCCGCCACCGGTACTGGGTCGGTCATCTAGATAAAATGACCGGCAACCTGGCCCGCATTGAGGCCGGCGGGGTGCCGGAGTCGATTATTTTGACCCCGGATTCACCGTTTCTGGCCATGGGCAAGCAAATCGAATCGCTGCACGCCGCCACGGAAGATCTGCGGTCGAAAGCGGAGATCCGGCAGGCCACGTTTGGCCGCCTCATTGATCACTTGCCGCTGGGCGTGATGCTGCTGGACGCAAACCGCCAGGTCCTGCTCGCTAACTCGGCCATGGCGGCGCTGGTTGGTCACCCGATACTGGAGGCCAAGCATGATTATTTTGACGACATCAAAACCTATCGTCTGGCCAGGATGATTGAACACACCTATCGCAATCAGAAGACGCACCACAAGGAACTGACCATGCTGAACACGCAAAAGTCGGTCGACGCCAGCGTGATCGCACTGAACCGGGGAACCAGTGACCTGCAGGTGCTGGTCATCTTGTATGATGTGACCTACTTGCGGCAGGTCGAGCAGATGCAGCTGGATTTTGTTGGCAATGTGTCGCATGAGCTGAAAACGCCAGTGACGGCGATCAGCGGGTTTGCCGAGACCTTGCTCGCGGGGGCTAAAGACGATCCGCAGACGCTGGATCAGTTTCTGCACATTATCTACGATGAAAGCTCACGGCTGACGCAGCTAATTACGGACATCTTAACGCTCTCGCGCCCGGATTCCGGCCAAGTCCAGGCCAAGCCGGTGAATGTGCAGGCGCTGGTCACAGACGCCCTGCAGAGCCTGAAGCAGCCGATCGCAGAAAAGCAGCTGACCATCAACGCCGATGTGCCGGACGATTTGGCCATCACCACGGTGCCGGCGAAATTTTCTCAAGTGGTCAGGAACCTGCTAAACAACGCTGTGTTTTATAATCGCAAGGACGGCGTCGTTACGGTGACAGCTAAAGCCGACGAGAAAAATCTGAAGCTCAGCGTGCAGGATACGGGGATCGGCATCGCAGAAAATGACCAGGAACGGATATTTGAACGCTTCTACCGGGTCGACAAGGCCCGCAGTCGGCATAATGGCGGCACCGGCCTCGGCTTGGCCATCGTCCACGATATGGTACTTCAGCTCGGCGGGGACGTGACGCTGAATAGTCAGCTGGGCGTGGGCTCGACGTTCACGGTCACCCTCCCGTTGACTGATTTACCCAGCTTTTACAAAGGATGAGGCAACAATTTACATGTGATTGATACACTCGTCTTGTTATGTATTGACGCTGAAAACACTGCACTTGGCCGAAGACGGTCGTGGAGGGGTGAACATGAAGAAACGTCATCTTTTATTTCTCGCCTTAGCCGGGCTGCTCGCACTCGCTGGCTGTGGGACGAGCCAAAGCAGCGGTGAGGCCATTACCGCGGTCGGGTCCAGCGCGCTGCAGCCACTGGTTGAAGCAGCGGCTGAGCAATACCAAACCGATCACGTCGGCGTGTTCATCAACGTCCAAGGCGGCGGGACCGGGACCGGCCTGTCGCAGATTCAACAAGGGGCCGTTGAAATCGGAAACTCGGATCTGTTTGCCGAGGAGAAGGCCGGGATCAACGCCAAAAAGCTGGTGGACCACAGAGTCGCGGTCGTGGGCATCACGCCGATTGCCAACAAAGCAGTCGGGGTCAAAAATCTGACCGTGGTCCAACTGCGCCGGTTGTTCACGGGTGAGATCACGAACTGGAAACAGGTCGGCGGCAAGGACTTGCCGGTGGTCGTCGTCAACCGGGCACAAGGCTCAGGAACGCGTGCGACGTTTGAACGGTGGGTGCTGGGCGACCGGCAGCCGATGCCGGCGCAGGAGCAGGACTCGACAGGGATGGTGCGCTCGATTGTCGCCAGCACGCCAGGGGCGGTGTCGTACGTCGCGTTTTCATACGTGGATAGTTCGGTGCGTGCGCTGGCACTGAGCGGGGTCAAGCCGACGGACCAGAACGTCACCACGAACGACTGGCCAATCTGGTCGTACGAGCATATGTACACCAAGGGCCAGCCGCACGGGTTGACCAAGCAGTTTTTGGCCTACATTCAAAGCGCCAAGACGCAGCAACGACTCGTTAGCAAAATGGGGTATATCCCGATCACCGCGATGAAGGTCACGCGGGATGCTAAGGGGAACGTGATCGATAAGCAGGGGGAAAAGTCCAATGGATCCAATTAAAGCCGCAATGCTCAAGCGCTCCCGCTCTGCTAAGCTCGAGCAGCGGGGGAAGCTGATCAGTCTGTTTTGCATCAGTTTGATTGTGATCGTGGTCGCCGCCATCTTCTTCTTTGTGGCGTCCAGAGGCCTGGCAACGTTCTTCGACAACAAGGTCAACTTGTGGTCATTTCTGAGCAAAAGTGTGTGGTCGCCAGCGGTCAATGACGCTCACGGCAACCCCCAGGTCGGGGCACTGCCCATGATTGTTGGCTCGTTTGGGGTGACTTTTCTGTCGGCGGTGGTCGCGACGCCGTTTGCGGTGGGTGCGGCGATTTTTATGACCGAGATTTCGCCTAAAATGGGTAAGAAGATTTTGCAGCCGGTAATCGAACTGCTGGTGGGTATTCCCAGTGTCGTTTACGGGTTCATCGGGCTGTCAGTCGTCGTGCCGGCGATTCGCCACGTCTTTGGCGGCACCGGCTTTGGGATCTTGGCCGGGACCTTTGTCCTGTTCGTCATGATTCTGCCAACGGTGACGTCCATGACCGTGGACGCCTTGAACGCCGTGCCGCGGTACTACCGGGAGGCGAGCCTGGCGCTGGGCGGCACGCGCTGGCAGACTATCAGTCGTGTGGTGCTCCGCGCGGCCATGCCAGGCATCTTGACCGGGGTCGTGTTTGGGATGGCGCGGGCCTTCGGGGAGGCGCTGGCAGTGCAAATGGTAATCGGCAACGCCGCCCTGCTGCCACACAACCTGATCAGCCCGGCGTCGACGTTGACGTCCGTTTTGACTTCAGGCATTGGGAATACTGTCATGGGATCGCTGGAAAATAATGCGCTTTGGTCCCTGGCACTTCTTCTGCTGCTGATGTCTTTGGCCTTCAACCTCGTGATCCGCTGGATCGGTAAGAAAGGGGAGATGAAGCGATGAACGCCAAACAAAAAGACCGTCTGGCGACGGGGGTTTTGTACACGATTGCCGTGCTCATCGTTTTGATCCTGGCGAGCCTGTTGGGGTATATCTTGGTTCAGGGCCTGCCGCATGTTTCCTGGCATTTTCTTACCAGTCCGGCCAAGGCTTTCGAGGCTGGCGGCGGGATCGGTATCCAGCTGTTCAATTCGTTTTATCTGCTGCTGCTGGCCATGCTGATTTCGGTGCCCATTTCACTTGGGGCCGGGATTTACCTGGCGGAGTACGCCAAGGCCAACCGGCTGACAGACATCATCCGGACTGCGATCGAAATTCTGAGTTCGCTGCCATCGGTGGTCGTTGGCCTGTTCGGCTTTCTGGTCTTTGTGCTGCAATTTCATTTTGGCTTCTCGATTCTGTCCGGGGCGCTGGCGCTGACCATGTTTAACCTGCCACTTTTGACGCGGAATATTGAGGATTCGCTGCGGCAGGTCGATTTTGCCCAGCGGGAGGCTGGTCTAGCGCTGGGGCTTTCGCGCTGGGAAACCGTGATTCACGTGGTCATCCCGGAAGCACTGCCCGGTATTATCACCGGGATGATTCTGGGCGCCGGCCGTGTTTTCGGCGAGGCCGCAGCGTTGATCTACACCGCCGGGCAAAGCGCCCCGGCGCTGGATTTTACCGACTGGAATCCATTGAACATCGCCAGTCCGCTGAATATTTTCCGGCCGGCCGAAACCTTAGCCGTGCATATCTGGAAAATCAACTCCGAAGGGATTCAGCCTGACGCGGCGGCGGTGTCCGCCGGCGCCAGTGCGGTGCTGATTCTCGCCGTACTGCTGTTCAACGTCCTAGCCCGATTCTTGGGCCAGCGCCTGTACAAAAAAATGACCGCCGAATAATGGCGAGGAGGGTGCCGCATGCAAAATTACTCGTTAACTGATACCTTCATCAAGCCGTTCGACGCGGGTCAGGAAATTGCGTTGGCCACGCATGATTTGAAGGTGTTTTACGGCGACCACGAGGCCATTCACGGCGTGTCGCTGCCGTTTGAGCGCTACAAGATCACTGCGCTGATTGGCGCGTCCGGCTCGGGCAAGTCGACGTTTTTGCGGTCGCTCAACCGGATGAACGACACCATCGAAGGTGCGCGGGTCACCGGCCAGATCATGTACCGGGACGTTGACATCAACTCCAAGCAAGTGGACGTCTACGAGATGCGCAAGCACATCGGGATGGTGTTTCAGCGGCCCAACCCATTTGCCAAGTCGATTTATGACAACATCACCTTTGCGCCGAAACGCTTCGGCGAGCACAACAAAGAAAAACTCGATGAGCTGGTTGAGCAGAGTCTCAAAGACGCCGCTTTGTGGGACCAAGTCAAAGATGACCTGAATCAGAGTGGACTGGCGCTTTCCGGCGGCCAGCAGCAGCGCTTATGCATTGCGCGCGCCATCGCCATGAAGCCAGATATCCTGCTGCTGGACGAACCGGCCAGCGCGTTGGATCCGATTTCCACATCGACGGTGGAGGACACCTTGCTTCAGCTGAAGGACCATTACACGATCATCATCGTCACCCACAACATGCAGCAGGCGGCCCGCATCAGCGACTACACAGCCTTTTTCTACTCCGGTACCGCGATTGAGTACGACGAAACCAGAAAAATCTTTACGCGGCCGAAAATTCAGGCGACCGACGATTATGTGTCTGGCCACTTCGGCTAGGAAGGGGGAGCTCATGAAAACCAAAGTGATCACCAGCAAAGACGTTCACCTCTTCTATGGCAATTTTGAAGCCCTGACCGGCATTGATCTGGACTTTAACGAACACGAAATCACCGCCATGATCGGTCCCAGCGGCTGTGGCAAGTCGACTTACCTGCGCATCCTCAACCGGATGAACGACTTGATCCCCGGCGTCAAAATCACCGGCGATATCCGGTTGGAAGACCAGGATATCTACGCGCCGGACACCGACGTGGTGGCCCTGCGCAAGCGGGTGGGGATGGTGTTCCAACAGCCCAACCCGTTTCCATTTTCGATTTATGACAACGTGGTGTACGGGCTGCGACTGGCGGGCGTGAAGGACCGCACCACCTTGGACGCGGCGGTCGAAACCAGCTTGAAACAGGCAGCGATTTGGGATGAGGTCAAAGATAAGCTCCATGACAGTGCGCTTTCCCTGTCAGGCGGTCAGCAGCAGCGGGTCTGCATCGCGCGCGTACTGGCCGTGCAACCGGAAGTGATCCTGCTCGATGAGCCCACCTCGGCGCTTGACCCGATTTCGAGCACGCAAATTGAAAATATGCTGCTGGAACTGCGGGATCAGTATACAATCATCATTGTGACGCACAACATGCATCAGGCCTCGCGAATCTCAGACAAAACCGCCTTTTTTCTTCAAGGCCGGTTGGTGGAATTTGACGACACGAAGAAAATGTTCCTGACCCCAAAGCAAAAAGAGACGGAAGATTACCTGAGCGGCCGGTTCGGCTAAGTTCAGGACCAAGGAGGAAAACGGCATGCGGCGACTATTTTCAGATGAGCTCAATGATTTGCACGCGCGCTTTTCGGAGATGGGCATGATGGTCAATGAGGCCATTTTTGATTCGGTGAAGGCGTTCGTCAATCACGATAAGACGCTGGCGCACTCTGTGATCGACAACGACTTCCACATCAACAAGCGAGAAGTCGACCTGGAAAAACGCAGCTTTGAAATGATCGCCTTGCAGCAGCCGGTGACGTCCGACCTGCGCATGATCGTCACGATCATGAAGGCGAGCTCGGACTTGGAGCGGATGGGCGACCATGCGGTGTCCATTGCCAAGTCTACGATCCGAGTGAAGGGTGAGACTCGAGTGCCCGAAATCGAACGCGTCATCGCCCAGATGGCCGCTGCGGTCAAGGAAATGGTCGAGCAGGTCCTTGATGCATACGTCAAAGAGGACGGCGATGCTGCCCGGCAGATTGCCGAAGAAGACCATGGCATCAATGACTTCTCCAGTCAGATCTACTACCTCTGCATCGATGAGATGACCCGGGATGCCGACACCATTGTGGGTTCGATGGATTACATGCTGGTGTCCTCTTACTTGGAACGCATCGGCGATTATGTGACCAATATCTGCGAGTGGATCTTGTACCTGAAGACCGGCAAGTTGCTGGAACTCAACTCCAACGCGAAAGAAGACGGCTTCTAAATAAAGACTAAAGGCGGGCGACCGCCTTTTTTTTGGTTCCCCGCACCTTCTGCTCGAGACGGGGGGCAAAATCAACCTTAGGACCTATGCATTTTTCATGGGGACCGACCATACTATAACTACAAGCAGTAGTCAGAAACCCTGGAGGTAAATCTCATGAATGAACGTGAACGGATCCTAGATTTAGTTAAACAAGGTGTGATCACGAGCGAAGAAGCCTTGGTCCTGTTAGAGAACATGGCCAAGAAGCAAAGCGCGCCGCAGGGCGAACAGGCGCAGCCAGCAGGGCAAGCGAGTGAAGCCCGCAAAGCACCTGCTGAAGACTCCGCGCTCACTAAGCTGAATACTAAAATTGCCGAAATCAATGGCAATTTGGACGCAACAAGCAACCAGATCAAAAAAACGCAAGCAAAAGTGGCAGCGAATAAGGAACAGATTATCGTGCTCGACACAATGGAGGATCTGGACACGCTGACTCCCGAAAAGTATGAAGAGCGTGGCAGCTTGAAGCGCGAAAACGAGCAGCTGGGCGAAAAGCTGGTCCAGCTTGCCGACCAACAGGAACAGCTTCGCCAGCAGCTGGGCGAGTTGCACCGCCAAAAGCGCGTGTTGACCAAGCAGAGTTTGGCTGGCATTTTGCCCGATGACTGGCAGGATCAGACCAAAGACGCTTTGAACGACCTTGGCAAGACCGTCAGCGTGACCACCAATCAAATTGGGTCGATGGTCAAAAAGACGGTCAGTTCCGTTTTGGACAACGTGGACTGGAAAGATGTCAACATCAAGGTGCCAGGTCTAGCCACTGAGAAGTTCAGCCACACCTTCTCCTATCCGAACAGTCAGGCGTCGATCATCGACGTCAAGCTTGCAAACGGTGATGTCACCTTAGTTGAAGGCGAGGGCGCCGATATCACGATCCAAGCGGACATTAAGCTGTATGGCAAGATGGCTGGCGAATCACCGCTTCAGGCCTTCCTTGACCGAAGCCGGGTCGAAGTAACGGATGATCACCTGATTTTCCAAGTGCCCAACAAACGGATTCAGGCTGATTTGACCATCACGGTGCCGAAGCGCGACTACGATCACGTGTCTCTGCGTTTGCTCAACGGCAATCTGAAGGTCAACAATCTGGCTGGCAAAGACTTCTTCGCCAAGAGCACCAATGGTGACCTGACTTTCTCCGGGTTGACTGCAGTGATGCTGGAAACGGAAGGGGTCAACGGGAGCGTGAAGATCAACGGTCAAGTGCACGACCTGGTGATCGATGCGGTTAACGGCGACATCAAGTTCAAAGGCGATGCCAAGACAATGGAACTTAAAACTGTCAACGGGACGATTCGGACGACTTTGGTGAGTGACTTCAAGGCGCTGACGGCCAGTTCTGTTAATGGGGACGTGAAGCTTGCGGTGCCTGCCAGCGTCGCCGTTGCTGGTGAAGCGCGGACCCGATTTGGCAGCATCAAGAGTCGCATGACCGGCGTCGCAGCCGACGGCAAAACCAAGGCGCTTTCGCTCGATCGGCCGGGAACCGGAGTCGGCACGCTGAAGGCAACGGTGTCGACGGGGACGATTCAGCTCAAAGATACCGATTTGACGAAGTAAAGGGGTGACAAAATGCCACTGTTATTCTTACCTATCATTTTGATCATCGTCGGTGTCGCGTTGGTGCTCATCATCGGCTTTAGCCTATTTGTCGGGATCGCACTCCTCCACATTTTAATCTGGCCGGTTTTGATTGGTCTTCTGATTTTGTGGCTGGTGCGCCGCCAGCCTGGCCGGGCGCCGCGGCCAGACCGGCATGATCACCGCGACTGGCAAACTTACCTCAAGCCGGGGGTCAAACCCGCCGAGCACGTGAAAGAAGAGTCACACCATCAGCGGGAATCCCATCATGATGACTGGAGTGATTTTTAATGGGGTTTATCCGCAAAGTGCTGCTGACCATGGCGGTGTTCATTGTTTACGCCGAACTGCTGCCCAATCAGCTGTATGTGGCCGACTGGCAGGCGGCGCTGGCAGGAGCAGTGATTCTGGGACTGTTGAACGGGCTGCTTAAGCCGGTACTGAAGCTGCTGACGTTGCCGCTGACGATTCTGACTCTAGGCTTATCGCTGCTGGTGCTGAACGCTTTGATGGTGGTCTTGATGACGCAGTTCGTGCCAGGCATTTCGTTTTTCAGCTTCGGTAGTGAAATGATCTTCGCCTTGATTGTCAGTGTTGTGAATGCGACTTTAGGCGAACCCAGAAGGGATCGCTAAGCGAGAGCCAGGCATGAGTGCCTGGCTTTTTCTGATGGCCGCACCACTGTTAAGTTTTGAGCAGTGATGATACACTGATAGCAATGAATGAAAGGCAGGGTGGATCTAATGGCAGACCAAGTCTCAGTCAAGCAGTTGGTCAAAGACATCAACTTACTCGTGTACAGCGGTGAGCCTTATCTGGCGGAACGCCAGGTGGTCGTGAGTGATATTTCCCGACCGGGGCTCGAACTGACGGGCTATTTCAACTACTATCCGCACGAGCGGATCCAGCTGTTTGGCCGGACGGAGAGCGCCTTTGCCCGCAACATGACGGCTGCTGAGCGGCTGGTGATTCTGAAACGAATGGCGTCCGAAGACACACCAGCGTTTTTGGTTTCACGCGGCATTGCGCCTTTGCCAGAGATGCTCGAGGCCGCGGATGCGGCGCACGTGCCGGTGCTTGGGTCAAAGTTGCCCACCACCCGACTGTCCAGTCTGCTGACTGACTACCTGGAAAGCCGCCTGGCCGAACGGCAAAGTATGCACGGCGTGTTAGTCGACTTGTACGGACTGGGCGTCATGATCACTGGTGATTCCGGTGTCGGCAAGTCTGAAACCGCGCTGGAGTTGATTCAGCGGGGACACCGGCTGATTGCCGATGACCGCGTCGACGTGTACCAAAAAGATGAGCAAACGATTGTGGGTGAGGCGCCAGCCATTTTGGCTCACCTGCTTGAAATCCGGGGGCTGGGCATCATCGATGTGATGAACCTGTTTGGCGCCGGAGCAGTGCGGTCCCACGCGAACATTGACCTGATCGTGCACCTGGAGAACTGGACCAAGGACAAGCAGTTCGATCGGCTGGGCTCCGGTGAGCAGAGCCAGCAGATTTTTGACGTGAGCGTGCCAAAAATCACCATTCCGGTCAAAGTCGGGCGCAATCTGGCGTCGATCATTGAAGTTGCGGCGATGAACTTCCGCGCCAAGTCGATGGGGTACGACGCGACCAAGACTTTTGAGAACAACTTAAATCACCTGATCAAATCAAACGAACAGGCCGATCGGGCAGACGCCAAGGATTCGACCGATAGCGAGGGATAGTATGGTTGCAGCATTAAATCCAATTGCACTGAAGCTCGGCGGGCTGGAGATCCACTGGTACGGCGTGATCATCGCCTGCGGAGTCCTGCTGGCCGTCTGGCTGGCGACACGTGAAGCAAACGCCCGCGGGATCGGGGAAGATCACATCATTAACCTCGTCCTGTGGGCGTTACCATTTGCGCTGGTGGGCGCACGGCTTTACTACGTGGCCTTTGAGTGGCCCTACTACAGCGCGCACCCAAGCCAGATTATTGCCATCTGGAACGGCGGGATCGCGATTTACGGGGCACTGATTGCCAGCGTGATCGTGTTTCTGATTTACTGCCGGGTCAAGTGGCTGCCCGCGTGGCTGGTGCTCGACATTGCGGCGCCAACGGTCATGATCGCGCAAAGCATCGGCCGCTGGGGCAACTTCATGAATCAGGAAGCGTTCGGGGCTAAGACCACGCTTGCGTACTTGCGAGGTCTGCACCTGCCGGAATTTATCATTCAGCAGATGAACATCGCCGGCGCCTACCGGCAGCCCACTTTTCTGTACGAGTCGATGTGGAATCTGATCGGGTTTGTGCTGATTATGACGGTTCGCCACCACAAGGGGTGGTTCAAGCGGGGCGAAATTCTGCTGAGTTACGTCATGTGGTACAGCTTCGGCCGCTTTTTTGTCGAGGGTATGCGCACGGACAGTCTATATTTGATGCCGGGCCTGCGGGTGTCGCAGCTGCTGTCAGTGGTGCTGTTTGCCGGCGCGCTGGCGTTGGTGCTTTGGCGGCGCCACAAGGATGTCCCTTGGTACATGGACGGCTTTTCGCTGAATAACTTATAGGAGTGATCTTGTGACTGATAAAATTGCGGTACTTGGCGCTGGCTCTTGGGGCACGGTGCTGGCCAATCTGCTGGTGGAAAATGGGTTGAATGTTGCCTTATGGACCCATGATCAAAAGCAGGTCCCGGAAATCAACGAGACCCATCATAACCAGCATTATCTGCCTGATTTCGTGCTGCACGATGACCTGCGGGCGACTAGTGACCTAGCAGAAGCGGTGGCCGGGGCGACCGTGATCCTGTTTGTGGTGCCGACTAACGCGATCCGCAGCGTCGCCGAGCAGGTCAAACCGCTGCTTCAAGGCCAGCCCATCGTTGCCCATGCGGCCAAGGGGCTGGAGCTGGGCACCAAGCTGCGGGTCTCCGAGGTGCTGGCAGCGGTGCTGCCAGTCGGGGCATACCGTGGGCCCGTGGTGATTTCAGGCCCTAGTCATGCAGAAGATGTGGCCACCAAGGACATCACCACGCTGACTGTCGCCTCATCGGATCTGGCCGCCGCCCAGGCCGTCCAGAAGCTGTTCATGAATGACTATTTCCGGCTGTACACCAATACAGACGTCCTTGGCGTTGAGCTGGGTGCGGCGCTGAAAAATGTCATCGCGATCGGCGCCGGGGCTTTGCACGGGCTGGGCTATGGCGACAATACCAAAGCGGCACTGATGACCCGCGGGCTGGCGGAGATTACTCGATTAGGCACGCACATGGGGGCCAATCCGATGACCTTCATCGGGCTGTCTGGGGTCGGCGATTTGATCGTGACATGCACCAGCGTGCACAGCCGTAACTGGCGCGCCGGCAATGCGCTCGGGCAAGGGAAAAAGCTGTCAGACGTGCTCGCCAACATGGGCATGGTCGTCGAAGGTGTGTCCACTGCGAAGGTCGTGCACGAACTGGCCAAGGATCAGGGTTGCGATATGCCAATTTCTGAGGGCATCTATCAAGTCTTGTACCAAGGTGCTCCCATTAAGACCGTGATTACGGATCTGATGGCGCGTGAGGGCAAACCGGAATTTGACTTTGGGCTGACTTTACAAACTACACCAAAGCAGGTATAGTAACTAAAGACTTACAAAACGTAAGCAAAAATGCGGCGAAGGAGTGTTTGCCATGGCAAAACAATATGATGTGATTGTGATCGGTGCTGGCCCCGGCGGGATGACCGCGGCGCTGTATGCGTCGCGCGCGAACCTGTCGGTGCTCATGCTTGACCGGGGGATTTACGGCGGCCAAATGAATAACACCGCGGCTGTGGAGAACTATCCTGGTTTTAAGTCGATTCTGGGTCCAGAACTCGGCCAACAGATGTACGACGGGGCCACGCAGTTTGGTGCCGAGTATGCGTACGGGAATGTCACCGATTTGACCGATGACGGCAAAATCAAAACCGTGGTCACAGACGAAGGCGAGTACCAGGCCAAAGCGGTGATCATCGCAACCGGCGCTGAGCACCGTAAGCTCGGCGTGCCTGGTGAGGAAGCATACGGCGGCCGCGGCGTTTCATACTGCGCGGTTTGCGACGGGGCATTTTTCAAGGGCCAGGAGGTCGCCGTGATCGGTGGCGGCGATTCCGCGGTTGAAGAAGGGCTATACCTCGCAGGGCTGGCGTCTAAAGTGACGGTGATTCACCGCCGCGACCAACTGCGCGCGCAGAAAATCATTCAGCAGCGGGCGTTTGCCAACCCCAAGATGCATTTTGTCTGGAACGCGCAAACTGAGGAAATCTTGGGCGATGACAATAAAGTCACCGGCGTGCGCTATCACGACAAGGAAACCGGCGAGGATAAAGTGCTCCCAGTTTCCGGCGTGTTCATCTACGTCGGCATCAAGCCGCTGACCGACAGTTTTAAGCACGTTGATGTGCTTGATGACGCGGGCTGGATCCCGACTAACGAACTTATGGAGACCCAAGTCCCTGGCATTTTTGCCATCGGCGACGTTCGGGCGAAGAACCTGCGCCAGATCGCAACGGCGGTCGGTGAAGGCGGCCAGGCCGGTCAAAGTGCTTTTAATTACATTCAAAGTTTGCAAGACGCACAATTACAGGCGGGCGCTGTGCCTTCCGCTGAGCAAAACTAGCTTAAAGCTACACCGGTCGCCACTTTTGGCAGTCGGTGTTTTTTTCTTGGACGGTGATGAGAGTTGCCGCGTCCTGATTGCATCAAAAACTGGCTGTGCAATAATAAATGGGGAAGCTGAGGCCGCGAAGTGCTTGAGGAGGCGTTTGCGCGCGCTTTATTCGTGGTTCGGGGTTACAATAGGCGTGTCAATCGCAGCCTGAATAAAAGACAGGAGCTGATCACATGGGATATAAGGAAAACTACCAGGCGTGGCTAAACGAGCCCACCCTGGATGCAGCGCTCAAAACTGAGCTGCAAACAATGGATGAGACTACGCAGGAAGAGGCCTTCACGGCGCCGATGAGTTTTGGCACGGCGGGGATGCGCGGCATTATCGGGGCCGGCATCAACCGGATGAACATTTACACGGTGCGGCAGGCGACTGAGGGCCTGGCGCGGTTTATGGACACCTTGCCCACCGCGCAAAAGGCGCAAGGGGTGGCCATTTCGTTCGACTCCCGTTACATGAGCCAGCAATTTGCCCTTGAGGCCGCGGCGGTCCTAGGCGAGCATGAGATCCCAAGTTTTGTATTCGACAGCTTGCGCCCGACACCGGAGCTGTCTTTTGCGGTGCGTGAACTGAAGACTTACGCCGGCATCATGATCACGGCCAGCCACAACCCAAAGCAGTACAACGGCTACAAGATCTACGGCCCGGATGGCGGTCAAATGCCGCCGGAAGAGTCCGACAAGATCACGGCGTACGTCCGGAGTGTCACGGACCTGTTCGGGGTCAAGGTGATGGATGTTCATCAACTGCGGGCGAAGGACCTGATGCATATCATCGGCGAAGGCGTGGACGAGGCCTATTACCGCGCCGTTGGCACCGTGACGATCAACGCGGACTTGGTCAAGACAGTCGGCAAGGATATGAGCCTGATTTACTCACCGTTGAACGGCACCGGCCGAATCCCCGCTCAGATGGTGCTGCGCAACGCCGGGTTTGAAAACTTCGAACTCGTGCTGCCGCAGTCCACCGCTGACCCGGAGTTCCCAACCACGCCCTTCCCCAACCCGGAATTTCCGCAGACGTTTGACTTGGCCATTGAAATGGGTAAAAAGAGCCACGCGGATGTCCTGATTGCCACGGATCCGGATGCCGATCGCCTCGGCACCGCAGTGTGGACCGGCAGCAGCTATCAGCTGCTGACCGGCAATCAAATCGCCAGTTTACTGCTTCACTACATTCTGGAGGCACGCAAGCAGGCGGGCACTTTGCCGGCCAACGGCGCGGTGGTCAAGTCAATCGTGTCGACAGAGCTGGCAACAGCCATTGCGAAGGATTATGGCGTTGAGATGATCAACGTTGAAACTGGCTTTAAGTTTATCGGCGATCAAATCAAGCAGTACGAGGAAACCGGTAGTCATGAGTTTCTGTTCGGGTTTGAGGAGAGCTATGGCTACTTGATCAAGCCGTTTGTCCGCGATAAGGATGCGATTCAGTCGACTGTGCTGCTCGCGGAAGTCGCCGCGTATTACAAGGCCCAGGGCAAGACGTTGTGGGATGGCATTCAAGCCCTGTACGACCGCTACGGTCACTTTGCCGAAAAGACCGTGGGCTTGGACTTCCCAGGCCTTGAGGGCCCGAAGGAAATGGCCGCTTTGATGACCAAGTTCCGTGAGGAAAGCCCGGCCGAGTTTGCCGGCGTCAAGGTGGTTTCGACCGAAGATTACAAGCTTCAGCAAACCACAGATGCGTCCGGCAATGTGAGTCCGATTGCCATGCCAGTGTCTGATGTGCTGAAGTATATTCTGGCCGATGGCACGTGGATCGCGATTCGGCCATCCGGGACGGAGCCCAAGGTCAAGTTCTACGTCGGCACAGTCGCCGATTCCAAAGACGCTGCCGACAAGAAGCTGGCCGCCTTTGAGGACGCCTTGACTGCTTTCAAGAATTCGTAATCATCATGAGGACCTCTTCGGGAGGTCCTTTTTGATTCGCGACGCTGAGCGGGGTTGAATCCTGGCGGCCGGCGTGGTAAGCTGTTCAAAATTTACGTCAGGGGGCTGCATCATGGGCATGCATCAGTACATCCAGGGGTTAGGTAATTTAGAGACGCTGCGCCGCGCGCCGGGCTTCTTCAAGTACGCTGAGCACAGCGTGGCCGCGCACTCGTTCAAGGTGGCCGAGATTGCCCAGATGCTGGGCGACATCGAAGAGCACGCCGGGAATCAGGTCAACTGGCAGATGTTGTACGAAAAAGCCTTGAACCACGATTACACGGAGCGCTTCATCGGCGACATCAAGACGCCGGTCAAGTATGCCACACCAGCCTTGCGCGAGATGCTGGCCGATGTTGAAGAATCGATGACTGAAAACTTTATTCAAAACGAGATTCCGGCCGAATACCAGGACATCTACCGCCGCCGACTGGGTGAGGGCAAAGATGAGACGCTGGAAGGGCAAATCCTTAGCATTTCTGACAAGGTCGACCTGCTTTACGAATCCTTCGGCGAAATTGAAAAGGGCAACCCTGAGCGCGTGTTCGTCAATATTTACACGGAAAGCTTGAGCGTCATCATGAGCTTTGAGGCGCGGCCAAGCGTCCAGTATTTTCTCAAAGAGATCTTGCCTGATATGTTGAACGAGGAGTTTGCCGATCGCGACATGCTGAAGAAGTTGACCCGCTCGGTGATGGCAAAAAAGTAAAGAACGCGAGCACGAATATTTGTTCGCTATGGTATAATAAGTGTCAGTCAAAAGTTGGGATCTCGGTTCCGACTTTTTTGTTGCCAGGCCCATGATAATCGCCCGCTGCGGCGGTCGGCCACTGGAGGTAATCAGATGATCACACGAATCGCGGATAAGAAATTTGACTTGGTCTCACCGTATGCACCGGCCGGAGACCAACCCGAAGCCATCGCCAAGCTGACCAAGGGTTTTAAAGACGGCAAAAAAGAGCAGATCCTGCTGGGGGCCACTGGGACCGGGAAGACTTTCACAATGAGCAATGTGATTGCCAACTTGAACAAGCCGACCCTGATTTTGTCGCACAACAAGACGCTGGCCGGCCAGCTCTATGGCGAATTTAAGCAGTTCTTCCCACACAATGCGGTGGAGTACTTCGTTTCGTACTATGACTATTATCAGCCGGAAGCCTATGTGCCAAGTTCAGACACGTACATCGAAAAAGACTCGGCGATCAACGACGAAATCGATAAGTTGCGCCACAGCGCAACGGCGGCTTTGCTTGAGCGCAATGATGTGATCGTCGTGGCTTCGGTGTCCTCCATCTTCGGGTTGGGGTCGCCAACCGAGTACCGCGACCACGTCTTGTCGATTCGCAAAGGCATGGAAATTGACCGCAATACGCTGCTGCGGCAACTGGTCGACATTCAGTTCGAGCGCAATGATATCGATTTTCAGCGTGGCCGGTTCCGCGTTCGCGGCGACGTGGTTGAAATTTTCCCGGCTAGCCGGGACGACCACGCGATCCGCGTTGAGTTCTTCGGCGATGAAGTGGATCGCATCACCGAGGTCGATGCCCTGACTGGAGAAGTCGTGGGCGAACGCGAGCAGGTGTCCATCTTCCCGGCGACTCACTTCATGACCTCTGACGACGCCATGGAACGAGGAATCGAAAGTATTTCCAAGGAGCTGACCCAGCGGCTGAAGGAGTTGCAGGATCAGGGCAAGCTGCTTGAGGCTCAACGCCTGGAGCAGCGGACCAATTATGATATTGAGATGCTGCGGGAGATGGGTTACACCAACGGCATTGAGAACTACTCCCGCCATATGGAAGGACGCAAGGCCGGCGAGCCGCCATACACGTTGCTGGACTTTTTCCCAAAAGACTTCATGATCATGGTCGATGAAAGCCACGTCACCATGCCGCAGGTGCGCGCCATGTACAACGGCGACCGCGCCCGCAAGCAGACGCTGATTGATTACGGGTTTAGGCTGCCTAGCGCGCTGGACAACCGCCCGCTGAAGCTGAACGAGTTTGAGCAGCACGTCAACCAGATCCTGTACGTCAGCGCGACCCCTGGCCCTTACGAACTGGACCGCGTGCCGAAAGAAGACATCGCCGAGCAGATCATTCGGCCAACCGGGCTGCTCGATCCTGAAATCGAAGTACGGCCGATCATGGGCCAAATCGATGACTTGACGTCGGAAATCAATAAGCGCGTCGAGCACAACGAGCGCGTCTTTGTGACCACTTTGACCAAGAAAATGGCCGAGGATCTGACTGATTACCTGAAAGAAGAGGGCATCAAGGTCGCTTACCTGCACTCGGACATTAAAACCCTAGAACGGACCCAGATTATCCGCGACCTGCGGCTTGGCAAGTACGACGTGCTGGTCGGCATCAACCTGCTGCGCGAAGGGATCGATGTGCCTGAAGTGTCTTTGATCGCGATCTTGGATGCGGATAAGGAAGGCTTCTTGCGCGCGGAGCGATCGCTGATCCAGACCATTGGCCGCGCAAGTCGCAACGAGCACGGGAAGGTCATCATGTACGCGGATTCCGTGACGGATTCGATGAAGGGCGCGATCGATGAAACCAAGCGCCGGCGCACGATTCAGATGGCGTTTAATAAGAAGCACCACATCACCCCAACGACCATCGTCAAACCGATTCGGGACGCGATTTCTGCGGTGGACACCAGCGGCAACGCGGATCCGGACAAGGACCGCAGCTTTGCGGAAGTCGATTTGCACGACATGAGCAAGGCCGACCGCAAGCAGCTGATCGGCAACCTGCGGACCCAGATGGAAGCCGCAGCCAAGAAGCTCGACTTCGAGCAGGCGGCCACGCTGCGTGATACGATTTTGGAATTGGAAGCAGAAAAGTGAGGATTTATGGCGAACGATAAAATTGTGATCCACGGGGCAAGAGCCCATAACCTGAAGAACATTGACGTGACGATTCCCAAAAATAAACTGGTCGTCATGACGGGCCTGAGCGGCTCTGGTAAGTCCAGTTTGGCTTTTGACACGCTGTACGCTGAAGGCCAGCGGCGGTATGTGGAGAGCCTCTCGGCGTATGCCCGGCAGTTTTTGGGTCAAATGGACAAGCCGGATGTGGACTCAATTGATGGCCTCAGCCCGGCGATTTCGATTGATCAGAAGACCACTTCAAAAAACCCGCGGTCCACTGTTGGCACGGTGACGGAAATCAACGACTACTTGCGGCTGCTCTGGGCGCGCATCGGCACGCCAATCTGTCCTAATGACGGGACCGTGATCTCCAGCCAGAGCGTTGAGCAAATGGTTGACCGCGTGCAGAAGCTCCCAGACCAGAGTCGCATTCAGATTCTGTCACCAGTAGTCCGGCGCAAAAAGGGCTCACACAAGAAGGTCCTGGAAAAAATTGTGCGTGAAGGCTACGTGCGGATGCGCGTCGATGGTGAGATCATGGACGCTAACGCCGACGTAGAACTGGACAAAAACAAGAATCACGACATTGATATTGTGATCGACCGGATCGTGGTCAAGCACGGGGATGCTGATAATCGCTCGCGCCTGTTTGATTCGTTCGAGGCGGCGCTGCGGCTGTCTGAAGGGTATGCCAACGTGGACGTGATCGGCGGGGAGCCCTTGGTCTTCTCCGAGCATTTTGCTTGTCCCCTGTGCGGGTTCACCATTGGGGTGTTGGAGCCGCGGCTGTTTTCGTTCAACGCACCGTTTGGGGCGTGCCCCGAGTGTGACGGTTTAGGCGAAAAGCTGACCGTTGACGTTGACCTGGTCGTGCCGGATCAGACCAAGTCGATTCAGCAAGGCGCTATTGCGGCCTGGTATTCGGCTTCTTCCACGTATTATCCAGCCATGTTGGAGCAGGCGTGCCAGGCATTTAAGATCCCCATCGATAAGCCGTTCAACAAGCTGACCGACCGCCAGCGCGACATTGTGCTCAACGGCAGCCATGGCAAGCCGTTTCATTTTCATGCTGACTCCGACTTTGGCGGGGTGCGGGATGTGACAGCCCCATTTGAGGGCGTGCTGCCGAACATTGAGCGGCGCTACCACGCCAACAACTCGCCGTTTGGCTCCGACCAGATGCGCCAGTACATGACCGCGTTGGTCTGCCCTGTGTGCCACGGCAAGCGGCTGAACCGGCAAGCTTTGGCGGTCAAAGTCGCGGGCAAAGACATTGCCGACGCCTCGAACCTGTCAATTAAGCACGCGCTGCCATTTTTCCAAAGCATTCAACTGACGCCGACGCAGCAAGTGATCGCTCAGCCCATCGTGAAGGAGGTCAACGACCGGTTGACGTTCTTAGAGAACGTTGGCCTGGACTACCTGACGCTGTCGCGCTCCGCCGGCACACTGTCCGGCGGCGAGGCACAGCGCATCCGGCTGGCCACACAAATCGGCTCGAACTTGTCTGGCGTGCTTTACATTCTGGATGAGCCTTCAATTGGGCTGCATCAGCGCGACAACGCACGACTGATCAATTCGCTCAAGAAGATGCGCGATCTGGGCAACACCCTCATCGTGGTCGAACACGACGAGGACACCATGCTGGCGTCGGATTACCTGATCGACGTCGGGCCCGGAGCCGGGGATAACGGCGGCCACATCATGGCGGCCGGCACCCCGAAACAGGTGATGCGCTCCAGCAAGTCGCTGACCGGTCAGTACCTGGCCGGGAAAAAGTTTATCCCTGTTCCCGAACACCGGCGGCCGGGCAACGGCAAGGTGATCCGAGTCGTTGGGGCCGCCGAGCACAACCTGAAACACATCAATGTCGACTTTCCCCTGGGCGAGTTCATTGGCGTCACTGGGGTATCCGGGTCCGGCAAGTCAACGCTGGTCAACTCGATTTTGAAGCGCGCCTTGGCTCAAAAGCTGTATCGCAATTCTGAAAAGCCAGGCAAGTACGATAAAGTGCTGGGCTGGCAGAATATTGAGAAGCTGGTCGATATCGATCAGAGCCCCATCGGCCGCACGCCGCGTTCCAACCCGGCGACTTACACTGGCGTTTTCAATGATATTCGCGCCTTGTTTGCACAAACCAATGAGGCGAAGCTGCGTGGGTACACCCAGGGCCGGTTCTCCTTCAACGTCAAGGGCGGCCGCTGCGAGCACTGCAAAGGCGACGGCATTATCAAGATCGAAATGAACTTCCTGCCGGACGTGTACGTGCCTTGCGAGGTCTGCCACGGGACGCGCTACAACTCTGAAACACTTGAAGTGACGTACAAGGGCAAGAGCATTGCCGACGTATTGAACATGACCGTGGACGAAGCGGTGAAGTTTTTTGCGGCAATTCCCAAGATCGCGCGCAAGCTGCAGACTATCGTCGATGTTGGTTTGGGGTATGTTCAGATGGGCCAAAGTGCCACGACGCTGTCTGGTGGCGAGGCGCAGCGCATGAAGCTGGCCTCTGAGCTGCAGAAGATCTCGACTGGGCGGAATTTCTACATTCTGGATGAGCCGACGACCGGGCTGCACACAGACGACATTCGCAAGCTCTTGGATGTCCTTCAGCGGCTGGTCGATGAAGGCAACACGGTCCTGGTGATCGAGCACAACCTCGACGTCATCAAGACCGCTGACTGGCTGATCGATCTTGGGCCGGAAGGTGGCGACGGCGGCGGTCAGGTGATTGCCACTGGCACACCTGAGCAAGTGGCCAAGGTCAAAGCTTCATATACCGGGCAGTATCTCGGCCCGATTTTAGCGCGGGACAAAGCGCGTGCAGCCAAACAGACGGCACGCTAGCCTGTTGCCTGGTGCTGAGTTTTCCTTGTGCATTAAAAGCCGAGTCGGTATGATGAATGCAAGAGGTGGCAAATTATGTTTAGACAGACACACTTTGGTTTTGACTGGGGCGAGCTCTTCACTGGGATTGCTTTGATCTTGGCGGCAATCGTGGTCGTGAATCACCCAGGCGCAACGATGGCGACATTGACCTTCCTGTTCGCGCTGGTTGCCATCATTCGCGGCATCGCCACGCTGGCCAGCTTCTCTAAATTACGGGCACTGACTGGGGGCCTCGCATGGATCAGCTTGATTGCCGGAATTTTCGACGTACTGCTGGGGCTGGTCTTCCTGTTTGACCTTGAGTCGGGGGCCATCACGCTGGCATACCTGTTTGCCATATGGTTTTTGGTCGACAGCATCGCCAACTTGGTCAACGCCGGGCACATGCGCGACGCTGGGACCGGTTGGTTTATCCTGACCTTGGTGCTCGACCTGTTCGCGGTGCTGGTCAGCTTGCTGCTGATCATGCAGCCGGTGGTCGCGGCAGTCGGACTGATTGTCCTACTCGCCACTGCCTTTTTGATTCTTGGAATCAACGCGCTCCTCACCGCTTTTGCGCGGCGTCAGATTTGAGCATGCGGCCGTCCTGCGGGGCGGCTTTTTTCGTGCCGTGAAAAGTTGGAAACGCCAGGGCTGTTGATGACACGCCCGGCATGTTACAATGGGCAAAGAAAGAAGGGATAGGATGGCAGACACGATGAATCTCGTGGTGATCACCGGCATGTCCGGCGCCGGCAAAACCGTCGCCATGCAATCATTTGAGGACTTGGGTTACTTCACCGTCGACAATATGCCCCCGGCGCTGTTGCCAAAGTTCTGGGAATTGATGAAGGAAAATGGCAAGATCACCAAGATCGCGCTGGTGGTGGACTTGCGCAGCCACGCCTTTTACGACCAGATCAATGATATGCTGGCCAACTTGGACAACACGTCGTTTGTCACCACCAAGATTCTGTTTCTGGACGCGACGGATGCCGAGCTGGTGTCCCGGTACAAGGAGACCCGCCGCAGTCATCCCTTAGCGCAGGAAGGCCGCCTGATGGACGGCATCAAAAAGGAGCGCAGCCTGCTGACTGAACTGCGCAACCGCGCCCAGGTGGTAATCGACACGACCAACCTTTCTCCCCGGCAGCTGCGCGAAAAGCTCTTCGTCATCTTCAAATCGGCCGATCATCCGACCTTCCACTTGGAAGTGATGTCCTTCGGTTTCAAGTACGGTTTGCCTATCGATGCCGATATCGTGATGGATGTGCGTTTCTTGCCCAATCCCTACTACGTGCAGAAGTTTCGCAACCGCGACGGCCGCGATCAGGAAGTCTACGATTACGTGATGGATAACCCGGCGGCGGAAACGTTTTACCAGCAGTTTTACACGATGCTGGCCAGCATTATGCCGCAGTACAAACAAGAGGGCAAAAGCAGTGTGACTATCGCGATCGGCTGTACTGGCGGTCAGCACCGCAGTGTGGCATTCACGGAGCGGGTCGGCAAGGCGTTTGCGGCGGCCGGGTACCCGGTCGATATTACGCATCGTGATGTCAACAAACGGAAAGCGACGGTGAACCGCTCATGATGCCAAATGAAACCAAAACGATCCGCGTCATTCGCGGGCGGCGGCCCAAGGTCGTTGTCATCGGCGGCGGGACCGGTCTGCCGGTCATCGTCAAGAGTTTGCGTGAACAAAATGCCGATGTCACGGCGGTCGTCACGGTGGCCGATGATGGCGGCTCAAGCGGCGTGATTCGCAACTATATTAACGTGGTGCCGCCGGGCGATATTCGCAACGTTCTGGTGGCGTTATCCGACATGCCGGAGCTGGAGAAACAGGTCTTCCAGTACCGCTTTGACAGCGGCGACAGTTTCTTTGCCGGCCATGCGATTGGCAACTTGATCATCGCGGCGCTGTCGGAAATGGGCGGGGGCATTTTTCAGGCCGTTCAAACCCTGTCGTCCATGATGAAGGTCGATGGCCATGTCTATCCCGCCAGCAACCGGCCGCTGACGCTTCACGCTGAGTTCACCGATGGCACGACCCTCGCTGGTGAGGCTGAAATCACGGCCGCCGGCAAGCACATTAAGCGCGTATGGGTCACTGATACCGACGACGCTCAAGAACCTGAGGCCATGCCACAGGTGATCGACGCGATTTTGGCGGCGGATGTCGTGGTGATGGGGCCAGGGAGCCTGTTTACCAGTGTGCTGCCTAACTTGATGATCAAGAACTTGGGCCAAGCGGTGCTCAAGACCCGCGCGGAAGTCATTTATGTCGTCAACATCATGACACAAAAGGGCGAGACCGAGCGTTTCACAGATGCCGACCACGTGCGGGTGCTGAACCGGCATCTGGGGGCCAATTTTGTCGACACAGTGCTGGTCAACATTGCCCCGGTGCCGAAGAATTCGCTGGACGCCCAGAAGTACAACGAGATCTTGGTGCCAGTGCGCCCGGACTACCAAGGCCTGCGAGACTTAGGCTGCCGCGTCATCTCAGCTGATTTTCTGAAGTTGCGGGACCGTGGGGTCTTCCACGACGGGGACAAGGTGGCGTCCGAAATTTTGAACCTGGCCTTTCAGGTCGGCACGATGAAAAAAAGAAAGCGGTGAGTGAATGGCCAGTTTTGCTAGCACGGTTAAAAAGGAATTGACCCAACTGGAGGTTCACCCGGAACACGCGAAGGCGGAGCTGTCGGCACTGATTCGGATGAACGGGACGTTGGCAATTCAGGCGCACCAGTTCGTGCTCAACGTCCAAACGGAGAATCCTGCGATCGCGCGCCGGATCTACAGCCTGATCCGCCAGGTCTACCATCACGAAGCCAACCTGATTGTTCGGCGCAAAATGAAGCTGAAGAAGAACAACCAGTATGTGGTCCGCCTGACCACCGGGGTGAACGCCGTTTTGGAAGATCTGGATATTCTGGACGGAAGCGACATGTCGATCCGCACTGCGGTGTCCCGAAAGGTGCTGGACGAGCCGCAGCGAGAGCGCTCTTATCTGCGTGGGGCATTTCTTGCAGGCGGCTCAGTCAACAGTCCGGAGACGTCCCGGTACCACTTGGAAATCTATTCACTGTACAAGGACCACAATGATGATGTGCTGAAGATGATGAATGATTTTGGGTTGAATGCCCGCACTGTTGAACGGCGCAGCGGTTGGATCGTGTACCTCAAAGAGGCCGAAAAGATTGCGGACTTTCTGCAGGTGATCGGTGCGACCACGGCCATGCTTAAATTCG
Source organism: Lacticaseibacillus hegangensis (assembly GCF_003946465.1). GTDB lineage: Bacteria > Bacillota > Bacilli > Lactobacillales > Lactobacillaceae > Lacticaseibacillus > Lacticaseibacillus hegangensis. Next base: position 7,955 of record NZ_RHOL01000007.1, on the reverse strand, counting down.
AGGATGTTCGGATTGTCCGCGACATGCGCAACTCCGTCAATCGTCTGGTGAACTGCGAGACTGCCAACTTGAATAAAACCATCGATGCAGCGCAAAGGCAGATTGAGAATATTAATGCCCTGAAAGACCGGGGACTGCTGGAAGGGCTGCCGCCCAAACTGCGGGAAATCGCAGAGCTGCGGCTCGCGCACCCTGATGTGTCGTTGAAGGAGCTGGGTGAAATGGTGCCGAGCGGCGTGATTTCGAAGTCGGGCATCAATCACCGGTTGCGGAAATTGAACCAGATCGCAGAAGGCAGTCAGCAGGCGGCTGAAAGTTGACACTTCCATTACTTAATTAAATCGTCTACAATAAGCTCGATAGAAGAGATGGATATGACGTCACTGGAGGCGAGCATATGACTAAACCGATCCGTTTAAATGAACAGCTGTGTTTTTCCATATACAAAGCGCAAAAACAATTTAACCACTTTTATTCGCAGGCGCTGGCCAAGTACAAGCTGTCTTATCCGCAGTACATCACGCTGCTGTCGCTTTACGAGCACGGCACGATGTCGGTCAAGGAAGTCGGGCAGACGCTGAACCTGGATTCTGGGACCTTGACGCCGCTGATGAAGCGGATGGAAAAGGACGGCTGGATCTCACGCAAACGCTCTGCGCAAGATGAGCGCCGGGTGGATGTCAGTTTGACCCAAAAGGCCAATGACATGCGCGATGAGATTTACGATCATGTGGGTTCATGCATGACCTATCTGGATTTTCCGGAAAAAGTGTATGAAGCGATCAAGAGCCAGGTTGACACGGTCGATCAGCATCTGACGGCCATCCCTGACGAGAAGCTGCAGTGAACGCGGGCCTGAATTTGGCTTGAGGGTTGCATTTTGGCCGGCGCTCCCGTAAAATAATTGAGTACTTGCGCGGTTAGTGTAATGGATCGCACGTGAGATTCCGGTTCTCGAAATCCGGGTTCGACTCCCGGGCTGCGCAGCATTCAAGGAAGACGCCACTAGTTGGCGCCTTTTTTAATGCCTGCAGCAGGTGGTTGAGGGCTCGCGAGGCGCGTGAGTATGCTAAACTATCCCTGACCCGAAAAGTTGGTCAAAGTCTTTGACCTTTTTTGACGTTAGTGCTAAGCTTGGCACTGTACTTAGAAGAGTGCTAATACTCGTTAGGAGGTTCCGCTATGTTAGTTCCGACAGTGATTGAACAAACCAGCCGCGGCGAGCGTTCTTATGATATCTACTCCCGCTTGCTTAAAGACCGGATCATCATGCTGTCCGGGGAAATCAATGACCAGGTTGCAAACTCCGTCATTGCGCAGCTTCTGTTCCTCGACGCACAAGACCCTGATAAAGATATTTACCTGTACATCAACAGTCCTGGTGGTGTGATCACCTCCGGCCTGGCGATGCTGGACACGATGAACTTGATTCACGCCGATGTGCAAACGATCGCGATCGGCATGGCTGCATCGATGGCGTCGGTGCTGCTCGCCGGTGGGGCGAAGGGCAAGCGGTTTGCGCTGCCTAACTCTGAAATTCTGATCCACCAGCCGTCTGGCGGTGCCCAAGGCCAGCAGACCGAGATTGAGATCGCCGCTGAGGAGATTTTGAAGTCGCGCAAGAAGCTGAATAAGATCCTGTCTGACGCCACTGGTCAGACGGAAGCCAAAATCAAGAAGGATACGGAGCGCGATAACTATATGACCGCTCAGGAAGCCAAGGATTACGGCTTAATCGATGATATTTTGACCTCGAAGGCCGACCAGAAGTAATCCTGAAATCGAGCACTCGCGCATTTGCGCGGGTGCTTTTTTGATGAAAAATAGGTGAGAACTCATCCGAATGACCAGTTTTGAAAACCCCGTCCCCAAATTAGAGAACGGTTTCTTTCCGAAAATATGCGCAGGCTCGGCATAGATTCTTCCAAAATTGGAAGAGTTTTCGGCTTTTAGGCAAATCCCTTGCACCGTTTTCAGCAGGTGGCTATAATAGAAAGCGTTGGTAAGGGAGATCCGGTGTGTCTGGGGTCCCAAAATTTTTTGCTACTACTGGGTCACCATGTGGCACGGTAGGACGCCAAACGACCCACGAAAAGGACAATGAGCTATGCATTCTGAGTTCGCTTGGATCGAAGCAATCGCGCCTGATTTCATGGGCGTGATTACGCAACGCTATCAGATCTTGCAATTCATCAGCTGGATGTCGCCGGTCGGTAGACGGGCGCTTGCTGAGCAGATGAAGCTGAGCGAACGAGTTCTGCGCACGGAAACCGAGTTTCTGCGTAAGCAAGGCCTGATTGAAAGCTCAAAGTCTGGCATGGTCCTTACCAGCCAGGGTATCGAAGTTTTCCAAGGCTTGGAGCAGTTCATGAATCGGCTGCTGGGGTTCAAGGAAGACGAGAAGCACCTTGCCGAAAAGCTTGGCATTGAGCACTGCCTGATTGTCAGCGGTGACGCGGATCAAAGCAGCCGGGTCTTGGACGAGATGGGGAAGGAGTTAAACTCCACTCTCCAGCTGATCCTGCCCAGCGGCCAGTTGACCATTGCGGTCATGGGCGGCACGACAATGGCGCGCGTGGCCCAGCAGATGACGTATAAGCTGTCTGCAGGCCGCGAGTTAACCTTTGTGCCAGCACGCGGCGGCGTCGGCGAGGCGGTGGCAATTCAAGCCAATTCGGTTGCCGCCAGCATGGCAGAAGCAACGGATAGTAAGTACCGCGTGCTGTACATTCCTGAAAATGTCAGCGCGAAAACTTACCAGCCACTGCTCCAAGAGCCGGCGGTCCGTGAGGTGCTCCAATTAATTGACAATGCCCAGGTTGTGATTCATAGTATAGGAGATGCATTGATCATGGCCAAGCGTCGATCGATGTCTCCTGAGGCCATTGCCGAGCTCACCGAACAGCATGCAGTTTCAGAAACTTTTGGCACGTTTTTCGATGCGAGCGGCAAGGTCATCTACAAGATCCCAAGAATTGGGTTACAGATTCCGGATCTTGATCATATCCCATATGTGTTTGCAGTTGCCGGCGGCCGCTCCAAGGCCAAGGCAATCGCAGCATATATGAAAAATGCGCCGAGTCGGACGTGGCTCATCACGGACGTCGGCGCCTCAAATGCGATTTTAACTGGGGAAACCCGTTAGAATAAAACTCTTATTTCCTAAAGGAGGAAATTTTAGCATGACTGTTAAAATTGGTATCAATGGTTTTGGCCGTATCGGTCGTTTGGCCTTCCGTCGCATCTTTGAATTAGGTGCCAAGAGCAACGATATTGAAGTTGTTGCCATCAACGATCTGACCAGCCCAGCGATGTTGGCTCACCTGCTGAAGTATGACTCAACTCACGGCACTTTCCCTGGTGAAGTCAGCGCTACCGACAACGGTATCGTTGTTAACGGCAAGGAATACCGTGTTTATGCTGAACCTCAGGCTCAGAACATTCCTTGGGTTAAGAACGACGGCGTTCAGTACGTTCTCGAATGCACAGGCTTCTACACCTCAGCTGAAAAGGCTCAGGCTCACTTGGATGCCGGCGCAGAACGTGTTCTGATTTCCGCACCTGCTGGCAAGATCAAGACCATCGTTTACAACGTAAACGATGACACCTTGGACGCTGACGACAAGATCGTTTCCGCCGGTTCTTGCACGACCAACTGCCTGGCACCAATGGCTTACTTCCTGAACAAGGAATTCGGCATCGAAGTTGGTACCATGACAACGGTTCACGCTTACACCTCCACTCAGATGCTGCTTGACGGCCCTGTTCGCGGTGGCAACCTGCGCGCTGCGCGTTCTGCTGCTGTTAACACCATCCCTCACTCAACTGGTGCGGCTAAGGCTATCGGCATCGTTATCCCAGAACTGAACGGCAAGCTTCAGGGCCACGCACAGCGTGTCTCCGTTGTTGACGGTTCCCTGACCGAATTGGTTTCCATCCTGAAGACCAAGAACGTGACGGCTGATCAGGTTAACGCTGCGATCAAGAAGCACACCGATGGCAACCCAAGCTTCGGCTACAACGCTGACGAGATCGTTTCGTCCGACGTTATCGGCACAACCTACGGCTCAATCTTCGACCCTACCCAGACCGAAGTTACGACCGCCGGTGACTACCAGCTGGTTAAGACGGTTGCTTGGTACGACAACGAATATGGCTTCACTTGCCAGATGATTCGTACCCTGCTGAAGTTCGCCACTCTCTAATTTAAAACCTTAGAGCATTAGCTAATTTCAACCGTTATGAAGGGGGCGGAGGGAGTATCTCCCTCCGCCTTCTTTTTATGACAACATGTGCAAAAGCACTCGCACATCCCTGGCCTTGACGGGCTGGGCTTGCCGTACCAAACACGCTGTTTGGCAGGGCAAACCTAGTCCGCTTGGGACCAGGTGGGTGTGCGCTCAGCATTCCAACATTTTAGGAGGGTTTTATTCAATGGCTAAATTGATCGTTTCTGATCTAGACGTGAAGGACAAAAAAGTCCTGATCCGCGTTGATTTCAACGTGCCGATCAAAGACGGTGTCATCGGTGATGACAACCGTATCGTGGCTGCTTTGCCGACGATCCAGTACGTGATCGATAACGGCGGCAAGGCAATTCTGCTGTCCCACTTGGGCCGGGTTAAGACCGAAGAGGATAAGGCTAAGTTGAGCCTGCGTCCAGTTGCAGAGCGTCTTTCTGAACTGCTGAAGAAGCCGGTCACCTTCGTTCCTGCCACCCGTGGCAAGGAGCTTGAAGATGCGATTGCCAAGATGAACGACGGCGACGTTCTCGTGATGGAGAACACGCGCTTCGAAGACCTTGACGGTAAGAAAGAATCCGGCAACGATCCAGAACTTGGCAAGTACTGGGCATCGCTGGGTGACCTGTTCGTCAATGACGCCTTCGGGACCGCTCACCGTTCCCACGCCTCCAACGTCGGCATTGCGTCCAACATGCCTCAGGCTGCTGCCGGCTTCTTGATGGAAAAGGAAATCAAGTTCTTGGGCGACGCTGTTCAAAACCCAAAGCGCCCATTTGTTGCCATCTTGGGTGGCGCGAAGGTCTCTGACAAGATCGGTGTGATCCGCAACCTGGTACCGAAGGCTGACAAGATCATTGTTGGCGGCGGGATGACTTATACCTTCTACGCTGCTAAGGGCCTGTCAATCGGTAAGTCACTGGTTGAAAAGGATAAAATCGACCTGGCCAAGCAGATCATGGACGAAGCTGGCGACAAGCTTTTGCTGCCAGTTGACAACGTGGTGGCTACGGAGTTCTCGAACGACGCCCCTCACAAAGTTGTTGAAGGTGCGATTCCTGATGGCTACATGGCCTTGGATATCGGGCCAAAGTCCGTTCAGGACATCAAGGATGCCCTGAAGGGTGCCAAGACGGTCGTTTGGAACGGCCCAATGGGTGTATTCGAAATGCCTAATTACGCCAAGGGTACCCTGGAAGTTGGGACTGCGCTTGGTGATTTGAAAGACGCAACCACGATTATCGGTGGCGGCGATTCGACTGCTGCGGCTAAGCAGCTTGGTATCGCACCAAAGATCACCCACATTTCCACTGGCGGTGGCGCAAGCCTTGAATACCTGGAAGGTAAGACTCTGCCAGGCATCGCGGCAATTTCCGACAAGTAAGTTTCAATTCTGAAAGGAAGTTAATTATGCGCACACCTATCATGGCCGGGAACTGGAAAATGAACAAGAACCCGGAAGAAACACAAGCATTTCTGAACGGCGTTAAAGGTAAATTACCAGAATCCAGCAAGGTTCAGACCGTGATTGCCGCACCGGCAATTGATCTGAGCACCCTGGTTGCTGGCGCCAAGGGCACTCCGCTTCAGACCGCGGCAGAAAACTGCTACTTCGAAGACGCAGGTGCCTTCACCGGCGAAACCAGCCCGAAAGCCCTGAAAGAGATGGGCCTGGACTATGTCGTGATTGGCCACAGCGAACGCCGCGGCTACTTCCACGAAACTGACCAGGACATCAACAAGAAGGCCAAGGCCATCTTGAAAAACGGCCTGCTGCCGATCATCTGCTGCGGTGAAAGTCTTGAACAGCGTGAAGCTGGTCAGACCAACGACTGGGTGGCTTCTCAAGTTGAAGCAGCTTTGGCCGGCATCTCCGCTTCAGACGTTAAAAACAGCGTGATCGCCTACGAGCCAATCTGGGCCATCGGCACTGGCAAGACCGCCTCTGCTGATCAGGCGCAAGAAGTCGTTGCGCACATCCGCTCAATTGTTGCCAAGCTGTATGATGCGGCAACGGCAGACGCTGTTCGCATTCTTTACGGTGGTTCGGTCAAGCCAGCCAACGTCAAGGAATTGATGGCTAAGCCTGACATCGATGGCGGCCTGGTTGGCGGCGCATCGATGGATCCGGATAGTTTCGTGGCCTTGGCCAACTACCAAGACTAATCCCACAGCTTTTCTGTGGTAAACTAATTACGATAAAACCTGCCTGTATCAGGCACAAAAAGGAGAAAACATATGTCTATTATTACAGATGTTTTGGCTCGCGAAGTCCTCGACTCTCGTGGCAACCCGACTGTTGAAGTTGAACTTTATACGGAAGATGGCGGCTTCGGCCGTGCGCTTGTTCCGTCAGGTGCTTCCACCGGTGAACACGAAGCCGTTGAACTGCGCGACGGCGACAAGTCCCGTTTTGGCGGCAAAGGCGTTTTGAAGGCTGTTGCCAACGTGAACGACGTGATTTCCAAGGCCGTTATCGGCTTGGATGCCACTGAGCAGCGCCTGATCGACCAGACCATGATCGACCTCGACGGCACCCCGAATAAGGGCAAGCTTGGCGCCAACGCCATTCTCGGTGTTTCCCTGGCTGCCGCCCGTGCTGCTGCCTCTGAAGTTGGTCTGCCGCTGTACCAGTACCTTGGCGGCCCGAACGCACACGTGATGCCAACACCGATGATGAATGTCCTCAATGGTGGCGCGCACTCCACGAATACCGTTGACTTCCAGGAATTCATGATCATGCCTGTTGGTGCCAAGTCCATGCGCGAAGCGATCCGCATGGGTTCTGAAACCTTCCACGCCCTGCAAGCAGAGCTGAAGGCGAAGGGCGACATCACTTCCGTCGGCGACGAAGGTGGCTTTGCGCCTAACCTGAAGGACAACGAGGAAGCCTTTGAGCTGCTCGTTGAAGCTATCCAGAAGGCCGGCTACAAGCCGGGCGAAGACGTTGCCATCGCCTTTGACGTTGCTTCGTCTGAGTTCTACGACCCAGAGACTAAGAAGTACACCCTGAAGTGGTCTGATCCTGATACCTCCTACACGACCGACGAATTCATCGATCTGCTGGCGAAGTACATCGACAAGTACCCGATCGTTTCAGTCGAAGATCCAATCGACGAAAACGACTGGGAAGGCTGGCAGAAGTTCACTGCCAAGCTTGGCGACAAGGTTCAAATCGTCGGCGACGATCTGTTCGTTACCAACACCGATTACCTGAAGAAGGGGATCGACATGGGCGTTGCCAACTCCATCCTGATCAAGCTCAACCAGATCGGGACGCTGACCGAAACATTCGAAGCGATCGAAATGGCTAAGGAAGCCGGCTACACCGCCGTTGTTTCCCACCGTTCCGGTGAAACCGAAGATACGACCATTGCTGACCTGGTTGTTGCAACCAACGCCGGCGAGATCAAGACTGGCTCGATGAGCCGGACCGATCGCATCGCGAAGTACAACCAGCTGATGCGGATCGAAGACGAACTCGGCAAGTCTGCTGCGTACAAGGGCCGCAAGTCCTTCTACAACGTTAAGGCGATCGACTAGTCTTTCATTTCGGCGGGTCTAGCCCGGCGGACATTGAGCATCCTGCAGTTTGCAGGGTGCTTTTTTGGTGCGCCCGGCATGGGCGCCAACTTGGTGGTGAAAGTCCACTGCGGGCCGTAGTAGTCGGAACCGCTAGCCAAGGGCAAGGGTGTCCATCGCGAGGTGGAATCT
>NZ_RHOL01000069.1 GCF_003946465.1 Lacticaseibacillus hegangensis | reverse complement strand
CCTCAATTTTCAAGTCAAGTGCAACGATGATAACGAATTCTTGATAGTGGTCTAGGCTGTTACGCCATGCATCGGTAGTAATCGCATGGGCGAAGATAGTTCAGAATACGTCTGGGACGATGGTTCAGTGCGGATTGGACTGCTTGAATTTCAACCAGGGTAACTGCTCTGAGAGACTTCCCTTTCGGGAAGAATTCCCTAAGCAGTCCATTGGCGTTCTCGTTTGTGCCACGCTCCCAAGGCGAGTACGGATGTGCGAAGTAAATCTGGGTTCCAACAATCTCTGATAACTTGGCAAACTCGGAACCATTGTCAAAAGTGATACTCTCAAATTCCTTGGCCCCGTAGTCGTCGATCGTGTCCTGCAAGGCTTTAAGGCAGGTGCCCGCATGATAGTCAGGAATCTTGACGATGATCTCAGTCCGGCTGTACCGTTCTGTGAGCGTCATTAATGCTGGCTCATCAGCTAAGCGAATACCTTTGACCAAGTCGCCTTCCCAATGTCCCACGCCTGTGCGGTCATTCACGGCCGCAGGACGCAACTCGATTGAGTCGCCGTATATCTTCTTATTCTTGCGCTTGTGGGCGTTCTTATAGCCTTTGATGCGGCGTCGGAGCTTCTTGGGAAGTGTCATGTTGTCTAGCTCAAGCAGCCCGGCGTCGATGTAGCGATACACAGTTGTCGTTGAAGGGCAAGCCTTGCCCTGGTCGCGATAGAAGTGTACGAAGCTATCAACGCTGTGTACGCGCGGCTTACGAGTAAGCTCCCTGGCGAGAGCCTTGAAGAACGCACGGCCGGTCTTAAGAAAGGCGTAGTGACCGGTTCTATCGCGTTTACGGTCGTGCATGGCTTGGGCAGTTTCCGCAAGATAGACTTGATGCGAGTGACGCTTCGAGTCGAGCTGAGTTACAGATCCACGCGTGATTTCTCGTGAGATTGTCGCTTTACTGCGATGAAGCTTCTGTGCAATCACGGTCGCGGTGTCACCAGCAGCCCGAAGGGCCTGAATTGTAGCACGGTCGCTAAAACTGAGTTGTTGGTAATGCTTGTGGGTGTTAGTCTGAGAGTGGGTCATGAAGATTCCTGCTTTCTTGTTTAGCTAGTACTAACAAGAATAGGTCTTCATGGCCTTTTTGGTCTAGTCGTCAGGGTGTTGCACTTGAATTGTAAACTGGGG
>NZ_RHOL01000068.1 GCF_003946465.1 Lacticaseibacillus hegangensis | reverse complement strand
CCTCAATTGTCAAATCAAGCGCAACACTTTTTAACCGATTCTTGTTAGCGGTATAGGTCATGCCATGTTGGGGTAGTAATCACATGGTCGCAGCCAACCTAGTGAACGTCTTGGGCGGTGATTCAACGCTGACTGGACCGCCTGAATTTCCTCCAAGGTCACGCGTTTAAATGACTTGCCTTTAGGGAAGTACTCTCGCAAAAGGCCATTGGCATTCTCGTTTGATCCGCGCTCCCAAGGCGAGTATGGATGGGCAAAGTAGATCTTCGTTCCCGTCACGCTGGCTAACGATGAGAACTCTGAACCGTTGTCAAACGTGATGGAGTCGAACTCCTTGGCACCATAATCATCTATCGTTGCTTGAAGGGCGCGGCGACAGGTTTCCGCGTGATAGTCAGGTAGCTTGACGATAATCTCGGTTCGGGAGTATCGCTCCGTGAGTGTCATTAATGCTGGTTCGCTTTCAACTCGCTTTCCTTTGACCAGATCACCTTCCCAGTGACCGACTCCTAGCCGGCCGTCAACGGCCTTTGGCCGATTCTCAATCGACTCACCAAGGTTGTGCTTATTCATTCGAGCGTGGCGCAATCCCGGTCGTTTGACGCGACGCCTTAATTTGACGGGTAAGTCTAAGTTGGTAAGTGGGAGAAGACCCGCGTCAATGTACCGATAGACCGTTGGGGTTGATGGACACTTCAGGTGTGGGAAGCGCATCTGAAAGTCATGGACAAAACTATCAACGCTGTGAATGCGCGGACGCTGCTTTAACGCTTCGACCAGCTCCTTAAAGAAATAGTCACACCGCTCTAGCAATCCCTTGGCATGACTATTGACTCTGGCCTCTTCGTGCTTGCACTGAGCGGCGTCTGCAAAATACACAGGATGGATTCGGTGGTGTGAATCCATCTGATTAACGACACCTCGTTTTAACTCACGACTAATCGTGCTCTTACTGCGGTTCAGGTCTCCAGCAATTACACTTAGAGTTTTGCCCTGGGCGCACAGCACTTCAATTTTGCCTCGTTCATCGGAAGTGAGTTGGTGATAAGAGCGAGCGGTGGTACTCTGAGAGTGGGTCATGAAGATTCCTGCTTTCTTGTATGGTTTGGACGCTAACAAGAATAGGTCTTCATGACCTTTTTGTGCAAATTGGTCTGCTTTATCAGGTGTTGCACTTCGATTTTAAACCAGGG
>NZ_RHOL01000067.1 GCF_003946465.1 Lacticaseibacillus hegangensis | reverse complement strand
TGGGAACTTTGTCAATTGGTGTTGATGAATCGTTTTTATCTTTTGAGGTTTCTCCGTTGTGGAGAGACCTTTTTGTTATTCAATGGGATTGAGTGCTTTGGTGGCCTTTATAAGTCCGATTTTTGACTATGGGTACAGGATTCCCAGTGTTAGTTGGCATACTCCTCCCCGGGGTACCAATATGAGTTTAAGGACCACTAAGCAGTCAGTTGGTAAATTCGTTTGAACATGCGCTCCTGATTTGCAAAGCCATAACAGGAACGTTTAAGTTCTTTGATTTTGCGATTGACACCTTCGATTGGTCCATTGGAAAGCAAGGTCTGAGAGGCATTTAAAACCCCGCGGATATTTAGCTTCAAGGTGGCAATCGCCGTATCCATTGGTTCACCGCAAGGTTGGTAGTTCTCTATCAGCGCCTTAAGGCGTTTAGGGTGACCTCCCAGCAACGCGTCATGAATGTCGATATACGTCTCATAGGCGGTCTTCAGCTTTGGAAAGGGATCAATACCAACGTCAATAACCTCTTGATCGGTGAGGGATTCATTTAGACCGAAGCGATAATGGCGGTGCTTTGCGTCTGGTTTGGCCTTGTGCAAAGTCTTCCAGTTGGTCTTCAAGGCTTTGTATTCACGTGAATGTTTGTCGGATATCTGTTTGAGGGCCTGAATGCGGATCTGATCCATTGCACGCCCGATGAGCTGAATAACGTGGAATCTGTCAATTACGATCTCGGCGTTTGGAAAGAGCTCGTGAGCAAAGTTCTGGTAGGCGGCGTTCATATCCATACAGATGTGTTTGACGCCGGCTCTTTGCTCGCTCGAATAGTGGCTCTTGAAGAAGTCCTTAATGGTCGCTGAGAGACGATCACCAAGCACTGTGACCCGTTTGTGAGTATCTGCGTCAATACAGATAAAAGACATTGTGGAGTGAGTCGAACGGAACTCATCAAAACACAAATTTACTGGGAGGTAGTTGAGCGGCTTCGGCTTGATATTATCGTCGATGATGCGCTCAATAGAAGTCGTCGAGATACCAGTAATAGAGGCTATCTGCTTCCCTGGTATAGCAAGTTTAGAGAGCTTGAGCGCATACTCCGAAATACCGTTAGAGATCGCATGATTAGGCTTTACGAGGGGCGTCGTGGCAGTGAGAGTTGACCGACAGTTACGACAACGCCAGCGTTGCTTATCCAACTCTAGAATCACCGGGCGATCAGTTGGGCCGTTGACGTGAATACGCGTACGGATGTGCCCATTGCGTCGCAATGCCGGCATGCCACAACTTGGACAGTGTTCTAAGAAATATGTCAGTTCTGCATGAACCACCTGATACTTCTTGCGACCCTGGCCGTGACCACGGATCTCATCACGTACATCACTGACTGTGATATTCGAATCTGTAATTCCAAGCAGCTTAAGAGTACTATTTAAGTCGGACATCTAGTCATACCTCGCTTTGTTTGGGTTTCGTCGCTTAAAGCATAGCACCGAGGAGACTAGGTGTTCTTTTGTTATACAAAGATGGATCTAGAATCTCTGGCGTTATTAGTATCAACACCAAAAATTCTAGATCC
>NZ_RHOL01000066.1 GCF_003946465.1 Lacticaseibacillus hegangensis | reverse complement strand
CCTGGATTATTCATAGAATTTCAAAAAAGCAGCGCAATCCCACGATTCACACGGGACTGCGCTGCTTTGGTGTTTCACCCATTGGGTGCGCCTATATGCTAAGGTTGAGTCGACGAAAACCATCACGAAAGCGAGGCTTCACACCATCTCAACTTTAACCAGCTTATCCCTGCAATGCAATACCAATGTGACTGTGACCGCCGACGGCGGTCAACTTTCAAATGACGCCGGGCTCGTTTTGTTCCAAGAGTTTCTTCATCGTATCAACTTTAGGCAACTTGCCAATCAGTGCCTCAAGTTACCAGACCAACGACGATTCTGGAAGGCCTCGATGATCGACATCTTCTTGGAAAAATTGTTGCTCGACGTTGCCGGGTATTTACATGACAGTAGTGCCAATGACTGGCAACGTGATCCCGTACTGGCGGCCACCTTGGGTAGCTCTCGGCTAGTCTCACAGCCCTCACTTTCACGGTTTTTCAAGCGCCTTGAAGACGCCGACCTAGATGACTTTCGGAAGCTTATCTGGCAAGTAGCCGCCTTGGCTTTCCGTCTTAGTGGTCAATCCCGCTTCGTGCTGGATATAGACTCAACGCATTGTGATACTTTCGGTAATCAAGAACGGTCCGCCTTCAACGCTCACTATATGGCCTATGGATATCACCCTCAGGTTGTATTTGATCAAGAGTCCGGGTTGCTCTTAGACGCCTTGATGCGCCCTGGCAATGAGTACACCGGCAAGGAAGCCGATAAGTTCGTCGAGACAACTTTTTCGCGCCTATCGGCGCTCCCTCAAAGCACCAGCGTCATCATTCGAGGCGATTCGGGGTTTGCTGCGCCAAAATTTTACGAGATGTGCGACACACATGGCGTCGACTTTTTGGTTCGACTCAAGGCAAATTCAAAGCTTGGGAAGCTGGCAGAAACGGCCTTAGTGAATTGCCCTCCAAAATATGAAGAGAGCAAATGCGTCTACCACGAATTCAAGTATCAGGCCGCGTCATGGGGTAAAGCTCGCCGTGTTATCGTATGTTCTACTCATACGGCAGATGAGCTAGTTCCCTGGAACCACGCATTCGTAGTGACCAGCCTGGCCTCCGAGGCTCCAGAGACTTTGTTCAAGACCTATAGGCAGCGGGGCAATGCTGAGAACCAAATTAAGGAGCTGAAATGCGGGTTTGGCTTTGACAAAACAGACAGCTCAACTTTTGCACGGAACACTGCACGAGCCTTGATCACCGGTATTGCCTATAACCTGGTTCAGCTCTTTAAACAGCTCTTTGTCTCGGAAGACCGTCGTTCAACCATCTCCTCGCTACGGTTCAGTCTCTTTCACATCGCCGGTAGGATTACTTGGCACGCCCGTCGTGTGGTGATTCATCTTGCTTCTAACTATGTTTACAAGAACTGGTTTAGTCGGCTCATGGACGAAGTCCATCAGTTGGCGACCTGAACTGAATAACTGAATAGGTCGTGCGTCGAGCCGAAAACTGGGTCGGTCTGTTCGTGGTGCATCGATCACCAACTTCTCCGCTCAGTCAGTATTCGCAACGCTCCAAACGTTGCTTTCAGACCGGCCAGATGCGATTTCATGTCCCAAATACCGAGGTGAATAATCCAGG
>NZ_RHOL01000065.1 GCF_003946465.1 Lacticaseibacillus hegangensis | reverse complement strand
ACAAAATCTACTAAGCTTAGAGGCGTACACAAGACTCGACGGAGTCTGTGTACGCCTCTATTACTTTATAGTGGTAGTGAAGCAGAGGCCGCGCGCTCTTTAGGGCTCATCGAAGCCGAACACAAAAATGGCCGCTTCACTGATCTCAGCAAATTCGCTCAAAGTAGTTGGGTCCTTGAGACCGTGTTTTGAAAACTTGATTACTAAGATCATCGTGAGGAGCTTCAGGAAAGGTAGATGGATATGCGGACGATTATTGGATTAGATGTCTCTTCAAAAACCGCCACAACGTCGGTGGCAGTTGACCACCAGCTAAAGTACAACGGGAAAATCACTTTAGACGCAATTGGCTTCAATAGTTTGAAGGCAATTATCGAGTCCTATGGACAACCAGAAGTGGTATTTGAGGCGACTGGTCAGTACTCCAGAAGACTAGAAAAGTATTTACTTGATCAGAAGTTGCAATATCACCTGCTTAATCCCCTAATAGCCAAGAAACGGTTAGACGATGGGTCCAGGTTGCGCAAGGATGACATTCATGATGCGCAGAAACTGGCGCTCACGGAGTTTGAAAAGCATCCTGAACCGTTCCAGCCGAGATTATCAGACCCAGTCTATCGTGAGCTAAGCGACCTTAGTCGCTACTACGATCAGGAGACTGAGGATATCAAACGCGAAAGGAACCGACTGCATCGAATCATTCAATTAGTCTTTCCTAGTGTCGATGAGGAGCTCCAACTTGATCAGCCCTCCTCTCTGAGGGTATTGAGAAGATTTCCTCATCCAGAGACGCTTAGAGATATGAGTTTAGATGAAATCGTGCAGGATATCTTGGCGCTTGACTTGAAGGGCATCGGTAAAATCAGAGCCAAGGCACTTGCGACCCATCTGTGGCGCGCTAGAGACCGGTCATACCCAGCCGTCGATGCAGGTTCCTTGGTGATCAAACAATTACAGGCACGAATTGACAACATTTTTAGGCTTTCAGCTGAGCGAGACGAAATAATCTCTGACATGGTTGGATTGGCAAGAAAGCTGCCAGAATACGAGATTCTTTGTAGTATTCCAGCGATTGCGGAGAACACTGCGGTACGGCTCATTGCCGAGTTAGGCGACATTCGCCGATTTGAAAAGCGATCCCAGATCAACTCATTTATTGGGATTGATCTGGTTCAAATCGAGTCAGGCAACTACGCCGCTCAGCGACGTATCACCAAACATGGCAATCCCCATGCTCGAAAGCTTCTGTATTGGACAGTGGTGAACATGGTCAATTCGACGGCTAAACCTAACCATATTCGAGACTATTACACAAAGAGACAAGAAACGGCTTCTCGACGAAAGCCACTCCTTGTCTCCTGTATGGATCGTCTAATTAAGACCATCCTCTACCTAATAAAGACAAATCAGCTCTACTCATACGAACTCGCAGGTTCCATGTAGACTGATCTGGTATCTTCAGATTACCAGCCTGGCTTAAAAAAGGAAACAAGCGAGGCTTATTTGAAGTACAGATAACGGATGCAATGAAGCAAAAAGCGGCTCTCATAGTTAGCTGTGAGGTCTCGCACCAACAATTCCGGGCAAAACAAATACCGGAACATCAACATTTCTCTTGACTAGGCGTAGAAAA
>NZ_RHOL01000064.1 GCF_003946465.1 Lacticaseibacillus hegangensis | reverse complement strand
TCCTCTCAAAACTAAACAAAGTTTCATGTGATAGGTTTCCGTGATGCTTACGCATCTATCCTTAGAAAGGAGGTGATCCAGCCGCAGGTTCTCCTACGGCTACCTTGTTACGACTTCACCCTAATCATCTGTCCCACCTTAGACGGCTAGCTCCTCGAAAGGTTACCCCACCGGCTTCGGGTGTTACAAACTCTCATGGTGTGACGGGCGGTGTGTACAAGGCCCGGGAACGTATTCACCGCGGCATGCTGATCCGCGATTACTAGCGATTCCGACTTCGTGCAGGCGAGTTGCAGCCTGCAGTCCGAACTGAGACCGGCTTTAAGAGATTAGCTTACCCTCGCGGGTTCGCAACTCGTTGTACCGGCCATTGTAGCACGTGTGTAGCCCAGGTCATAAGGGGCATGATGATTTGACGTCGTCCCCACCTTCCTCCGGTTTGTCACCGGCAGTCTTACTAGAGTGCCCAACTGAATGCTGGCAACTAGTCATAAGGGTTGCGCTCGTTGCGGGACTTAACCCAACATCTCACGACACGAGCTGACGACAACCATGCACCACCTGTCACTATGTCCCCGAAGGGAACGCCTGATCTCTCAGGTTGGCATAGGATGTCAAGACCTGGTAAGGTTCTTCGCGTTGCGTCGAATTAAACCACATGCTCCACCGCTTGTGCGGGCCCCCGTCAATTCCTTTGAGTTTCAACCTTGCGGTCGTACTCCCCAGGCGGAATGCTTAATGCGTTAGCTGCGGCACTGAAGGGCGGAAACCCTCCAACACCTAGCATTCATCGTTTACGGCATGGACTACCAGGGTATCTAATCCTGTTCGCTACCCATGCTTTCGAGCCTCAGCGTCAGTTACAGACCAGACAGCCGCCTTCGCCACTGGTGTTCTTCCATATATCTACGCATTTCACCGCTACACATGGAGTTCCACTGTCCTCTTCTGCACTCAAGTTTCCCAGTTTCCGATGCACTTCTTCGGTTAAGCCGAAGGCTTTCACATCAGACTTAAGAAACCGCCTGCGCTCGCTTTACGCCCAATAAATCCGGATAACGCTTGCCACCTACGTATTACCGCGGCTGCTGGCACGTAGTTAGCCGTGGCTTTCTGGTTGGATACCGTCAACGTCTGAACAGTTACTCTCAAACGTGTTCTTCTCCAACAACAGAGTTTTACGACCCGAAAGCCTTCTTCACTCACGCGGCGTTGCTCCATCAGACTTGCGTCCATTGTGGAAGATTCCCTACTGCTGCCTCCCGTAGGAGTATGGGCCGTGTCTCAGTCCCATTGTGGCCGATCAACCTCTCAGTTCGGCTACGTATCATTGCCTTGGTAGGCCGTTACCTTACCAACTAGCTAATACGCCGCGGGTCCATCCAAAAGCGATAGCTTGCGCCATCTTTCAACCAAAGACCATGTGATCCTTGGGTTTATGCGGTATTAGCATCTGTTTCCAAATGTTATCCCCCACTTAAGGGCAGGTTACCCACGTGTTACTCACCCGTCCGCCACTCGGTGTTAACAAAATCACTCCGTGCAAGCACATCGTTCATTCGTCAAAACCTCGTTCGACTTGCATGTATTAGGCACGCCGCCAGCGTTCATCCTGAGCCAGGATCAAACTCTCATATAAAATGAGTTATTTGAATAGCTCGATTTGTTGTTTATTGCGAATTGACTTCGCTCATGTTAATTAATTCTTTTCAACTTTCATTGAAAAGCCCTATCACATTTACGAAACTTTGTTCAGTTTTCAAAGGACTACCTTG
>NZ_RHOL01000063.1 GCF_003946465.1 Lacticaseibacillus hegangensis | reverse complement strand
TACCGATGCATGGCGTAACAGCCTAGACCACTATCAAGAATTCGTTATCATCGTTGCACTTGACTTGAAAATTGAGGGAAAAATTTCAGCTGAGATCTTAGAGGAAATTGGGCCTTGAATTATTCCTTTAGTATGATTGTCGTTAACTTTCTGATTAAACTCATCCAACCACTTAAGATACTCCTGTAGAGTTTGACCCGACTTATCACTTCGGTTTAACTGGAAGCTTTCAACATTAATCTGAGCTAACAAATGTGTGTAAATATTTTCAAAGTATTTACTTAAATCAATTTGAAGAACATACGGATAACTTGATTCGATTCGATATTTGTGGAGTTTGCTTTCTTTGAAAAATTTGTTGGCCTGGTCATATCCAATATATCCAATAGGCTCGTCCTGATCCGGGTTGAAGTCAGCATCCAACGGATCGTATAACATTGCAGAAAAGATACCATCACGACCGATTATTGGAGATTCTGAGTGACTAGTCCGGCCATTAAGCCGATCTTTTCTCGAATAAAGCTGATTAAGTGACGTTTCTGCAACGATTAGGCTGTTATAGGCGAACATGAACGCATGTTTAATATTAGGAATAGCCATTGGCCGCCAGGAGTCATCCACCTTCAAAGTGAAAAATTTTATAGACTCAGCTGCCCAGTTATTCCCAAAAATATTTTTTGGAGAATGTATGCTTTTGTCAAGGCGCATAATTAATCCTGATTGTTGATCTGCTTGGTAGAGGGGTAAATTAGGGGAAGTAGCAGTTTTCTCAATTAATTTTGTCAGGGATTCCTTGGACATAATCTCATCAAGTAACGGGGGAAGCTGAGTTGCAAACATTCCATGAATTAAAACATATGCGTCTTCTATTTCTGACTCATTTAGCACTTGATTATTTAACATCGCTTGCAGTCCTATCTGTTTAAGATCAACGTTAGCATTGAATTAAGAAACAGTGTCATCACATTTTCTGGCGTGCTCTATAGAGCTCCGTTAATCGTGAGACGCGTTGATCATGGGTGGGATTATCTAGTCCGTACAAAGAGTCAACGAATGCGTCGTTTCTTTGGTGGGCTTTACGCAACTCTTTGGGCATATAAACGGCGTCATATAGTTCTGCAAGAGACCAATCCTTCTTGAGATATGCGCTTCTTGCCTCAAGGATAAGCTCCGCGTAACTCTCTAAAAATGAAGTTTGCGTCTCAGTTAACTTTGGAAAACAAAAAGTGTTGTACACCAGAGTGTTGGAGTAACGAAAATCGCTCTTAAGCTTGCCGCCGACCGTTCGAAGCCAGGCGGTGTGCATCTTAGATTCTAGAAGAGCAAATAAAGAATAGCTTGCATTGGCTAATTGAAACGTAGCGTCGGCCATGATTACGTTTCTTTCGAAGTAGCCCATGGGAACATATTCTCGCTGAATAGACGATACACGAGGTATAGCCATCAAAGGTCCTAAGTTTACACGATCTTCATCAAACTCTGTAGGAAAAGAAGCAAGCGCAACGGTGGTTCTCTTTGAGCTTTTAGCTCTAAAATCTTTGATACGGGCAAGTCGGCTTTTAATTAAGGGAACCTGAAGTACAGCAATAGGCGCATTTTTTAAGTAAAGGATCCTACGAGGTGTACTGTGCAAAAAGTCCTTAGCTCCATAGTAGTCAAAGATGTATTTCTGGACTTCTGGATTTGCTTCGGTAATGAGCTTTTCTTCTTCGCTGTTGACGATGAAATTTCCATCATCTGTGGGTGAACTACCTTTTGTCATCTCTGGAAAGCCTGAGATCTGTGTACGACTAGGTTCAATAATCACTGCCGGCATATTCAACAAATATTGGTTGATGTGTGGAACGATATGATCAACAGGGTCAGAATTGATACTATCATAAGTGAACAAATGTAAATTTTTGGTCCCCTGGTTTAAAATCGAAGTGCAACACCTGATAAAGCAGACCAATTTGCACAAAAAGGTCATGAAGACCTATTCTTG
>NZ_RHOL01000062.1 GCF_003946465.1 Lacticaseibacillus hegangensis | reverse complement strand
TGTCAAGGGCGGTTTTGAAATGCAGGTTTATGGCGGTTTAAAAATGTAGGTTTTAGGCGGTCAACCAGCACCTTTCAGGCGGTATGATTTCCCCGTGATCTTCACCACATGTACATGGTGAACTAGACGGTCCAGGATTGCCGCAGTCACAGTTGGGTTTTGGAAAATTTCTACCCAGCCGGATAAGTCGGTGTTGCTGGTGATGATGGTTGAGTGTTTCTCATACCTTGCATTGACCAGCTGAAATAAGAGATTGGCTTCGTCGTGATCGATTGGCAGATACCCGATCTCGTCGACCACCAATAGATCATAGCGCGCATATCGATTGATACTACGATCCAAGTCACCTTTCTCATATGCAGCACGAAGCCGGCTCAAAAGCTCATGGCAGTTGATAAACAGCGTGCGCTTGCCTTGCCGGCACGCCTCGATGCCGATGCTGATGGCCAAGTGGGTCTTACCCACTCCAGGGCTGCCAATGAAGACAAGATTCTCTCGCTTCTCCATGAAGGCGAGGTCTTGGAAACCAAGGACTTCTTGCTTGTTGATGTTTGGCTGGAAATCAAAGTCAAACGCCTTAAGCGTCTTCGCTTGTGGAAAGTGTGCGCGGTGAATGATCCGTTCAACTTCTTGATCACTTTGCCAGTGTAATTCTGCTTCGGTGAGGTTTAGCATTGCGTCGGTAAACGATAGCTGCTGGGTGTTGATTTGGTCTATATAGTCAGGCAAATAAGCATGCATCTTGCCTAGGCCCAGTGCATCCAGATTAGTCAATAATTCTTGAAATTTAGTCATGGGCTCCACCTCACACTTTGTCGTAATCGCTCAGATGTTCTTTGATGAAGCCCAGAATGTCTTCGGGGTCTTGGCCTTTAAGCAGGTCTGAGCCCAGGATCTTCACCTGGTCGTCTGTGTTGTAGTTAAATTGATGGGTCGTAATCTCGTGCGCGCGAATCATCTCTCCGTTATAATAGATTTGGATATGCTGCTCATCATTGGTCAACTCGATGCCAACGGTGCGACCAATGTAGCGCGGATCTACGGAGTACTTGCATTTGCGAAAGATCACCATCGATTCTTTGGAGACGACACGGGTAATGTCTTCTTCGAAGTATAGATCGAGAAGGTTATCTGGCAGCTCGTGCAGGTACTCCTTTTCTTCGTTCTCCCACTTGTAGATGGGTATCTCTTCGGTAGCTTGTGAGACCTCGTGGTTGAGGTCGTAACACAGTTCATCAACGATATTGACCAGATCCACTTCGTCGTAAAACTCATTGTTATAGACCCGCAGACGTTCCGTGGTACGGGCCAAGGCTTCGACAACACCTTTGGTTTGCGGACGGAAGACGCGACAGACAACCGGCTTGTAGCCGGCATCCTGACTGAACTGCTTGAAGCGCTCATTCAATACAACGCGCTGGCCGATGTCTGACTTGGTATGATCGACGACTTGCTTCATGTTGTCAAACCAGATTTCTTTGGGAATGCCACCAGTATGATGAAAAGCGTCGTCCAAACAGTTGAAGAGAGTGTCTTGGCTGCGTTCAAGGATCAACGTCAGGTACTTCAGCTTGGAATATGGCAATACATACAAGAAGATGTTGAACGTGAAGGCTTTGCCTTCGGTGTTATACAGTGTCATTTCTTCTTTCCAGTCAACCTGCGCTGAAAGCCCGGCGGTATGTTCGACTCTGATCGTCGCTTTATGTACTTGGTGTTTCTTGTACCTGGCACAATAGTCTCGCACAATCGAGTACTTGCCGGTGAAACCGTGCTTCACAATAAATTTGTAGATGGCCATTGCTGAGCACGGAATGTTTAGCTTCTCATCAATCTTTTCGCGAAATGGATCCAGTTTGCTTGGCCGCTTAGCTCTGGTCTCGGTGGGTTGGGGTAGTGAATCGCCGCTTCCTCGCTTGGCGTCCTCATATGCTCGCTTGACGGTGCGGTAATCACAGTTGTACTGCTCGGCTATGGCAGCGAAGTTGGGCTTCATGTCCTCAATCATATATTTTCTAACTCCTTCTCGAATGTCCTGTCTCACATCGTTTTCCTCCTTGGTTACGATGTGATTCATGATATCAAAAAATGCAGGAAAACCGACAATTTCAAATCGCCATTTTCCTACATTTTATAGCCGCCATGCACA
>NZ_RHOL01000061.1 GCF_003946465.1 Lacticaseibacillus hegangensis | reverse complement strand
TTTGTTCTTTGAAAACTGGATATCATTGTTTTATAGAAATGCCGAGAACACAGCGTATTTGTATGAGTTTCTAAAAGAAATTCGAATCGCGAAACCGATCGAGTTAATCGATCAAGGTTAAGTTACAAAGGGCGCACGGTGGATGCCTTGGCACTAGGAGCCGATGAAGGACGTGACTAACGACGATATGCTTCGGGGAGCTGTACGTAAGCTTTGATCCGGAGATTTCCGAATGGGGGAACCCAGCCACCTTTGGTGGTTATCATTGAGTGAATACATAGCTTAATGAAGGCAAACGCAGGGAACTGAAACATCTAAGTACCTGCAGGAAGAGAAAGCAATTGCGATTCCCATAGTAGCGGCGAGCGAAGTGGGAACAGCCCAAACCAAAGTGCTTGCACTTTGGGGTTGTAGGACCAAACATTGGAGTTACCAAAGTGAGTGATAGACGAAGTCAGTTGGAAAGCTGCGCGAGACAAGGTGAAAGCCCTGTAGTCAAAATCGCTCACCCTCCGTTTGGGATCCTGAGTACGGCGGAACACGTGAAATTCCGTCGGAATCCGGGTGGACCATCACCCAAGGCTAAATACTCCCTAGTGACCGATAGTGAACCAGTACCGTGAGGGAAAGGTGAAAAGCACCCCGGAAGGGGAGTGAAATAGTTCCTGAAACCGTGTGCCTACAATTAGTTGGAGCCCGTTAATGGGTGACAGCGTGCCTTTTGTAGAATGAACCGGCGAGTTACGCTAGCATGCGAGGTTAAGGTGAAAAGCCGGAGCCGCAGCGAAAGCGAGTCTGAATAGGGCGACTAAGTATGTTGGTGTAGACCCGAAACCAAGTGACCTACCCATGACCAGGTTGAAGGTGTGGTAAAACGCACTGGAGGACCGAACCCGTGTATGTTGAAAAATGCTGGGATGAGTTGTGGGTAGCGGTGAAATTCCAAACGAACTTGGAGATAGCTGGTTCTCTCCGAAATAGCTTTAGGGCTAGCCTCGGAGGATGGATATTGGAGGTAGAGCACTGTTTGGACTAGGGGCCCGTCATGGGTTACTGAATTCAGATAAACTCCGAATACCAATTATCTTACTCCGGGAGTCAGACGGTGAGCGATAAGGTCCATCGTCGAAAGGGGAACAGCCCAGATCACCAGTTAAGGTCCCTAAATTTATGCTAAGTGGAAAAGGATGTGGCGTTGCACAGACAACTAGGATGTTGGCTCAGAAGCAGCCATCATTTAAAGAGTGCGTAATAGCTCACTAGTCGAGTGACCCTGCGCCGAAAATATACCGGGGCTAAGCATAATACCGAAACTGTGGATGCGTCCGTAAGGACGTGTGGTAGGAGAGCGTTCCAAGGGCGTTGAAGGTCGACCGTGAGGACGGCTGGAGCGCTTGGAAGTGAGAATGCCGGCATGAGTAGCGAAAGATCGGTGAGAATCCGATCCACCGTATGACTAAGGTTTTCTGGGGAAGGCTCGTCCTCCCAGAGTTAGTCGGGACCTAAGGCGAGGCCGAGAGGCGTAGTCGATGGCAAACAGGTTGAGATTCCTGTACTGATCTATTTTGTTTGACCGATGGCGGGACGCAGGAGGTTAAGTCAAGCACACGGCTGGAAATGTGTGTCCAAGCACTGAGTCTTGAAGCGAGTGAAATGCTTACTTCTCTAAGGACAAGGTGTGATGGGGAGCGAAATTTAAGTAGCGAAGTGACTGATATCACACTGCCGAGAAAAGCGTCTAGGGAGAAATAGATCACCCGTACCGCAAACCGACACAGGTAGTCGAGGCGAGTAGCCTCAGGTGAGCGAGCGAACTCTCGTTAAGGAACTCGGCAAAATGACCCCGTAACTTCGGAAGAAGGGGTGCTGCACGCAAGTGCAGCCGCAGTGAATAGGCCCAAACAACTGTTTATCAAAAACACAGGTCTCTGCTAAATCGTAAGATGACGTATAGGGGCTGACACCTGCCCGGTGCTGGAAGGTTAAGAGGATGAGTTAGCGTAAGCGAAGCCCAGAATTGAAGCCCCAGTAAACGGCGGCCGTAACTATAACGGTCCTAAGGTAGCGAAATTCCTTGTCGGGTAAGTTCCGACCCGCACGAAAGGTGTAATGATTTGGGCACTGTCTCAACGAGAGACTCGGTGAAATTATAGTACCCGTGAAGATGCGGGTTACCCGCGACAGGACGGAAAGACCCCATGGAGCTTTACTGTAGCTTGATATTGAGTGTTTGTACCGCTTGTACAGGATAGGTAGGAGCCGTAGAGGCCGGAACGCTAGTTTCGGCAGAGGCGTTGGTGGGATACTACCCTTGCTGTATGAACACTCTAACCTGCGCCACTCAGCGTGGCGGGAGACAGTGTCAGGTGGGCAGTTTGACTGGGGCGGTCGCCTCCTAAAATGTAACGGAGGCGCCCAAAGGTTCCCTCAGAATGGTTGGAAATCATTCGCAGAGTGTAAAGGTATAAGGGAGCTTGACTGCGAGACTGACAAGTCGAGCAGGGACGAAAGTCGGGCTTAGTGATCCGGTGGTTCCGTATGGAAGGGCCATCGCTCAACGGATAAAAGCTACCCTGGGGATAACAGGCTTATCTTCCCCAAGAGTCCACATCGACGGGAAGGTTTGGCACCTCGATGTCGGCTCATCGCATCCTGGGGCTGTAGTCGGTCCCAAGGGTTGGGCTGTTCGCCCATTAAAGCGGTACGCGAGCTGGGTTCAGAACGTCGTGAGACAGTTCGGTCCCTATCCGTCGCGGGCGCAGGAAATTTGAGAGGAGCTGTCCTTAGTACGAGAGGACCGGGATGGACGTTCCGCTGGTGTACCAGTTGTGCCGCCAGGCGCATCGCTGGGTAGCTATGAACGGACGGGATAAACGCTGAAAGCATCTAAGTGTGAAGCCCCCCTCGAGATGAGATTTCCCATTCCTATATGGAAGTAAGACCCCTGAGAGATGATCAGGTAGATAGGCTGGAAGTGGAAGTGCAGCGATGCATGGAGCGGACCAGTACTAATCGGTCGAGGACTTAACCAAGTACAGTGCGCAGCTTTGGCGATTTTAGGCCAATGGCTAGCCTAGCTTGGGACTTTGCCGGCGCAGCCGGTGAAGGCCAAAGCGTAGCTAGACACTTGGCCGTTGCCAAAGCGGAGCACGACTAGCGAAGCAAATACGGTTCAAAGCATTTAAAACAATGATAGCCAGTTTTGAGAGCGCAAAGCCCTCAGTTAAATAAGTGCGGTGGCGATAGCGAGAAGGATACACCTGTTCCCATGCCGAACACAGAAGTTAAGCTTCTCTACGCCGAGAGTAGTTGGTGGGTGACTGCCTGCGAGGGTAGGAAGCTGCCGCGCTT
>NZ_RHOL01000060.1 GCF_003946465.1 Lacticaseibacillus hegangensis | reverse complement strand
TGAAACACCAAAGCAGCGCAGTCCCGTGTGAATCGTGGGATTGCGCTGCTTTTTTGAAATTCTATGAATAATCCAGGTTGGAAGAAGCGCTAGTGAGCTATAAAGCTCTGGGCAACAGAATGGATCAATCAATGAAGTCACTCCGTAAATATCGTTGCCAAGTACTCAACGCTTTACGGTATGACTATTCAAATGGGTTCCTAGAAGGAATCAATAGCCAGATCAAGAAAATCAAGAACACCGCGTATGGGTACCAGAACTGGAGCAACTTTATCAATCGCATCTTTCTGGAAAGAGTGTGGTTCAGGTTGTCCAAGCGGAAGCTGGCGGTATAAAAATAGAGTACCTAGACCAATCAAGGTCTAGGTACTCATAGAAATCTCTATCAACTCTACTTGACGAAGAGCCGATTAACTTGGGGCTGTGACAATACAATTTCAATGCCGCCTGTTGTTTATTGACGCCATAGAAGTTAAGGCGTAAAGCACTTAAACACAGTTTCTTAGACCAATTAACCTACCACTTAAACACTTTTGCCAATGTAAGCATAATTGTGTATATAACTGCCCCAAAGCAGGCAAAATAAAGAAAGATGGCAAGTGCATCCTTCACATTGGTCAAAGGAAACCATCCGCTCACTAATAAAATCGGATAAACTGTTATCAACATTGATAAGAAATGAATAATACTACGCTCGAACAAGCTTAAAGAGTTTATGTCATATATCACTGAAGCTAATCCAACGAATAAAACAATAAGTGCAACAAAAAACGTGCTTCTGGCCTGGTAAGTCTTTTCCTGAAAATGTAGCATAACCGCGATGATACTCATAATTCCAAATGGGATACCGCCCCGTAGAATCCCCTTGAATAATAGCGAGATAAACATAGCCCCTCCTTCCGGTCCAAACTCTAATGTCGATTAAGTCATCGAATATCTACTTTGGTTTTAAAACCTCGAATATCCAAAATCAGATGCTTGGAATCAAATCATCATGGACCCGCGACGAGTTGAAGATACCCAATTCTAAATCCATTTGTTCTCTTTGGCGATTTGAATCGCCTCAAGTCGACCACGAACACCCAGTTTGCTAAATATGGCGGATAGGTAATTCCGCACAGTACCATCTGACAAGTGCAGTCTCTCAGATATTTCATGCGTCGTACCACCCGTCACAGACTCCACTAAGACCGACTGTTCACGTGCGGTCAGTGGATTGTGCGCCGCCGATACCATATTGACGACTAATTCGGGATCAAACCGCGTTAAGCCCTGAACGACCTCACGAATCGCAGAAATCAGCTGATCACTTGGGCTGTCCTTAAGCAGGTAACCAGAAACCGAAGCGGCAACGGCCCGCTCAAAGTATGCCTTTTGCGCAAACGTCGTCAAAATAATGACCTTGGTTTCAATTTGTGCTTGATGAATCTTGTCGGCAATATCCAACCCTGTTCGCTTTGGCATTTCAATATCTAGGACTGCAACGTCAGGTTTCAAGCGCATGACCTCATCGCAAGCTACCTGCCCGTCCTTGGCTGATCCAATCACTGTTAGATCATCCTCAAGTTCGATAATTTGAGTCAGCGCGGAATTCAACATGCTTTGATCCTCTGCGAGATAAACTCTTATCATAATTTTTCTTCCTCCGGTAGCTCGCATGTCACAAGTGTGCCAATGCGATTGGGACGAATTGAGAAGTTCCCGCCGATTGCTAAAAGGCGATTTTGCATCCCGCTGATGCCATTGCTCCCAGGTCGCTCAAACAGTTGTCCATCGCCATCATCTTGGACGGTCACTTCGTATTTGGCAGGTTGACGATTGAACCCGACAGTGACTTTTCCTGCATGTGCATGCCGAATCACATTGGTTAAAGCTTCTTGGAGGACAGCCGAGACGGTGGTCTGAATTTCCGTTGGCCATTGTTCAGCTTCGGTTTCCCCAAAAGTCACCAGCGCCACGTTGGCAACATTCAGCGCCGCACCCTGTGTGACCAGCATTTCACTGATCGATTGCTGATGTAAGTTGTTAACAATCTCCCGGACAACCTGCAAGTTCCTGCGGCTCGTTTGTTGAATGTCATCTAATTCCGCCTCAACGCGCTCTGGTGCTTTGATCAGTAACTTTTTAGCCAGCTCTGACTTAACGGTAATCATCGAGAAGCTTTGCCCAAGTGTATCATGTAAATCCCTCGCGATTCGCTCACGTTCATTACGCTGCACAACGGCTTCAAGTCTGCGATTCGTCTGGCGAATCGTTCGACTGGTGAAAATTTCTCGGGCGAAGAAATAGGCCATAAATGGCGAGACTAACGGAAAAATTGCGCCAACCAACTCGGTCCCATCCCATCTGAAGTCACTTGGTGCCATCAGACTGTAGCGTGCGAAGCTTGCCACAATAATCAATTCATAGGTGCCTACGAACCAGCGAAATGCTCTGCGCCCACGGGTAGTTTGTGCCAAAATGAATGCTACTTGCCACGCAGGAAAAATGATCATGTAATTGTTGAGGGCAAACAGTGAGAAAACAGCACAGATTATCAATTCCAATGGAATAAAGAGTATTCGGTATCGCGGTAGCTCAACGACCGCAATATATACTGCAACAAACACTGCACCCAACGCTAACCAACGCCAGTCCTGTGGCTGGGTTGGCGGCAGGTAGGAAAGCAGATTGAAGGGGACATAGACAAGCCAGATGTAGCTCGTCCATTCCAAGGTTGAGAATCTTTGTCGCCATCGACTACTCTTTAACACTGAATCGCCACCGCCTTAAAGTCACCTCTTGAATCAGCACCGCCAATCCGGAAACCGCAAGCCAACTCGCAATAATAAGCCAATCATACCCCGAAGAATGTTGATTCGCGACTATATTATTCAACAAATGATTAAGCCGATACGTCGGTAAAGATGTGCCGACGACTTGAAGCCACTGTGGGAGCATTGTCATTGGCCACCATAACCCACTCACAATCGCTACCGGAAATGTCAAAAGATTACTGATCACACTCAACGTTTCTTCGCGGCCAACGCGACTAATCAGCAAACCGACAACAAATAATGGCAATTCACCAATCAGCGAAACGAGGATTATCAAAATCATCTGCCCGATGTGCAACGTGAGATGATTCACTCCAATGGCAAGTGCAAACATAATCCCTGTAGATAGAACGGTCATCAGCATGAAGCATAATGCAATCGAACAATAGTAAGCATTCAAACCCACTGGCGTCTGACTTAACCGGGTTAAATAGCCACTGCGGCGATCACGTTGCAGTAGCACTGCAAGTCCGAAAAAGGCGCTGATAATGAGGCTGTACACGATCATGCTACACATATAGCTGCCGGAAAATTGCTGTACTTCTCCTTGGCTACCGCTTACCATCACCTTCGTAAACAAAATGTAAAAGCCGGCCGGCATTAGTAGTGAGAAAAATAAAAATGGTAGATTCCGAAAAATCTCACGCTGAACATCAAATTTAAACTGCTGAACGAATGGTTTCATTTGGTAGCCTCCTGTCGCATCATCTCACTGAAAATATCGGCTAGAGATTGCTTCGTCACACTTAACTCATGCACTTGACTTAATTGCCGACTAAGCGCGCCGAGGGTTTGATCACCATCGTTACTAGTTAGCTCCCAATAGCTACCAACCTTGTTCACTGATTGAACACCGGGTAATTGCAGTAGCTGGGGTTCAGAGAGCGAACTAGTAAAGCGAAAAAGAGTTTGAACATGCGCCTCTTGTAGCTCTGAGAATGTTCCTTGAAACCGAATTCGTCCTGATTTAAGAATCAGTAACCGATCGGCCACATCTTGCAGTTCCTCTAAATAGTGACTGGTGATCATAATGGTGACACCTTCACGTTGCATCTGCTTGACCTGAAGCCAAAGCTTCTCACGAGCAGTGACATCCATGCCCACTGTTGGCTCGTCCAAGAACAACAGCCTGGGCTGGCCCACAAGTGCAGATAAGAACGTAACTCGACGAAGTTGACCGCCAGATAAACGGTCAATCCGTTTTTTACTCAACGAGGCAATACCATTGTCGCGCATTAACTGATCAATATTTGCAGGGTTGGAATAACTGGCACTCAAATTGCCCAACAGCTCTTGCACCGTCACCCCCGGTAGCTTTAAATCGCCTTGAGGCATGGCTCCGAGCCAGTCGCAAACACGCTTATCATGCGCTTGATGACCAAAAATCGAGATCTCTCCGTTGATCGGCAACTGCGCCTGCATCAGTCTTAATAACGTCGTTTTACCAGCACCATTTTCGCCAATTACCCCAATCATTTCACCAGCGTTAACCGAAAAGTTGACATTGTTAAGGACGGGTTGCTTCCCGTAATCAAAAGATAAATTCTGAATCTTAACTGCTTCTGTCATTGTCTGTCCTCCATGTCCTCAGAATACGCGGAGTAATGGGCAAACCCTAGTAACGAATGTCATGAAATGGGTATGACAAAAGTCATGAATTTTTGGGATTGGTGTCACAAACCTGGTTATATGACCATTCGTAAATCACGTAAAAACCTGGGAACTATTCAAACAAATATGTGGCCCTGGTTTAAAATCGAAGTGCAACACCTGATAAAGCAGACCAATTTGCACAAAAAGGTCATGAAGACCTATTCTTG
>NZ_RHOL01000006.1 GCF_003946465.1 Lacticaseibacillus hegangensis | reverse complement strand
ATTAATTCTTTTCAACTTTCATTGAAAAGCCCTATCACATTTACGAAACTTTGTTCAGTTTTCAAAGGACTACCTTGCCCTTGAGGCAACTAATTCAGTATACCTACTTGGGCAGCCACTGTCAACAAAAAGTTTTAAGTGGCTTGTCGCAACGCATGACTGCCTTGCGACAACTTTAGTATCATACCAACCAGGTCAACCCGTGTCAACGAGAATTGAAAATTTCTCGAAATAACCGGCTAAGTATGAAAATTTGATAAGATAGAGGCAACTTATATCCGAAGGAAGGCAGTCTGATGACCAATCAGGAAGAATGGAATGACTTCGCCCAAACCTACGCGACTGTGCAGCAAGAGTCGCGCCTGCCCATCGAAACCGACGTGGTGCAGTACCTCGCCCAACGCTTGCCGCTTAAAACCCTGACTGTCGTCGACGTTGCTGCGGGGACCGGCCGTTACGCCCTGCCGCTGACCCAGGCCGCGCAGTCAGTGGAGCTGATTGACTGGGCAGAGAACATGCTCAAGCTGGCGGACCAGTGGCTCACCGCCCATGACCAGACCAACTATCGCCTCACCTCAGCAGACTGGCACACACTGCCCACAAAGCCCCGGGCAGATCTGGCCTTTGTCAGCCAGCTGCCGACTTTGACCCCTGCCGACTTGCCCAAACTGAGGGCGTTCGGGCGCCGCGCCTTGGTGTTGAACCTGCAAACCCAGGCGGCAAGCTCCCTCCTGACTAAAATGGCTGACGCACTGAACACGCCGACGCCCACGTCGCCTCAGGCCGATCCGGCCCGCGCGATGAACGTCAGCGATTACCTGACGACCCACCACATTTCTTATCACACTCACGACTTTCACTACACGCTACCCGACCAGGCCAGCGTCAGCGATCTTTTAACCAACTTCGATCAGCCCTTTTCCGTGCGCGATGCCAACCAGCTCGCCGAAAAAGTCACCGGCACTGCAAACGCCAACCAAATGCAGACGGTCACCCGGGACTACACGTACCAGGTCATGCTCATCCCCGCTGGCCACTAAAAAAAAGGCCGCACAACGGCGGCCTAGCAAATTACTTTGCCCGTAAGTTCTCAATGTTGATGGTCGTGTCGACCCAGCTGTCATCGTAAAAGCCAGTTTCATGCGAAACCATCAGGATCGCGCCGGGGTATGCCTGCAAGGCTGCCGCCAGCGCGTTTTTCGTATCCTCATCCAAGTGATTGGTCGGTTCGTCCATCACTAAGACATTGCTGGGCTGCAGCATCAGGTCGGCAAGCTTGACCTTGCTTTGCTCGCCCCCGGAAAGCATCTGCAGCGGCTTATCCATTTCTTCGCGGGTCAGCGCCGTGCGCGCCATCACCTGACGAAGCGGCCGCTGGCTCAAAGCCGGGTACTTGTTCAGCAAAAACTGCAGCGGGGTCTGCTTGGGAATCGCCCAGTTCAGCTCCTGCTCAAAGTAGGCAAACTTCACATTGTCGGCGTATTCAACGTTGCCGCTGATGGCCTTCAGCTCACCCAAAATTGTCCGCAGCAAAGTCGTTTTGCCGATCCCGTTAAAGCCTTCCAGCGCGATGACCTCGTCTTTGGCCACCGTGAAGTTAATCGGGGCCAACAACGGCTGGTCGTAACCGACAACCAGGTCGTTGACATCGACCAGGATCTGGCTTTGTACGTCCTGATAAGGAAAGACTAGGTGCGCCTGCGCGCGGTTGCCCGGCGGGGTCAGCTTGGTCATGCGGGCCAGCTGCTTCTCGCGACTTTTGGCCATGGTCGACCGCGTGCCAGCCTTGAACTTACGAATGAAGGCTTCCTGCTTCTTGATTTCCGCCTGCTGTTTTTCGTAAGCCTTCATGTAAGTCTCGTGATCGGCCTCTTTTTGGCGCATGGCCTGGTGCAGTGACCCCGTGTACTTGGTGATCGTGCCAAATTCAATGTCGAGAATGGCGTTCGTCACCTGTTCCAAGAAGTCAAAGTCATGCGAGATCACAATGAAGGCCCCTTCGAACTCCTGCAGCCAGCCGGTCAGCCATTCGACGTGGCTGACGTCCAGGTAGTTCGTCGGTTCATCGAGCAGCAGCATGTCGGGCTTTTCCAGCAGCAGCTTGGCCAAAATGATCTTGGACCGCTGGCCACCGGACAGTGCGTCGACCGGGTGATCAAGCCCGATGGCATCCAGACCCAGCCCGGTCGCGACCGTTTCGATCTTCGTGTCGAGGTCGTAAAACTCGTTGGCCTCCAGCTCCTGCTGAAGCGTGCCGGCTTTTTCCAGCAGCTCATCGTCAGGGGCCGCCGCGTAATCGGCGTAGATCTCGTTCATCTTAGCTTCCTTGGCGTAAAGCGCCGCAAACGCCGTGCGCAGAAATTCCATGATGGTCTGGCCTGGCTTCAAGTTGACGTACTGATCGAGGTAGCCGACGTTGAGGTGCTTTTTCCACACAATGGTGCCTGCATCGGGCTCAAAGCTGCCGGTGAGGATCTTGATCAGCGTACTTTTGCCAACCCCGTTTTGGCCAACGACCCCCAGGTGATCTGCTTCGTTCACCTGAAAACTGGCATCTTGATATAACTGTTTGTCTAAGAACCGCTGGCTTAAGCCTGTTACTGTTAAGACGCTCACCGTGAGCCCTCCTTTTAATTTTTTCTGAAAACGACTCGATTAATGCTAGCACAATCAGGGGCCCTTTTCAAAACAAGTGCACTCGCGGTCGCGAAACTTTCTACTATTGATAGCTGGTTCACCTGCCCTCAGCCTTTCATTTTGTTTTTCTCGTGTGGTATGCTAGATGAAATTGCTGCGGGAAGGTGTCATTTTGAAAGAAAAAAATAGCGGGTGGGGTCGAACCCTCATCGAGTTTGTGGTCATGCTCGTCGTTGTGGTCGTGGCGGTGCAGCTGCTGGTCAAATTTGTGGTCAGCAAAGATATCGTCTCCGGCCCTTCGATGCAGACCACGCTGGAAAACGGCGACCGGCTGTACTCCCTGCGCCACAAGCAGGTCAAGCGCGACGACATCGTCGTGATCGATGCGCCTGACGACCCTGGCGCCTTGTACATCAAGCGCGTCATCGGCATGCCTGGCGACACCATCAGCTTCAAAAATGACGTCTTGTATCTTAATGGGAAGAAGACCAACGAACCCTACCTGGACCGCGCCTTTGCCAAAAAAGAAATCGCGGCTTACGCCAGCAAGCAGGGTCTGGATCCAAACAGCATCAACTTCACCATTAATTTCAACATTGCCACTTGGCCTTCCACCAAAAGCGAGACGGTGCCCAAGGATTCCTACTTCGTCATGGGTGACAACCGCCTGATCTCGAAAGACAGCCGCTCGTTCGGCTTCGTCAAGAAGAATAAGGTGCAATCCGTGGTGGTCTGGCGTTATTGGCCGCTCAACCAAATGAAAATCTTTTAAGTCAGACCGGTCCCTGCAGGGGGGCCGGTTTTTTTTACGCAAAAGCGCCGGGAGCTGAGGCCCCCGGCGCTTTGCGTTACGGCATCATCTGCCGCTGCACTTCGTATTCCAGCCGGGCGTTGGCGTAAAAGCCCGCGTCGACCAGCTGCAGGTACGGATTGATCAGAAAATCAAACACGTGCAGCGTCACCAGTTTGAGTACTTGCCAGCCCAGCAAACTGAGCTGCAGGCCAAAGTAGTTGAGCTTGCGCCCGCGCATCAGGCGCCAGGAATCCAGCACCGCAGTCGTGCTGCTGTACGGATGGCCATCTTGTTCCTCCTGCCGGCCGTCGTAGTAACGGTAGTAGCTCATCGACAGGCCGTACATGGCGAGGATGCCGGGAATCACCAGCAGGAAAAAGCCCAGGCTCTTGGCAACCCAGGTCAGCGCCATGACCGACAGAAGCCCGAAGAAATACCGGCTGTTGAACGTCTTAAGCAGCGCTCCCAGAGGCGACACGTGTGAGACCTTGCCGCGCATCACGTCCAGCGCGGTAAAGGCAATGCCCTGGGTGAACCACAGCATCACCACCGACTGGAGCAGCGTCTGATCCGACAAGGTATTGGTGCCGGATAAGTAATCGCTGAAGTTAGCGGGATTGGCCGCAATGTTGGCCAGGCCGTAGTTTTGCATGATCTGCCACACCGTCAAAAACGCCCAGGCGGTGAACGCTAGCACGATCAGCCATGGCAGCAGGTTGGCGAGCATCAGCGACCGGTACATCCCCGGCTGCTTGAGCCGCGCCTTGGCCTGATGTTTGATTTCGCGATGAGTCATTGACTGCATAGTGTTCCTCCTAACGCTCCGAGCGCACCGGCTCTTCCGGCACGGCCCCGGTTTGATAACTGGTTCGAATCAGCGCGCCAATCTGCCACAACGCGGTCAGCTGCTTGGGCAAAGCCGCCAGCACACTCAGCGACTGCGTGGTCGAATCGGCCCGCACCACGTGGTGATAGCCGGGCTCGCCAAGGTAGTAAAACCGGCTGGCAGCAAGCGCATACTGCGCGTTGAACAGCTCGTCTTCCATCAGCGCCACCTGCTCGTCAAACTGCAGGTGTGCTGACTCGATCACGCTGCGCCGGTAAAACTTATTCCATAAATAGCCCCGCAAATAGCCGACCGGGGCCAGCATGCCGCTGAGAAACTGGCGGCGCGACAGCACTTTCGAGCGCAACAGGCGCTTTGGCACCGGCTTGGGCGCCGGGTCATCCACGTAAAAGGGACTGACCAAAATGTCGTACGGGCCTTCCTCAAGCGCCGCCGCAAACCGGTCAATCAGCCCCGGTGCCAGCCAGTCATCGCCATCCATAAAGGCCACGTATAGGCCGCGGGCCTGCGCCAGCCCCGCGTTGCGGGCGGCGGACACACCACGGTTTTCAGGCAGATAAATCGGTTCGATCCGCGAATCCGTCTGGGCCGCCTGCGCGATCAGCGCCGCCGAGTCATCTGTGGAATGATCGTCAACCAAGAGCACCTGCAGATTGCGGTAGGTCTGGTTGATTAAGCTGTTCACACCGCGCATCAAGTACGGGGCGAGATTGTAGATCGGCACGACCACCGACACTAACGGACTGGGCAAAACGCCACCACCATTTCTTTTCTAAAAGCTGCATGCAGTATCGCACAAACAACCGGCCAAATGCCAGCCTGGCTGCTCACTGGCCGGCCACCATGAACTGGGTCTGGCCGGCGAACCAGCCGCGCTCCTGTTTGGTCAAGGCCCGCTCGGTGATCAGCACATCGACGGCGGCAAGTGGGAAGCCGCGGTACGGCGCCTGAATCTGAAACTTTTGCGTCTCCGACACCACAATCACCTGCCGGGCGGCCTGGGCCAGCGTCGCCTTGACGTCCGCGTCGTCCGCGTAAGGGAAGTACACCCCGGCCGCACTCATCGCGGTCGCGCCGATAAAAGCGGCATCAAAGGCGATGCGGCGAAGGGTCGTCAGGTTTTCTGGCTGGAAGAAGAAGCGGCCGTGATGATTCAGCTTGCCGCCGAGCACCCGCAGCGTCACGTCGCTTTTGACGGCCAGCGCGATCGCGTTGTCGAGCGAGTGCGTGTAAATGGTGACCGGCACATCAATGCTTTGCGACAGCTTGAGCAGCGTCGTTGAATCATCGATGAAGTACACGCCGCCGGGCTTGATCAGGCTCAGCGCCTGCCTGGCCATTGCGGTTTTTTCCTTTGAAAAGAGCTTGAGGCGCTCCGAGTAGCTGGGCACCGTGTGGCCGAATGTCAAAGACACGATCCCGCCTCGGGTGCGGCGGCCTGCGCCACTGGCCGCGAGCGCGACCACGTCCCGCCGCGCCGTATCGCGCGAGACTCCGACGGCCTGCATGATGTCTTCAATGCTGAGTTCCTTGCGTTCCGTCAGCAGCCGCTTGATCTCTTCAAAGCGTTTCTCGCGGTACATCGTCACAAGACCGCCCCCTTTCCATGATTATTTCCATTATACGCTACAGTCCGGCGGTATGGCCGCTACCCATATTTGGCAATCTATATTCGCCAAGGTGGTGAGCAACCGCCAAAAACAGGGAATTTTTCTCATTGACTGCCCATTATTCGTCAAGAATGCGGTTACACCAAAATTTCATGGCTAGTTTATTACGGGCACATGACAGTGTGACAGAAACAGTTACTTTTGTAAACTGACTGGCACTTGACTGACACGCGTGCTCGATATACTGCTCAGTGTATTCGGGGGAATCGTCAATTTTCAATCAAATAGGAGTGAGTTTTATCAAAATCAAACATTCATCAGTTTTCGGGATTGGCGCCTTAACCGCACTTGCCGCCGTCTTCGCGATTTACACCAGCACGCAGCCGGTCGAAGCGATTTCGACTGACGATGCCGCAAGTCGCCAGGCGCAAGCGTCCGGGGTCACCCCAGCGGCCACTCAAACTGCCGCTAAAGTCGTGAATATTAACAAGCTGATTGCCGCACCGAGCGCGATCAGCCCGATCAAACCAGGCGACAACGCCGAGTTTGACGCCATGATGAAACAACGCGCGGAAGACGCCGCCAAGGCTAAGGCCGCAGCGGACGCCAAAGCAAAGGCCGACGCTGCCGCTAAGGCAAAAGCCGATGCGGCTGCCAAAGCTGCTCAGGCCGCAACGCGCACTACCACCACCAGCGCCGCTAGTACCGCGACCGGCGCCAGCAAGGGCACGTTCAAAGTGACCTTCTACGATCCGGCCGTCTTGGGCTCAAGCATGGGCTACGGCGGCATTGCCGCAAACCTGTCCGTGCTGCCGCGCGGCTCACGCGTCAAGATCCAGCTGTCAAACGGCCAGACCCTGATCCGCGTCGTTAACGATACCGGTGGTTTTGCCGCTGGCAACCCTCACCAAATCGATGTCGCGATGCCAAACAGCCAGATTCCTTCAGCTGGGGTCCTGTCCGCCATCGTTACTATCATCTAAGTCACACCTAAGCCCACCGCTTGCCGCGGTGGGCTTTTTGCATGCACACTGGCCGCCAAAAAAGGCGCCGATTGCCCGGCGCCCAAACAAGGTTACTTAATGTATTGATAAACGTGGTAGTACGGGTTGTTGCCATTGTTCCAGTCAAAGCCGGCGTTGGTGTTTGCCTCGTTTTGCTTGGTGTTGTAGTTGTCGAGCGTCGTCTTGGCCAAGCCCAGCTCCGCGCGGCCCAGGTCAGACACCCGCTGCAGCTCCTTGGTGCTTGGCACCTGGTACGCCGCATCGCCAATGTAGACGCCATCGCCTTGCAACGACTCCTTTTTCACGTTGGTGAACGCGCCGCGGTAATTGGTCGCCAGGGTGACCAGCTCGTCAAAGCTCAGGTTGGTCCGCAGATCAGACGACAGGGTCTTCATCAGACTCGAGTAACTGGACAGTGTCTTGGTCGACAGGACCTTTTTGACTACCTGCACGATCACTTCCTGCTGGCGCTTTTGACGGCCGTAGTCGCCTTCCGGATCCTCGTGGCGCATCCGCGCGTAGGCCAGCGCCTCTTTGCCGTCCAGGTGCATCGGGCCCTTGGTAAACTGATAGCTGCCCACATGCGGATCGGTCCAGGAAAACGCGACGTTCACGTCGACCCCGCCAACCGCATCGACGATCTTCTCCAGCCCGTCAAGGTTGACCAGCGCGTAGTAGTTGATCGGCACGTTGATCAGATCCTTGACCGCTGACACGGCCATCGCCGTCCCGCCGTACGTATAGGCGGAGTTGATTTTGGTGACGCCGGTGTAATCGCTGGACGCCACGTGGGTCATCGTGTCGCGCGGCACCGAGATCATCGTCGTGCGCTTCTGCTGCGGATTCACAGTGACCAAGATCATGGTGTCGGTGCGGCCCTTGTCAGAGCGCCCAAGGCCGCCGGTGTCGGTGCCGAGCAGCAGCACGGAAAACGGCTTTTGCTTGCTGAGATCGACCTGCGCCTTTTTGACGGTTTGGTTATCGTACGTGGTATCCAGCGCGGTCTTCGTTTGCGCATACAGGCGCAAGGCGTAACCGCCAGCCAGAAACGCGACCGTCAGGATCAGCAAGACGACGATCTTGCCGAACGGGTGACGGCGCGGATGGCTGCGAGCATCTCGTCTGTCCATGGCTGCCTCCAATTAGCAATACTTGCTATCAGTTTACTCGATTTTTGGCAGAAAAGGAAAAATCCGGTTAAAAAAACGCCCTCGCAGGCGTGATTAAACAAAAAATTAAGCAACTGAGCAAACCGTTTCCATTCTCACCGCTCGCGGCGGTTGCGAATCGTCAGGGCCACCAGGTAAAAGGCGCACTCAATGACCGCGATAAAGAAGGTGACCGGCCAGTTGGTGACATAGCCGAGAAACAGCCCGAGCCACACCCCGACCAGCGCCGTGCCCACCGAAATGGCAATCATTTGCGGCAGTGTTTTGCCGAGGTACTGCGCCACCGCAGACGGCAGTGTCAGCAGAATGAACACCAGCATGGAGCCGACAATTTGCGCGCCGATCGACACCGAAATTGCCAGGATCAAAAGAAAATAGATGCTCAGCAGGTTGCGCCGCAGCCCCTGAGCCTGCGCGCCGACCGGATCAAACGAGTCAAAAGCCAGCCCGCGGTAGCCAATGGTCATCGTCAGCAGCACCCCCACCGCGAGCGCCACGAGCTGCCAAACGTCGGCGCGGGAAATACCGATGATCGAGCCGAACAAGATGGTGGTTGCGTAGCTGGAGCTTTTGCTCGATAGGGCCAAAAACAGGATGCCCAGGCCGATGAACAGGCTGGAAATCGCGCTGATCGACGCCTCGCGCCGGCCGGGCCGCACCGCTAAACGGCCAACTGACAGTGACGACAGGATCGTGGTCAACAGCATCCCGTCCAGCGGCGGGATCCCGACCAAAACCGCAAACGCTGCGCCGGCAAAGCCGATCTCAGACAGCGTGTGCGCCAGAAACGACATGCCGCGCGCCGTGACGAACACGCCAACAATGCCGGTCGTCAAAGCGATAAAGGTGCTGGCCAGAAAGGCGTTTTGCATAAATTCGTATTCGAACATCAGCGCACCTCCTGGGTCGGTCGCAGTTCCTTGGGCATTGCGGCCTCATTCATTTCATCAGTCGACCGCAGTTCGTAGCCCGTCTGGGTCAGCAGTAGGTACTGCTGGGTGAAACTTTTGGCCAGGTCCAGGTCGTGCGTGACAAACAGCACTGTCAGGCCGTGCTTTTGATTCAGCTGATTGACCAACGTCATCAGCTCGGTTTTAGTGTTGACGTCCAGGCTGGCGGTCGCCTCATCCAGGATCAGAAAATTCGGCCGTGTGAGCAGCGCCTGTGCCAGGTAGGCCTTCTGCTTTTCGCCGCCAGAGGCCATCCCCAGCGACTGGTGCTGGCGCTCAAGCAGTCCGGTTTCCTTCAGCACTGCGGTCACCGCCGCTTTTTCCTGCTTACTGTGCCACGGCAGCCGGCGGCCCATCTGATTCAGCGCGACAAAGCTGCGCAGGGACAGCGGGTACTCGGGGTCGATGTTGCGAAACTGCGGCACGTAGCCCAGCCGCAGCTGCGGCGCCTTGATGATCCGCCCGGCGGTGGGCGTCAGCTGACCCATGATCAGCTTGGTCAACGTCGTTTTGCCCACCCCGTTGGCGCCGATCAGGCTGGTCACCGACCCGGCGGCAAGGGAGAAGCTGAGATCATGATAAAGCTGGCGGCCGCGAAAGCCGAACGTGAGGTGCTCGACGGTCAAAATGGGTTCAGGCATGGAATTCCTCCGGTGAGTAACAGTAATGATTACGATTAACGGGTTCTATTTTACCCCAATGCGGCGCCGCTGGCCAGAAAAAGGGACCATTTTCAGAAAAGTCGACAAAAAAAGCGGGTCGCCCCGCTTACTGGACCTCATCTAAGTTGTTGGCCTTGCTGAAGTCAATGTAGATGGCCTTGGGATTGTCCTTGGCGATCAGGATGTAGCCGTGACCCAGAAAATCCTTCTTGCCGCTGTAATCCAGCGGGAACTCTTGGGCCGGCGCCAGGTTGCCCTGGATCAGCATCGCGTAGATCTCCGAGTCGGTTGCGTCATCGGAAAACGCGAACGCGACCGGCGCGGTCACCAGCTGGTCGGCCTTGTGCATCAGCGCGATCACATCAAAGAGCTGATCGGTGACTGCCTGCGGGAACACCTCGGCAACAGCCGGGCTGACATGCCGGCGTTTGTTTGATTCGTACATGTTGCACCTCCAATACTTCGGGTATCATACCATATCGGCGCCGGCAGCAAAACCGGCCAGGTCGCTGTAAGTCCCCGCAAGCGCCGCTGCGACCGCCTGCCACACCGGCCAGAGCCGGCGATACGTCGCCGCCGCGGCGCCGGGCTGATAGCGGCCCGCCGCCTGCACCATGTCGGCAACGTCATCGAGGCCGCTCAGCCAGCCCAGCCTGGTCATGCCGAGCACCGCCGCGCCCAGCGCCGAGCTTTGCACGCTTTGGGGCACGACGACCGGGCAGTCGAAGACATCGGCCAGCATCTGCCGCCAGGCCAGGCTTTTAGCAAAGCCGCCGGCGGCATGCAGCACTGGTGCGGTCCCGACCAGCGGTGCCATCAGTGCAAAGGCCGCCTTGAGGTTGAACAAGATCCCTTCCATCACCGCCCGCAGCATGTCGGCCTTGGTATGCTGACGCGTCAGTCCGACAAAACTGCCGCGGGCGTTGGCGTCCCAAAGCGGCGCGCGCTCGCCGCCCAAGTACGGCAGGAAGATCAGGCCATCGGCCCCGGCCGGCGCCGTGAGGGCCAAGGTGATGGCCGCGTCAACCGTGGCGTCTGGCCCCAGCAGCGTGTGCGCCGCCCATTGCAGCACAATGCCGCCGTTGTTGACCGGGCCGCCCACGACCCAGCGGCCAGGCGCCAGGTAATAGGTGAACAGTTTGCCGGAAGGCGCGACGGTCGGTGAATCAATCACCGTGCGCACCGCCCCGGAGGTCCCGATGGTCACCGCCGTGGCGCCTGGGGCCAGTGCGTTCACCCCGATGTTGGCCAGGGTGCCATCCGAAGCGCCGATGATGCCCGGCGTCGCCTGCGGCAGCCCAAGCGCCTGGGCACTGGCTGCGGTCAATTCAGGTAGCAGCGTATCCGTGTCGCACAGCCTTGGCAGCTGAGCAGCCGTGATGCCGGCCAAGCTCAGGGCTTGCTCGTCCCAGGTCAGCTTTTTGATGTTGAACAGGCCGGTGGCGTTGGCTAGCGAGTAATCCGCCACCCACTGCCCGTACAGCTGGTGCAGCACCCAGCTCTTGATGCCGCCAAAATACCGCGCCTGCGCCATCAAAGCTGGGTCGTCTTGGCGCAGTTGCATTAGCTTGGCCAGCGGCGTCATCGGGTGCAGCGGGACCCCGGTGCGGGAAACTAAGGCATCCGCGTCTGGCCGCGCCTTGAGCTGTGCGGACGCCTGCGCCGCGCGGATATCCGCCCAGGTGATCGCCTGACTCAGCGGCTGAAACTGGGCGTCGAGCACCAGCAGGCTGTGCATCGCCGCGGAAAAACTGATCCCGGCCACACTGCCGGCCGGCAGAGCCGCGGCCACTTCCTTGAGGCCGCCTTGCACCGCCGCCAAAATGGCCTGTGGCTTCAGCTCCGCCGCGCCTGGTTCCGGTTGCAGCAGCGGATACGTCCGGCTCGCCTGCGCCACGCTGCGGCCGGCCGCATCAAAGGCAACCACCTTGGTGGCGGTGGTGCCGATATCAACGCCGATGACCACTTCCATATCAGTGCCTCCTGTGCTTGCGCGGCGCCATCGGCCGGCCATCAAGGGCGGCGAGCACCTGCGTGTCGTGAAAACTGAGCTCAAAGTCAAACACAGCGCCCCACTCGGTAACCTCTTCAGCAGTGGTGGCGGGCAGCCACGGCCAAACGCCTGACTGCAGCAGCCAGCGAATCACAACCTGCTGCGGCGTTTTACCGTACCGCTCGGCCATGCGGCGCAGCGGCCGCAGCAGTGCCAGGTCGCCTTCGCCAAATGGCAAGTCACTGGCCACCTTTAGTCCCGCCGCCTTGGCCGCTTTAACTGCTTCGCGCTGCTGGGTCACGCCCACCGGCAGGACTACCAGCATGGCATCCGGGGCCATCTCGCCGCTGACCGCCTTTGCTTGAGCTTGGCCCGTCGCGACTGCCTGTGTCGCCGCCTGCCGGCTCGCGTCATCGCTGCCGGCCACGATCAGGGCAACCGGTGCCGCCAGGGCCAGCTGCTCACCCGCTGCCAGGCGCACGGTCACAAAACTCGCGTCAGCCGGCAAGCCGGATTGTGCGATTGCAGCCTGAACCACCGGCAAGTTCGCCTGGTTGCAGATCAGGTGCCGAAAACCGGCTTTCAGGGCCGCTTCGGCCAGATTCTCAGGCGCTTTGTCGACCACCACCCCCACCTCGGGCATGGCGACGGCGTCAGTCAGCGCCACCGTATCGCTTAATTTTGTCAAATGACTCACGGTTCGTCTCTCCTTATTCTCGTCTGCTTTCAGCGTACCACACGCCGCACGTTTTTCAGGCAAAAAACGGCAGCTAATAAACATGGCGCAATGATGAGAAAACCATTGACCTTTTCTCATTATCGGGGTAATCTTTGGTCAATCAGTCGAGATGAGTAACTTGATGCGCGCGTTCAGAGAGCCGGCGCTGGTGGAAGCCGGTCGCGCAGGGCAAGTGAAGTATGGTCTCGAACACGTTGCCGCGGTGAGCTTACGCAAGCTGCGGCCGGGTCCGCCCGTTAGCGCGCAGCCGTCTCGCTTTGCGGTACGGCGTAAGCGTCTTTTGGTGACAAAAGGCGAAATTCGGGTGGTACCACGCCAAGGCGTCCCGCAGAACTTTCTGCGAGGCGCCTTTTTGCGTGGACTGCCCACACTTTGGAGGCATTCTATGACAAAATTAGCGACACAATTAATTCAAGGCACCA
This sequence comes from Lacticaseibacillus hegangensis, assembly GCF_003946465.1. Taxonomy (GTDB): domain Bacteria; phylum Bacillota; class Bacilli; order Lactobacillales; family Lactobacillaceae; genus Lacticaseibacillus; species Lacticaseibacillus hegangensis. The sequence goes on along the minus strand of NZ_RHOL01000006.1, from coordinate 90,822 downwards.
ACGGCACTGACGACCAGCACACCGGTGCGATCGTCCCGCCGCTTTACTTCTCCACCGCGTACCGGCACCCTGGCCTCGGCCAGTCGACCGGCTATGACTACGCGCGCTTGGCCACCCCGACGCGAACCCTGCTCGAGCAGCAGCTGGCCGCCATTGAGCACGGCCATTCGGCGCTGGCCGTCTCGTCCGGCATGGCCGCCATCGACCTGGTCTTTTCCACGTTCACGCAAACCGGTGACCACTTTCTGGCCTCCGACGATCTGTACGGCGGCTCGTTTCGCTATTTTGACGTGCGCAAGGCCAAGTACCAAATCGACTACGACACCTGGAACGGCCAGACCGTGGCCGACCTGCTTGCCAAAATCAAGCCGAACACCCGCCTGATCTGGCTTGAAACGCCGTCGAACCCCACCATGAAAATTATCGACATCAAGGCCGTCACCTCCGCCGTGCACGAGAAGCGCCCCGACATCCTCGTCGTCGTGGACAACACTTTCCTCACCCCCGTTTACCAGCAGCCGCTGACTGAAGGCGCGGATCTGGTGGTGCACTCCGCCACCAAGTATCTCTCCGGGCACAACGATTTGCTGGCCGGCGCCGTGATCACTTCGACGGCCGCACAGGAAACCGCCTTGCGCGACCAGCTCACCACCACCGGCCAGACCCTTGACCCATTCGACGCGTGGCTGCTCATCCGCTCGCTGAAAACCCTGAACGTGCGGATGAAGGCCCACACCGCCAATGCTCAGGCACTGGCGAAGGTGCTGAAAAATGACGCCGCTGTTTCGCGCGTGCTGTACGCCGGGGTCGGGGGCATGATCAGCTTTTACCTGGCAAAAGGCTATGACGTCAACGCGTTTTTGCAGCACCTGAAGGTCTGTTCGTTTGCCGAAAGCCTTGGCGCCGTGGAGACGCTGGTCACCATCCCCGATGTGCAGACCCATCACGACATGCCGGTGGCCCAGCGCCGCGCCCTGGGCATCACGCCGAACCTGATCCGCGTGTCCGTGGGGCTGGAAGACGTCGCTGATTTAAGCGCGGACCTGCGCCAGGCGCTGGCCAGCGCCAAGGAGGCTTAGCATGAAAGACGCCACTAAGATCATTAAAGTCACCACCGTCGCTGATCCGGTCAGCGGCGCCGTTAACGTCCCGATCCAGCTCAGCTCAACCTTCAATCAGCCGGATTTTGACCAGTTTGGCGAGTTCGATTACTCGCGCTCTGGCAACCCGACCCGCAAGGCCGGCGAGGCCGCCGTCGCCGCCCTGGAAGGCGGTGCGCACGGCTTCCTGTTCGCCTCCGGCATGGCCGCGATTGGCAGTGTGCTGCAGATTTTTTCTCAAGGCGATCACCTGCTGGTCTCCAAGTTCGTGTATGGCGGGACGTTTCGGCTTCTCGAAGACGTGCTGAGCCGCTTCGGCATCACCCACACGTTCGTCGATCCCACCGACCTTTCCGCCATTGAAGCCGCGATTCAGCCGAACACCAAGGCCATTTACATCGAGACGCCGTCCAACCCGGTGTTGAAGGTCACCGACATCGCGGCCGTCGCTCAACTGGCCAAGGCGCATGGCCTGCTCACTATCGCCGACAACACCTTCATGTCCCCTTTGCTGCAAAAGCCGCTGGCCTTGGGCGCCGACATTGTGGTCCACTCGGCGACCAAATTCTTGGCCGGCCACTCCGACATCATCGCCGGCGCCGCAGTGACCAACGACCAGGCCCTGGCCGACCGCATTTACTTCATGCAAAACGCGTTTGGCGCTACGCTGGGCGTCACCGATACCTGGCTTTTGCTGCGCGGGATCAAGACCTTGGACGTGCGCATGCAGCGCTCAAGTGCCAGTGCCTTATCCATCGCGGCCTGGCTGGCCAAGCAGCCGGCAGTGACGCGGGTGTGCTACCCGGGCCTGCCTGAAGACCCGGGGTACGCCATCCAGCAAAAGCAGGCCCTTAGCGGCGGCGCGGTGCTAAGCTTTGACGTCGGCAGCGAGGCCAACGCCCGCATCGTCGCGGAAACCTGCCAGCTGCCTGAGTTCTCCGTGTCACTCGGCGGCGCGGAAAGTATTTTGTCTTACCCGCCGAAGATGAGCCACGCCGAAATGAGTCCCGAAGAGCGCGCCAAAACCGGTATCACGCCGGGCCTGTTGCGTTACTCGGTGGGGCTGGAAGACCCAAGCGACCTGATCACCGACTTGGCGCAGGCCCTCGCCAAGTGCCAGTAGGATTGTTCAGCCACGCAAAAACGCGACCCTTTCGCCTCAGTGCGAAAAGGGTCGCGTTTTGATTTTGCCACAAGCCTGCGTCACTTGGCCGCGAGCTTTGCGGCCACGTCCTTGACCACGACCATGTCGGTTGGCCACGGGGTGTTGACGCCTCGGACCTTCTGGTAGGGGTCCGCGCCCTTGGCCGCAACGATCACGACATCGTCTGGGCCGCTTTCTTTGATGGCCGACTCGATCGCTTCGTGGCGATCCAGCACGGTGTGCACGGTGACCTTATCGTGGTCGATGCCGGAATCGATTTCGGCACAAATCTTGGCCGGATCTTCAAAGCCCGGATCGTCGGTGGTCAGGTATGCCGTCGTCGCGTACTCGCTGAGCACCTTGGCAAACCCCGGCCGGCGCGAAACGCCCTTGTCGCCGGGGGCGCCGAGAACCACGTGCATGCGCGGATCGTGGTACTCGACCTTCAGAAAGTGCAGCAGCGCCTTCATGCCGCCGTAGTTGTGCGCGTAATCCACGTACACCACGCCGTGCCCGGGCACTTCGATGTGCTCCATGCGGCCGGGGATCGTGACATTTTCGATGCCAGGGATCGCCTTGGCGCCGTCAACACCGGCCAGGCCGGCGCCGATGATGGCGGCCGTGGCGTTGCTTTCATTGAAGTCGCCGATCAGCTTCAGCGTGTACTTACCTGACACATTGAGCGCCGCGGCCTTGTCGGTCACTGGCACCAGCTGAAACTGGCTGCGCGTCGTGCTCAGCGCCTTGCTGTCGAAGCGAAAATCGATGCGAATGTCATCACGCTTGGGCTTGAAGTCGGCACTGGCAAACAGGTAAATCGAATCGGGGTACGTGGTGGTGGTAGCCGCCGCGTATACCTCATCAAAATGCTCGGTTTCGGCATTGATCACGACCTGGCGCGAGTTCACCAGCAGCTGCAGCTTGTTGTGCAGGTAGTTGGCAAAGTTCGGGTGTTCGTTGGGGCCGATGTGATCCGGCGTGATGTTGAGGAAAAAGCCCACGTCGTAGCTCAGCCCAAACACGCGGTTGCGCAGGTAGGCCTGGCTGGACACTTCCATCACCAGGTGGGTCATGCCGTTGTCGACGGCCGCGCGCATGTTGCGGAACAGGTCGACGGATTCCGGGGTGGTCAGATCGGACTTGAAGCGCTGATCCGGATTGGGCCCCACGATGGTGTCAATAGTCGAAAACAGGGCCACGTGCTTGGGGTGGGCCTGCTCCAAAATGCCGCGGGCAAAGTACGCCGAGGTGGTTTTGCCCTTGGTGCCGGTGAAGGCGACCACAAATAGGTCGTCCTGCGGAAAATCGTAAAACGCCGCGGCCAGGATCGCCATCGCCTTGGTGATGTTGACCACAATCAAAGCGTTCATGCCGTTGCCTTCAACGTACGGCTTTTCCGCGACATAGGTCGTCGCGCCGTTGTCCTTGGCCATCGACAGGTAAACCGGCCGGAAGTGCGTGCCCTTGCAAAAGAACAGCGTCGGGCCGGAAACCTTGCGGGAATCGTACGCGATGCCGGACATGTCCGTGTCCAGGTCGCTTTGAACCGCGCTGCTTTTCAGCAGGTGGTGCTCCTTTAAGAGCAAGATGCATGCGTGCAATGAAAGTGCCATGTTTAGACTCCTCTGTGTTTGTTCACGAGCAATTATAGCATAGGCTCAGGCCAGCTTGACGACGGTGACCTGGTAGGCGCCGCTCGGGGCGTTCACGGTCACGGTGTCGCCCACCTTGCGGCCGTTTAACGCGCGGCCCAGCGGCGAGTTGATGGCCAGATTGCCCGGCTTCATCGCCGCCTCATGCGGCCCGACCAAGTGGAACGTGGTCACGTCTTCGTCATCGTCAAAGCGCAGCGTCACGCTTTTCCCCAAATCGGCGATCGGCTTGGGATCCGCGGACACGACCTGGCCGTAGCGGATGACTTTGTCCAGGTACCGCAGCCGCCCTTCCAGGTGGTGCAGCTCATACTTTGCCGCACTGTACTCGGCGTTCTCCGACAGGTCGCCCAAAGCGCGGGCCTCGGCCAACGCCTTGATCTTGTGCGGCCGCTCTGCCTGAAGCAACACCTTTTCCGCCTTGAGCGTCTTCATTCCGTCTTCTGTGATTTTGTGATACTGAACCATGAATATGCCTCCCAACTAGGCGTTGATTGGCGTCGTCGTTAAAACAAATGACTGAAAAATTCCCCGATGCCCCGAAACAGCAGCGTGAAGAAGTTGGCCTTTTCGACATTAGTGGCCGTGACCAGCTTGGTTTGATTGCCGGCTGCGTTTCCTAGGTAACTCAGCTTCTCGTCTTTGGCGTCAACAGTCAGCTGCCCGACCGTGGTGCCTTTTTTGACCGGGGCTTCCGCCTGCTTGGCAAAGCCCTTGGCCGGTGTGTAGTGGTAAGTCAGGTCCTTGGCAGAGGCGCTGGTCGGCACCAGCACCGAGACGTTTTCGGCGGCTTCAAGCGCCACCTTGGTCTGCTTCCCCTTGTCGACCGCCAGACGCTTGTGGCCGGTGACGGTCTGGCCCTTGACCGTCGCAGTCAGCGGCTGCCAATCGGCAAACACGGCGCGCATCAGCTTGGCCGTTTGGTCAAAGCGCCGCGTCTGGGCTGTGCCGCCGGCGTTCAGAACCACGGTGATGACCCGAAACCCGTTCTTTTTGGCCGTGCCGGTGAAGCAGTTCCCCGCCAGGTCAGTGGTCCCAGTTTTCAGCCCGTCAACCGGCAGGTCCTTTTGCGCGGAAACCAAGCCCTTCAGCATCCAGTCGTAGTTATCCATCTTGGTGGCGTCGCTGGTGCCCGGCCGGAAGGTCATGCTCGTAATTTTCGTCGTGTCCAGGATCTCCGGGTAGTCGTTCAGCAAGTGCTTGGCGACAATGGCCATATCTTTGGCTGACATTTCGTTTTCCGCATTCGCGGGCGTGCCTGGGACGCGGTCCGTTTTCAGCTCCGAATTGTTCAGCCCGGTCACGTTGACGATCTTGGCGTCGTTAATGCCCCAGCCGTTGAGCAGGCTGGTCATCTTCGTCACAAACGCTTCCTGCGAGCCCGCCACCGCGTTGGCCAACAGCATCATCGCGTCGTTGGCCGAGTAGATCACGCTGGCCTGGTAAAGCTCCTTAACGCTGTACTTGTTTTCAGGCTCCAGCGGCACCCCGGACAGGCTCGTGTCCTTGGCCAGCGTGTAAATCGCGTTGTCCGGGGAAATCGTGTCCGTCCACTTCAGCTTGCCGTCATGGATCGCCTGCAGCACCAGGTACAGCGAGATCATCTTGGTCATCGACGCGATCGGCAGCACCTGGTCGGCGTTTTTCTGGTACAGGATCTGCCCGGATTCGGCGTCCACGGCGAGGGCCGCTTTTGCGTCAACGTCAACGTTAGTCGCTGCCGCCACACTGGTTGGGGCCGCCGCGGCCCACACAGAAAGACTTGCGACCAAAACGACTAGGCCGCGCCAAAGTTTTTTCATTGTTAAACTCCTCATTATTCGTTTTTGATTTTCTGGTCAGGCTTGAGCGTCTGCCCCAAGGTGCGCGGCAGGTGAATCACAAAACTGGTCAGCTCAGGCGTCGAGTCGGCGTAGATGTAGCCGCCGTGCAGAGTGACGATGCTTTGCGCGATCGCCAGGCCCAGCCCGGTGCCGCCAGTTTCCTGGTTGCGCGAGCCCTCGACCCGATAAAAGCGGTCGAACAGCTTGCTGAGTGAATCGTTAGGGATCTGCTCCCCGTCGTTTTGCACCTTGATTACCACTTCAGAGCCCACGGCCTCGGCCGTCAGGAAAATGTGGTGAGCACCTTTGCCGTACTTCAAGGCGTTGGCGATCAGGTTGTTGAAGACCCGGCCGAGCTTTTCGGTGTCGGCTTCCATCATCAGCGGATTCGGACGGCCGGACACCACAAAGCGCAGGTGGTGCTTTTGCCCTTCCAGCTCAAAACTGGCGGCCAGCTGTTCCAGCATCGCCAGCATATCGAACTTCACCGGGTTCAGGGGCGTGGTGGTCTGGCGAACCTTCGTGTACTCAAACAGGTCCTCGACCAGCACCTTCATCTGCTTGGCCTTTAGGTACGCGGTGTGCGTGTACTTGACCAGCTCCTCATCGCTCTTGTACTGCTTGTCCTCGATCAGCCCAAGGTAGCCGATGATCGAGGTCAGCGGCGTGCGAATGTCGTGGGACACGTTGGTGATCAGCTCGTCCTTGCTGCTTTCGATCCGCCGTTCTTCTTCCATCGAGTTAACGGTAGAGTCGACCAGCGCGTTGATCGAGTTGATCACCTTTTGCAGGTCGGTGTTGACACTGAACTGAATGCGGTGATCCAGGTGACCATCGGCGATGTAATGCAGTTCGCGAATGACGTGGCGCATCTGGATCTGGCGGTAACGGTGAATCAGGCGCCAGTACACGACAATCACATCGAGCACCGCCATGGCAACCATGAAGACGCTGCGCCAGGACCACAGGTGCTGCTTGTCCTGGCCGAACGTCAGCACGTTTTTGACGCTCCAAATCGAATCCTGCAGCTGCTGGCTGAGATCCACCAGCTCCTTGAGCAGGACGAATAGGGCAAAGTTGAGCATCAAAAGCAGCACGACAGTGACGACCCCTTCAAACCAGAGCTCGGATTTCTCCTTGCCGGTCAGGCGGACTTTTTCTCCCATGCTTAGGCCTCGACTTTGTAGCCGACACCCCAGACGGTTTCGATCACCTTTTCGCCGCCGGTGGCCTCTTCGATCTTGTCACGCAGGTGCGACACATGGACCATGACGGTTTTGGCCGACACGATCGACTCCTGCTGCCAGACCCGCTCGAAAATCTCATCGGCAGAAAAGACCCGGTTGGGGTGACTGGCCAGCAAGTACAAAATGCCGAACTCAAGCGCCGTCAACTGGATCTGCTTGCCGGTCAGCGTGGTGACTTCGTGGCTGTCCTTCATGATGGTGAGCGGCCCGACCTCGAGCTTGTCCGGCTCGGTGTTGGTAACGTTGTTGGTGGAGCGGCGCAGCAGGCTCTTGACCCGCGCCATGACTTCCAGCGGGTTGAACGGCTTGGTGACGTAATCGTCTGCGCCGGTGATCAGGCCCTGGATCTTATCCATGTCGCCAGTTTTGGCTGACACGATAATGATGGGAATCTGCGAGTCCTTGCGCACCTGCTTGACCACATCGATGCCGGACATGTTCGGCATCATGATGTCGAGGATCATCAGCGCAATGTCGGGATTCGTGGCCAGCTTCGTGATGGCCTCTTTGCCGCTGTATGCTTCAATTGGTTCGTAATGTTCATTTTTGACGTAAATGCTGAGGAGTTCAACAATTTCCTTGTCGTCATCCACAATGAGAATTTTCATTTTTAGGGCTCCTTTTAAATAAGGCTGCGAAGGCGGGCGGTTTTAGCCCGACAGCTAGCCTAGACACAGGCATTGCCGCGGCTTTTGGCGGCGAGGCCTGTGGCGTAGCTAGATGCTCGGGCGTTGCCCGCCGGAGCGCGACTAGGATAAGCTTGTGAAGCGGGGCGGTTTTAGTCCGAGCGCGACTAAGGCTGCAAAGGCGCCCCTTCACCGCCGCTAAATGGACACGATTGACCGACTACCATTTGCAGAAAAGTCTTCAGTCCGCCTTCATTGTACCAAAAGGACTGCAAGCCTGCTTACGCCTTTGGCCAGGAGCTGGAAATTCTTAAGGAAGTGGCCGCAAAAAGCCCCGGTGCAAGCGGGCTGCTTGCATCGGGGCCGAAAAGCGGTCGAATCAGTTTATTCAACCGAGTAATTAGGCGCTTCCTTGGTGATCTGAACATCATGCGGGTGACTTTCGCGCAGACCCGCGCCGGAGATCTGGATGAACTGGGCGTTATCCTGCAGGTCGGTCACTGTCTTGGCGCCGACGTAGCCCATGCCTGAGCGCAGACCGCCGTCCATCTGGTAAATCACATCGGCTAGACTGCCCTTATAGGCAACGCGGCCTTCGATGCCTTCCGGAACCAGCTTCTTGGCTTCGTTGACACCGCTTTGGAAGTAGCGGTCCTTGCTGCCGTGCGCCTGCTCCATTGCCCCGAGCGAGCCCATGCCGCGGTAGGTCTTGAACCGGCGACCCTGATAAATTTCCATGTCGCCAGGTGCCTCGTCGGTCCCGGCCAGCATGGACCCCAGCATGACGGCGGTACCGCCAGCGGCCAGGGCCTTGACGATGTCACCGGAGTACTTAATCCCGCCATCGGCGATGATGGCCTTGCCGCGCTTGCGCGCCTCGGTAGCCGAGTCATAAACCGCGGTCAGCTGGGGCACCCCGACACCGGCGACGATGCGAGTGGTGCAAATGGAGCCTGGGCCGATGCCGACCTTGACCACATCAACACCAGCGTCGTAAAGGGCGGCGGTGCCTTCAGCGGTGGCCACGTTGCCGGCAATCAGCGTCGCGTTCGGGAAGTGGGCGCGGATCTCCTTGACCTTGCGCAGTACGCCGGCGGAATGACCGTGGGCCGTGTCGATGACGATGGCATCGGCGCCAGCATCCAGCAGCGCCTGGGCGCGCTCGAAGGTATCAGAGGTGACGCCGACCGCGGCGGCCACGAGCAGGCGGCCATGATCATCCTTGGCGGCAGCCGGGAACTCGACGACTTTTTCGATGTCCTTGATGGTGATCAAACCGGACAGGCGGCCGTCTTCGTCAACCAACGGCAGCTTTTCAATCTTGTGGGCCTGGAGAATCTGTTCGGCCTCTTGCAGCGAGGTGCCGGTTGGGGCCGTGATCAGGCCTTCCTTGGTCATCACGGAACCGATCGCGACGCTGTGATTGGTGACATAGCGCAGGTCGCGGTTGGTGATGATGCCGGTCAGCTTGCGGGAATCCTTGGAATCGACGATCGGCACGCCAGAGATACGGTACTTTTTCATCAGTGCATTAGCCGCTGAAACCGGGTCATTGGCCGTCAGGAAAAACGGGTTGATGATGACGCCGTTTTCGGAGCGCTTCACCGTCAGGACCTCGTCGGCCTGCTGGGCGATGCTCATGTTCTTGTGAATGACCCCGAGGCCACCCTGGCGCGCCATGGCGATGGCCATCGCGGAAGTGGTGACCGTATCCATGCCGGCGGACAGGATCGGAATGTTTAACTTCAGGTTCGGTGCGAGCTGCACTTTCAAATCAACATCTTGCGGCAAAACGTGACTTTCTGCAGGGATCAACAGCACATCGTCAAACGTAAATCCTTTACGCGCGAACTTCGTGTCCCAATTACTCAAGTGAGAGCCCTCTTTCGTTTTTTGTTGTTGACCAGCATAGCACTGGCAACCGTACAGCGTCAATGGAGACGCAAAAAACCGCGCTGAGCCTTGACCCAGCGCGGTTTGTAAATGAAAAATATCTCATTTTTCAAGAGCTAGCTCCGAATGATTCGGTTCAATTACCCCAAGTTAAAATAAATCGTTCGTTATATTCAAGACTTATGTGACCCAAGGTGGCCAAAAGTTCGGCTTATTGGGCCATCAACCCACGCAGGTGGTAGCGCCGCTTGAGCAGGTAGTGAATACCGTACGTGACCACGGCCACGACCAGGTAAACCGGCCACTGCATCGGGGACGTGATGGGCGACTTGATCATGCCGACCGCCCCGGCAGCCCAAGAGCCCACCAGGATGACCATGACCATCATCACCATGACCTGCCAAGTCTTGCGCCGGTCCGCCTTTTTCTTGGTGCTCCACTCATTGTAGTAGGCAAAGGCAAAGCCGGCGACGGCGGCCATCAGCAGCAGCGACAGCAGCCCGTTACCGCTGGCGACCTGCGGCTTGTTGCGATTGAAGTACCCCATGACCCCGTACACTAAACCGAACATGCTGGAAAAAAGAAACATCAAGTCCAGCCCGTTCAGCCAAAATGGCACCTTCTTGCGTTTCTTCGGTCGGTGGATCAGGCTGTTCGCCTTTTCCGTGACCGGGCCGTAAAGCTGGGTGGCCGGCTTACCCTGGTGCTGGGCCGTGATAATTTCCGGCAGCATTTCCTGCAGCACGGTTTTTTGGCGTTCTTCCGACCACTGGTGATCGGTCAGGATCCGGCGCAGCTTGAACACGTACTCGTCATTTTTCTTCGAGAGCTTGCCCAGCAAGGCGTCGACGTCAACGACTTCCTCGACTGCTTCGGCTTCTTTGACTGGTTTTTCCGTCACAATTGTTCCCCCTAAACGTTGAACCGGAACTCGATGATGTCCCCGTCCTGCACTTCGTATTCCTTGCCTTCAGAGCGGTAACGGCCGGCTTCCTTGACCGCCTGCACCGAGCCGTACTTATCGAGGTCGGCAAAGCTCATCGTTTCGGCGCGAATGAAGCCACGCTCGAAGTCGGAGTGAATGATCCCGGCCACTTGCGGCGCCTTCATGCCCTTTTTGAAGGTCCAAGCGCGCGTTTCCGGCCCACCGGCGGTGAAGAAGGTCGCCAGCCCCAGCAAGTGGTAACTGGCCTTGATCAGCTTGTCCAGCCCGGATTCTGACACCCCTTCGGCCTCCAAAAAATCGGCCTTGTCGGCGTCGTCCAGCTCAGCGATTTCCTCTTCGGTGCGGGCAGAGACCGCGATCACTTCCGCGTTCTCCTTGGCGGCCTCAGCCTTGATCTGCTGAACGTACGGCGACGCATCGGGATCGGCCATGTCGGCCTCCGCGATGTTCGCAACATACAGGACCGGCTTGTCGGTCAGCAGGAACAACCCGTGGACGATTTTTTGCTCGTCCTCGGTGAACGTCAAAGAACGGACCGGCTTGCCGGCTTCCAGCACCGGCTTGATCTTTTCCAGCACGGCGAACTCCGCCTTGCCTTCCTTGTCGCCGCTTTTGGCGACTTTCTGGACCTTGGTGTAGCGCTTGTCAACGGAATCGAGATCGGCGATGGCCAGCTCTAAGTTGATTGTCTCCATGTCGTCCAGCGGGTCGACCTTACCGGTGACGCTGGTGATTTCGTCGTCGTCGAACGCGCGGACCACGTGCACGATGGCGTCGACCTGGCGAATGTTCTCCAGGAACTTGTTGCCCAGGCCTTCACCCTTGGACGCGCCCTTAACGATGCCGGCGATGTCCGTGAACTCAAAGGTAGTGTGGATGATCTTCTTGGCCGGGATCAGCTCGTCGATGCGGGCCAGGCGGCTGTCCGGCACCTCGACCATGCCGACGTTGGGGTCGATGGTCGCAAAGGGGTAGTTCGCCATTTCGGCGCCCGCCTTTGTGATCGCGTTGAACAATGTGGACTTACCGACGTTGGGCAAGCCGACGATACCTGCTGTTAATGCCATTGCGTTACTCACTTTCCTTTTCGCTGTTTGCTTTTACCAGGATCTTCTTCATTTTATGATCGAAATCATGGCGGCTCATCATCACGATGTGCCCGCACCCGGTGCATTTGATCTTGATGTCCATGCCGACGCGAATGATCTCCCAGTCGTTGGTGCCGCAGGCGTGCGGCTTTTTCATCAGGACGCGATCGTGCAGTTCATACATCCGGATTCCCCCTTGTTGATTAATTCAGGTCAACGTTGAACAGGTCCAGCAGGCGGGTGAGGTCGTCTTGGGTTTCAAAGTCGATCTCAATTTTACCCTTGCCCTGCTTGCTTTGGGCGATGTTGACCTTGGTGCCGAAGCGATCCTGGAGCTGGTGCTCGCTTTCGCGTAAAAATGGCGACTTGGGCGCGGGCTTCTTGGCGGGCTTTGCGCCTTCGTTCATCTGGTTGATCAGGCGCTCCAGCTGGCGGACGGTCAGGTTGTCCTGCACCGTCTTTTTAGCCAGCGGCACCAGGCGCTTCTTGTCCTTGAGCGACAGAAGCGTGCGGGCCTGGCCCATCGACAGCTTTTTCTCGTTCAGCAGCTTCTTCACCGCATCTGGCAGGGTCAACAGGCGCAGGTAGTTGGCGATGTATGGCCGACTCTTACCGAGGCGCTTGGAGACTTCCGCCTGGGTCAGGCTGAGCTTCTTGATCAGTGTATCATACGCCTGCGCCTCATCGAGCGGGGTGAGGTCCTCGCGCTGCAAGTTTTCCAGCACCGCGATTTCCATCATTTCCGGATCATCAAAGGTCCGGATGATCGCCGGAATGGTTTTCTTGCCGGCCAGCTTGGACGCGCGGAACCGCCGCTCGCCAGTGATGATCTCGTAACCGGAGACGCTTTTGCGCACGATAATGGGCTGAAACACCCCGGTTTGCTTGATCGACGCGGCCAGCTCGCTTAAGGCCGCCTGGTCGAACGACTTGCGCGGCTGGTACGGGTTCGGGCGAATGTCCTTAAGGGGCAGTTCGTCCACATTGTTCACCGTCAGGTCTGGGCTTTCGAAGTCCTTGAAAATGGCATCGATGCCTCGCCCTAAGCCTTTGTTGTTTTTATTCACCATGGGCCGCTAGCACCTCCTTAGTCAACGCTTCGTATACTTCTGCGCCTTTGCTCTTCGGATCATAATCGATGATCGGCAGGCCGTAGCTGGGCGCCTCTGCCAGGCGGGTGATGCGCGGAATGACCACGTCGTACACCTTATCGCCGAAGTACTTGCGCACCTCTTCGATGACCTGCGCGCCTAAGTTGGTGCGAGCGTCGTACATCGTGAGCAAAACCCCTTCGATGCTCAGCGTCGGGTTAAAGTGCTTTTGCACCAAACGCACCGTGTTGAGCAGCTGGCTCAACCCCTCCAGCGCGTAGTACTCACTTTGGACCGGAATCAGAATCGAATTGGCCGCGGTGAACGCGTTGATCGACAGCTGGCCCAAAGACGGCGGACAATCGATCAGCACGTAGTCGTACTGGTCAAGCACCGGCTGCAGACCCAACTTGAGCCGCATCTCGCGCGCCATCTGGTTGGTCAGCTCGATTTCCGCGCCGGCCAGTTGAATGGTGGCGGGCACGATTGAGAGGTTCTGGTGTTTGGTTTTCATGATGGCCGACTGAATCGGCTCTTCCGAAACCAGCACATCGTAGATATCCCTTTCAACTTCGGCCTTTGGCACGCCAACGCCGGACGTGGCATTGCCCTGGGCGTCGGCGTCAACAATGAGGACGCGTTTACCGGCACTGGCCAGACAGGCCCCCAAATTGATGGTCGTCGTGGTTTTCCCGACGCCGCCTTTTTGGTTTGCGATTGCAATCACATGTGCTGCCATCTTGCCCTCCTACTTCTTTCCCTTTGGGATTTCAATGATGAAGCGGTAGGCCGCAGCGGTCTCCTCTTCCTTCACCTGCGGGGTCAGCCCGGCGTCTTCGATCAGCTTGACCGACTGCTTCAAGGTGTTGACCGCCATGCGCGCGTCCTTGGTGATCGGCTTGCGGCGCCGGCGCGGCTTCTTGGCCTTGCCTTGGTCCTTCGCCGCGGTCGTCGACTTGGCCTGCTCGGCGGCGGCATCGGCGGGTTTCACGCCCAGCGTTTCATCGACCAGCTGGGCGGTTTCCTTCACGGTCAGGTGATTGGCCAAAATCTCGTGCAGCAGCAGCTGCTGGTGGTAATCATCCACTTTCAGCAGCTCGCGGCCGTGGCGCTCGGACAACTGGCCGTTCATGATCGCATCTTGAACCGAATCAGAGAGCTTTAGCAGGCGCAGCTTATTGGCGACAAACGACTGGCTCTTGCCCAGCTGCTTGGCCAGGTCCTGCTGCGTCATCGCATTCAGCTTCATGAGGTCAGTGTACGCCTCGGCCTCTTCGATTGGGGACAGGCCCTCGCGCTGCAGATTTTCAATCAGCGCCATCGCTGCCGATTCCTCATCGCTCATTTTCTGAACAATGGCCGGTGCCTTCTCAAAATGCAACGACTGCATCGCGCGAAAACGGCGCTCGCCGGCGATGATCTCGTAGTGGTCAGACTCGTACTCGCGCACCACAATCGGCTGAAGCAGCCCGTGCTCGGAAATTGTGTCGGCCAGTTCTTTGATGGCCTCGGGACTGAACACTTTACGCGGCTGGAAACGGTTGGGCACGATGGCAGACAGCGGCAGCTCCTGGACTACCGTTTGGTTGCTTTGCGGTTTTTTCTTTCCAAAAAAGAGTGCCAATGGCTAACCTCCTAACGGTTGCTTGCTGGGGGTTCCCGGTTTGCGCGGAAACCGGCCCGGTGTGGTGCTGACTTTATCGACAACGATCAGGGTGCGCGGATCGCCGGTTTCCGGCAGGTTGAGGGTTTTCACTTGCTTCAGTTTGCCGCCCAGCTCCCCAAACGCGGTTTTGGCATGGGCGATTTCTTCCTCACCCTTGCTGCCCTTCAGCGCGACGAACTGGCCGCCCGGCCGCACCAGCGGCAGGCACAGCTCAGCTAGCACGTTCAGCGGCGCCACGGCGCGGGCAACCACCACATCATAGGCCTCACGGTGCGCACTGCGCTTGCCGCCGAACGTCTCGGCCCGGTCGTGGTAAAGGTGGACGCTGCTGAGGCCCAGCGTCTGAACCAGCGCTTCGAGAAATGCGATCCGCTTGTTGAGCGAATCAACGATCGTCACGTCCAGCTGCGGCGCCATGATCTTGACCGGCAGGGACGGAAAGCCTGCCCCGGCACCGACGTCACACACCGTCAAGGGGTCGCTCAACAACTGCGGCGCAGCGGTCAGCAGCGTCAGGGAATCATAAAAGTGCTTGAGGTAGACTGCCGGCTGCTCGGTGATTGCCGTCAGGTTCACGTGTTCGTTGGCTGCCACCAACTCCTGGTAGTAGCGCGCGAATTGGGCCAGCTGTGCGGCGCTAGGCGCAGTCCCCAGTGCCGCCACCGCGGCTTTGAACTCGGCTTCATCCATCAGTCTGCCTCCCTTCTCTGCCCGGGGTTAGCCCCGCGCAGTGTGAAACTTTTTACTGGTTTCACGACACCCTCTAGTTTAACTTAATCGGCCGCCAGTCACAACCTGACATCCGGGGCGAAAAACACTGCCCACCGCGATT
Source organism: Lacticaseibacillus hegangensis (assembly GCF_003946465.1). GTDB lineage: Bacteria > Bacillota > Bacilli > Lactobacillales > Lactobacillaceae > Lacticaseibacillus > Lacticaseibacillus hegangensis. The sequence continues at coordinate 75,714 of NZ_RHOL01000006.1, read as the reverse complement.
GGCCGCGTTTTCGCCGCCGCCTTGGTGCTTTTGCTTTACCGCTTCGTGTGCTAAAATTGTGCGCAAGTAGAACGAGAAAGGAAGCGCGCTATGGCAGAGCCAATTCGCATCGCGTACTTATATGAAGACCTGATGAACACGTACGGGGACAGCGGCGACGTCAAGATCCTGCGCTACTGGCTGGGCCAGGAAGGGTATGCGGTCGTTGTGGACAACGTCAGCTTGGGCACCCCGTTTAACGCGGCGGACTATGATTTTGTCTTCTTCGGCGGCGGCCAGGACTACGAGCAAACCGTCGTGGCCAAGGACCTGCCCCGCTTCAAGGATACGCTAGCGGACTATATCGAAGCCGGCAAGCCCATGCTGGCGATCTGCGGCGGCTACCAGCTGCTCGGCGCCTACTACAAGACCTCAGACGGCACCACCATCAAGGGCCTCGGCATCCTGCCGCTGCACACCGTGTTCAAGGCGGACGCGCGCATGATCGGCGACACCGAGTTTGAAACCGAATACGGCACAGTCAAGGCGTTCGAGAATCACAGCGGCCGCACGTACTTCGACGACAAAAACAAGCTGCACCCGCTGGGCAAAATGATTCAGGGCTACGGCAACAACCCAGATGACGGCGTGGAAGGCATGCGCTACAAAAACACGTTTGGCAGCTACGCTCACGGCCCGATCCTGCGCAACGCAAACATCGCCAAGGCCATCGCCAAGCTTATCGTCAAAAGCCACCTAGACCGCGTGGGTCAGCCCACCGCCTAGCTGCGCAAAAGCACCCCACCAAGTCATCAGGCTTGGTGGGGTGCTTTTCAGTTAACCCTAGTCTTCTTCGATCACGGTGCCAGCATTAGGGCCAGCGTCGAGCTTGATAATGCGGTCAACGGAAATCACCACTGCGGCAATTGCGGCTGGCAGATGCTTGCTTTGCGCAAAGGCCTGCGCGTCGTCAAAAATCTTGCCATCCTTGTGAATTTCAACGGTGCCCTCAAAGCGGAAGCCCTTGAGCTTGCTGCGGTCGACTGAAGCCACCGCGGCCTTGCCGTTGTTTTGCAGGTTGTGCCAAGCGTGACGCCCGGTTTCCTCGTTGTAGATCAGGTGATGGTCGTCAAAGACCCGCATGGTGCCTTTCGGGCCGACTTGCGGATTCCCATTTTCATCCGCCGTGGCTAAAAAGTTGAGTTGTGAGCCGATCATGTCTTTCATTTCTTGTGTCAATGTTGCCATGAGATCAGATCCTTTCGCTTACTTTTTGTTACCAGAATAGTATACCACACCAGCGGTCTAACGGCGCTTCGGCCACCAAAAACTAATCAGCAGCGCCAATAGGCCACCCATCACCAGACCCACCAGGCCAACCAGAAACGGGTTGGGCGCCAGCGGCCGCAGCAGCCACCATTCGCCAACCGCCCCGATCGCCAAGCCGGCGACCAACCCAAGTGAGGCCCATAGTCTGCGCCGCATCACAGCCGCGCCAAGATTGTATAGCGGGTCGGCTTCTCCTTGCCGGCATTCGGATCTGTGTCAGCGCCTTCGTAAAACACGTCAAAGCGGCCCTGACCGTCCTTGGCCACGATCAGCCCCTTAGTCGAGGCGTGGTCCACCTTAAAAATCTCCGCCGACCGCCGCGCGGCCTGGAAATCGTAGTCGCTGGCGATCGCGTCGCCGGGATTGAAGAAAATGGTTTCTTCTGCCATATTGCTCACTCCTTTGCGTGTGCCTGGACGTCTTTGACCTTCGCGATAATGGCCTTCACGAACGCCGCGAACGCCGGCATGTCAGACTTTTCGGCGCCTTGCTCGATCTTGACCGGGGCGGCCCCGACCACTGCGCCGGCCTGCTCAAACGCCGCGTCGAACAAGTCAGGTGCGGTGTTGTAATCCTTGCCGTACCACGGGTCGCCGGTGCCGGCCACCCCGACGACAACCGGCTTGCTGAGATCCACCTGCGGAATATCTTCATAGAAGTCATTAACTGGCGGCGGCACAATGCCGCCCAGCCAGGTGTAGGTGGAAATGATCACGGCGTCGTAATTGGCCATCACCGCGGCGTCGGTTTGCTGCATCTGACCCACCGTGACCGTTGCCCCTTCGCGTTCAAAGAACAGCTGCAAGATCCGAGCCATCCCTTTGGCGTTACCCGTCACGGATTCGTACAAGATCAAAATCGTCATCGCGCTCACCTCTGCCTCTAGTATACCCTGTCAGATGGAAGAGGGAAAAGGGTTTCAGGCTGCAGGCTGCGAAGCCGAACGCACTTAGCCCGATGGCTAGCCTAGCTCAAGTGCTGGTGCCGCGCAGCGGTGCCTGCGCTTGAGCGTAGCTAGCCACTCGGGCATTGTTCGGCTGAGCGCAACTAGGCTGCAGGCTGCGAAGCTGAGCGCTCTTAGCCCGACGGGTAGCCCAGCCCAAGTCATTACCGCCGCTTTTTGGCGGTGAGGGCTTGAGCGTAGCTACCTGCTCGGGCGTTGCTCGCCTGAGCGCACCTACGCAAAAAGCCGCCGAGTCTCCTCAGCGGCTTTTCCACTAAACTTATTCCGCGTAGTTAAAGTGAGTCAAAGGCGCGTGCTTCACGTCCTCGATTGTCTTGGTGCCAGCAAGCTGCATGGTGATCTCAAGCTCGTGGTTGAGCTCTTCGAAGACGGACTGCACACCTTGCGCACCGCCCAAAGCCAGACCGTAAATGACCGGCCGGCCCATGGCAACCAGGTCAGCGCCTGCAGCCAGCGCCTTGAAGACGTGGCTGCCGCGACGAACGCCGGAGTCAAAGATGATCGGAACTTGGTGGTTAACGGCCTTGGCAATGGCCGGCAGGACATCGATCGATGCCGGGCCACCGTTCAGCTGACGGCCGCCGTGGTTGGAGACATAGATGCCGGCGGCGCCAGCGCCAATTGCGCGCAGCGCGTCTTCTGGAGACTGAATGCCCTTGACGATGACCGGCAGGTGCGTGTAGTCCGCGATGCGGCGCACGTCGTCTTCAGAAATCTTCTGGGCGGCACTGGCGTAAATCTCGCCGATGCCCTTGCCCTTACCGTCGCCTTCGGAGAACTTGGTCAAGTTCGCCATCGGGATCGGGAACTGGAAGTTATTGACGATATCGGCTTCACGATAGCCATCAACTGTGGCGTCGACGGTCAATAGAATCGCCTTAACGCCGGCCTTAACGGCTTCGTCCAGGAGGCTTTCGTTAAAGGTCCAGTCCTTGCTCATGTACAGCTGGAAGAACTGAGGCGCACCGTTGCCGGCTGCCGCAGTGTCAGCAATCGAGGTGGAAGAGTAAGTACTCTGCGCCATCAGACCGCCAACGGCCGCAACGCCGCGCGCGGTGTCCTTTTCGCCTTGACTGTGGGCTAGGCCCTGAGCCGCAGTGGGTGCCATCATGATCGGGGTCTTCAGGTCAAGGCCGAAGACGTGAGTCGCCGTGCTTGGCTGCTCGATGTTCGACAAGGCCTTAGGAACGATCTGCAGATGACCAAACGCGGCCGTGTTCTGGCGCAAGGTCCAGTCATCCTCGGAGCCGCCGGCGATGTAGCCAAAGCCGCCAGTTGGGATGATCTTCTTGGCCTCTGCCTCAAGACTTGGCAGGTTGACGATGTCCAACTTCTGTTCGCGATCACTTTGTTCGTAGCCATTTGTTAAAGTCATATTGATTGCCTCCAATGGGTTAATTGATTACGAGTACAATCATATCACTTACATTTTATAAGTAAACAGAAAATGGCTAACTTTTTGCAAGTAAACTAAAAACCAGGCTCAGCGCCCGGTTTAATTGACTTGATTGACGAATCTTCAGTTGCGTCATTCGTGCGTCACCAATAATTTCAACTTTAACCCCAGTCCTGTCGCATAGCGATCCAGCGTCCTGAGTGATGGCAAGGAGTCCATGCGCTCGATTTTTGCCAGCTGCGGTTGCTTCATCCCGATTTTTTGCGCGAGGTCGTGCTGCGACAGTCCCTGCCGGATGCGTTCACTGTGAAGTGCGGCAAGGGTATCGATCACCTCAAGCTCCTCTGAAGAAAACGCCTCGTCCATCTTACTTTCAAAGCTTTTCCAAGTTGCCATTAGCGTTTCCCCTTTCGCTTTAACCAATCCTCAAGCCGCGAGAGTGCGCGGAGGATTTCCCGCGGATCTGTGCGGTTTTGACGTTTTGTATAGTGGGACAGGATGACGTACCGGTCCTTACCCGAAAAGGAGAAGAACACCCGCTCAGGGAGTGGACGCAGTTCAAACAGCCTCGAAGCATAGCCCTTCAACTCTTTTACCTGAGGCATCCTTAATGCAGGGCCTAAATTTTCCAGCAGTTTCATCTGGTATCTCATCTTCTTGAGGACCATTCTATCCGTCTGATCATGGCTGATCAGCAATTTCTCCAGATATGTTTGGAAGTCGCTATATCCGTCCTTGTCTTCATAGAAATCGATGATATACATGGAGGCACTCACTTTCTTAAGGCGCCTTCGCCAATAATGTTAACACGTTTGCTATTGTCTGAAAATAGCAAACGTGTTAACTTTTCCGGTCAACAGTTGATCCACACAAATATTACGCAGAGGGCGCTGAATATCCTCAATGCCCGTTCTGCGTTTCAGCGGTTAATACACTTTTGCCTAGAACATCTGAAGCTAAAAAAAAGCCAGTCAACGGCTGGCTTCAAACTCATCTTATAGATTAATTAGTCCACCGCAGCTTCCGGTGCCTTGCTGCCGGTCAGGATGAAGTGAATCGCATCCTGCAGCTCGCTTTCGCGGAAGAAGCGGATGTCGGGCTCTTTGCCGAACCGGTCCACTTCGATTACCGGTTCAAAGCCGGAAAAGCGCAGCAGCATTTTTTGCAACCAGGCGTTCCAGACCTCAGTGGTCAGGCCTTGGTGATTGGCCAAGTTGCGGCGAATGATCACGTTCTTGTTCTCGAAGCGCCGCACGCGCATCGGCGTGTCCTGGGCGTTTGCCAGCGTATTCAGATAGGCGAAGCGATCCATGAATACCAGCTCCTTCCACTAGCCCCTTCAACAATTCTCCTTACTTATATTGTACAAACATCTGTTCGTTTTTGCAACCAAAACAACTTCGCTGCGCATTTGGCCTGAAATTCGGTATACTAGACGTAGAACATGAATCAAGGAGGTTCACACTAGTGAATGAAAAAGACCAACTGAGCGCTTTTGCACGCGAGATCATTGAGTTCCAGCGCAAGAATGACCTCACGGATACGGAAATGGCACTAAACAGCCACGTGTCAGTGGAGCACATCCACAACATCAAGGCGATGCGTGAGCAGCCGGAAGCAAGCGTTGTGGCCAGCCTCCGCGACTACATGGAACACAAGCCAACCGGCAAGTAAATCGCTTAACCCAAAACGAGCCGCCCATCCCCTATCGGATGAGCGGCTCGTTTGTCTTTAATCAGTTTGTTTCGGCACAATCTTCATCAGCGTGTCGTTAGGAATGCGGATCAGGTCAAAGCGCTCGGCGACGTGGCCAACGTGCATGCCCAAGCCGTTGAGGACTGTCGGCTTGAAATGCGCGGTCATGGTCGCCACATAGGCTTTTTCCGTGGTGCCATCCAGCGCGATCAGCTTCTTGTGGTCCCACGGGTACATGCTGGCCTTCATGGTCAACGGGTCGCTGCCCAGTGAAATATCGGCGTCACGGCTGTTGGTCTGGTTCTTAGCGCCGGCCGTCCAGTAGGTGTAGTAACGCACCGGCTGCTTGCCGTTGCCGGACGCCACCGTCACGTAGTAAGACCGCGTGGCGCCGGTTTGCAAAATCAGCGGGTGGTAGGCGTAGCGCACGCTGACGACACGGCTGTCGGCGTAATCGATCGGCCGCAGCCAAGAGACCCACACCATGAAGTAGGCGGCCGCTACTAGGATGACCACTTCAACGAGGTCGACCAGCCAGGTCGGACCCGGCTTTTTACCGGTCACCACCATCTTCAGGTGGCGGGAGCGGATGTTCCAGATGATGAAGCCAAGGTACGCTGCCAGCAGCACCCAGGCGATGACACCAAGCCAATTCCACATAGTCTTTCCTCCAAGCGTTAGTGCTGCGCGTCTGCCTGTGCGACCGCCTGTTGGCCGAGCAGGTTCAGGTAGTTCCACGGCCGGTCATACCAAGGATTGAACAGCATATCCACGTAGGCCAAGTCATCGATCGTGTTGCGGTTTTGAATCATCACTGACAGCAGGTTAGCCGACTGCGCAACGTCGTACTGTGAAAACAGCTGGCCGCCCAGGATGCGGCGATTACTGCGGTCGTACACCAGGCGCAGAGACACGCGCGCGGTCGTCGGCATGAACTCAGGCCGATAATTATCCACTAGGTCCGCGGCCGCCGCGTCAAAGCCGGCCTTTTTTGCGCGGCTCAGGGTCATCCCGGTGCAGGCCAGCGTTTTGTCGTAAAGCCGCAGCGCCGAGGTCGCCTGCGTGCCCATGTAGCGCGTGTGGTTGCCGAACACATTGATGCCAGCGAGTTTGCCCTGGCGCACCGCGTTGGTGGCCAGCGGCGCATAGGCGTCCTTATGAGTCGGATTAAAATGAACCGCCACGGTGTCCCCCGCCGCGTAAATGTCAGGCGATGAGGTCTGCATATAGTCGTTGACGTGGATCGACCCGTCGGCGTTCAGATTGACCTGCCCATCCACCAGCTCCGTCATCGGCTGAAACCCGACGCAGACAACCGCTAAGTCCGCCTGCCATTCACCCTTGTCGGTGGTAATAAAGACGTGCTGGTCATCGCTGTCAAACTTCAAGGCAATCTCTTGCAGGTGAGAATCGACGCCGTGCGCCAAAAGCTCGGCTTCAACCTCTTCAGCCAGCGGCGTGTCGACATAATGACTCAGCAGATGGTGCACCCCATTGATGAACAAAATGTCGTGGCCCGTGCGGCTGTACGCTTCGGCCAGTTCAACGCCGATGTAACCGCCGCCGATGATGGCAATTTTGTCGGCTCCTTCAGCGGTTTGCTTAATGGCCAGCGCGTCATCGTAGTTCTTGCACATCAAGACCCGCGGCACACTGACGCCTTGAATCGGCGGAATCACCGGGTAACTGCCGGTGGACACGATCAGCTTATCATAGGTCGCGGAGAACTTTTCGCGCGTGGCCATGTTTTGAATCGCGAGGCTGTGGTGCTTGCTGTCGACACGCAGGACATCGTGCCGCAAGTGAACATGAATGTTCGGGCCTAACGCTTCCAGACTCTCCTTGCTGGCGTAAAACAAGGTCTTCGGGTCCGTCACAGTGCCTTCCAGGTACAGCGCGATCCCGCAGGAAAGAAATGAAATGTCGTCGCGGCGTTCATAAACATCGACCGTAGCCTCCGGGTGGGCCGCCGCAATCTGCGTGACCGCGGCCGTCCCGGCATGCGTGCAACCGACAATGGCAATCTTCATGGCGGACTTTCCTCCTCGCTCAAATTCATTACTACCATTATTACACGATTGTATGGAAAGCAAAAGGCGGCACACTATCAGTTTTTGTAAGATTCACGCTACAATTAAACCAAACCACCTGTTACGCCACAATCGGAGGTGAAACGTATGGAAATCGCACTGATTGGCGCCGGCCCGCGCGGCCTGCTGGTCCTTGAGCGCCTGAGGGCCTGGCAGCAAGCTGCCGAAACGCCCTTGACCGTCACCTTGTACGACCCGTTCCCCATCGGTGGCCGCGTCTGGCGGCGGGACCAAGACCCGCATCTGATCATGAACACCGCCGCCCAGCACATCACGCTGTTTTACGATCGCACCGTTGAAGACCCGGGGCCCGTCATGCCCGGCCCCGACCTGGCCCAGTGGGCCAAACAGGACGCCGCGGCGTACATTGGTCAAGCCGGCGGGCCGAACGCTTCAGCCATGCAGCAAGCCGCGGCGACACTGGGGCCCAACGACTACCCGCCGCGCGCGCTGTACGGCTATTACCAGAGCTGGTTCTACAGGCAGATGCAAAAGCGCAAGCCTCAGAATATGACCATCGCGTTTCGTCAGGCCACCGTGATGGCCGTTAAACCTGGGCCGCCGTACGCCGTGATGACCGAGGCGGCCAGCGAAAATTTTGACGGCGTCGTCATGGCGCTTGGCACCATCGAAAACACGCTGACTCGCGAGCAGGCCGCCTTGCAGTGTTTCGCCCAGGCGCAAAATCGCTTCTACCTGCCGCCGGGCTTTCCGGCCGAGGGGGACCTGAGCACCGTGACCCACCAAGACGTCGTGATCCTGCGCGGCCTGGGGCTGAGCTTCTTCGACTTTGTCAGTCGGCTCACCGAGGGCCGCGGCGGCACCTTCACGGCGGAGGCCTCAGGCGGCTTGACCTACCATGCCAGCGGCAAAGAGCCCCACCTTTTGGCCGGTTCGCGCCGCGGCCTGCCCTATCACGCCAAAGCGGCCAACGAAAAGGCCCCGGGTGAACTGTGGCCCGCGCGCTTCTTGACAGGGCCGCAGCTAGCGGCATGGGAAAAGGCAGGCCCGCTGGCCGGCGACACCTTCTGGCAGGGTCTGCAGCGCGAGGTCGGCTTCGTGTACTACTCGCTGCTGCTGGCCCAGCGCCACCCTCATCTCGACCTGGCCGCGTTTCAATCCGCCTACCTGCAGCAGCCCGAAGCCGCCGTGCGCGCGCTGCACCTGCCAGCCGCCGAGCGGCTCGACTGGGACAAATTGACCACCGTCCCCGCGGGCGAGCTGCAATCTGCCATTCAAAATTACCTCGCGGCAGATGCCAAGGGCGCCGAGCGCGGCAGCAAAACCGATCCCACTGCCGCCGGGCTGGAGGTGCTCCGCGACCTGCGCGACGCTGTGCGCCAGGTGGTCGCGCGCGGTCTGTTCAGCGACGACGAGTACCTGGACTTTTTCCTGCGGTGGTTCAATGGGACCAACGACTTCCTGTCGATCGGCCCGCCGGCGCTGCGGATCAAGCAGCTGCTGGCGCTCAGCCGCGCCGGGGTCATCACTTTTTTGCCGCGTCAGATGACCATCACCACCCAGGGGTGCTACTTCATCGCCGGGACGAAAACCGACCCTACTTTCAAGGCCCCAGGTACGGCACTGATCGAGGCGCGCGTCCCCGCCGCCAACGCGCCGACTGCCAAAGACCCCCTGCTCACCCAGTTGCGCCACGATGACATGGCGACGCTGCGCGAACTCCAGCTGGCCGGCGACCGCCGCTTTCAGTCTGGGGCCGTCTTGGTCGACCGCGACACCGCGCAGCTGCTGGACAGCCGCCACCGGCCTCAAGGCAAGCTGTTTTTCTGGGGCGTGCCGACGGAAGGCGTCAACTGGCTGACCACTGCCAGCCCGCGCCCTTACGTAAATGACGTCAACTTGCGCCTGGCCAACCGGATCGCACGCCAGCTGCTGAAGTAAGCCGCGGGGCCCGTTTTGATATGGTAGAATTGAGCCATCATCAAAGGAGGGTCAGCCTTGTTTCCGTATGCCAAGTTGCGCACGTTGAACGGATTGGAGTCGTCGGTTTACACTTATATTAACCAGCACCAGGCCGAAGTGGAGCACATGACGATCCGCGAGCTGGCGGAAAACGCGCATGTCAGCACCACCACGGTCCTGCGCTTTGCCAACAAAATGGGCTACGAAGGCTACTCCGAGCTGCGTTACGCCTTAAAGCGCAGCCGCGCGGCGGTGGCCGAGTCTGCCCCCTTATCGGACCAAGACATGTCCGCACCCTTGGCCGAGTTCTTTGAGACCGTGACGACGCCGGAATTCAGCAAGCTGGTCGACCAGGCCGTCGCCCACCTTGAAGAAGCGCCGCTGGTCCTGCTTTGCGGCATCGGCACCGGCGCAGCCTTGGCCGAGTACGGCGCGCGCTTTTGGTCAAACAGCGGGACCTTTTCGCTGGCCCTGACCGATCCTGACTACCCCTTCCCGGCGCAAACCGCGGTGCTGCAAAACACCGTGATGGTCGCGCTGTCGGTTTCCGGCGAATCGCAACCAGTGATCGACATGGCCACCCGCGCCCAACAAACCGGCGTTTACGTGATCGCGATGACCGATCACGCCGACTCCACGCTGGCCCACCTCGCCGACCTGGTCATCACGTATTACCTGCCGGAACTGACGCGCGGCGCCTTGAACCTGACCACGCAGGTGCCGATCATCTACCTGCTGGAGCTCATCGCCCACCGGCTGGAGCAGCCCCGCTAACAAATTGACCCACCAAAAAGCAAGCTGAAACCCTCAGCTTGTTTTATTTTGGTTATTTGTTTTTTAGTGGGGTCAAATTCTTTCTTTCTGTGGTGCAAACGGTTACACTAAAAATGTGGTTAACCACTCGGCGGATTTTTTCCGTCGCTGCTTTCCGCATTGCGGGCTCATCAGTCTGGCAGACGTGTCAGACCAAATAAAATGAGAACGCTATCCGGAACCGTTTTCGCGCAAGGGCACTACCGGCGCTGGCCAAGTCAGCATCAATTGTTCACATTCCGTATGCCAGTGCCAAGCCCCTGCACGGGGGTAAACATTTTTTGGGAGGAATTTTCTATGCAAGCCATTATGAACCTGCTGGAAAAGTACGTCGTCCCAGTGGCTGCTAAGATCGGGTCGATTCCTTGGCTGGTCGCGCTGCGTGATTCATTTATCGCCACGCTGCCGATCACCATGGCCGGCTCTCTTGCAACCCTGCTGAACGCGCTGCTTTCCACCTACCCTGCACAGTGGGGTTGGACAAGTTTCGTCAATGCCGTGCAGCCGATCATCATGATCGACAACACCGTGTCCGTTGGTTCTTTGACCATCTTCGCCGTCTTCTTCTCCGCCATGTGGGGCTATCACCTCGCTGAAGCGTACCAGGTCGACGGGGTCGCCGGAACCTTGATTTCACTTTCCGCCTTCTTCATGGGCATCAACAGCAGCGCCAGCCTGGCCCTCACCGGCAAGCTGAGCAAGTCTGCAGTTAAAGTCATCACCACTGCCGGCGGCTCTTACGCCAATGGCAGCCTGTCCGTACCGAACGCCTTTGGCACCGCGAACCTGGGCTCTTCAAGCCTGTTCACGGCCATGATCTTCGGCGCGATTGCCACCGTCGTTTACATCTGGTTGATGAAGAAAGACATCTCCATCAAAATGCCTGACACCGTGCCGCCGGCTGTTTCCAAAGCCTTCACGACCCTGATTCCAGGGATCGCGGCACTGTATGTCATCGCCATCATCACTTACCTGTTCCAGACTTTGACTGGCCAGGCCTTCGGTGACTGGCTGTCTGCCACCATCCAGGCGCCACTGCTTCACGCCGGCCAAGGTGCTGGCATGGTTATCCTGGTTGCCCTGCTGGTTCAGGTCTTCTGGTTCTTCGGGATTCATGGCCCGAACGTCATGGCACCAATTCTGGAATCCATCTGGGGCACTTCCCAGATCGCGAACATCCAGGCCTTCGCCAACCATGATCCGCTTCCTTACAAGTGGGTTCGTGGTTCCTTCGATGCCTACGTTTGGTTCGGCGGTTCAGGTGGTACCATCGTCCTGCTGCTCGCCATCCTGCTGTTCTCGAAGCGTGCTGATGAAAAAGCCGTCGCAAAACTTGCTTTTGCCCCTGGCCTCTTCAACATTAACGAACCAGTCATGTTCGGGCTGCCAATCGTTTTGAACGCGATCTACTTCATCCCGTTCATCGTGGCACCAGTTCTGAACACAGCCATTGCTTACTTCGTCACTGCTGCTGGCTGGGTTGGCCCAGTCAAGATCGCGGTTCCTTGGATTACCCCACCGATCCTGAACGCCTTGATGGCAACCGGGTTCGACTGGCGAGCCGCGGTTCTGGCCCTCGTCAACATGGTCATTGCGTTCTTCATCTGGGTACCATTTGTTATGGCATCCAGCCGTGTTCAAACGGACGCGCCTGACGACGGCACAGCCGCTTAACCGTATGAGCCACTGGTTGTCTTTACCCAACCAGTGGCTTATTATTAACACTAGTGACTGCCGCAACCGGTTTCTTCTGCGGCAGTTTCCCTATTAAATCGAACATAAAGGAGTCAGATAACATGGTTGTTGTTAGTTCTGCACTGTATCTGGATAAGATGATCGCCGTTTTGGAAGCTTACAATGAAGATGGCGTCACCTTCAAGCTGAATAGCAAGCAAGGCATGCGTGCCACATTCAGCACCACTGCCACCGACTTGGATGCGGCGGCCAAAACCGCCAAAGCAGAGATCAAGAAGCAAAGCTGGGCTTCCGCGATCCTGTTCACCGTCGGCGTCGCCTAACTAGCGATGAAGGGACATTACAGTTCCGGTATGTTATCACTGGCCATCGGGTTTTACGTCATCATGATCAGCCCGCAAGGCCCCGGGACCCAGAACCTGGACCCCGGGCTCCTGACGCTCGGTATCGCTTTGGTGGTGCTTGGGTTCGTGCTGATAACACACCGTCGCCGGCGCACCAAGTCATCCAGCGATAGTAAGTAACTTGTTGTGCCAATTGCGGCCTCGCACATGATATGTGCGGGGCCGCTTTTTTGATTGATTTATTTATTTTCCCGTGGGAAGCTTGATCTAGGAGGCGAAGAGAAAATGAAATCATGGGGAATCGTGGTCGCTGTGAGCGTGGGGCTCACTCTGGCCGGTTGTCGCAGTCAGCAGCCCAAGCCAACGAAAAATAACACCGCGAGCAGTAGTGCGGTGGCGCATAAGCCTAGCGCGGTTAGCAAGCTGGACTGGAATGCGGATAAGGCGAAGTCGCTAGAGACGTATATGAAGGGTTTTGGCCCACTGATGCAGCAGAATTATTCTAAGGTCGGCGCGAAGACCGCCACGAAATGGCGGGGCCTGGATCTCAGCAAGGTGATGCAAAAAAAGACGCCCATCACAATTGACGGCCACCAAACCACGGTTAACTGGCTGCCTAAAGCGTCTCGCGGGAGCCGGACCAAACTCAACGTGGTCGCGATTTACGCAGATGATCATGCGGGGATCTTGTATCTCTTCACGCTGACGGAAAATCGCGTGCCGCGGGTGCTGGTCAGTCAGGCCGCGCCCAAGAAACAGGTTCTAAGCACTACCGAGACGGCTAACGGCGAGTTGAAAAAGGCCTTCGCCGCAATCGTTGCCGGCAAGCCTGCAACCCTGCCAGCCAAAGCAAACGACACCAGCAGTTCTCAGATTGCAGCGTCAAGCAGCAATGCTGCCAGTCAGCCCGCTCATGCCGTGGTCTTTGACCAGTCCTTTCAGGGCACTTGGTACAGCCAGAACGGGCAGATGACAATTACAGGCAACTCAATTCAGGACCCAGAATACGGTAATCAACCTGTTTATGATATTCAGGAGCGCACTGCGAATGACACGGCGGCCTTAAACGGCGATTCGACAAAGATGGATCCGGCCAAAGAAGAATGGGGTGCAGCGTATCGGTTTAGCCAAGACGGTAAGTCATGGGTCAACGTCAGAGGTTGGTACCAAAGTGCCGGCGCCGGGGGCTTCTACGCGGTCACCAACCGCAATCTAGGTGGCAAGACCGTGCCTGTACTCGAAACCGCTTCTGGTGGCGGCATGTGGGTGGATCGTAATTACTATCCGACACAGGCGCTCGCAAATCAGTATGGGGCCACCATTTACCCAGATGAGCATACGGCCAACTAACATTAATCAAGAGTCGGATTGCCAGCGTACTCTCTGGTGAAGAAATTCAGTTTTCAGATTATTACCGCGCGCCTTATTGGGGATTTTTTTGGAGGTAAGATAAATGAAATTTTGGCGGACAACAATTTTGCTCAGCTTGGGGCTTGCACTTGCTGCATGCGGCAATCAGCAGCCTAAAAAGGCGAACAGTAACAGTTCGCATGTTAAAGTGGCCGCATCCAGCAGCAAGCGGAACACGGGCGCGACACTTTCTTGGAACCAAACCAAAGCCGACAAGCTGGCGGCGTTCATGAAGGACTTCGGTCCCACCAAGAGTCAGCAGTTTACCCAGGCTGACCTCAATGATCACGTGAAGTGGCAAGGACTCGATTTGACTAAGGTCTACAAGACTAAGCAGCCAATCACGATCGATGGTAAGAAGACTCCGGTCACGTGGCTGCCGAAGAAAGGTCACGCCAGCAAGACGCAGGAAAACGTCGTCGCCGTTTACGTGGATGACCAAGACACCGTCCTGTTTTTGTTCACGCTGACGGCCCAACGCAAAACGCGCGTGCTGATCAGCCAGTATGCCCCGGATGGTCAGATCATCAAGACAACGGACACGACTAACCAAGCAGTCACCCAGGGCTTCCAGAATATTGTCGCAGGCAAGAAAGCGATGCTTGCGAGCCAGACCACCGCGACCTCTTCCTCCAAGACCGCGACCACTGATCAGAACAAAGGCTCGCAGGCGGCAACACCAAAGCAACAAGCCATCGTTCCTGCAGAGTTTCAGCACACTTGGTACACGCAGGACGGCAGTCATAAGCTTTCAACCGTTGCTTTTACGGCCAACACCACGACCGAGGCAGGAATCGAGTTCCAGATTTTCCCATACAATGCGGAAAACGAGGCAGATATCGAGAAGTCAAACTCGGCACCAGTCACCATCGATCCCAAAAAAGAAAACTGGGATGTTGGAAACTATTCGGCGTCAGATAAGACCCTCGGTATCCGGAATTGGTATCAAAAAGTCTCTACGCTCTACAAGATTACGCCGCGAGTACTTGATGGGCAGACTATCCCGGTGCTAGAAGAAGCTGATTCGTACACCCACTATGCCAATTACTATCTCACGCCAGCACTTGCTGCAAAGTACCAGGACAAAGTCTTTCCCGACCAGCATGTTCAGTGACTACTCGCCAAATCGTTCATTATCAGCCCAAAGCGAACCGAGACTAAGCCAACTTCTGCCTAGGCTCGGTTTTTGTCATGTAGAAATCTTTTTATCTGTCCATAAACCGCAAAATGTCCCACCCGGTACAAAATGTCCAGTAGTTCTTTCTGCCTCTCCGTAAATACAAAGCAACCAGGCATCCTGACACGATTCCGAAAAGTGTTCCCGCTGGCAAAACCCCGCTGCAATTCGCTACGCTTAAATCAGGAGGCGAGCGCATGCAACCGTATATTGGCATTCCCACTGACCAGCTGGCCGGTGTCAGTCCCTACATCAACACCCAAAGCGCCAGCATCGTGCCGCAGGCCATCAAAGAGGCCGTCATCGATGCTGGCGGAGTGCCGTTGATCTTGCCGTTTCCCGCCAAAGCGGACCAGATCGACGCGCTGGTTAAAGCCGATGTGGCGGCAATTAGTGGGCTCTTTTTACCCGGTGGGCCCGACCTTGATCCCACGCTGTACGGGCAGGAGCCGGAGCTGAAACTCGGCAGCGTGATCTTACCTGAGGACCGCTTCGAGCTGGCGCTGACCCAGGCGGCGATTCAGAAGGGTCTCCCGGTGTTTGCGATTTGCCGCGGCATGCAGCTGCTGAACGTGGCTTGCGGCGGCGACTTGTACCAGGACCTCGGCACCGACGACCCGCAGGCCCACCTCAGGCACGCCCAAGCCGCACCGGGTCAATATCCGACCCACCACGTGCGGATGGCGGAAGGGTCCCGGCTGGCAGACCTGCTCGGTCCGACTGGGTATGTTAACTCGCGGCACCACCAGGCCGTCCACCACGTCGGCGCGAGCCTGAAAGTATCCGCCCAGGCCCCGGACGGCGTGATCGAAGGCATCGAGTCGCAAACCGGCGACCAGCTGCTCGGCGTCCAGTGGCACCCGGAAAACCTGTCCGCCAGTCAGCCGGCTCAGGGCCGCTTATTCACCGACCTGGTGGCCCGCGCCGGCGCCTTTTCAAAAACTCATCAAAGGAAGTGACCTCATGCGCCCAGTGATTGCTTTAGTGGCCGATGTGATCGCCGATGACAGCGTCCACACCAGCCCGAACACCGTTGATATTTCGCCCACCATGTTCAAGGACACAATCTTGGAAGCCGGCGGGCTGCCGATCACCATCCCGTACCCGACCAATGCGCGCCTGATTCCCGAGGTGATCCAGGCCTACCTGCCGCTGTTCGACGGCCTGATCCTACCCGGTGGCCCCGACGTTGATCCGACCCGCTACGGCGAGCAGCCGCGGCCCCAGCTGCAGGCAGCCAATCCCCTGCTGGATGCGTTTGAACTTGCGCTGATCAAGGCGACATACGCGGCCGGCAAGCCGATGTTTGGCCTGTGCCGCGGCAGCCACATTTTAAATGTCGCGTTCGGCGGCACCCTGTATCAGGACCTGGAAACGGAGAAAACCGACGCCCTGCGCCACCTGCAGGCGACCTCCGGCGAGTATCCGACCCACCACGTGGCGATCGTGCCCCAGACCCGCCTGGCCAAGCTGCTCGGCGATACCGCCTATGTCAACTCGCGTCACCATCAGGCCAGCCGCACGCTGGGCGCGGGCCTGCGCCTCGCCGCCAAGGCCTACGACGGCACCATCGAGGCATTTGAAAGCGAAGAGAACGACCTGATTCTCGGCATTCAGTGGCACCCGGAAAACCTGTGGCAGGACGCGCCGGCGCAGCTCGCCATTTACTCAGACTTCATCGCCCGCGCCAAGGCCCACCGCCAGAGCGCAATGACCTTAGCGGCGGGAACCGCCCGCTAAACTGAAAAACGCCGCAATCGCGGCGTTTTTGCGTGCTTCAGATTATCGGCGGTGGTGCCGCACGAAGGTCATGTAATGCAGGATGCAGGCAAGCAGCACGAAGAAAATGATCACGAAGCTGGCGTACCGCAGCCAAAAGCCGCTGGTGGTCCAGGGCAGCAGCTGCTGAATGCCCATGGTGGCCAGCGCCATCACAGCAATCATGCCGAAAAGCAAAATGTAGCGTTTCAAGGTTTCATCATCCTTTCGCTTCTTGGCGGTCAGCTTGGCCCCAACAGCCTTGGCCTGCGCCACCTTCTTGGCCGGCACAGCGGTCATCCCCCACGTCCCGGGCAGGACCAGCTCCGCAACCTTGTGAATGCCGGCCGCACTCATCGCCTTATCGATCATCGTGAACGTCGCGTCGGTTTGATGCGTGAAGGTGTTGTCCAAACCGCTGGCAAAACAGCTCGAGACGCTGACGTAGTGCTTGTCCTTGTACTTGCCTGGCAGCGTGTCGGCGTCATGCGTCATGCGCACCATCCGGTGACGGAAGCAGTCAAAAAATTGCTTGAACTGACCCGCCACGGTGCCAAAGTACGTCGGGCTGCCCAGCACCCAGACATCGGCGGCGGCAAGTTTGCTTTCCAGCTCATCCAAGACGGGATTTTCTTGGCCCGGCAAATCTGGCCGGATGACGTACTGATTCAGGTCCACGAACTCGGTTTGCGCCCCGCTGGCCCCAGCCAGCACCGCCTTCAGGTACTGGGCGGTCAGCCCATCAGGATCCTGCCCGCCGTATAACCCCACGATTTTCATTTCATTTCACCTCAGTTCCACTGTACGAGAATGATTCCAATCTTGCAATTAAATTTTGGGGCAAGCAAAAACGCCCAACGCTCGCGGCAAGCCGTGGGTCCTGGGCGTCGTTATGATTTAGGCTTCGCGGTAGCGGCGCACCGCCGCCACGCGCAGGCGCAGCAAGTTGTCCGGCACGACTTGCACCTTGCCGCCTTGCGCCAGGGTCATCGCCGCCAAATCGTTCAGCAGGTTGTTGTGCTCGGCCGCGGGGCCATCTGTTTCCAGACGGCCATCTTCCAGCACGCCGCGAATCCGCGCGCCTTGCCGCAGTACCAGGGTGTCGACCGAGCGCTGCTGCAGTGCTTCGATGATGCCGCCGAGGTCCTCGACGTACTTGCCGCTGCCGCGAGCCGTTTCCAGCAGCGCCAGCGTCTCGTCTGCGTGGCGGTCAGCGTAGTCCTGGCGCAGGTCGTCCAGCGCCAAGTCGATGTCGCCCAGGCTCATGTTGCCGGGATTCAGCTCGACTTGCATCGACCCGCTGAGGTGCGGATTGCGGCTGATCTCGCGGAAGGCGGCAATGTTTTCCGGCAGACCGAACAGGATCAGGCGGCGCTGGTTAGGGTTGGAGTAATGGTCGAGGAGGTAGGTATCCACTGCCTGGTAGTAACGGCGGCGGTCGATTTCCTCTTCGCTGGCGCGGTCGGCGTGGCCGTGGTAGCTCGCCTGCCCCGGGCCCTGCGCAACCGTGTTCACCGACCCGCCGCGCTTTTCCGTGCCCAGCGTGCCAAGAAGCGTGACCGGCGCATCGTCAGGCAGGTCGACCATGGTCAGCACATCACCGCGGTTCAGGGCCAACGCGACTTTATCGCGCTGCAAGAGCAGCAGATCAAAGTCGAACTGCCGCTGCGCATCCAGCACCAGCGGCAAAAGCTGCGGCCGGTCCGTGGTCATCGCCGTGGGGCTCACCGCGTACTCAAGGCCAACCGCGATGGCCTGCTGGCCGTTGCTGAGCAGCGCCGCGCCTTGGCCGACAATTGAAATCAGCGGCTGGTCGCCGGCGGCCGCCTTGAGCGTCGCCTCATACGGGGCAAAATCGGTCCCGGGGTGCGTCTGCGCCATCACGTCCTTGGCGTGCGCGGCCAGGTGCCGCAGCGTCAGGCGAGTCGCCTCCACCGTGCGGTCCGCCTCAAGCGGCAGGTACAAGGAAACGAACGGGCCCTTAGTGCTGCTGCTTAAAAAGTCTTGCAAGGAGAGTTGCGTGTCTGTTGCCATATTAGTCCTCCTTTTCGTGGCCCTGTTTGGGCTTCAGTTTAACCTTACCAAGGTGCGCGCCGGTTTTTCAATCAGCACCACTTACCTTATTTGATCGGCTGCCAGACCCAATCGCGGACTTCAGGCAGGTCCTCGCCGGTTTCGCGAATGTAATCGTAATGGTGCTGCAGCGTGTCATCCATCAGCTGGATAAAGTCGTCGCTGGCTTCAAGCCGCTGCGGCAGGTGTAAGACCACGTCCTTGGCCAGGTGGAACCGGTCGAGCTGGTTGATCACTCGCATGTCAAACGGCGTCGTGATCGCGCCTTCCTCGCGAAAACCGTGCGCGATCAGGTGGTGATTGTGGCGATCAAAGAAAATCGCGCGGATCAGGTCCTCATAGCCGTGGAAGGCAAACAGCACCGGCTTGTCTGGCGTGAAGTAAGCGTCAAATGTCTCATCATCCAGCGCCCGCGGATCGTCTTTCTTCAGTTTCAACAGGTCGACCACGTTGATGAAACGCATCTTGAGGCTAGGAAAATGCTGATGCAGCAGTTCGATGGCGGCCAGGCTCTCCAGGTTCGGCTCGGTGCCGGCAGCCGCGATCACGATGGCCGGCGCGACGCCATCGTCGTTGGACGCCCAGTCGATGCGCTTCAGGCCCTCGCGCGCCAGCACCGTCGCCTCTTCGATCGAGTAAAATTGCGGCCGCGGCTGCTTGGAGGTGATCAGCAGGTTGACCGTGTTTTCGCTGCTGAAAACCGCCGGCGAAATCGCCAGGAGCGAGTTGGCGTCCGCCGGCAGGTACTCGCGAATGTACTGGCCCTTTTTCTCAGCCAAGTGGGTCAAGACGCCGGGATCCATGTGCGTGTAGCCGTTATGGTCCTGCTGGAACGAGGTCGACGTCGACACGACGTTCAGGGACGGGTACGGCCGGTGCCACGGCTGCTCGGCGGCCTCGCGCAGCCACTTGAAGTACTGCGTCAGCATCGAGTCCACCACCCGCAAGAACGCCTCGTAAGACGTAAAAATGCCGTGACGCCCGGTCAGCGTGTAGCCTTCCAGAAAACCTTCCGCCTGGTGCTCGGACAGCTGCGAGTCAATGATCCGCCCGGCAGTCGCCATATCCTCGTCGTAGCCGCTGTGGGTGATCTGCTCCTCCCACTGGCGGCCGCTCGCGTCAAAAATGCCAAACAGCCGGTTGGACATTGTCTCGTCCGGCCCAAACACCCGGAAGTTGTGCGGGTTCAGTTTGATCAAATCGCGCAGGTAATCGGACCAAATCACCATGTCCTGGCGCACGTCTTGGCCGCGCTTGCCAATCGGCAGCGCGTACTGGCGATAATCCGGCAGCACCAGCGGCACCTTGCCGCCAACATTGGTGATTGGGTTGGCCGCCATGCGCTTGTTGCCCTTTGGCGTCAGCGCCTGCAGCTCGGGCTTCAGCGTGCCATGTTCATCGAACAGGTCCTCGGGGTGGTACGATTTGAGCCACTTGACCAAGGCATCGGCATGCGCCATGTGGTCGCGGGACACGGGAAGCGGGATCTGGTGGGCGCGGAACGACCCTTCGATCTTGTTGCCGTCCCATTCTTTCGGGCCGGTCCAGCCTTTTGGCGTGCGCAGGATCAACACCGGCCAGTGCGGCATGCCGGCATCGCCAGTGGCGCGAGCCTGGCGCTGAATCTTTCGGATTTTTTCGATCATCGTGTCCAGGGTCTTTGCCATGAGCGGATTGAGTGTTTTGGCGTCGTCACCTTCGACAAAGTATGGCTCCCAGCCCATCCCCGCGTAGTACTGGCGCAGGTCGTCATCGGACTTGCGCGCCAGGATCGTCGGGTTGGAGATCTTGTAGCCGTTCATGTCGACGATGGGCAGCACCGCACCGTCCGTGATCGGGTTGATGAACGTGTTGGAAAACCAGGACGCCGCCAGCGGCCCTGTCTCGCTTTCGCCGTCGCCGATCACCGTGGCTGCGATCACGTCGGGATTGTCGAGAATCGCCCCGGTCGCGTGGCTCAGCGAATAACCGAGCTCGCCGCCTTCGTGAATGGAGCCAGGAATCTGCGCGTTGGCGTGACTCGCCGCACCGCCCGGGAAGGAAAACTGTTTGAACAGCACCTGCATCCCCGCCTCGTCCTGGGTGATGTTGGGGTACGTTTCAGTGTACGTACCGTCCAGGTAGGCGTTCGACAGCATCACCTGCCCCCCGTGCCCTGGTCCTTCAATGTAAAACATGTTGAGGTCGTATTTTTGAATCAGGCGGTTGAGGTGCGTGTAGATAAAATTCTGCCCGGCAATCGTACCCCAGTGGCCGAGCGGGTTGAACTTCACGTCGCTGGCTTGCAGTGGGCGCTTGAGCAGCGGGTTAGCGCGCAGGTACAGCTGCCCGACTGACAAGTAGTTAGCCGCCTGCCAGTAGCGGGTCATGAGGTCAAAATAAGCTGGTGAATCGTAAGTCGTGGTCATCAAACTCCCCTGCTTTCTTAATGTGGTCGTGATCAATCAACCAGATTGTACGCCTGATTGCAGGTTGCGCCGAATGATTTGACTCACCTGCTTGCCGCGCTTAAAAACCCGTTCCCGCCCCAGAAAAAGGTGATAAACTGAGCATAGGAAGAGGCTTTTCATTAGGGGGCTTAAAAATGAAAACACCATGGTTTGATGGGGTCATCATTGCGATTGCAGTCCTGGCGCTGATTGCGCTGATCACGATTGGGGAAATTCTGCCGGCCATCGCCGTCTTGGTCTTGATGGGCGTCGCTGTGGCCGTCGACCGCCAGCAGCCGCACGGCCGGTTAAGGTTTTAAGCTTAACTGCAAAATAAAAACAGATCAGCCATCGTTCGTCAACAAACGTGTCGAACGACGCCTGATCTGTTTTTTTATGCTTGGCCTTGGGGCAGCCGGTCCTGCACGTCGCGCACGATCATCAGCTCTTCATTGGTTGGGATGACCAGCGTCTGCACGGTGGCGTCCGCTGCGGAGACATTGGCTTCCTTGCCCCGCACCTGATTTTTCTCGGCGTCAATGGTTGCGCCAAGAAACTGCAGGTGCGCCATGATGCGCGCGCGCATGTCGCCGGCATTTTCGCCGACGCCGGCGGTGAAGACCAGCACGTCGACGCCGTTCATCAGTGCCGCGTAACTGCCAACGTACTTGGCGACGCGGTTGGCGTAGATGTCCAGCGCGAGCTTCGCCAAGGGATCCTCATCCTCGATGGCCTCGAGGTCGCGCTGGTCCGCGGACAGCTCGGAAATACCAAGCAGGCCGGAGCGCTGATTCAGCATCGTGATGATGTCGTCAAAATTGGTGATCTTCAGCTTGCGCATCAGGTACTGCAGCAGCGACGGATCGATGTCGCCGCTGCGTGTGCCCATGGTGACGCCGGCCACCGGGGTGAAGCCCATCGAGGTGTCGACGGACTGACCATTTTGCACGGCGGTGACGCTGGAGCCTGAACCCAGGTGCATCACCACCATTTTCAACTGATCCAGCGGCCGGCCCAGGAACTCGGCGGCGCGCTGCGAGACGTAGCGCACGCTGGTGCCGTGGGCCCCGTACTTGCGGGCGCCGTACTTTTCGTAATACTGGTGCGGAATGCTGTAGAGAAAATTTTCCGCCGGCATCGTCTGGTGAAACGCGGTGTCAAACACCGCCACCTGCGTCGCCCATGGCATCATTTTGCAAAAAACGTCGATGTATTCGGCCTCGACCGGGTTGTGCAGCGGTGCGTAGTCCTTCAGGTCGCGAATGTCCTGCAGCACCTGCGGGTCGATCACGACAGATTCGCTGAACTCCTCACCGCCGGCAACGACGCGGTGCCCGACGCCGACGATTTCGTGCAGGTGTTCGACCAGGCCGAGGTCCTTGAGCTCGGTCATGACGTCGGCCACGGCCTCGTGGTAGTTGCGAATCGCGTGCCCGGAGCGGTAAACCTGGTCGCCATACTTGATTTTGACGCTGGACTCCGCCTGGCCAAGGCGATCGATCAACCCATCGGCCAGCATTTGCTCTGTCGGCATCTCAAACAATTTCCACTTCAACGTTGAACTGCCTGCGTTGACTGCGAGTATTTTGACCATGTTCTCAGCTCCTATCTATTGTGTGCGTTTACATTGTAGCCTATTTCTCCGGTTTCTGCTCGGGGTCGTGCTGGCGGTGCCATTCCTTGATCTGGGCCAGGCGCGCCTTCACCCTGGCCTCGCTGCCTTGCTCAGTCGGGTGGTAATACTGTTTACCCTTTAAATTATCCGGCATTGTCTGCATCGTGGTCAACTTATCCGGGTTGTCGTGCGCGTACTGGTAGTTCTTGCCGTAGCCGAGGTCCTGCATCAGGTCGGTGACGCCGTTTCTGATTTGCAGCGGCACCGGCTCCGCCAGCGTTTCCGTCGCGTCCTTTTTCGCCGCTTCGTATGCGGTGTACAAGGCGTTGCTCTTCGGCGCCAGGCTCAGGTAAACGACGGCGTGGGTCAGGTGGACAGAGCACTCCGGCATCCCGATGAACTGGCACGCCTGAAAGACGCTGGTGCAGATCTCCAGCGCCCGCGAGTCCGCCATGCCGATGTCCTCAGAGGCAAACCGCACCAGGCGCCGCGCAATGTACAGCGGATCCTCGCCGGCTTCCAGCATGCGTGCCAGCCAGTAAACGGCCGCGTCGACATCGGAGTTGCGCATCGACTTGTGCAGCGCCGAAATCAGATTGTAGTGTTCCTCGCCATTTTTGTCGTAAAGCAGAGCTTTTTTCGTCAGCAACTGTGACACGGCGGCCTTGGTCACTGTGATGCCCTTGCCCGAGTCGGTTTCGGCGTTGGTGACGGCCATTTCCAGAGTATTGAGCGCGATGCGCGCATCTCCGTTAGCAAAATCGGCGATCATCCCCAGCAGCTCCGGCGCAATTTTCACCTGCTCCAGGCCATAGCCGCGCGGATCCTTCAACGCCCGGTTCAGCAGCTCGATGATGTCATCTTGGGTCAGCTGCTTGAGCACGAACACCCGGGTGCGCGACAGCAGCGCGGCGTTGACCTCAAACGACGGGTTCTCGGTGGTTGCGCCGATCAGCGTGATCGACCCGCGCTCAACGTACGGCAAAAAGGCGTCCTGCTGCGCCTTGTTGAAACGGTGAATTTCATCGACAAACACGATGGTCTTCTGGCCGAGCGAGCGGTTCTGCTCGGCCTCTTCCATCACCTGCTTGATTTCCTTAATGCCGGCCGTAACCGCGGAAAATGTCACGAACTGGGCCTTGGTTTGGCGGGCAATGATCTGCGCCAGGGTCGTTTTGCCGACACCGGGCGGACCCCAGAAAATCATCGAGGGAATTTCGTCATTTTCGATCAGCTTGGCGAGCACCTTATCTTTGCCGATGAGATGCTTTTGGCCGGCGAACTCAGCAAGGGTCGTCGGCCGCATGCGGCTGGCCAGCGGCTGCGTCTGCGCCGGATTTTGATCAAATAGAGACGGCATCGTGCCACCTTCTTTCAGCTTCATCATACCATTGCAATCTGGTATGCTACACTTGAAAGCAAGATGCGAAAGGTGAATGTCTGCCTAGTCGCGCTTCGGGCTCGCAACGCCTGAATGCCTAGCTGCTTCGCATGTCACCCTGTACCTCGCGATGCTCTAACAGGCTGATCAACGCCCTGCACGGCGCTCGCCAGCGAGCACCGCACAGAGCTAGGCTTGTCATCAGGCTAATACGGCGAGCCCTTCGCAGCCTTTACAAAGGAGTGACCAAAATGGCCGATGCCAATGACCAAACTTTTCCTAGCGGTGAGTTCACCGCTTTTTCAACGGCCAAGATGACCTACTTCATGCTGGTGCGGCCGGATCTAACGCGCGCCGACATTGAGGCCTTTTTCGGTGATGACGCCCGTTATGTCGCGCTGACCAAGGTGCCCAGCGTCGAGTTGCACCTGCCGCAAACCGAGGCCCAGATCGCGGTGCCCGGCAACCTGATCGCCCGCTTCGCCAACGGCAAGTATAAGGTGATCACAAAGGAGTACTATGAGCAGAATTTCAACGAACCGATCGCAGACGCGAACGGTCAAGGTATTCATTAAGGAGACGGCATGGCCAAGTTTGAAAAGTATCACCCACTGCTGTCAGTCCACTACCAGCTGGACTGGCTGACATTGTTTAAGTTAAAAGACGTCGCCCGGCTGCGGGCCGATAAGACCCAGGCGGCGCTGTCCGGCCGTGAGCGCGACCAGTCCGTTGAGGACACCGCCCGCTACGTCAATCACACGATGCGCTTGGTCATGAGCGATCAAGCCCTGCTTTACGGCATCGGCGACCGCGAAACCAACGAGTTCCTCGGCAGCATTTGCCTGTGGCGTTTTGACCAAGGCATGACTGAAGCGCAGATGCGCTTTGAGCAGCTGCCTGAAGCCGCGCCGGAAGTCATGCAGGAAATCATTCCCCGCGTGGCCGGGTTCGCCTTTTTCGAGCTTGGGCTGAAGAAGCTCTACACGGTGTTACCCGAAACCGCCGAGTCAGCGGTCGACCTGCTGGCCGGCTTCGGGTTCGCCAGTGCGCCCGCTCACCACACGCGGACCATGCCGAACGGCGAAAAGGTTCCACTGCTGAAGCTCACGCTGACCCGCGGGCAGGTCGCTGACGAGCCGGCGTTTCATTTTTAAATATCGGACCCGACTGCGTTAACGCCCTTAGTCGGTTGCCGCTTCCGCTTTAGAATCAGCCATGATATAATAAAGGCAGCAAAAAGGGACGCCCTGCAAGACGTCCCCCGCAGAATCGTTCGTTGAACGGTGGTAACTGAACGCAACTGAAGGCCGCGATTCCTAACCAGAGTTCACGCGGCCTTTAGTTTGCTATTTTTTTCGGCCGCGGCCGAATTCTTCCATCAACAATCGCCAGGCGATAACTAACATCGTGATCACTTGGATCAATGATATCAGCTTGCCGATGAAAGTAATGATCCACGTCATGACGTCGATCAAAAGCAAACTCGTACCTCCTCTCTAATAGAAATCAAGGTTATGAACCTTAAGCTCATAAGCCTCACCTTCTTTCGAATGCGAGATACCACCGCTCTAAACGCTTCTGCTTTTGTTATTATATCGGTTAAAGGCTTAACTGCCTAGTCGTCTGTATACGTCCTCATCATATTGATGGAAACCCATCACCATGCTCTCACTCAGAACGCAAAAGTCACCGGTCTTCAGGCAAATAGCTGAAGGCCGGTGACTTTTTTAGTTATTAGTTTTTGTTATAAAATACGTCCTGCACGGCGCCGATAATGCCCAATTTGGCGTGGGCATAAGTCAGGCCGCCCTGCATGTACAGGGTGTATGGCGGGCGCAGCGGGCCATCGGCGGAAAATTCAATGGTCGAGCCGTCGACAAACGACCCGTCGGCCATGATGACCTTGTCTTCGTAGCCTGCGGTGGCTTCGGGAATTGGGGTCACGAAGGAATCAATCGGCGAATTGTGCTGAATCGCCTTCGTGAAGCGGATCATGTCGTCGGGATTGCCGAAGTTGACCGTTTGAATCAAATCGGTGCGCGGCGCGTCCCAGGCCGGGTTGACGGTCAGGCCCATTTTGGCCAACAGCGCGGCTTCAAAAATCGCCCCTTTGATGGCATTGCCGGTGACGGATGGGGCCTGGAAGAAGCCCTGCAGCATTTCGTCCAAAACGCCGAACGTTGCGCCTTCTGCCCCGCCGAGACCCGGCACGGTGAAGCGGTACGACACCCGCTCAACCAGGTCCTTACGCCCGACGATGTAGCCGCCGGTTTTGAGCATGCCGCCGCCACCATTTTTGAACAGCGAGCCGGCCATGATGTCAGCGCCGACGTCCAGTGGCTCCCGCGTCTCGGAAAATTCGCCGTACGCGTTGTCGACAAAAATCCAGACGTCAGGCATTACGCTCCGCACCGCCTTGATCATTTCGGCGATTTTCGCGATCGTGAAGGAATCGCGGGTCGCATAGCCACACGAGCGCTGAATCGCGACAACCTTGGGGTGGTCCTGGTTCAGGCGCGCCTTCACCGCCTCGAGGTCCACGTCGCCGCTATCGGGCAGCGGCACGTAATCAGCCTTGATCCCGTATTCCTTGGGACTGCCGATCGCGTTGCCGGCCATGCCCAGCACTTCCTGCAGCGTGTCGTAAGGCTCACCGGTGATGTAAAGGATCTCATCACCAGGGCGCACCAGGCCCAACAGGCCGACGCCAATGGCATGCGTGCCGGATACAAACTGCGGCCGCACCAGCGCGTCTTCGCCGCCAAGCACCTGGGCGTAAATGGCTTCGAGCTTGTCGCGGCCTTCGTCATTTTGGCCGTAGCCGGTCGAGCCCGCCAGGTCACTGGACGCAACGTGGTTGTCGCGGAACGCCTTCAGGACCTTCGCCTGGTTTTCCAAGATCTGGTCGTCGATTGCCGCAAGCCGCGGCGCAATTTCTTGGTCGACCTCGGCCACTTTTTGAATCAGTTCTGGATCAAAATCATCTTTCCAACTCATTTGCTTCTCCTTGTGTCTTGCAAAAATTACCAGCCAGCCCCTGCACTTGGCGGGGCGCCGCCATTTTCAAACTGTGTCATGTGATCACCTCTTCCAGTATACGAGAGGAAGCGGCGCGGTGCACGGAAAGTCTGGAAGGTGGGGGCAATAATCGGGCTCCGAACTGGCAACGCCCGAGCATCTAGCAGCTACGCATGTCAGCCTGTAGCTCGCTCGCGAAACAGGCTGATCAACGCTGAGGGCCTCGGCGCCAAAGCTCAGCGCCAATGCCCTCAGCTAGGCTAGCTGTCGGGCTAAAACCGCCAGTCCTGTGCACCTTAAAAAAAGCCGCCGGTTGGGGGGCCGGCGGCAGTACTTGGGGAACGTGATCACGCTAGGGGACGCGTCACGCACATCACTTGGGAGGAGTGAAAGAAGAGTCTGGAGTGAGAAGCAACTTGCTTCTACGCTTATAAGATTACCGGGGCCGGGTGAAGATTTTGTGCCCGCAATGTGGCCCTTTCGTCCCTTTTTCTTGGCGGTTTAAAGAATCGCCATGAAGACGAAATCGAGGATGAAGCCGGCCGTGACCACCCACAGCACCGGATGCACATCCTTGGCCTTACCGGTGATCAGCTTGATCAGGCAGTAGAAAATGAACCCGGCCGCGATGCCGTAAGAAATGTTGTAAACCAGCGCCATCACGATCGACGCCATGAACGCTGGCACGGCCTCTGCCAGGTTGGACCAGTCGATCTCCTTGAAGCTGGACATCATCATGACCCCGACCAGAATCAAGGCCGGCGCCACGGCTTCACTCGGCACAACCGCGATAATCGGCGAAAGCAGCGAGCTCAGCGCAAAGCAGGCCGCTACGACCACAGCTGTCAGCCCTGTGCGTCCGCCGGCCCCGATGCCAGCGGCACTTTCAACAAACACGGTGACGTTCGAGGTGCCGAAAATCGAGCCGACCCCTGTGGCAATCGCGTCGGAGAACAGCGCGCGGTCCATTTTGGATGAGAACCCCGAGCCTCGGTTCATGTTGGCCATGTCCTCATCGGAGAAGATGCCGGTGCGGCGGCCGGTGCCGATGAAGGTGCCCAGCGTGTCAAAAATATCGGAGAAGCTGAACGAGAAAATCGTCATCACTGACAGCAGAATGTGGTGCGTGTCCGTGAACAGGCTGCCGAACCCTTTGCTGGAAAACGCCGCCCCGAACGTCGTCCCCAGCTGGCTGATCGCCTCGCCCAGCGAGTTGCCGGCGGCCAGGTGCAGGTTCGTGACGCCGAATGGAATCCCGATCAAGGTAGTGGCGACAATGCCGATCAGCACCGCGCCTGGCACCTTTTTCACGACGAGCACCGCCATCAGCAAAAGTCCGATCAGCGCAACGATGGCCCCGGGCTGGGTGAAGTTGACGAGCGCCGGTGTGATGCCGCTGCCGCCGGTGACGACGCTGGACACACCGTGGGTAAAGCTGCCGCTTGCGGCCTTACCGTTGACACTGAGCAAACCGCTAGCGCTGCTGGTAAACTGCAGAAAACCCGCATTTTTCAGCCCGATGTAAGCGACGAAAATGCCGATGCCACCGCCGATCGCGTGCTGCAGCACCGTCGGGATCGCGGTGATGATGAGCTTGCGAATCTTGGTCACGGTGATCAAAATGTTGATCACCCCACACAGGAACACCAGCGCAAGCGCCTCTTGCCAGGTGAAGCCCAGCCCGGCAACGACGGTGTAGGTGAAGAACGCCTGCAGCCCCAGGCCCGGGGCCAGCGCATAAGGCACATTGGCGAAGAGTCCCATGACCAGGGTTCCGGCAACGCTGGCGACGATCGTGGCCAGAAAGACCGCCTGACTCGGCATCCCCGTCAGCGACAGCGTGGCCGGCGCGACGAACAGGATGTACGACATTGCGAAGAACGTTGTCAGCCCTGCCAAGATTTCCGTACGGACAGTGGTGCCGTTTTCCTTCAGCTGAAAAAAGTGTCCCATGATTCGCTCCCTCGAATGATTTAATGTCTTTCACAATATGCGTTTTTTTCATGAAATTCAACCAGAAAATGGGCTGTTTTTCATGAAAACGTATTTAATGTTCGGGTTTAGCAAAAAAGACGACGGTCAGGCTTTTGCCCGACCGCCGTCTTTGAGAGTGTTCATTCAGTTAAAGGACCGCGAGCACCACGAAGTTCAGGATGAACCCGATGGTGACAATGCCGAGGATCGGATGGATCTCCTTGGCCTTGCCCTGAATCAGCTTGATCAGGCAGTAGAAGATGAAGCCGGCCGCGATGCCGTAGGAGATGTTGTAAATCAGGCCCATGACGATCGACGCCATGAACGCCGGCACGGCCTCGGCCAGGTCGGACCAGTCAATCTCCTTAAAGCTGGAGACCATCATGACCCCAACCAGGATCAGCGCTGGCGCAACGGCCTGCGTCGGCACGACCGAGATCAGCGGCGCGAACACCGCCGAAAGCAGGAAGCACAGCGCGGTGACCACGGAGGTCAGACCGGTGCGACCACCAGCGCCGATACCAGCGGCGCTTTCCACGTAGGTCGTGGTGTTGGACGTGCCGAAGATGGCGCCGATCGACGTGGCGATGGAATCGGCGAACAGCGCCTTGTCCATTTTGGACGCGAAGCCCGAGCCGTGTTCCATTTCATCGATGTCTTTGTCAGAGAAAATACCCGTGCGGCGGCCGGTGCCAATGAAGGTTCCCAGCGTGTCGAAGGTATCAGAGAAGCTGAAGGCGAAAATCGTCATCAGCGTCAGCAGGATCTGCTTGGCGCTGGTGAACAGGCTGCCCATCCCCTTGCTGGAAAACGCCGCGCCGAACGTGGTGCCCAGGGCGCTGAAGGAGCTGCCGAGGCTGTTGGCCGACGAGAACGACAGGTCAGTCACGCCCAGCGGAATGCCGATCAGGGTGGTGACGATGATGCCGATCAGGACCGCGCCCGGCACTTTTTTGACGACCAGGATAGTCATCAGGACCAGGCCGATGAGGGCCAGGCCGGCACCTGAGCTGGTGAAGTTGACCAGCGCCGGCACAATGCCGCCGCCTGAAACCACGCCGGTGACGCCCTTGATCGTCTTGGTGGCGCTGTAAGCGGCGTTGTTGATGGACAGGATGTTAGAGGAATCAGAGGTGAATTGCAGGAAGCCGGCGTTCTTCAGGCCGATGTAGGCGATGAAGACCCCGATTCCCCCGCCGATCGCGTGCTGCATGACTTCTGGGATCGCCATGATGATCATCTTGCGGACCTTCGTCACGGTAATGGTGATGTTGATCAGGCCGCAGATGAAAACTAGCGCGAGCGCCTGCTGCCAGGTGTAGCCCAGGGCGAAGACGACGGTGTAGGTGAAGAAGGCGTTCAGCCCCATCCCTGGCGCCAAGGCGTAAGGCACATTGGCGAACAGCCCCATGAACAGTGTCCCCACCGCACTGGCGATGATGGTGGCCAGGAACACCGCTTGGTACGGCATCCCGGTTTGCGACAGGACCTGCGGGTTAACGAAAAGAATGTACGACATCGCAAAGAATGTCGTTAAACCCGCCATGATTTCGGTAGAAACACGTGTATTGTTCTGCTTTAGCTTAAAGAAGTTCTCCATTTTTCTCTCCTCGTTCGCTTTTATGGGTAAAGCATACCGCGAGAAAATTTGGATTTCAAGTCTAAAGGCAAACATTACTAGGTGTTTTTTAAATCATTGTTCATATATTATCCGGTTAATAACAAATATTGGGGGATTTTTCCTTGGGACAATCGGCTTTTTCATCTATTTTGAGGAAATAAAAAACCGCGAGCAATCGCGGCTTCATTCGTTTATTTAATCATGATCTCGTCCGGCGCTTCGCCTTTCGTTAAGAACCTGACCAGGTTCGCCAGCGAGAAGTTGACCATGTTCTCGACTGCTGTTTCGGTGTGATACGCGACATGCGGCGTGAGCAAAACGTTAGGCAGCTGCGCCAGCTCTTCCCACTGCGGGTCGGTGAACTTGCCCGTCTGTTCATAGCGCAGCAGCGCCGGTGATTCATGCTCATAGGTGTCGATCCCTGCCCCGCCAAGGTGGCCGGCGCGCAGATGCTTCAGCAGCGCGGTCGTGTCAACCAGGTTGCCGCGCGCCGTGTTGATCAGTACCGCGTTTTGTTTCATCAGAGTCAGCGCGGCGTCATCAATCAGGTGATCATTCGCCGGAATGCCTGGTACATGCAAGTCGACCACGTCTGATTCAGCGAGTAACTGCTTCAAGCTGACATAGGTCGCGCGGGGTTCAGGGTGCCCAGGATGCGGGTCATACGCGAGCACGTTTGCGCCAAAACCGGCGAACAGGCGAATGGCGGCCTGCCCGATCCGGCCGGCCCCAACCACGCCGACCGTGCTTTGACCAAGTTCCCGACCCAGGAAACTTGCCGCCTGATTCCAGTGACCGGCTGCAAGTGGCGCCCGTGTTTCGCCGAGGCGACGCAACAGGTAAAGCGTCATGGTCACCGCAAACTCCGCGATGGCACTCGGCGAATACGCCGGCACGTTGGCGATGCGGATTTTATTCTGCTTGGCGGCGGCCAAATCGAGGTTATCCAGCCCCACGTTGCGAATGGTCAGAAAATGGATCCCAAACTCCGCCAGCTGGGCGAACACCGCCGCGGAATACGGCGTCGTCTGTAGGCAGTTGACCCCGTCAAAACCCCTGGCCCAAGCCACGGTTTTCTCGTCGAGCAGTTCTGAGTGCAGCGATAGCGGCTGGTCATGGGTCTTCTGCCAGGCCTCAAAGTAGGCAAGTTCGTCTGGCTTGACCCCGTACACGATAATTTTCACGAAGGGCGCGCTCCTTTTAACTTTTTCCTCAGTATACAGGGCGCGGCCGGGGTTTGGCCACTGTTGCCGGCCGTGTAAAGCTTAAAATTAAGTGAAAGCGGTTACTTCCCTGTTAATCTCTAAATTAGCTGTGATACACTTAAGGTTCTAAAACTATCGGGAGGTTTTATACCTATGAAAATTGTCGTATTAGCCGGCGGCCGGAGCACCGAGCGCAACGTCTCGATCTCCAGCGGCTACCGACTGACCAACGCGCTGCGTGACAAGAGCCACGAAGCCACGTTCATCGACCTGTTCCTCGGCTACGACCTGAAAGGCCAGCCGGCTTCATCCGTGTTCGAAGACGCCAACACATCCAAGGACCTGAACATCTCGGATGCGATCTTGACCGATGAAGACATCAATGCGCTGCGTCCCGGCGACGACACAACGCTGTTTGGCCCCAACGTGCTCGACATTTGCAAGGCAGCCGACATCGTCTTCCTCGGCCTTCACGGCGGCGACGGCGAAAACGGCAAGGTCCAGGCCGTCCTCGACCTGAACAACATCAAGTACACCGGCAGCGGCTCCACTGCGTCTGGCATCACCATGAACAAGGTCTACTCCAAGGAGATCATGCTGTACCACAGTATTAAGACCGCGGCGTTCGTCGAGATCACCCGCGACCAGGGACCAAAAGGGCACAAGCTCCCGTTTGCCTACCCGGTCGTGCTCAAGCCAACTTCGGGTGGTTCCTCTGTCGGCACCCACATCGTGCACAACGATGAGGAGCTCGAAAGCGGCCTCGTGGACGTTTTCCGCTTCGATAATTCGGCCATCGTCGAGGACTTCATTGAGGGCCGCGAGTTCTCGCTGGGCGTCGTCAACGGCCACGCGTTTCCGGCCATTGAGATCAAAGTCCACGACGGCTGGTACGACTTTGAACACAAGTTTCAGCCTGGCCACACCGACTTCATCACCCCGCCGCACGACCTCGATCCCGCGGTCCACGATGAAATGAAGCGGGTGGCGATTCAAACCATGAAGGTCCTGGGCATGCAAAACTACGGCCGCGTCGACTTCTTCGCCAACGACTTTGGCGTTTGGGTCATCGAAGCCAACAACCTGCCGGGCATGACGCCGCTGTCCCTCCTGCCGCAAGAAGCAGAGGCGGAAGGCGTGGCCTACCCTGACCTGGTCGAAAGCATCGTCAAGGGCAAGCTCAAGATCTACGAGGACGGGATGAATAACTAACAGACTGCGAAGCGAGGCGCACTTAGCCCGACGGGTAGCCTAGCATAAGGCCTTGCCGGCGTCGTTTGCCGGTGAGGCCTTATGCGTAGCTAACCGCTCGGGCGTCGCCTCGCTGAGCGCAACTACTAGGCTGTGAAGGCTCGGGCGTTGCGAACCCGGAGCGCGACTAAAGGCTGCGAAGCCGTCTTGCGTCATGTCTACTGCCTTGTTGTCAGAACTCAACAGCAGCCATGATAAACTATGGTTATCGAGGATCTTTTTCCATCTTTAGCACGAATGCCGC
This sequence comes from Lacticaseibacillus hegangensis, assembly GCF_003946465.1. Lineage (GTDB taxonomy): Bacteria > Bacillota > Bacilli > Lactobacillales > Lactobacillaceae > Lacticaseibacillus > Lacticaseibacillus hegangensis. The sequence goes on along the minus strand of NZ_RHOL01000006.1, from coordinate 42,330 downwards.
CCCCTTTGGTGGAAGGGAGCGGCATTTTTATCACTACGGCGTTATCGGCCATAGCGCGTGGGTAAGATGGCACCCCCATTTGTAGGCTAGTTGCCTAGCATTGAAATTATGTCCTCTGACCTTATTGCCCTATAAATGAGAACCATTTGACACGCCCGCTAAAACTTGAGATACTACTTTCGGTGCCAAACCACGATCCGGGTACTCGGTCGGCGCGAGAGCGTTCAGAAGGCTGACGCACCGGATCACTGAGACCACGATGAGAATCGTGGCCTTTTTTGTTTGATCAGGTAAAAAAGTCGCAAAAATCCCCCGTTCGATTAAAATGTGGCCTGTTTCTCTCATACTCTCTTATCTTGCTTTCATTATCAACATATTCATTGCCGAAGTGGTCTATACTTTTCCTCGGACTTTTTTCACAAAGGAGAGAGAAAATGAAGAAGAGTATGCGTTTATTGTTGGCACTGTTGACGGGGGTGCTGCTGGTTGTTGGCCTCAGCGGCTGCAAGAGCAATGATTTGAGCCTCAGCCTGACCAAGACCACCGTCAACTCGGATGATTCCGGTAACGCCACGGCTAAGGGCACGGTCAAAGGCGACGGCGTCCTGTACGTCAACGGCCAAAAGGCCACCAGCCAGCCGAAAAACGGTAAGTTCAGCAGTGATTTTATGGTGAACAAGGCCTACCAGGACAACAAAGTCACCGTGAAATACGAAGACAGCAAGGCTAAGAAGTCGGTTTCCAAGAAGCTGACAGTCAAGGCCAACGCTACTGCCAAGAAGATCCACGCCAAGGAGCAAAAGCACACCGACGAGGTCAATAATACCTGGAACCAGCTGAAAGATAGCGACAGCAGTACCGCCTCCAAATAAATGCAGCCTTTTACCGACTGATGTCCTTCCAGTTAACGCTGGGAGGGCATTTTTGCACCCTTGATGCTGATTCAGTCCCGCGTGGTATAAACTGAGAAAAATCAAGTCAATCAAGGAGGCGAAATGGATGATACTTAACATCCTAATCGTAGTCTATGCAGCACTCACCATCTTTGCCGTCATCGCTGACTGGTAACCCACTGTACTGGTAAACTGGGTCAGCTTAGCCGCGGCGATTTGTCTGCTACTTGGTCTTCGATGGCATTGGGCGATCCCAGTCGCTATCGTTCTGCTACTGGCTGCGGCGATTGCTCAAGGCTATCAGCGCTACGGCCACATCCACTGGTCCCATTTGGCCGTGCGCCTGCTGCTCAGTGCTGTGATCTTGGTTTTGTGGGGGTTGCAGCAGAGGCACTAACTCACGCGCATACAGCAATGCCCCCGGCTCGCAGCGACGCGAACCGGGGGCATTTTTAGACTGAAGTTAGAATTTTTGCCAAATATCTGCCAGCACATTGGTCTGCTCACGGTCCGGCCCAACTGAGAACGTCAACAGGTCGACGTTGGTCAGTTCAACGATGCGCTTCACATAATTGCGGGCGTTTTCGGGCAAGTCGGCCAGCGTCTTGGCGCCGGTGATGTCCTCGTCCCAGCCGGGCAGCTCCTCGTAAATCGGCTTGCAGGCCGCCAGCTCCTTGAGCGAGGCGGGGTAGCGCGTGATGGTCTCGCCGTTCAGATCGTAGGCCGTGCATATTTTAACCGTCTTGAGTCCGGTCAGCACATCAATCGAGTTCAGCGCGAGGTCCGTGACCCCAGCGACGCGGCGGGCGTGATTGACCACCACGGCGTCGAACCAGCCAATGCGGCGCGGACGGCCAGTGACGGTGCCGTACTCGTGGCCGGCCTCACGGATGAAGCTGCCGTCGTCATCGAACAGCTCACTCGGGAACGGGCCGTCGCCAACCCGCGAGGTGTAGGCTTTGGCCACGCCGACCACGCGATCGATTTTCGACGCGCCAACGCCGGAACCGGTGGTGACCCCACCGGCCGGATTGGATGAAGTGACGAACGGGTAGGTACCCTGGTCGACGTCGAGCATGGTGCCTTGCGCGCCTTCGAACAGCACGTTTTCGCCGTGGTCGATCGCGTCGTTAAGGACAACCGAGGTGTCGGTGACGTATTGTTTGATCTGCTGGCCGTAGCCGTAGTATTCCTCGAAAATGTCGTCAAAATTCATCGGTTCAGCGTCGTAAATCTTGGTGAACAGCAGGTTCTTTTCCTTGAGGTTGGCGAGCAGTTTTTCCTCAAAAGTTTCCCGGTCGAGCAGGTCGGCGATGCGAATGCCGACGCGGGCGGCCTTGTCCATGTATGCCGGGCCGATGCCGCGGTTGGTGGTCCCGATCTTGTCCGCACCCTTGGCCGCTTCCTGCAGCTTGTCCAGCGCGATATGGTACGGCAGGATGACCTGCGCGCGGTCGGACACGCGTAGGTTATCGCCGGCAACGCCTTGCTCGCGCAGGTGGGCGAGCTCTTCAACCAGGCTCTTCGGGTTGACGACCACGCCGTTGCCGATCACTGACAGCTGGTGTGAATGCAAAATGCCGCTGGGGATCAGCCGCAGCTTGTACACCTGACCGCCCTGGTGAATCGTGTGCCCGGCGTTGTCCCCGCCTTGATAGCGGCCGATGATTTTCGCGCCTTGGCTGAGGAAATCAGTAATTTTCCCCTTACCTTCGTCGCCCCACTGTGTGCCAACAACTACGACTGTTCCCATGACTGCTCGCTCCTTCGTTTCGATTGGTAAATGCCACTCATTGCCACTCAGTATGATAACAACATTGCGGCTGGCTTTCAAGCCTAAACCCGAATGTTAATTTTTTAAATTTAAAAAGAATACAAAAAATCCGAACAATTTGCGTCCGGATTTTTCAATATTCAAAAATAACCGAATTACCGTTCGTGATGCAGCCGCGCCTCCTGCAGGTAGGCATAGATGTGGCCGAACGCGATTTCCTGCACGTCATCAAACGCGACCAGCGCAGGCTCACTGTCACTCGGCAGTTGCATCTCGAAGTTGGCAGGGCCGACTGCCTCGGGCACGCCCATCAGGTGGTCATCATCGTCCTTCGTGCGCACGCGCACGACCCGCTCGAAGGCCGCCGCCTCCTGGATCAGACTCTGAAACAGGTCTGAGGAGCTGTCGAACTCGCGGTCGGCGTTCAGCACCGGCTGCTTTTCCAGGTGATTGGCCATCATCCAGTCGCTGTACGCCTGCACCGTTTGCAGGTAATCCGAGGCCAGCGTCACGCTTTGCAGACTGGTGAGCCGCAGCGCCACATAACCGCCGAACTGGCCGGCCATGTCCTTGAGCCGCAGCACGACCACGCTGTCGTTGATGGCCTTAACGGTGCCGACGTAAAACTGGTCGTCCCCGCCCTTCGGCATTGCCGCCAGCAGCGTGCCGGCGGCCTGCGCATCCGTGAACACGGACTTGAGCTGCCCGTCGTTCTGGATAATTTTAGTGACAACGTGGTGCAGCTCGTTGCGCTTTTGGACCAGCTGACTTTCCAGGTGCAGCTCAAGGCCCTGGAACTCGACCACCAGCACGTCGGCAAAATCGACCTGCATGTACCGCACATCCGTGTAATTGAACTTGTTGAACACGGACAGCGTCATGCGGCCTTCCGCCACGGCCGTGACCTGGCCTTCCAGGTACGCGTCATCATCGGCGAGGATCACCAGGATCACTTCGCCGGTGCGCTGCGCCTGCGCGGCCAGCTGATGCATCAGGCTTTTGCGCGGGTCAAAATGCAGCTCGGGGCTCGGCTCGGCCATGGTGAGAAAATGCTTCTCGGCCGCCACACGCATGCGAAACGACATGTCGACCAGGTCATCCCCGGCGAACTCGACCTGATCGATCGCGGTGAACGAAATCAGCACCGCCCCGTCGGCGATCCCCGCGTCGTTGTACGTCGAAAGGAGCACCCGCTGCTTGCCCAGCGATTGCACGTAACCAGTGTAAAAATCATCGGTGTCGCGCTGATAAACGTTGATCAAAAGCTGCTCGTTGAGGGCAGTCATGAGACTCATCAAAATTGCATCCATGGTGGGGACCTCCTTTCTAAGGCTGCGAAGCCGAGTGCACTTAGCCCGACAGCTAGCCTAGCTTAAGGCATTGCCAGCGCTTTTGGCTGGCGAGGCCTTGAGCGTAGCTAGATGCTCGGGCGTTGCTCGGCTGAGCGCAACTAAGTTCACACCCGTAGTCGCGCTCAGCGAGGAAACAAGGGGTTGTACGCATAGTCGCGCTTCGCACTGGCAACGCGGAAGTGGATAGCTACGCTCAGCACCTCGAAGCCAAATGCGGCTTCAATGCGCTGAGCTAGGCTATCCATCCCGCTAAGTGCGCCAGTGCTACGCAGCCTGCCTTTACTCTGACATTGGCGCAATTGAACTGAACTTATTGTATGACTTCACAAACAGCAACTTGACCGTGCCGCGCGCGCCCGACCGGTTCTTTTCGATGATGACTTCAATTGGGCCAACATCCGGCTCGTCGCCGTTGCCCTGGGCATTGTTGTTGCTGTTGTCGGCGTCATCGTCGTCGTCGCCGCCTTCACCATCGCGGTAGTAGTCCTCGCGGTACAAGAACGCGACAATGTCGGCATCCTGCTCAATCGACCCGGATTCACGAATATCGGACAGCACCGGCCGCTTGTCCTGGCGCTGCTCAACGCCACGCGACAGCTGCGACAGCGCGATGACCGGGCAGTGCAGCTCCTTGGCCAGCTTTTTCAGCTGACGAGAAATTGCCGAAACTTCCTGCTGCCGGTTTTCGCCGGTGCCTTCGATCAGCTGCAGGTAATCGATCACGACCAGGCCCAAGGGGTGAGCACCCTTTTCCTGATTGCCATTCTTGTCTGTGGTTTTCTTTTCCTTCATTTCCTTTTGGAGCTTGAGGCACTCGGAGCGAATCTGTGCCACGCGCATGCCCGGGGTGTCGTCGATAAAAATCGAGGCATTGCTCAGGCTGCCCATCGCCACGACCAAACTGTTCCAGTCGTCAGGGGTCAGCTGGCCCGTGCGCAGGTGCTGCGAGTTGATGTTGCCTTCCGCACACAGCATGCGGTTGACCAGGGACTCCGCCCCCATTTCCAGCGAAAACATCGCGACAGTCTTCGGCGTCTTGGTACCGACGTTTTGCGCAATATTCAGCGCGAACGCCGTTTTCCCGACGGCCGGGCGGGCGGCCAAAATAATCAGCTCGTCGTCGTGCAGGCCGGTCGTAATTTCGTCGAGGGCCTTGAAGCCAGTCGGCAGTCCCGTAATGGTCTGATCACCCTGCGCCAACTTGTCGATCTCGTTCATGGTCAGGTTCAGCACGTCTTTGATGGGGCGGAATCCGCCTTGCTGGTTGCCATCGTTGACCTTCATGATCGCCGATTCGGCGTTTTCCATCAGGGCCTGCACATCATGGGGATCGTCGTAGCTCTGCTGAATGATTTTCGTCGCGGCATCGATCAGCTGGCGCAACTGCGCCTTGTCCGCGATGATTTTGGCGTAATAGACCACATTATCCGGCGTTGGAACGGCGTCGGACAGCTCCATCAAATACGGCACGCCACCGACGTCATCGAGCTGGTTGTGGTCGTCCAGGTAATTCTTGACCGTGACCACGTCGATGCCCTCCTCGTTCAACGACAGGTCGGACATCGCGGCGAATACCAGCTGGTTTGCGCGCTTATAAAAAGCCTCCGGTACGAGGAACTCTTCGGCCGTCGCAAGCGAACTTGGGCTCAGAAAAATGCCCCCGAGAAGCGCTTTTTCGGCGTCTGTATCTTGCGGTGGCATGTTCCGGATCTGATTATCCATGCTCGAGGGCTCCTTTTCTTACATCGTGAGTTATCCTATATAGTTTAGTTTACAGCCTGAGTAAAGGCAACCAACACCACGGGCTTAAAAAGTCCATCATCTCGCCCCCAGACAATTGTCACATGTGAGGGCTGCTGGCCATTCTTTGTTGAATCTCTTCTTCCTGCGGTACTTTGTTCAACAGATATAGATTATAAGTGTGCGGAAAAGCTAGTGAATAAAGCCTTAGTAATTACCCAGCCTTCAGTTCATCTCTCAACCAGCAAAATTACATTTTCAGGGACGATGACGTTATCCGGATAAGGAGGCTATGGATAATTAGTCACTCATTCAAGATGTTCAATGGGACCGACGTGATTGTTGGCTAGTTGTGTGTATGAAAACGATTTATTTGTTAGAAAACATTATTGTAGTAAAATTACGAGGCCTAGTAAAAAGACTTTTTACTAAAAATATATGATACTCAGAGTTTTTTGATTTGACTAGTTTCCGGTAATCGCTTACAATCTCACATGGACTCGGACTTGTTTATTTGCGTCAAATTCTTATAAGGAAGGAGATAATAATTTAGTAATATTTTGACTGAGTATACTGCTCATAACATTGGGGTTCCGATGTCGGATTAGACATCTGACTATTTTATATGGAGGAAAGCGAGCATGAAGCAACATTGGATTAAGCACCTGCTCTACGCTTGTATAGGTCTGCCAATCCTTGCGCTTGGATTTGCGATGTATGCGAACACCACACAGTCTGTACAAGCCGATGCAAATAAGTTTGTGTCAGTTGGGGTCTCAAAAGATGGCCAAACTTACTACGTTGACTCAAAAAATGGAGATGATACAGCTGACGGCACAAGTCCAAAAACTGCCTGGAAAACGTTAAGTCGTGTCAACCAGCAAACTTTTAAGGCTGGTGACCACATCCTGCTGAACGCAGACAGCACCTGGAATAATGAATATCTATGGCCAAAGGGTGACGGTACCGAGCAGGCACCAATCGCAATCGATCTTTATCAAGTTGGCACGGATGGTAAAGCCGTCTATTCAGCCAACCAGCGACCAGTCATCAATGGTAATGGGACTTACAGCGTGGGCTCTTCGAAACGCGCCGTCTCAGGGACGATTCAGCTTCGTAATCAAGAGAATTGGGATATCTCCAATATCGAAGTCACGAACAGCCCTGACACTTCGGACAAAGAACTGTATAAAAAGCCAGGCGATGCTCAGCGTGCTGGCATCCTAGTTTATGGCGATACCCAAGACCACACGTTCAATAATATTCGGATTCGGAATAATTACGTTCACGATGTGCAAAGTGAATACTATCTGAATTATGGCGGTGATCGCACCACCCAACGCTCAAAAGCGGTAGGTGGGATCATTGTGTATGGTGCTTGGTTTAATCAGGACGGGGATGAAGTTATCCCAGCAAATGAGCATCGCTCATCAACTGGGTTCAACAACGTCTTGATTGAACATAACGCAGTTGTCCGAGTCGGCCTTGAGGGCATCCGCACAAAAGCCGATGCTGATACATCCCGGGGCAACAACTTCTTTAAGACTTTCACTAACATCAAGATCAAAAACAACTATCTGCAAGATATCGCAGGTGATGGCGTTGTTCTTTCCGAAGTCGCAGCCGGCGGACTCGTTGAAGGTAACGTCGTCAACCGCCCCTGCAACGCGGACTACGGGAAGCAAAACTATGCTGGCCTGTGGGCAATGTCAACGGACCACGCGATATTCCAATACAACGAAGTCTATGGCATTCGCTATGGCTATAACGACGCCGAAGCATTTGACATCGACATGGCCTGCGATGGTGTGATTTACCAGTACAACTACTCTCACGACAACGCCGGTGGCTTTATGCTGACAATGGGTGATCAGAAAAACTCGATCATCCGGTACAACATCTCCGCCAATGATGGCTTTGGTAACAGCGGGACGAGTGCCGATAACCCGGGCAAGTCCTCTGCGTACGAATATAGTGAACAGAGCCTGATGCATTACTGGCAGAAAACCGACAACAGCACAATGCCGCAGGTGTATAACAACACATTGTACGTTGGCGACGGGATTTCCACTTCGCTCTTTGGTGAGGGGAACAGTTCCAACAATTCCGGTGTCACCTCCCACTTCGAGAACAATATTCTCTACAAGGAGGGCTCAGGGAGCCTGAAGTTCCTGTCCAACTTCCCAGACAATGGCGACCCTGCAGTCGAAAACACCCTGGGTGCCAACGTTGACCAGTTCTTCAAACACAATGTGATTTTCCCAGAAAGCGTTGCGTCTGAACGCAGTGGGGCCACACCTGATGTCTTAAAAGCGGGCGGCAATGTACTTGCTGACCCATCCCTGGCCATCAGCAAAGACCCTGCTCTCCAGGCCGAGCTGAAAGCCCAGTCGGACACCGTCTTCGATCCCGCTAGCGATGATATCGCTGCGTTTACTGACACGGCGAAGTTGCGCGAGCGGACCGCAATGTTCAAGCCAGCGGATGATTCACCTGCAGTTGGCTTGGGGCTCACCAAGTCTGCAACCGAAGATTTCTTTGGCACCAGCCTTAAAAATAAGGTGCCCGATGCCGGCTTTAGTCAAATCTCAAATGTGACGAAGACGACCAAGTATCATGACGTCTCGCTTGAGATTACCTCCTTGACGGGCTTTTATCCAAAATTACCAACAGAGCTTAAGATTGACTACGACGAGCTTGTGAACGATCAAATCACCAGCTCAGGCCAGGCCACCAGCCCAGTTCAGTGGGACGTTATTCCAACTGAAGATGTCCTCAAGCCAGGCACCGTGACGGTCAAGGGCCATGCAACCAACCTCGAAAACAACGATTTCTCAATTACCGCAACAGTCACCTTTACTGGCGATCTCGGCACAGGAATCGGTAATGCACAGTACCCTGCATCGGAGGTCGCTTACGTTCAGAAGAGCATCGCCGATAAGGCATACTCCTCCGCCGCGGCAGGGGTTAGCACGATTCCAGAAAACGACGCCTACAAGTATCCCTTCGGCGTCAACTACACTGGCAATGCAAGTGTCAAATTGAAAAATGCGAAGTCTGACGGCTACAATCGGCGTATTTACGTCACCGTGCCAGCTGACAAACTGACTGATGGCGTTAAGCAAGCCTTACTGCGCCTGACCATCATGCGCTATGACTCATGGGTCAGCGCGGCTGGCGTGACCAATGCCGAGAAGCTCGCAAACACGCAATATCACATTCAGGCATATGCAGTCGACCCAACTTGGGAATCAACCAAGATCACCTGGAGCAATGCCCCTGACAATGACACCGATAAGACGCCAATTGCGACTCGGGACGTGACGAATAAAGAAGTGATTGCCAATCACAATCAGTTAGACATTGACGTTTCTAACTATTTCAGTCAGCTTTCGGCACAAGGCGCTTTACCTGACAAGGTTAGCTTCATGATTGCCATTACTGACAGTTCTTTGCCTAACTATGATCGCGATAATGCTGGCTTCGACGCATTCACGACCACCGGCGCCCTTCAAGCCTACAAAGACTACCAAGCAGGGACACTGACAGTCCCGGACGGGATTAAGATGTCTGAAACTGCCTTGGCCCCGCAACTGGTCGTCAACAACGTCTATGAGCAAGGGTATGCACCAATTAACATCTCGACCCAGGCAGGTGAAGCGCCTGAGTTACCAGCAACGGTTACTGTGAACTATTCCGATAAAACGACGAAGGAAGTGCCAGTATCGTGGCCTGAAATCACCCCAGACCAATATGCCGAAGCAGGCACATTCGACCTGGTTGGTCAGGCTGATGGGGTGGCTTTACCAATTGTGGCTCATATCACGGTAAAAGCCCCGCGGACGGTTGTTTCGTTCGAGGCACTCGCACCAATTGACCGCTTCGTCGGTAAATCTCGGAATGACTTAGACTTGCCATCCACCGTTAAAGCAAACATTAGTGATGGCACCCAAGTTGAGTACAAGATTCTCAGCTGGGATGATGATCCTAGCAACTACACTGAAAGCTCACCTGCCGGGACATATCATTTTCCGGCGAGTGTCGCCGACATCCCAGGTATCACCATTCCTGACGGCCAAAAGCCTTCACAAACGGTGAATACTCACGTTGTTCCGGAAACCCTACAATTTACCGAGTCAGTGGTTTCTCTCAAGCCTGGCGAGACCTACCAGACTGTTCTCCAAGCCTTTGATAAGAATGGAACCGAAATCACAGATTCTTGGAGTAAAGCTGCCACATACAGTGCTGCGACCAAGGACCCGGCCGCAGAGGTACCAGTGTCTATCGACAAAGATGGCTTAGTCACTGTCTCCGACACTGCGGCGTCACAATCCTATGAGATCACTGCGACAAGTTCTCAGATTAAGGATCTGACTGCCACATTGACAGTGAAGGTAGATTCATCTGTAGATAAAACAGCACTGAACAAACTGATTCTCCAGGCAAATGGCTTGAAGGCTAAAGACTACACCGTTGAGTCTTGGGCCAACTTTGTTGACGCGCTCACTGCTGCTAACAAAGTCGCGGCCGATTCCGAGGCGACTCAAACCTCTGTAGACGCTGCCACTAAGACGCTCGATGATGCAATCAAGGCTTTGGTTAAAGCTCCAGTAACGCCAAATGTCGACAAGACCAAGCTCAACAAACTGATTCTTCAGGCAAATGGCTTGAAGGCTAAAGACTACACCGTTGAGTCCTGGGCCAAGTTTGTTGACGCGCTCACTGCTGCTAACAAAGTCGCGGCCGATCCTGAGGCGACTCAAACCTCTGTCGACGCTGCCACTAAGACGCTCGATGACGCAATCAAGGCTTTGGTTAAAGCTCCAGTAACGCCAAATGTCGACAAGACCAAGCTCAACAAACTGATTCTCCAGGCAAATGGCTTGAAGGCTAAAGACTACACCGTTGAGTCCTGGGCCAAGTTTGTTGACGCGCTCACTGCTGCCAACAAGGTGGCGGCCGATCCTGAGGCGACTCAAACCTCTGTCGACACTGCCACTAAGACGCTCGATGATGCAATCAAGGCTTTGGTCAAAGCTCCAGTAACGTCAAATGTTGACAAGACCAAGCTCAACAAACTCATCATCCACGCGAACGGTTTAGAGGCAAAAGACTACACCGTTGAATCCTGGACTCACTTTATTGACGCCTTAATTGCAGCCAACAAGGTTGCTGCTGATTCTGGGGCAACTCAGACCACCGTTGACGCTGCAACTAAGACGCTTGGCAATGCAATTGAGTCTTTGGTTAAAACCACAGTGACACCGAACGTTGACAAGACCAAGCTCAACAAACTGATTGTCCTCGCAAATGGCTTGAAGGCAAAAGACTACACCGTTGAGTCCTGGGCCAAGTTTGTTGACGCGCTCACTGCCGCTAACAAAGTTGCCGCTGATTCCAAAGCGACTCAGGTCACCGTTGACGCGGCCGCCAAGACCCTTGATGATGCAATCAAGGCTTTAGTCAAAGCCCCAGTAACGCCAGCCGTTGACAAGACGGCACTCAACAACCTGATTGCCCAATCCAATGGTTTGAAGGCCGAAGACTACACCGCTGAATCATGGGCTAAGTTTATTGACGCGCTGAACGCCGCTAATAAGGTGGCCGCTGATCCTGAGGCGACTCAAGAGACTGTGGACACCGTTGCCAATTTCCTAAAGGCAACGCTTGATAGTCTCGTGCCAAACTCTCAAACACCACAGGGCGAGACTGAACTGCCAACAGAAAATGGCTCGAATACCTCCCCAAAGGATCAATCTGGCCATGAAACTGGCAGCACACAGAACAAACTGCCTGAGACTGGTGAAGACCAAGCACTACTGACTAGTCTAAGTGGGCTTCTGATGTTAGGCGCACTGCTCGAGCTCGGCGCGATTGGAAAGAAATTTAATCGTCAATAAGCTCCAACAATGATTTAAGTAACACCCCCTCTTAATTCAGAGTCCCCTTGCGAAGTCTAATCGCTTCGCAAGGTGGACTCTGTTTTATTCTACCCATCGCAGAGCCGGATAAACCGCAACATAATACTCCAGGACCGTTTCAGGCCACCTGAATTAAATCGTCGCCAGAGCCATCAACTGATAGATTTCGATATCCGGCTTGCAGTCATCGTTCCCGACAAGAACCGTAAAAAAATAGCCGCCCGGCGATAGCCGAACGACTGAGCGTAAAAACAAAGTCTTAAGGTGACCACCGGTACCAACGGCGGGTGACCCAGGGGCGTCGTGTTCGCGCACGGCGCCTTTTGTGTCTTCATTATAGCATGGTGAACAACTTGCCCGCCGCTACTTCTGCGCGGTGATGTGGACACGGATCCTGGCGTCGACGCCTGGGTACAGGTGAACGGTCACGTTGCGGAAACCAAGGGCGCGAATCGGCTCCGGCAGGTCCATCTTGCGCTTGTCGACCTTAATCTGGTACTGCTTTTCCAGGGCCTGCGCGATCTGCTTGCTCGGGATCGAGCCAAACAGGCGGGAGTCCTCGCCGGCCTTGCTTTGAATCTGCACGACCGTCTTGTCGTCTTCGAGCTTAGTTTTGACGGCTTCGGCCTCGGCGCGGTGCTCGGCGGCCTTTTTCTCTTCAAGCTTCTGCTGACCGCGCAAGGCACTCATCGCCTGCGGAGTGGCCGGCTTGGCCTTGCCGTTTTTGATCAGGAAATTCTGCGCGTAACCATCCGGGACCTCTTTGACCTCGCCACGGTTACCTTTGCCTCGTACGTCCTGCGTAAAAATCACTTTCATCAGATGGCCTCCCTAGTTTTCTTCCTTTTCCGTCTTGATGGCGTCCTTGAGCATCGCCGTCGCTTGCACGATGGTTTTACCTTCAAGCTGCGTCGCCGCGTTGTTTAGGTGACCGCCGCCGCCAAGTTTTTCCATGATCAGCTGCACGTTGATGTTGCCAAGACTGCGCGCAGAGATGCCGATGGTTGAATCAGACCGCCGCGTGATCACGAAGCTGGCCTCGATGCCGTTAAGCGACAGCAGCGTGTCCGCCGCCTGGGCCGCGATGACCGGATCATACGTCTGAGTCTCTTCACCCGTACATAATGCCATAGTTGGCGCGATCATTTCAATCGTGTCGATCAGGTGGTTCTTTTGAATGTACGAGTCGACGTTCTCCTTCAAAAAGGCCTGCGTCATCTGCGGATCAGCGCCCAGGCTGCGCAGATACGACGCGGCGTCGAACGTCCGCGTGCCGGTGCGCATCGCGAAGTTATGGGTGTCGACCGTGATGCCGGCCAGCATTGCCGTCGCCTCGAGCTTGGACAGGGTCGCCACGCCCTTCGGCTGGTACTCGAACATTTCGGTGATCAGCTCACACGTTGAGCTGGCGTAAGGCTCGATGTAAACCAGCATCGGGTCTTCGGGGAACTCCTCGCCGCGGCGGTGATGGTCGATGATGACCGTGCGCGTCGCCAGGCGATCGAACAGGGCCGGTGCCGCCGTGATCGACCGCTTCGAGTGGTCGACCAAAATCAAAAGCGACTTATCGGTGGCCTCAGTCAGCGCCGCTTCCGGCGTGACGATGGCGTTGCCGATATCCGGGTCCTTGCCCACCGCACCCATCAGGCGCTCGACGTCAGAGTGCAGGTGCTCGGGATTGATCACCACGTAGCACTCCTTGCCGTTCATCTGGGCAATGCGGCGAATGCCAAGGCTGGCGCCGATCGCATCCATGTCAGGCCGATCGTGCCCGACGACAAAAATCTTGTCCGTCTGCTTGAACAGCTCCTGCAGCGCCTGCGAGATCATTCGTGCCCGCACCCGAGTACGCTTTTCCATCGGGTTCGTCTTGCCGCCGTAAAAACGGGCCTGGGCGTTTTTCGCGCGGACCACGACCTGATCGCCGCCGCGTCCAAGCGCAAGGTCCAGGTTCGACTGCGAGGTGATGGCCAGCTGCGCCAGGTCCGAGTCGCCGTACGCGATCCCGACCGAGAGCGTCAGCGGGTAGTTCTGCTTCGACGTTTCGGTGCGGATCGTGTCGAGAATCTTGAACTTGTCGGCCTCAACGGCTTCCAGCGACCGCATGTAGGCAATCATCAGGAAGCGGTCGTTGGCCACGCGCTTGACGAACATGCCGAACTTGTTGGCCCAGTCGCTCATCTGGTTCGTGACGTATGAGTTGAGGTTCGTCGTGGCCTGGTCGTCCATGGTTTGGGTGACCTCATCGTAGTTATCCAGGAACACCTGGCCGATGGCGATGCGCTCGCCCTTCGCCTTTTCCTCGATCTGAGCGTAATGCGTGATGTCCATCAGGTACGCGACGCCGATCGGCTTTTGCACCGTCAGGTTGAAGTCGTGGCCGCCCCAGTGGACCTCGGACAGCTCTGTGTCGTCTTGGTGCGCGGTGATGACATCCGCCAGCTCGCCGTCGATGTCCTTCAGCGGCCGGCCCAGAATGTCCTCATCCTTGAAGTACTGCAGCAGGTACGGGTTCGCCCACTCGACGTTCATCTTCTGGTCAAAAATCAGGATCCCGACTGGCATCTTGATCAAAGCTTCCTGCTCGCCGCGCTTGATGCGGTAGGACAGGTCAGAGATGTATTTATTGGTCGACACCGTGATGCGTTCCAGGGTGAAGAACGTGGCCACGACCAGGCCGAGCAGGAACAGGAACAAAAGCAGACCCAGCCAGGGTTTAATGAAGACCGCGATCACCACGTCGACCACGGCCAGGCCGGTCATGATCAGCGCCAGATAACGCAGCCGCACGTCTTCTAAAAAAGACGGCAGCGTAATTTTTTCAAGTAATTTTTTCATAGTCCTCGCTAACTCGCTTTCGCAGTGCTGCTAATCGCTTTAATGTGCCCTTACAGTTTAACATATTATTAAGGAAAGGCTGCGAAGCCGAGCGTACTTAGTCCGATGGCTAGCCTAGCTCAAGGCATTGGCGCCGTTCTTTGGCGCCGAGGGCTTGAGCGTAGCTGGACACTCGGACGTTGCTCGGCTGAGCGCGACTAAGGCTGCGAAGGGTTCGCGCACTTAGGGGGACAGCCAGCCTAGCTCAGCGCATTGCCGCTGGACTTTGGCGACGAGGTGCTGAGCGTAGCTGGATGCTCCCCCGTTGCGAACCCTGAGCGCGACTAAGGCTGCGAGGTGGGGCGCACTTAGCCCGACGATTAGCCTAGCCTGGCGGATTGCCGCCGAACTTTAGCGGCGAGGCGCCAGGCGTTGATCAGCCTGTCTCGCAGCGCGAGCTACAGGCTGACATGCGTAGCTGCTAATCGCTCGGGGGTTGCCCCACCAAGCGCGACTACGGCTGCGAGACAGGGCGCACTTAGCCCCACCACGAAAAAAGGCCGGCCCATCAGCCGCCCCCTTCACTGCTTAACTTCCTTGTACCCATCTTGTTCCAGCGTATGCGAGACATTATCCAGGCTGATGTAATCGACCTTGCCAGGATTCGGCTGGCCGTCCGCCTGCGCCAGCCGCTTCATATTGGCTCGCGAAAGGTCGACCGTGACCACCTCCCGGGCCGTCGTACCGGCAAACGTCGCATTGGCGGTCACGCCGCGCAGCTTGTCGTGAGCCTTGACATCGGCCCTCACTACTCGCCGCCAGCGCTCAGCCTCTTTTTTAGCCGCGCTTTTGCCCACAATTTTGACGAAATCGAGGTCCAGCGTGGTGATTTGCTTGTCGACGCGGTCAGAGCGGCCCCGCGTGTAAAAAACCTTCGTCGTGGTCTCACCGCCGCTGCTTTTCTCAAACACGGTCTTTTTCAAGGCCTGGCTGCAGCCTGCCAAAAGCAACACTAAAGCCAAGACGCCGAACCACCGCGTCAGTTTTGCGAAAAATGGCTGGCTAGCGGCTGGTCTCTTCATAAAGGTACCCTGCTTCGCGCAGGGACGCCTGGATCGCCGTCAGCTGGGCGGGCGTCTCGTAGGCGATCGTGTGCAAGTGAATGCCGTCGGTCAGCTCCGAGAGCATTTTCCCCTTGTTCTTCCGCATGCGGCCGAGAAACAGGTTGATTTCGGCGTGCGTGCGAATCTGCAGCTCACCGCGCAGCTGGCCGTAGAGCGGATGGTCGACGATGACGTCAAGGATCGCCCCACCGTTATCGACAATGCGGTTCATCTCGTCGCCGGCCTGCGCCGGGGTGTGGCGGCACACAATAATGGCCTCATGCGCGGCGTCCTCGACGTACATGTACCCGCGCGGCGTGGCGACCAGTTCCTCACCATGGGCGCGCATCAAGGCGATGTCGCCCACAATGGTCTGCCGTGACACGCCAAAACTTTCCGCAAAAGTGGTCGCGGTGATCGGCTTTTTTGCCGTGCTCAGCTGCATCTGAATCTGAGCTTGCCGTTCTGCACTATTCATAATGGTCAACTCCTCTTGTGATAACTTTAACGCAAAGTGCGACAAGGCAACAGTCTTAACACACACTTAACCACCCGTACGCCTAGCACCATGCTATCGTAATGGTGAAGCAAGAACTGGGGAGGGAGCGGAAAATGTTCAAAAAACTGTTAGTGGCCTTGTCCGCTCTGCTGGTTGTGGGTGGCATCGGGTTTGGCGTCGCCTTATGGCCGGATTTCGTGGCCCGCAGCACGACTTTGAACACACTGAACGCCAAGCAGTGCGACCTGAATCGCTACACGGATCCAGAAACCGCGCAGGCGCTGCAGTCAGACCACTACCGCGTCGTGCTCCAATCCGACGACCAGGGCTGGGCCGGTACCGCCGCCTACGCCATGCAAATCAACGGCGTGTCCTACTGGGTCGAACTTAGCCGCCGCGGCAAAATTTTCCCCAAGGAAAAGCTCCTGCGGATCAGCACGTTCCAGCCTGATGGCACAAATTGAGCAATCGGCTTCGCGCGTAAATGCTAAACTGAAGACGACCATCAACGGGAGGATTCAGCAATGGCAGAAACCAAGGGACACTTAATTGAACTGGAAGGCACAATCAACCTGCGCGACATGGGCGGCTACCACACCAAGGACGGCCGCACCATTCGCCGCCACCGCCTGTACCGCTCCGGCCTAATCACCTTCATGCCGGAAAAAGTGCAGCAGCACATGCTGGAAGTCGGGCTCAACCAGGACCTCGACCTGCGCCAGGCGGACAACTCGGACAACGCGCCGGACGTCAAGCTGCCTGGTGTGACCTATTACAACCTGTCACTGTACCCCTTCGCCGACCATCCCCACTTTCAAGAGGAATTTCGCGGCGCGGATACCGCCAAAAAGTTTGAGCTGGCGCGCCTGTCCTACCAATACATGGCGACCGACCCGCGCACGGCGAAAATGCTTCGGCGGGTGATCCAGTTGCTGGTGGCGGATGAAACCGGCGCGACGCTGTTTCACTGTTTTGCCGGCAAGGACCGCACCGGCGTCGTCGCGATGCTGATCGAGGGCTTGCTCGGCGTGCCCGAAAAAGTGGCCCACCAGGATTACATTGTCACCAACGATATCCTGCTGGACCGCTTCAAAGACGAGCAATCCGCCGCCGACCTGCCAATGGCCGACGCGATGGTTACCGGAATGAACATCCAGCCCGCCGATGACAGCTACTTCGAAACCGTGCAGCACGTCGTCAAGAAGTACGGCGGTTGGGAAGAATACGCCAAGCGGCATCTGGCGCTGGCCGAGAGCGATATTGCCGATCTGCGGCGGTTATATCTGGAGTGATGGCAGCCTGATTCTAGGCTGTTTTTTGTTGCAGGCGGACAAAAAATCGGCCATCTCTGACCGACTTCGTGTTGCTATTGCTCTTTAAATCCTGCTGCCTTCAGCGTGCTGACCGAATCCTTCAAGCTGACGGTGTTCTTGGTGCCTTCGCCCAAGCCCTGCGCGTCCTTGAGCTTTTGCATGTCAACTTTGGTGTAGTCAATCGTGATGTTTTGGGTGACTGTGTTGCCTTTGCGCGTCACCTTGGTTGTCACGCCCTTGAGGCCCTTGTAACTGTTGACCGACTTTTTCAGTGAATTGTAGGCGGAGTCTAGATCCTTCTTCTTTTTGGAGTCGATCAGCTTGGTCAAATCGTTCTCGCTGGTCAGGCTTTGCTGCTGGACCTTATCTGAATTGCGCTTCGTGTAGTAAACCATCGTCGTCTTGGCGCCGGCGACCTGGGTGTTGACGAGCGTCGTCTTGTGCATGAACAGCGTGCAGCCGGCCAGCACGGTAATGCTGAGGACAGCGGCCGCCGCAACGAGTGCCTTAAGGATTTTCTTCATGAATGTGCTCCTTTAATGAACCAGATTGCCCGACAGATTCCTGCCGGCGAATTAGGTTTTATCATAATAGTTTAACCTAGTGAGTGCAACCGGCCCGCCGGAATCTACGCTGATGAAAATTTAATGGAAGCGCTTCACTTTTCGAAAAACTTGTGAAATAATGAACAGTGTGCCAAATGAAAACTCAAGGGAGTGTGTAATTTGAAGATCAAAGCAGCTGTTGTAGAGAAGCAAAACGCGGATTTCGAGATCAAAGATGACGTCGAACTGGCTGAAATGGGTCCGGACGACATCCAGGTCCACATGGTTGCCAGCGGCATCTGTCACTCGGACGAAGCCCTGCGCATTGGCGACGCCGTCATCGACTACCCGATCGTCCTCGGCCACGAAGGTTCCGGCATCGTCGAGAAGGTCGGCCCGGAAGTCACCCAGTTCAAGCCGGGCGACCATGTCGTGCTGAGTTTTTACGCCTGCGGGAACTGCAAGTCCTGCCTGAAGGGCATCCCAACGCAGTGCGAGAACTACGCGCACAATAACCTGTCGGGCATTCGGCCGGATGGCTCCAGCCACTTCACCGAAAATGGCCACCACGTCGCTGACATGTTCGACCAGTCCTCGTTTACCACGACTACTGTGGTGCGTGAGCGCAACGCCGTTAAGGTCGACAAAGATCTCGACCTGCGCACCCTCGGCCCCCTGGGTTGCGGCTACGTAACCGGCTCTGGCACCGTGCTGAACACCCTGAAGCCAAAACCTGGCGACACGATCGCCGTCTTCGGCACCGGCGCCGTGGGTCTGGCTGCCATGATGGCCGGCCGCATTTCCGGCTGCGTCAAGGTCATCGGCATCGACATCGTGGACTCCCGCTTGGCGCTCGCCAAGGAGCTCGGTGCCACCGACGTTATCAACTCCAAGGACGTTGACGTGGTCAAGGCCGTGCAGGACCTGACCGGCGGCCGCGGCGTTGACTGGGCCGTTGACACGACTGGCGTCACCGCCGTCATGGAAAGCTCCATCAAAGTCCTGGCGCAAGGCGGCACCACGGCAACCATCGCCGTGACCCCGCACCACATCGATGTCGACACCTGGAACGACCTGTGCGTGGACGACAAGAAGATCGTCGGCGTCAACATGGGCGACTCGATCCCGCAAATCGACATTCCGCGCCTGATTGACTTCTACAAGATGGGCATGTTCGACTTCCCGAAGACCGAGAAGTTCTACAAGTTCGACCAGATCAACGAAGCCAACGCCGATTCCCGCTCCGGCAAGACCATCAAGCCTGTGCTCGTCATTGACGAAGACTACAAGCCCGGCGAATAACCCACGTACTTAGGAACGAGCAGAGCCCCACCATTGCATAAGGAAGCCTGTGCAATGGTGGGGCTCTGCTTACTTTACGACCGTATTTACGTGAGCGGCTTTACACTGACAACGCCACTTTCTATCAGGCCGTGTGAACCGGAAATACATCCTGTCAATATAAGACAGAAGAGTCAGCCAAATAGACGAACAGTGACAAAGGTTATTCAGGACGAACTTATATTTTTTCCTTCTTAATCGTCACCCAATTTCTTTTTAAGTCTCGATTTGATTCTCCTCCTTCTGCCGGATCCGGCGCATTGTCCGAATATACATCCCCAACAGAACAAATACAGAACCCATCCAGGCTAAAGGATTTGCCATTGAAGCACCCGCAAAGCCTAAATGAGCGACCAAGACAATACCGGCAAATGATCGCATTGCCAGCTCAAAAAATCCAGCAATTGTTGGAATGAGTGTTTGCCCCAGCCCCTGAAGAAGATTGCGAATTGTATAGAGTATCGCCAACAGCCAGTACATGCTCGCGTTGTAGTGAAAGTAAGTCTGCGCTAAAGCAGTGACTACCGGTTGATTCGGACCTAAAAACAAATTAATCAGTGGCTTTGAAAAGATAATGATAAGAGCCCCGAGCACCGCTGAAATACCGACATTCAACAGCAATGTCTGATGCACACCACGTCTTATTCGGCCATACTCCTTTGCGCCCAAATTTTGGGCCGCGTAGGTTGCCATGGTAACGCCAAAAGACGAGGCAGGCATTGTGGCAAGTTGATCAATTCTCCCTGCTGCAGAATACGCCGCAACGGCATTAGTACCGAGAGTATTGAGCATAACTTGCAGAATAATGGTGCCAATTGCGATGATGGACATTGAAAAGCCCGTAGGAAGGCTAATAATCAAATGGCGTTTCACTTGACTCCAATCGAACCTCAAATTAGATTTTGAAACATTGAGTAAGGGCATCCGTAACTTTATATGTATAGCACACATTACAGCTGACACTGCTTGTGCGATGACCGTCGCCCACGCAGCGCCAGAGACGCCCCAATGAAAGAGCAGAATAAACAGAAATTCAAGAACGATGTTAATCAGAGTCGCGATGATCAAAAAGATCAGGGGTGTACGCGAGTCGCCGAGAGCCCTCATCATATTACTCAGTAGATTAAATGCCATGGAAGCCAATATGCCGTAGAAAATCACCCTCAAAAAAGAGACGGCGTCATTTAAAATGTCCGGCGGCGTCTGCATAAGCACCAAGATGGGACGGGTCAATACAACGGTGACAATCGTAAAAACCAGAGCCATGAGACCGCAAACCCAAATTGAGGCGGCAAAACTTTTACGAACGCCTTGATCATCTCGTGCACCATATGCCTGAGCGGTTAAGACTGATAGACCAGCCGTCAATCCTTCAGCAAAGCCCAAAATCAGGAAGCTGACAGAGCCCGTGGCACCAACAGCTGCCAATGCATCTTTGCCGATCGTTCTGCCGACAATCAAAGCATCCATAAAGTTGTACAACTGCTGAAAAATATTGCCGATCAACAGTGGGATGGTAAAGAAAAAAATCTGCTTAATTGGGTTGCCTTTTGTAAGTGAGCTTATTATAACCACTTCGTTTCGCTACAAAATATTTCTAAACCACCGTGATAGATTCAGTTCATGACTCACCTGGAAGCCGAAAAAATGATCCGCTTTTAAATCAACAAGCTTATTGATAGACATGGACCATGCCACAGCTATTAGCGATATGATTCACTCTTGCTAGCCATCCAACTTACTAGAATCGGTGCTGTCAATTGAACCCGCTTCGTCGTCCATACCAGTGGTAGCTGGCAAGGCCTTAGAGGGCAACAGCATTAAAATTGGGATAGACGTGGCACCCACCCAGGTCAGTAGATTACGAAGTGTTGAGTCTGGTTTTAGAAATAAGGTGGCCAAATAAAGTGCAGCTTGTACTAAGATGATCCACCAAGGCAGCCCAGCGTCACGATAACGTCGAAGCACCAATGTCACCAGCGGTATCATAATCAAAGTAAAAGTAATCACAAATAGAACAAGCAATAGCACCAGCCAGCCACCTAGACTGAATAGCCACTGCTTGATGGTTAGCCCTTGTAGGCCTAGAAGTGCGGCTAGTGCAACGGGCAAGCCAATGGCCGCAATCAACGCAAACGAGAGGCCAAAAAGATACACCCACCAATACTCCGCACGACTTGAGCGGCCTCTAAAATTTAAATAGTTACTAAACAAGGCTTTTAATGTCGACACCCCAGTGGCCCGGTAATACCTGTTGTCTGCAGCGATTTGTTCCGCTTTGTTTGATTTGACAGCCATCGCGTTTTCCCCTCTTAATCTGCCAACACACTCGCACTGCAGTATGAGGCCTGAAATTCTGTTCGAGAACATTTTTATAGTTCGATTGTCTCAATACTTAGCTGTCCTTCGGCCACTCGCAGCGTAAGACGTCCTGGTTTTTCAACAGGCGGCATCGTTACTTCCGTCATTGCCGCATTAACAGAGATTGTCTGGCTGTTACCTTCGACTTCGAGGACTAGCCGCGCGGGAAAAGTTCCTCGGCACTGGAGCTTCACGGTCCAAGCCGCTTGGTGAGCGCGAATCAGATATTGAACTTGCTCCCCCTCAGATAAACGCACGACAAAACGATTCCATTGAGTATCAAAATCAAACTGATTGGCCTGTTTGGGCTTCAGCGGAATAACCTCCATCGGTGTGACGAATCTGTACCGATCTAAATTTTTAGGCGCATTATGACCGATGCACCCATCATCAAGAAAATCTGTAGCACGTAGGTCATAGGGTGATATGCCACGAATCTCACGGTCTACGCGATCATTTTTCTGGCAGTTTTCAAAACGGCAATTCTCAATTAGCTGATTGAACGTCATCTGCATTTGCTCGTACCCAGGATGTGGCGCACCATTCACATAATTGATAACATCAGCCCAGCCCTCAGGAATCTTGACCGTTACACAACCATTTGCGACACCCATCTTTTTATATGGCCAAAAGCAGTAACCAATATTATTGGCTCGACAAATCTGCCCCATCGCCGCAGTCCACTCTGGTTCATTCTCGCCGCTTTCTCCCATCCAAAGTGGCACATTAAGGCGCTGCCGCACCTCGAACCAGTCCTGTAATTGCGAGGCTTCTGGTAAGCCGCCATAATAATGAAAATGAACCACCATATTCTCATCATACCGGTGGGTAAAGACGTTGGGATCATTCGCCCAATGATGGCCTTCCAAACTGAGCATGTGCTTAGTATCCACCTCGCGAATGGCGGCAATCGCGTCAGTGTAGAAAGCCGCTAAGCGGGGCAACAAATAATCAATATTTGCCCACTCTTTTTGAGTCCTGACCGGTTCATTCAGCAAATCATACCCGCCAACATACGGATCATTCGCATACCGTCTGGCAATCTCTCGCCAGAGACCAATGCCCTTATCATAGCTGACCTTATCTGTATAAAGACGCGGAAAATTGTCTACAGAGTTGTCCATATTGGAACCGGTTTGACCACCCGGTGCCGCATGCATATCAATAATGACGTACATGTCTGCCTGATGACACCAATCGATCACACGCTGTATGTAATCAAATCCCGATTCGTTTAACTGCAGCCCAGGCTCATCCTTCAGCAGTAAACCCGAGTCAAATGGCAGCCGAATGGAATTGTACCCTTGGGCCTTAATATAATCGATGTCAGCCTGGGTAATATATGCATCGCGAAATTTCAGCCAAAAGGACTGAGCTTCGTCATGCCCAAGCAGCTCTTCAAAACGGGCGTTAATTCGCCTTGGCCGATCGAAATTAGTAGCACCTCCAGACTCCCACATATAGCCCTCTGGCACCAACCAATTACCAATATTCCATCCTTCTAGAAAGACCGGTCCATCGTCATTGACGACCTGTTCCCCTTCGCGCCGCAAAAAACCGACTACGTTCTTTTTCATCTTGACCTCCTCGCGCGCCTCAAATCTGTTTGAACTATTTGCGCACCAGCTACGATTGTTTTAACTAAACCTTGGTTTACAACCGATCTAGTTGAATTGTGTTAAGCCCATCCAGTACAATCTGACCGCCGTTGCCGTCAATAATTGTAGTTGGTTGGGTGAATACGACGTTGTTTAAATCAAGGTGGACCTTCTGGCCAATCTCCAGGAAAGGCACGCCATCTGTGGGTTCAATTTGACAATTCTCAAAGCGCAACGTAACCGGGAACCGATTAGCCTTGCATGCTGAAGTCCGCTTTACCTTGCTGAACTGCATATTCGAAAAGGAAACAGATTCGATTGGATGCGGATCAGCATCAGTCGGCAAATCTTTGTCATCGTAAACAAGAATCCGATCAAGATTCCGCACTTGCATGTTGCTGTAGCTAAATGAAGATGTGGCCGATCGATTAGGGTCATCCGGAAAAGCAAAATATGTCAGCAGTGCGTGCGTGTGATATTCATTCATGACACGATGAGGGTAAACGCCGGGACCAATAACGGTACAGTTTGAGAAGTTAATGTCCTTGCCACTGAGCCGGTTAACATTGCAGGCGGTGTTGAGCCAACAGTTAGTCACTTGTAGGTGCTCAACATCATACCCAGCCATACAATCGTCGCCAGTTTGCAAATAGCAGTTATCGATGTTGATGTTTGTTGAATGATATAGATTGAGACCATCATGGCCACCAAAAATCTTTACGCCGCTCACATTCACTGGCGTACAGCCTTCAATGAGATGCGACCAATTTGCACTGTGAATAACTGAATAGCCTTTTAAGGTCAGATTCTTGACTTGAGAAAGAACTAAACCCATTGGTCCGCGAAAGTGTTCTTCACCTTCTGGGTCGCGAATGTCTTGACCATCGATGACTGAGCCCGGTTCTCCTTCAATACAGATATCATGAGCATCATAAGCAGCAATTAACGCGTGAAAATAATATGGTGGTAGGTGCCAGGCGTTAATAAATTCCGGATCGTGTAAAAAGTTAATGTGCGGCTCTTCGCCAAACGTTTGGTAACCATTCAGGTCAGTTGTACCCTGTAAGACCACACCACCTTCCAGATGAAAGGTGGTATTACTGAAAATTCGAATGCTGCCAATAATATAACGGCCACTTGGTACAATAACGCGCCCGCCACCTTGGCTTGAACACTCGTTTAATGCTTGCTGAAAACTTTCTGTCTGAATCTTGCCAGTGTTCGGTTCTGCACCATAATCAGTCACATTAAAATCCATTGTTTTAATCTCCTTATTCAATTCATTTTCCTGGGAGAGCCCACCGAAACCTTGCTTCACCAATAAAAGAGCTGAAGCAAACAAGTGCGTTGCCTCAGCTCCGATTCACTTAACCATCAGGTTAGGCATCATTCATCTCAATTTTCAGAATCCGATGTACCGCCCTGATCCTCAATTAGCTTAATTGCGTCGGCCAAGACGGCGTGCCCATCCATTGTGCCGTAGGAGCGAATATCAATCATCGCTACCGGAATTGAATACTTTTCCTGCAACTGCGGAATCCTAAATCGCATCTGAGGGCCAATCATAATCACCTGGGCCTTCATTTTCTTAAGTTGATCAGGAATGACGTCGACAGCAACCGCAGCGATGTCTGCATCAATACCTTCTTTCTCTGCGGCCTCACGCATGTGAACTCCTAGTAAACTGCTTGACATCCCGGCCCCACATGAAACCAAGATTTCATACTTCGCCATATTTCTCCTCCTACTGAGAACTTCCCTATTCTTCTAGAGATTTCGTCAAATCGGGTTAGTTTTAGATCTTGCGACTTTTGAAGCTGAAACTCTTAAAACGGCATGCTCCTTTGAGATCCTAATTGATGCAGCTTGCCTGATTAATGTCGCGTCAACCGAAGTGCTTTGGCGGTAAACACTTCTTTTGGCATTGTCATCTTTAAACCAGTCTCGGTTGCCGCAAACTCGATTGACTCCGCCCCAACGACATCTTCCACGTGCCATGCCCCATCCGCAGCGGCAATGGAAATTGTTTGCTTTTCAGGTAGGTTAAAACCGAAAATCATGAGTATCATCTCATCGCTATCAGCCACAGTATCATGGTTCACAAACCCGGAAACCTGGTACCCAACCGGGTTAAAGTAACTGATAATCGGCTGTCCCTCGCGAATTGGGGTTCCTTCAGCAATCAAGTGCTGGTTTTCTTTATAGAACTTAAAATCCGTATCAACCGTTTGCCACTGCTGATCTGATAAACCGCGTATGTCTCCAGAAAGACAAGCCAGCCCAAGAAAGGTGCTAATCAAATGGAAATTTAGCTCATCATCTGTACTATCAGCATGCAGCACACACCAAATGAGATTTTTCGCAGCGGGTATAACGTTTAGCTCATTTGCGGCGATAATGGGAATCGCATGGCTGTCATGCGCATCAGAGAACGAGGAATACTCAGTGGCCTCAATGTATGCTGGGGTCAGACGGTGACCGCCTGACGCACAATTCTCAATTTCCAAGCCTGGAATCTTGTGTAACTCAGAAAACATTTCGAGCGTCTTACCGGTTAGTTGCTCCAGTGACTCAGGACCGTGTAATTTGCCTACATCAACCCCCACGCCTATCGTGTCGTTGTAGTCGATCTTGAGATAATCAAAGCCTGCAGCCCTAACTGGGTCGATCATGACTTGCCGAATGTACGCACGCACTTTGGGATCAAACAAATTCAGAAAGCGACGCTTAATGGTGGAGATCACTACCCCATCACGGGTTAGCAGGTGGCTTAAGTCGTGATACTTCGCACTTGGGGGAGCGGCAGTTTCTATTTCATACCAAATACCAGCTTTCATCCCTTGCGCATGAATTGCATCCACCACTGGCTTCAAACCATTCGGAAATTTCTTCTCGTCGACGACCCAGTCTTGCGGCAGCTCTTCAGTCGCATCTTTTGCCCAGCCTGCATCTATAACGTAATAATCGGTGCCATGCTTTTTGAGCAAAGGCAGCGAGCTTTCAATCAATTCTTGGTTGGGATTTCCCCAAGTGGTTGCAAATTCGTTATAAGTAATAGGTAATCCAGCTTTGGGCAAACTTGCAGCCTTCTGAAGCCGTTTACTGCAATATTCAAGCGTGCCAGTGCCAACCGTTAATAAAGCATACGGACTCGTGTAGCTTTCGCCCTGCTTCAACTCAACTTGCCAATTGCCACTATCATGGTCAGGTAATCCACCATATAGTGCTACCCGATCAGTCAACCTAGTAGCATTCGGCTGCCATGAGGCTTTTCCCTCCAACTCCGCCAGCCAATAGGTGGCAGTCTGAGTGTCATGAATTCCGACAAATGGGAAGAAGTTTCTTACCGGCATGGTTCCTGCCTGGCCAAATTGCTCAATACCTAACCCAGAGGGTGACCAGCTCGGCTCAAGATTGTACAACTCAACAGGTTGCTCCTCTATGCGCCCTTCCATAGTCCATTTCGAGCGCAACCGAACTAGATTGATCTTGCCTTGTGGCTGCTGGTCATAAAACGGGGTCAGATCAGAAAGTACAAACGAGGGCAGCCAATCAAGTAACGCTGTCTGTGCACTAAGATTTGTAAATTTCACCCAGGTTTTAAGCCGATTCTCTCCTTCATCCCACTGCACGAAATGCACTGCACGGTGATCTCGAGTGTCCGCAAGCGTAGTCGTGATCGTAGTCACAGGCCCTTCGACTTCCACCCTCTGATCTTGATATTTCAACAGCTGACTGGTCTGACAATTCAGCATTGTCGTCCCATTGGTGAAGTTCTTGTCGTAGTAGTCTTCTCGCAGCTTGGCTTGCACAAGTGAATTAGTCCTCACTTGATCAGTTGGAAGACGAAATGAACTGGCTAGTTCTGCCGGATAGATCGTCCATTCGACATGGCCTTCAGTGTCCTGAAGGTAATGAACAACCATATCACCTAGTTGATATTTCTTTAATGTGCTTAACGTGATGATCTTAGCCATTTAGTCCTCCATATTACGATTGCTTAGGCATTCGCAGCCTTCTCCAATTCTTTCTTTTCCTCATCTTTGATCTGCATATCGTACTGTTTGTTGCCTAAACGAACGAATGGCGTGTAAATTGCGACGTCCATTGCAATACACAACAGCTGAATCACAACCGCACTAATCGAACCGTTGCCAAGCAGCGCATTCAGAATCGGTGGAGTCGTCCACGGAACCATATATCTAAACACTGGCGTCAAGTGGAACTGAACAGCCAGGCCAAAGACAATCAGGTTCATGACCGGGGCAAAGACGTACGGAAACATCATAATTGGATTCAACATAACTGGAATACCGAATAGCAGTGGTTCACCAATATTAAAGATAGCGGCTGGCGCACCCAGCTTTGCGACGGTTTTCCAGTCGGGACGCTTCGAAAAGAGGAATATCGCCCCAACCATCCCAAGGTTGTGGATGGCTTGGGAAGCGGAGAACAATCCAGCAACAAAGATAAAGTGCCCTGTTCCGGCCTGGTTAGCAAGCGTCGGTGGCGTGCTGAGAACACTGAGTGGGGCCAGAACGTTCTGCCCGTTGATCCCAAACAACCAGAAGAACTGCTGCAAGGCCGTACTGAGAATATTAAATGCCCAGCTTTGGGCAGCTCCGACTAATGGCACCTGCAAAACCTTGTAAATCAAATCATTGATTGCGGGAATGGAGAACCAGTGTAGAACTGCCGCAATCAGACCCATGGCTGTGATGGTAATAAAGCTAGGCAGCATTGCAGCAAACGCATCCGAAACAGCAGGTGGCACTGTCTTTGGCATGTTAATGCGCAGATGCTTAACTTTCATTAGCTTGGCAAACATCCAGACCGAAAAGAACGAAATCAGCATAGCGGTGATGGTTGCATTCGTACCTAAATTATCAAAACTAAACGCATTGTCGATCTTCAGCATTGCCTTGCCATTTTGAAAATTGACAAATTGAGGGGTGACGATCAGAAAGCTGATCGTCGCAATGAATGTGCCATCTACAGGCCGCACATCCCACATCTTGGCAATTTCACGCCCAAAGGCAATCACCAGCAAGAGTGAGTAAATTTTCAGGGAAGCATTGATGATAATGTTCCCCAAGTACTGTGCATTCCCCAAAGTCTTTACAAAACTTGAAGCGGCATATGCATCACCGGTCAGACCTGTGAAGAGTTTCCCCAGATTCAAGCCTTGGACACCCATGACAATCCCATTCGGATCCAAGACGACCCAGTTAATGATCCCAAACATTGACGCAATAATGATGTAGGACATTGTGTCGGCGAAAGCATCACGAATACAGATTAGGACTTTGTTTTCACTGGCTTTTTGAGCAATTGGAAGTAACACATCGGTGAAATTGCCAAATTTAAATTTGCCCTTTTTCTTTTTGGGCTCTTTTGAATTCTTGTCCAACTCTAACCCTCCTTACTTCATGCAGTAGCAAAAATATCAACGAGCGCCGTTGCCTAATACCAACATAGACACCGCGCCAATCATCCCACCGTCGTTCCTAAACGTTGCAGGAACGATCGCTGGCAGTTCATCAGTCGATAATGACCCATTGAGTGTGCACAACACTTGATAACGCTGTTGAACCTCGTGCAAAAATTGTGAATTACTGCTGATTCCACCGCCAATTACAAGCAGCTCCGGATCGAAAAGAACAGTGAGATTATATAATCCTTTGCTGACCTCAAGAGTGAATCGTTGAACTGCCTTAACCGCGGAAAAATCGCCATCATTAGCCATCTGATACACAGCTTCTCCATCCTTGGCGGGATGGTTCGCGTGCTCTTCGTAGTAACGCAACAGGCCAGGTATCGAAGCTTTTTTGTTGATTGAAGCCAAATCCGTGTCATCATCGACCACATCGGCCACTACCATGTACCCAGTTTCTCCTGACCGGTCATGTGTGCCGCGAAAAAGGCGACCACCAATGTAAATCCCAGAACCTACCCCAGTACCAACCGTTGTCACAATAAAATTCTGCTTATCACGGCCGACGCCTTGCCACGCTTCGGCTCGAGCAAAACTATTAGCATCATTCTCAACACTAACTGGCAATGCCAACATCTCCTCGAGCTTTGACTTGATGTTAAGTCCTGCCAGCGAAGTCAACGCACCAGCCTTTCTGACTAAGCCATTTGGGCTAACGTAGCCAGGAATACTAATCCCGACACCACGAACGTCCGCGATCGATTCTGCTCTTTGGTTGATCAGACTAAAGATCTCATCGCGCGAGTTCGGCGTTTTGAAACTTAAATGGTCAGTGACTTGACCGTTCTCGTCTACAACGCCTGTCTTGATGCTTGTGCCACCAAGGTCTACCCCTAAGAATTGTCTCAAGCTACTCCCCCTCTTTAGCTCTGGATGCTGGACTTAGCCAAGCATGCTTTTGGCTCACATCCAAAACCGATGATAGTTCGTACTGTAACCGCTGTCAATAATTTGTTGGAATAAATTCTAAATTATTTGTGCAAACCTATTTTTGTGATATAGTCTATTTGGGCAAAACTAAGCGCTTTGGAGGCTGATTGTATGGCAACGAAATCCGGCAAAATATTCGACGACCTAAAAGGCCAGATCCTAGATGGTGTTTATAAAGATCAGAAAAAATTGCCAACTGAACAAGCCCTGGTAACCTATTACGGGGCCAGTCGAAACACAATTCGAAATGTGCTCAAAGAGCTCGAAGTTGAAGGGCTCATCTACTCAATTCAGGGCTCAGGTTACTATAGCCAAGACGCCAAGGTCCTTGACTCAATCTTGCTGCGTGGCTTAAGTGAACTCTCCCGGGCCAAAACGCAAAAGGACAAGGTGACTGCGTTCGCGATTGAGAAGTCCTCACATGAGCTTTCGCAGTTGTTCAAGATTGACTTGGGCTCCCCAATCATTCACTTTTGCCGCCAACGCTTCTTGAACAAAAAACTAGTTCAGTACGAGGATGCGTACATGCCTCAGGAAATGTTCCCCGACTTCACCAAAAAAGATGCCTCTGGTCCTATCTACAATTATGTAGAAACGCATGGCTACCGCATCTCCTATGTCGTGCGAGAGGACCGGGATATTCTGCTGACCGACGAGCAAAAAACACACCTAGGGTTACCTGAAGACAAGCCAAGTGCTGCAATGCTGACCCGGTCGACCAACTACCTTGAAGACGGCCGCGTCTTTGAATATTCTGAAATTATTGAGCATCACGCCTATCACACTCACGTTGCGCGACGTCACTGATGCTGAGAAAGTTCAACCAGGTGCGCGTTCTGCAATCTCATAGTCATGCAAACAAAGCTGCTCAGATGGCTGCAAATGGATTTTCATATGATTACTTTGTAGGCCGATCAGCGGATATTTAGCCGCTAAGTCGGGACAGGGCTTTCTTGTTGAATAACCTATTACAATTATATTTGGAGGACGTAGATATGAGTAAAGCATTACCTGAAGGGTTTTTATGGGGCAATTCCACTTCCAG
This sequence comes from Lacticaseibacillus hegangensis, assembly GCF_003946465.1. Taxonomy (GTDB): domain Bacteria; phylum Bacillota; class Bacilli; order Lactobacillales; family Lactobacillaceae; genus Lacticaseibacillus; species Lacticaseibacillus hegangensis. The sequence goes on along the minus strand of NZ_RHOL01000006.1, from coordinate 11,604 downwards.
CATGCAGACAGAAGGTGGCTGGAACGAAGGCGGCAAGGGCAAGTCGGTGTACGACGACCGCCCAGCTTCGAAGGACGCTTCGGACTGGCACGTTGCCATTGACGATTACCACCGCTACGACGAGGACATTCAGCTCATGGCCGATCAGGGCATGAATGCTTACCGGTTCCAGATTTCCTGGAGCCGGGTCTGCCCAACCGGCGATGGCGACTTCAACGAGGAAGGAATCAATTTCTATTCCGACTTGATCGATAAGCTCATTAAAGCCGGAATCACCCCGATGATTTGCCTGTACCACTTCGACATGCCGCTGGCCTTGGCCGAGAAGTACAACGGCTTTGCCAGCCGCCACGTCGTCGAAGCGTTCGTGCGCTACGGCAAGAAGATGGTCGATGAGTTCGCAGACCGGGTTCCGTACTGGATCACGTTCAACGAGCAAAACCTCTACTTTCTTCCTGATGCATATTACTTCGCGGGTGATTTGAATGGCGAACGGAGCGACTCCGCTTTGTACACCATCTCTCACCACGTAATGGTCGCCCACGCCGAGGTCGCCAATTACCTGCACAAACAGTCTTCCGCTAAAATTGGCGGGATGCTCGCCTATAGCGAGGTGTATCCGGCTACGTCTGCACCAAGGGATATCTTATATGCACGGCAAATCGACGAGTTCCTAAATAAAAATTTACTCGACGTCTTCGTTAACGGCCAGTACTCCACGGAAGTCATGACCTTCGTCAAGAACCACGGTATCGACATGGACTTCACCGATGCCGATAAGACAGCATTTAAGCAGCTGAAGAGCGACTTCATCGCCTTTTCCTACTACCGGTCCGGCCAGATCAACTCCGACAAGGTGCCAATCAACACGATCGTCAACCACTATCTCGACTACGGCTCCGAGCAAGTGCCCGGGCTGCAGGTCAACGAGTGGGGCTGGAACGTTGATCCGCTCGGCTTCCGCGACATTCTCACCAAAGTTTACGATCAGTACCACGTGCCGATGTTCCCGATCGAAAACGGGATTGGCATCCGCGAACACTACACCGGCCAGGAGATCCAGGATGACTACCGGATCGATTACCACCGTGTGCACATTCAAGCGCTCAAGGATGCGGTATTCGAAGATGGCGTTGACGTCATCGGTTACCTCGGCTGGGGGCTGATCGATATTCCTAGCTCCAGCGGCAACATGGACAAGCGTTACGGCATGGTCTATGTCAACCGCACCAATTCAGATCTGAAGGACCTTAAGCGGGTTCCGAAGAAGTCCTACGCGTGGTTCAAGCATGTGATCGAGACTAACGGGGCTGAGCTCGACTAAGTCAACTATCTTAGTCACTAAAAATTTACTAGTACAGGTGATTGTATAACCTGCCTGTCTAGCTTCAGATCAGCCCTTGATGCAACGCTAGGAAATGAGATTTACTAAGCATAGAAACGCATATAAAGGCCCCGATGCCGCATAGAAAAGCCTATGCCGTACCGGGGTTTTCGTCTACTTTAAAATGTCAGCGGCCCGCAGCTTGGTGAAGTCGACCTGCGGCAAATACTGTTCATTGGCCGCCAGCAGCTCGTTGAGCAGCGGCCGAGCATCCACATCGGAGTGGACGACCGGATTGATGGTCAGAGCCTTGAGTGCTGTGGCGTAATCGCCGCTGACGGCCGCCTTACAGCCGACCTGCTCGAAGGCCTTCATCTCGTGCACGATGCCGACGCAGGCTTGCGGCAGATGGCCAGTGGTCAGCGGCACCGGACCGTGGCCGGTGATCACACAGTTCATTTCCATCACCGAATCCGGCGCCAGGTCCAGGCAGCCGCCGTTGTTGGCCACGTTGACGACCTGGACGTCGCGCTTGTCGGCGTATATGGAATAGATCAGGTTGCAGGAGGCCCGGCTGTAGCCCGACCCGCCGCGCTTTTTCAGTTCTTTCGGCAGCGTCACCAGGCTCGGGTCACGGTAGATATCGAAGAGCTGCTTTTCCAACCGCTCGGCCACGACCGCCCGGCTGCCTTCGTGCGCCGCCGCTCGCTGTTCTTCGGCGACCACCTGCTTGGTTTTCCAGTAGTACTGCAAGTAGCTGATGGGGATCACGCCGAGGCTCTGCAAAAAGTCGGCATCCCAGTTGCCGACTCCGGGGTTGTCGACGCGCTGCTTCTGGCTGGTGACCAGCTTGATCACATGTGCCGTCACGTCCTGGCCGTCGAGGTAGATGTGCCTGGCAAACACCAGGTGGTTCAGGCCGATGAACTCGACATAAACGCGCGCCGGATCGACGTCCAGCGCCTTCACAATATCGCGGCGGATGTTGTCCGGACCGTTGCACAGCCCAATGACCTTCGTCCAGTTGGTGTAATGCAGCACGGCCTCGGTCATCATCCCCGCCGGATTGGCAAAGTTGATCAGCCACGCCTCAGGGCAAAGCCGCTCCATGTCATGCACAATGTCAATTAGCACGGGGATCGAGCGCATCGCCATCATCAACTCGCCGGCCCCGTTAGTTTCCTGCCCGAGCGTGCCGTACTTGATCGGTATGTTCTCGTCATTGACGCGCGCCGGAAGCTGACCGACCCGAAACTGCGTCGTGACAAAATCGGCATCCGCCAGCGCCGCTTCACGGTCCAGCGTCGTGACGATTTTCATCGGCTTGCCCGCGGCCTTGACCATACGTTTTGCCATGGCTCCGATCACATTCAGTTTCGCTTCGCCGGCCGGGACATCAACCAGCCACAGCTCGCGCACCGGCATCTCGTCGTACCGGTCCAAAAAGCCCTTTACCAGCTCTGGCGTGTAGCCCGAGCCGCCACCAATCGTCGCAATCTTTATGGCATGTTTTGCCATCTGACTCACCCTTTTTCAAAAAGATTAACTTGCTACCGTCTTCAATATAGCGCGTCTGGGACGGCGTTCAACGCTTAGGCCGCAAGCGGGTACCGTATCGTCAATTGGATCGTTGTAACCTTTTCGATACAGGTCGTATCAGGCGGTGTAAACTGAAAGCGAGGTGATTCACATGCTGTTTCTCGACCACGCCGTCGAGCTATCCGACATCGACTTGGCGATTTATAAGTACGTCCTGCAAAACCTGGACAAGGTGATCTACATGCGCATTCGCGAGCTCGCCGCCAGCACCCACACGAGCACGGCGTCGGTGCAACGCTTCTGTCGCAAGTTCGAGTGCCAAGGCTTCACTGAATTCAAAATTCGGCTCAAGCTGCTGCAGGAACAGACTGCCGCCCGGACTCGGCCCACGCCGGTTGACCCCGGCATGTACATCAACTTCTTCAACCGCGTGACGACACCGGATTTTGACGCAAAGATCCAGGCCGCCGTGCAGCTGCTCAAGCAGTGCGAGCTGGTCCTGTTCATCGGTGTCGGCTCCTCCAACGTGATGGCTGAGTACGGCGCGCTTTACTTCTCCTCGCTGTTTCACATGGCGGTGCGCATCGAGGACCCGGTCACCTACCCACAGCGCTACTTTCCCAAGGCCCTGCTGGATAAGACCTGCGTGATCGCCCTGTCGGTGTCCGGCGAGACGCCCGAGGTGATCAGCTACCTGAGCAACCTGTCGTTTCGCGACAGCCACACCCTGTCCATCACGAACTCCGCCCACTCCACCGTCGCCCGCCTGACCGATGTCAACATCGCCACCGACATTGCCAAGGAGCATTACGTCGAGCAGGACGTCACGTCGCAGGTGCCGTGTCTGTTTATCTTGGAGTATCTGGCAAAGATATTGCATGAGCAGACGACGGTTCAATAAATCAAAGGTGCTAAATCATGCGCGAATAGACAAACAAACGAGGTGCACAGCCCTGAAACGGGGGCTGCGCACCTCGTAGATTTCACCGAAGGGCGCTTGATGTTCAACTAAACTAATAACAGTTTCTGTATCTTTAAAGCTTGTGTAGCCGAAACAGCGAACCGACTGTCTCGGCCGTCTAGAGGGCGGAATGAATACTGAAAGCTATCTCTAACTTCCCCAAGCAGTCTAATCATTACCTAGTCATCAAGGCTTAGTCCATTGATTCAAGTGGAATAGGCTCCGCAACAATGGCCATCTGACTGTCCTTATCAAAGAAGTGAGCTTTATTAATATCAAATCCTATCTTAATGTGGTCACCTGGATTGTGAAAATCACGGGAGTTCACATTTGCCACATATTCTGAGGCGTCTGTCTTGAGGTAAAGTTGCTCCGTTGCGCCAAGTAGTTCCGAAACAACGACATCTGCTTCCACTGTTGCATCGGGCCAAGTGTCCAAGAATGCCTGCTCGGAGTGAATATCCTCCGGCCGGATGCCAAAGACTACTTCTTTGCCATTATATCCCTGAGCATCCAAAATCTTTGAACGTCCTTCGGGAACTTTGAGCGTAACCTGCTTGCCATCTGAGATGACACCGTCTTTATATGTAACATGGAAGAAGTTCATCGCAGGACTGCCCATGAATCCCGCGACAAACATGTTCCTAGGATTCTGATAAACCTCCTCCGGGGTGCCAATTTGTTGAATCTGGCCGACTGACATGACAACAACCCGATCAGCTAGGGTCATGGCTTCAGTCTGGTCATGTGTGACGTAAATCGTCGTCGTATTTAACCGCCGATGAAGTTTTGCGATTTCTGCCCGCATCGATACACGCAACTTTGCATCCAAGTTGGACAGGGGTTCATCCATCAAGAAGATTGGGGCATCGCGAACAATCGCACGGCCTAGCGCAACACGTTGCCGCTGACCACCGGAAAGATCCGCTGGCTTGCGCTTCAGAAATTCTTCCAGGCCAAGGATCTCCGCAGCGTTATCAACGCGCTTCTTAATATCGGTTTTGCTGTAATGTCTGAGTTTCAATCCGAAGGCCATGTTATCCGCAACAGTCATATGCGGATACAGCGCATAGTTTTGGAAAACCATGGCAATGTCCCGATCCTTCGGTGCAACATCATTCATCACCTTGTCGCCGATCTTCAGTTCACCCTTAGTAATATCTTCCAACCCGGCAAGCATACGAAGTGTAGTAGATTTCCCGCAACCAGAAGGCCCAACGAAAACAATAAATTCACGGTCCTTAATGTGCAAGTCAAAATCCTTGACCGCATAATCCTCGCCGTCAGCATATTTCTTATAGAGGTGGTTCAGATCAATCTCAACCATTGACAGTTCCTTCTTCCACTGAGTCTTAATAATTAATCGTAATGTATAGCACATTGAATTATCGATGCACTACTACATTAGCGCCAATCAAAAATCACGCTATGGTGCTCGGTCCGATTTGCCAGCCCCGCATAAGCCGCCTGGCAATCCTCGGGTCGATAGATCTTGAACTGGTCTTTAACGTTAATTCGACCATTCGCAATCCAATCAGCCGCCCGTTGAATATTGTCTGCATGTCCGTACCACCGATATTCATCTGCCTGAGAAGGAAGAAACCACTCCCACCCAGACTTCAAAGTGATAAAGCCATAAAAGATCGAACGCAGAAGCTCATGCATCGTGTGACTACTGTACTCTTTCCACGGAACGCCAATCTGATAGACCTCCGCCCTCTTCTTCATCAGGGACAAGCCCTCCAAGAGTACTTGATCGACGCCGGTACATTCAAGTAGCAGGCCAAATTTTGCAGCATGCGATTCTTGTAGTGACTTCACGTCAGGGTATGTTGAAATCCCAGTGAGATCATGAATGTGCTCGCATCGTCCTTCGTCTCGATCTATAGCGACGACGGTATAACCTAACTGGTGTAAAACCTGACAAGCCAAGGAACCAACCATCCCAAGTCCCAATACTAGGACCTCTTCGAAAGGCTTAACAGTAGTATCCACAATAGAAGACATAGAGACAGCAGCCATTCGTGCAAAGATTATTTCTTCAAGATGTTCGCTCTGCTTCAGGAATATGCAACTGCTCCGTTTCACAACGCCATATTCAGCATGATTATAATCAGCCAGTACCAGCTTCCCAATATCCTCAGGCTTGTCAGAAAGATCGATACGCCCAATAACCGTGTAACCTGGGAAAATTGGAAATTTCAAGTTCCCTTCCAAATTCTGGAAGGCTCCAAGTTCACTGCCGGTCGAGACTAAAGAAATTAGTGTCTTGATGCGTACCATTCCGTCTTCAAGCTGATCTGAGATTTGATGATTGACTAACTTGGCAGTTAAAGCATCAGTAAATTCTACCTGCTTCATTTGCAAATTAAGCACCTTCTTGGATCATCTCAAAAACTTCGCCACCGGGGGACTGAAGATACCCAAACCACATCTTGACCATCTCACCCGAAAAAGTGGGAATGTCAGAAAAGGTCGGTTTCACAACTACCTGAGCGCCAAGATCTTCAGCTCGTTTAAAGTCTGCTTTGATGTTGTCAGTCGTAAAGGCAACATGGTCCCAAATGCCATGCGCGGCATGGTCGGAATGGTCCTCAAAGACTTCAAATGTGACGTTCGCACCCACTTTTAAAATAATCGCGTGGTCCCCTTTTCCGACGGTTCCCCACTCATGAAGGGGAACAGCATCGAAGAACTGGGTAAAGAAGGCGATGGACTTTTGAAAATGCTTCGTCTGTAAACAAACATGATTTAACACTGCTGTCGGCAAGTCGAAAACTCCTCTCAAATTCTTACTACTTTACCGCCCCAGAAATAGATTGCAAATAGTTCTTCTGGAACATCATAAATACAATCACAACTGGGATAATCGATAGAATCGTACTTGAAGCGATATACCCAAACTTGTACGTGAACTGGCCGTTCAAAGACTGCAATGCTGTCGCAATTGGATAGTGGCTGGGCTGCGCAACAATCGTCGGCCAAAGAAAGGCGTTCCACTTGTTGATGAAATCCATAATACCCACAGTTGTAATCGTCGGCATGACACTCGGCAGCATGACGCTCCACCAAATACGAAGCTCGGAAGCACCGTCTATCCGTGCCGCCTCATACAGCGCATCCGGAACCGCCAGATAGGCTTGCCGCAGCAGGATGATCGAGAAGGCCGATACAGAACCCGGCAAAATGATACCTGCAAATGTGTTCAACAGTCCCAGACGTGAAATGGTAATGTAATTGACGATAAGAGACGCACTGGCAGGAAGAATCATCGTGCTCAACAGTAACCCTGATATGAACCCCCGCCCCTTAAATTTCATCTTAGCGAGTGGGTAGGCTGCCATCGAAGAGAAGATGATGTCGATCAAGATTCCGCCCAGTGTAATGACAATAGAATTAAAGAGATACTTGTCAAAGTGGATAAACTTGAGCAAGCCAGAATAGTTAACCATTGTCATATGCTTGGTGATCAGCGCGATGCTCGACATATTCTCGTTGTTTTTAAACGAGGCACTTAAAATCCACAGAAAGGGAAACACAGAAATCAACGCGACGATGATCATGACAGCATAATTTAGTACAATGCTACCCGTCGACATCCGCTTCCCCTTGACCAGGTAGCTGTGCCGACTACTGATACGTTTAACCTGACTACTTTGCATGTGTTTGCCCTCCCTTCCGTTGGTAAACAAACAGGATTACCGAGAAAAGCGTAATAACGATTGATAGCAGAAGGCCTACAGCAGCACCATAGCCGAAGTTAAAGTTCCCAAAGGCCTGGTTATAGGAATAGTAATTTGTAACCAACGTCGCGTTGTTTGGTCCGCCTTGCGTCATGACAAAGACAATGTCGAAGACGCCGAGCGCTGCTATCAATGACATCAGGGAGCAGACCCAGATGAAAGGCTTTAGCAGGGGAATCGTGATCTTGAAGAAGATTGTTGCTGGGGATGCACCATCGATTTCGGCCGCCTCCGAAAGTTCTGAGGGTATGCCCTGCAATCCGCCAAGGTACATCATCATGTAATAGCCGATCCCTTGCCAAATGGTTATCCCCATCAAAATTGGAAGCGTTAGATGAGAATTGTTCATGAAGTAGATAACGTGGGAGAAGCCTGCGTTTTGCATCAACGTATTGATCAACCCTGTAGGATCAAGAATGAACCCCCACATAATCCCAACGGCAACCATTGACGTAACCACCGGAATGTAAAACAAAACACGGAAAATTGTCACACCGGGCAAAGGCTTATTAACGACCGTTGCTAAATAAATCGAAATCAACTGGAGAATTGGCACCACAATTACAAACTCAGCTGAGTGTCCCAGTGAAACCCAGAAATCTGAGTCTTGAAATGCTCGGGTGAAGTTTTGAAGTCCGACCCATGATGTCTGCCCAATAACAGAATATTTCATGAAAGCCAGTGGGATGCTATAGATAATTGGGTAAAAGGTAAAGACACCCAGAATTATCAACGCTGGCAGCATGAACATCCAAGGGACGAGTTTCTGTCTGATCTTGACTGTTTTCAAATTGGTCCCCACTTTCAAAAACTACCGCTGATATCAGTTGTTCTTCAAATACTTATCAACCTTTACTTCAGCATCCTTGAGAGCTTGCTTAGGCGTCTTCCCATCAGTGTAAACTGCATCAGGAATGGAGTTGATTGTGTTCACAATATCAGTCGCATTTGGCACTTTAAGAACGGCGTCACTAATGTGCAAGCTGGCTTTGACGCCCTCTGCGCGGAGCTGGCCTTCAAGTGTCTTGGTGTCAGACGTGAAGTACGGATCCTTCAAAGCCTTATTGGTTGTTGGGAAGATTGTGGCCTGTTTGCAGAATGCAACCTCATTAGCGGTATTGGTCAGGTAAAGTGCAAACTTGGCAGCCGCCTTTTGATGTTCACTAGTTGCCGGAACAACAATATCCTGAACAGGGCTCATGACCAATCCGCCCTTCTTGTCTGCAACTGTCTGAGCTGCAGCAGACTTGTTCCACTCATTGACAGAGTTGCTCTTGACGTTTGCAAGCACCTGAGGGCCAGATGTAACTGTGGCAACCTTTTCCTTTGCGTAAAGATTTTCCATAGCTTGCCATGATCCCCAGCCGGTCTTTGACATTTCACCCTTCTTAACCAAATCTGTTAATTGAGTCAGAATCTTCAAAGACTGCTTGTTATTGAAGACCGCTTTCTTGCCATCCTTAGAAATCACAGGAATATTGTTCAACGTTAAAATGTGCTGGAAGAAGTTTGGCGTATACAGAAAGGCGCCCGTCTTGTCCTTCATTGTCTTGGAGTCACGAACGACATCCGCATATGTCTGCGGCGGTGTCAGACCTGCCTTCGCAAACAGATCCTTGTTGTAAAGCTGAACTTCCGGTGTGTGATACCACGGCAACGCATAAAGCGTGTTATCACGATAACGTCCAGTATCAAGCAAGTTCTTGTTGTATACGGCAAGCTCTTTCTTGGTCATTAACTTATCCATATTGGCTAGAGCACCCTTAGAAGCAAGCGCCATGGTCAACTCCGAGAAGGAATTGACAACATCTGGTGCCTTGCCACCAGCCGTTGTGGCAAGCAATTTGTTTTGAAGCGAAGCCTGCGGCAGGTCCTGCCACTTAATGGTGATGTTAGGATTTTCTTTTTCATACTGAGCAATTACGCCCTTAAAGTATTTGGTGAAAGTTGGCTTGAGTTCCATAGTCCAAAAAGTAATCGTCTGCTTGCTTTTCGCGCTGGTTTGTTTCGATGCGCTTGAGCTCCCACAGCCCGACAAAATCATCAAACAAAGGCTCGCGACGAGCGTTAAACCAAAGAGAAACTTCTTTTTCATGATTAATCCCTCGCTATTATTGTTGTCATTGTATCAAAATCTGCTTTTGCAACGTCTGTTGTGGGGCCTAGTTTCTGGGCTTCAGTCTCACAAACCAGAAACTTAGTCCCCGCCAGCTCCGCGGCATCTATAATACTTGGCCAATCACTTGCATCTGTTGAATCGCCAATTCTGACATCATACCGATACTGCTTCGAAAACGGCTTAACATGACAGATATCCACCCGTCCTTTCAACTGAACCAGTAGGTCTTGAGGAAGCTTTCCTCCCTCGATTGCGTTACCGGTATCCAACTCGAACTGAAAGTCTGGTGGGGTATGATTGATTAAGATTTCCAAGGAGGTCTGATTGTTGTCCAACTTCTCCCCGAAATCATAGTCATGTGTGTGATACCCAAACTTGATGCCTCGCCTCCGAAACTGCGGTATCAACGTCGTGATCCGTGAGGCATGTGCCTTCCAGGTGTCTGCAGTGTTTTCTGCAATCGTATGCCCAACTTGCCAGGGCCCACCTAACGCCGGGATGAATATTTGTGGGGTGCCAAGCGCGCTGTGATAAGCCAGCGTATAATTGATGTTTTGCGGCTGTAGGTACTTCCACTCAACTTGCCAACTCACCAAGCGAATCTGATAGCGATTTAGCAGATTCTTCAGCTCATCTACGTCAAGGATAGGATCACCATAAAGCTCAACATAGTGGCAGCCGATGGTGTTCAGCCAAGCCATCGCTTTTTCGGGATCGTGCTGATATAAATCGTATATTGAATAGATTTCAGTTGCGACTTGCATTGGCTGATAGCCCCGTTTCCCAGAGAATCGCGTTCTCGATTATTTCTTGCATCTGTGGTGTCTCAAGTGCAGCAAAAGTATGACCTGGAATTAGACTAAACACTTTGCCTTGCCCAACCTCGCTGCACCATGATCCAAGCGTTGTTCCTTCTTCAGAAGCTGAAAGCATTAATGCGGTGACTTTTGAAAAGTTGACGTTAATATAGTAATGCTCATCAACAGCCGTCAGAGGAGTGACCCCGTCTGTAATTGGGTGGGAAACATTTCGAATTGGTGCGGTCGTCAGGCTTACGTGCTTCTTGGAATGACCCGCAAAACGGCCTGAATTCAATTCTGTATAAAATGGACTGTCTTCTTCAATAAGCACTAAGCCCGCGTGTACGAACATAATGCCCATTCCCTCACGAACCATCTTCACAATTGCAGATTGTTCACTATTAGTTAAATCAGTCTCCCCTTCAGGCCTTCCATTTGTAAAAAACATAGCCAAGTCATAAGAATCTTCAAACAAGTCTCTCGCTCGGTCAGTTTTTACAACTTTCCACTCAGAAGAAGTAAAACATTTGTCTATCAACGGATCCACCTTGTCGCTGGGGTGATAGAAATCGCCACGAATAACCAAGGCTTTCTTCAATAAATTACCTCCCCTCAAGGAATTTTGGCGGTTAAAAATGGTAACGTTACTAAATGTATTTGTTTGCGCTTCCACTGCGAAAACCCATAGTAAATCTGACAAATTTCAAAGTCAACACTTTATGAATTTTTTTGATAACGTTATCAGAAACGTCTATACTTAACCTGAGCAGAACTTAAAAGAAGGAGCAGACAACTTATGCCAATAATTCAGCACTCAGCAAATCTTATCCTAGCCTCTACCAGCCAGGCTGGTGCTTTAAATGCGATTATTCCATTCTTAAATATGCACAGTGATGCGGTCACTGATGTCATCACTGACGTCGAGGTCATAAATGGATTTCGACCGCCGCAGGCTGCCACAATCTTCGTGCTCCCCGTTGGCCAAGCGCATTCGCCTTATTACAGCCTGGCGATAAGAATCCTGCAAGACGTGAATAAAGTCCCCAGTTTACAATTCAAGTGCAACACCCTGACGACTAGACCAAAAAGGCCATGAAGACCTATTCTTGTTAGTACTA
>NZ_RHOL01000059.1 GCF_003946465.1 Lacticaseibacillus hegangensis | reverse complement strand
TAGTACTAACAAGAATAGGTCTTCATGGCCTTTTTGGTCTAGTCGTCAGGGTGTTGCACTTGAATTGTAAACTGGGGGCTTTTTTTTTGCCGAACTTTTACGTGGCGTACTCAAAAAGCCGGCACGCGGCCGGCTCAACTGAGGTCATTTCTTGATAAATGTGACATATGCCCAGTACAGCCCGGCCACAATAGCCAGGAACAAGACAATCTTGATGATCAGACTGATGATGCCAGCCACGAGCGGCAACAGTATCAGTCCTAAGATGATGATCACGGCGATGACACCGATTTGTTTCCATTGCGCAGTTTCCATAGTGAGCCTCCATAAGATGATACTTTCAGTATAGCAAAGGCCGGGGACAACAGCGCGTTTCCAGGCGAAAATCCGTCTGAAGACTGAGGTGCCGGGCCTAGGTTTTCACGAAACCAGACGGTTCAAATTAAATCGTTCACTATACAATATCTAGTGTTTTTGGCCAATTTGGACAGACTTTTTGCCATATATAGTGCCCATATAATCCGGAACGTGATAGAATGTTTCTATGATGTTCGAGTCTGAACAAAGGAACGGAGAGGGTATCCATGATCGATTTAAAAGTAAAAATCAACGTAAAAAAACGCGACGGGCGGATTGTCGACTTTGACCAAAGCAAGATCACGGCCGCGATCACGAAGGCGGCTAAGGCGGTGAACGGCGAACTCGCGCCGACCGACTACACGTTGATCGAATCGATCTCGGATGCCGCGGTTGCCACAATCACCGAGCGCTTCAGCAAGGACGTGCGCATTCCCGAGGTGCAAAGCATCGTGGAGCAGGCGCTGCTTGACGCGCACCAGTACGACTGGGGTGAAGCCTACACGAAATACCGCGTGAAGCGCGATATTGAGCGGTCGAAGAAGGCCGACGTCAACTACAACGTCCAGAAGCTGCTGGACCGCGACTCGACTGTTGTGCACGAAAACGCCAATAAGGACTCGCGCGTCTTTTCGACCCAGCGGGACCTGACCGCCGGCGCCGTGGCCAAGGCCATCGGGCTGAAAATGCTGCCACCGGCCGTGGCAAATGCCCACCTGCGCGGCGATATTCACTGGCACGACCTCGACTACACGCCTTACATGGCCGAGACCAACTGCTGCCTGATCGACTTTAAGGAAATGCTCAATCACGGCTTTTGCATCGGCAACGCCGAAGTGGAGCCGGCTCACAGCATTCAGGTCGCCGTCACCCAGATGACCCAGATTATCGCGAACGTCGCGTCCAGCCAGTACGGCGGCTGCTCGTCGGACCGCACCGATGAAGTGCTCGCGCCGTTTGCGCAGAAGAATTACGAAAAGCACCTGCAGGAAGCCAAGGAGCTGCCGATCGATGCCGAAACAGCCGAGGCATACGCCAAGCGCCGCACCAAGAAGGATATTTACGACGCGCTGCAGACGCTCGAGTACCAGGTCAACACCTTGTACTCAACGCAGGGCCAGACGCCTTTTGTGACGGTCGGCTTCGGTCTGGGCACGAACTGGCTGGAACGCGAAATTCAAAAGGACATTCTCAAGATTCGCATCGATGGGCTGGGCAAGGAAAAGCGCACCGCGATTTTTCCAAAGCTGGTCTTCACCATTAAAAAAGGTCTGAACCTGCACCCTGGCGATCCGAACTACGACATCAAGGAGCTGGCTGTCGAGTGCGCCACCAAGCGCATGTACCCGGACATTCTGTCGTACGACATGATTAAAAAGCTGACCGGTTCCTTCAAAGCGCCGATGGGCTGCCGGTCGTTTTTGCAGGGCTGGACGGATCCGGACACCGGCGAGGAAGTCAACGCCGGCCGCATGAACCTGGGTGTCATTACCGTCAACCTGCCGCGCATCGCGATGGAAAGCAAGGGCGACAAGGACAAGTTCTGGAAGATTCTCGAGCAGCGGCTCGACATCTGCAAGCAGGGCCTGGTGTACAAGGTGGAACGCGCCAAGCAGGCGACGCCGGAATCCGCGCCGATCCTGTACAAGTACGGCGCGTTTGGCAAGCGGCTGAATGACGACCAAAGCGTCGACGAGCTGTTCAAGAACTCCCGCGCCACGGTTTCGCTGGGCTACATCGGCCTGTACGAGGTCGGCACCGTCTTCTACGGCTCGGCCTGGGAGAAGAACCCGGAGGCCAAGGCCTTTTCCATCGACGTGGTCAAGGATCTGTACGAGCACTGCAAGCAGTGGGAGAAGCAGTACGGCTATCACTTCTCCGTTTACGGCACGCCGTCCGAAAGCTTGACCGACACCTTCTGCCGGCTGGACAAGAAGCGTTTCGGCGTGGTCAAAGACATCACGGACAAGGATTACTACACGAACTCCTTCCACTATGATGTCCGCAAGGCGCCAACCCCGTTTGAAAAGCTCGACTTCGAAAAGGACTACCCGAAGTACTGCTCCGGCGGTTTCATTCACTACTGCGAGTACCCGAACCTGAAGCAAAACCCGAAGGCCCTGGAAGCCGTCTGGGACTATGCGTACGACAAGATCGGGTACCTGGGCACCAACACCCCGATTGACCAGTGCTTCGAGTGCGGGTTCAAGGGTGAGTTCAAGGCGACCGAAAAAGGCTACGAATGCCCGCAGTGCGGCAATCACAACCCGGACACCTGCGATGTCGTCAAGCGGCTGTGCGGCTACCTCGGCAACCCGAACAAGCGACCAATGGTTCACGGCCGTCAGGAAGAAATCCTGCACCGCAAGAAGCACATGGTCATCGGCAACGATGACCTGGCAGGTCAGGCCTAACTGTTGCCAACCAAAATGCCCCATTCGCTTTGGCGAGTGGGGTTTTCTGGTACCTGGTGCGGTCAGGATTCGCCGGGCGGTGGCCATTAAAAGAATCTGATTAGAAGCACTCGATTACCAAAAGTAAGTCGTGTATAATTGGTGGTGCTGATTTTCAGAAACGGAGGAAATTTCATGAAAAAATGGTTAATCGCGTTGGCTAGTCTGCTGATGGTGGGCGTGCTCGCCGCATGCGGCAACAGTCAAAGCAGCAGTAGCAAGGCGAACGATAACACTGTCAAGCTGGTGACGCCGAAGACCTTGACCATTGGCCTGGAAGGCACTTACCAGCCGTATAGCTACCATGAAAATGGCAAGCTGACCGGGTTTGAAGTTGAGCTGGGCAAGCAAATTGCCAAGGAGCTCAACTTAAAGCCGAAGTTTGTGGAGACCAAGTGGGACTCGCTGATTGCCGGCCTCAACGTCAACAAGTACGACCTGATCTTGAACAACGTGGCCAAGACCCCTGAGCGCGCCGCCAAGTATCGCTTCACGGTGCCATATACCTCAGGCAAGTCCGAGCTGGCGGTCAAAAAGGGCAACACGACCATTAAATCGATCAAGGACATCAAGGGCAAGAAAATGGCCCAAAGTGTCACCTCGAACAACGCGGCAAACGTGAAGAAGCTCGGCGGGGTGATTGTCCCAGTTGACGGCTTCGCCCAGTCGGTCACGCTGATCGAGCAGGGGCGAGCGGACGGCACGGTCAATGACACTGCGTCCTTCCACGCTTACCTCAAGCAGCAGCCGAATGCAGACATTAAGCTGATTTCGATCGGCAGCGCGATCAAGACCACGCCGGCGCGCGGCCTGCTACGCAAAGACGAAGGCCCGCTGCAAAAGCAGGTCACCAAGGCGATTGAGAAGCTGCGCAAGAACGGTCAGCTCGGGAAGCTTTCGAAGAAGTACTTCGGCAGCGACATCACGAAATAACCGAGCGCCGGTGAGAAAAGGAGGGATTTGATGAGTGCCTGGCAAATTGTGCTGAAGTCACTGCCGGAATTGCTGGTGGCGATGCTCAAGTACACCATTCCAATTACGTTGATTTCGTTTGCATTAGGGCTGATTTTGGCGGTGCTGGTCGCCCTTGTCCGGATCTCGCCGTCGCATCAGCCGGTCATGCGCGGGCTGAAAGGCCTGACCTGGTTTTACGTCTGGATCTTCCGCGGCACGCCGCTGTTGGTACAGCTTTTCCTGATTTTCTTCGGTCTGCCGTACCTGAAGATGAACGGTCACGCCATCATCGAGCTGAATGCCTGGACGGCCGGCATCCTAACTTTTTCGCTGAACACCGGGGCTTATGCTTCGGAAACGATTCGCGCGGCGATCTCCTCGGTGCCTAAGACCCAGTGGGACGCAGCCAAAGCCCTGGGGATGAAAAAGTCGCTGATCCTGCGCCTGGTCATCTTCCCGCAAGCCCTGCGCATCGCGCTGCCGCCGCTGTCCAACAGCTTTATCAGCCTGATCAAGGACACAAGTTTGGCCAGCGGCATCACCATCATCGAGATGTTCCAGGTCAGCCAGCAGTTTGCGGCGCTTTACTACAACCCGCTGGTGTCTTACAGTCTAGTCGCTTTCCTGTACCTGATGCTGACGACGGTCTTGACCGGCGTCCAGAGCTGGCTGGAAAAGCGCACCAGTCGCTACCTGCTCAGCGAAGGGCAATAAGTGCTGGCAATCAAAATGGCTCAGAGCGTCGTGCGATGCTCTGAGCCATTTTTTGGTGCGCCCGGCATGGGCGCCAACTTGGTGGTGAAAGTCCACTGCGGGCCGTAGTAGTCGGAACCGCTAGCCAAGGGCAAGGGTGTCCATCGCGAGGTGGAATCT
>NZ_RHOL01000058.1 GCF_003946465.1 Lacticaseibacillus hegangensis | reverse complement strand
AACACAGAAGTTAAGCTTCTCTACGCCGAGAGTAGTTGGTGGGTGACTGCCTGCGAGGGTAGGAAGCTGCCGCGCTTAAAGTAAGGACCGAGTAATCGGTCCTTTTTTGGTGCATGAGTTTGGTGCATGAGAATGACCTTTCAAGTTTTAGAGAGTTGGTCAACAAGGGACTAAATGAAACTTTTCAAAGGATCGAATGCTACGCGGGCCAGGAATCAAAGCAGGAAAGCTCAATAAATAACCGTTAATTCATGAGAATCTTATGATGGTTTCATGAAATTTATTTACATCGCTTGGACCGTGTCCTATACTAAATACTGTTAGTCATATGGAGAGTTGGCAGAGCGGTAATGCTGCGGGCTGCTTGCAGCCTGTGAGCGTAGAAATGCGTAGGGGGGTTCGACTCCTTCGCTCTCCTTAAAGCCGGTCGTCTCGGGGGTTCCCCGAGACGATTTTTTATTGTTAAAGCCGGCTCTGCAGCCTTGCCCGCATGGGCAGTTGTGCGATAATGGACAATGTAACTAAGCCTGCATATCAAAGGAGTTCACTATGGTAGATACCAGTTCGATTATTCCAGTCCTTGTCGGCACCGATGTCAACATTTACGGCATGGCGCGTTCGTTCCACGAAGCTTATGGGGTCAAAAGTCACTGCATCGGCGTGGCTGCCTTGGCCATGACTAAGGATTCGCAGATCTGCGACGTGACGGTTGTCGATCACTTCAAGGAAAACGAAGAGTTTGTTACCGCGCTGCTCGACATGGCGAAAAAGTACGGCAAGCCTGGGGTCAAGCCGATCCTGATCACAGCAGGCGACGAGTACACTGAGCTGGCCATTCGCAACCGCGAGGCACTGGAGGATACCTACATCATTCCATACCCGAGCGTGAAGGTCCTGGACAGCGTCTACTACAAGGATCATTTCTATCAGCAGTGCGAGGAAAATCACCTGCCGTACCCCAAGACAGTGGTGGTCAACCAAGAGAACTACGAGCAAAAAGTGGCCGACCTGGCGCTCGCGTTTCCAGTTGCGATGAAGCCCGCTGATGCGGCGCAGCAGATCGCGATGGATTTTCCTGGGCAGCGCAAGGCGTACAAGTTCACCGCCAAGGACCAGATCCTGACGATGTTGAAGCGGACGTATGATGCCGGTTACCGCGGCAACTTCCTGCTGCAGGACTTCATTCCCGGCGGCGACACCGCGATGTATACCATCAATTTCTACGCGGATCTGGATTCCAACGTGCGGCAGATGACGATGGGCCGCCAGCTGCTGCAGGACCCATCCGATTTTCTGGTCGGCAATTATGTCGCCACCTTTATCGAGTACCATCAGGACATTGAGGCGCGCCTGGCTAAGTTTATCAAGAACATGGGCTACACCGGGTTTGGCAACTTCGACCTTAAGTACGACGTGCGCGATCAGGAGTTCAAGCTGATTGAGCTGAACCCGCGCCAGGGCCGCAGCGGCTTTTACACCACGGCTTCAGGCCACAATCTGATCAAGCCGATGATCGAAGACCGCGTGTTCCACCAGCCGTTCACGGCGCCCGAGCTGGCCAAGAACGATTATCTCTGGCTGGGGGTCAATCCTGACGACGCCGTGGCCAATGTCAAGGATCCTGAGATCAAAAAGCATATGCAGACACTGATCGATGACGGCAAGTGGGGCAATACGCTAGAGTATCCGGCGGACAAGAGCTTTCTGCGCAATCACCGGATCAAGAAGTATTACGCGAGTTACAAGGCCCGCTTTGCGGCCAAAAATGAAGGGAAGTAAACAATGCCAATCGTTGATTTAAAGAATCAAGAAGCCGTTGCCCGCTACGAAAAATTCGTGGAAGACGCCCCGTACACCTCGGTGACCCAGTCCGTTGCCTGGTCAAAGGTTAAAAATAACTGGTCTCCGCTGTACGCTTACCTGGAAAAGGATGGCCAAATCACGGCCGGTATGTCGATCCTGACCGTCACGGACAAGGCTGGTAACACTTTTGCCTACTGCAGCAAGGGTCCAGTCTGCGATCCGACTGACATTGACACCATCGATGCGCTGGTCCAAGAGGCGCTGCCTGAACTGAAGAAGCGTAACGCCTTCCTGCTGCGGATGGATCCGGAGCTGGATTACACGGATGAGCTGAACGCGGCTTTTCAAAAACATGGCTACGTGACTCGCAATCGCAAGTTCCATGGCAACCATGACACGATCCAGCCGCGGTTCAACATTGTGCTGGACATCAAGGACAAGGACATTGATGGCGTGATGGCCACAATGACCGGCAAGACCCGGACCAAGATCCGCCACGCCATGAAGAGCGGTGTCGAAGTCGAAGTCGGTGATGGCGAAAAGCTGATGCCGGAATTTTTTGAGGCCTATAAGACGATGAGCGAGATCCACGGCATCACTTATCGGCCGCTGGCGTACTTTGATCGGATGTCCGAGGCGTTTGCCGGCAAGGACCAGATGAAGGTCTTCATCGCGCGAGTCGATGGCCAGCTGCAGGCTTCTGCGATTGCCTTCGCGTTCGGCGACAAGGTTTGGCACATGTACGGCGGCTCCATGCGAATCAAGAATTCATTGATGATCCCCTACCTGCTGCAGTACGAAATGATCAACTGGGCCTGCCAGGAAGGCAAGGCCAAGTACGACATGGGCGGCGTCTGGGGCCTGGACAGCTCCGATGGGCTGTACCGGTTCAAGCACCCGTTCGCGCCTGACACCCCGGTTCACGAGTACATTGGCGAGCTGGATTACGTGATGGACCAGGCCGCGTACGATGAATTCACTAAAGAATAACCATTAGAGTCGTGGTGACACGGCTTTTTTGCTGCCATTGATCCAAATGGCGACCGGAAAATGATAAACTAGGTTGGCGATGAGGCGTCCAGGTTCCACTTGGGCGCCATTCTTTGAAGTGGCAGCTGGGCTGAGATCAGCCGCTGCTAGCGTGCCTATTCAAACGCGCCGGGCGCATGCTACAATCAAAAAATGAAAGGACGGGATGAGGATGCCGACAGCAGTGACGAGTGAGACGATGACGACCCACCTAAGTGAGGGCCTGACGGTGGTCGATTTGTGGGCCGAGTGGTGCGGCCCATGCAAGATTTTGAGCCCGCTGCTTGCCGAGCTGGAGCAGGAGCTGCCCATGCGCGTGTTGACGCTGGACGTCGAAGGCGACACCGCCGTGGCCGATCAGTTCCACGTGCAAAGCATTCCCACGATGCTGCTTTACTGGCAGGGCAAACCGGTGGAAAAAGTCACCGGGGCGTACCCTAAGGCTAAGCTGCGCGCCCACTTCACCCAGTTTTTGGAGGCGCACGATGGAAAATGAACTGCTGACGACGTGCTTGCTTGCCGGCCGCATCATGATCGAAGGCGGGAGCGAAATGTACCGCGTGGATGACACCATGACGCGCATTGCGCAAAACGCCGGTGCCCAGTCGGCGCGGGTGTTCACCACGCCGACTGGGCTGTTCATCGGCATTGACGGGCCGGCGACGGTCCAAATCGCCCCGGTGGCCCAGCGTGGAATCGACATGGAAAAAGTCGCTGGCGTGAACAACTTGTCGCGGCAGTTTGCGGCCGGTCAGCTGACGCTCAGCCAGCTGCACCAGGCGCTGGAGACCCTTGATGCGCACACGCCATTTTTCCCGGTGTGGCTGCAGATCCTGGCTGCGGCGCTGTGCTCAACGACCTTGATGGTGATTTTTGCGCAGACCTATGACTGGTTCGACATGCCACTGGCCGCTTTGGTCGGCGCGCTGGGGTTTGCCGCCTACTACAAGGTTTCCAGCCTGACCAAGCTGCAGTTCATTTCCGAGCTTTTGGGCGCGTTTGTGGTCGGGTTGACCGCCTGGGTGGGCGTACGCCTCGGCGTGGGTCGTGACATCAACAACATCATCATCGGTGCGGTCATGCCGCTGGTGCCTGGGGTGGCGATCACCAACTCGATCCGGGATATGCTGGCGGGACACCTGCTCTCTGGCATGGCGCGCGGCATGGAGGCCATTCTGTCGGCTTGTGCCATCGGCGTCGGGATCGCGATCATTTTTCGGTTTTTCTAGGCAAGGAGGGGCGTCATGCCATTAGCCTTACAAGTGCTGGTTCAGGTCAGCTTCTCTTATCTGTCCACCATTGCGTTTGCCATCATCATTAACGTGCCGCACAAGGCGCTGAACCTGGCCGGTTGGGCCGGAGCCGCCGGGTGGCTGGTTTACTGGACGCTGATGCAGCTCAGTACCGGCCGCATGCTGGCGAACCTGCTCGGCGCGCTGACCATCGGGCTGTGCGGGATCGTGTTTTCCCGCATTAAAAAAATGCCGGTGATCATTTTCAACATTCCCGGCCTGGTGCCGCTGGTGCCAGGGGCGACCGCCTACCAGGCGGTGCGGGCGCTGGTGCTCGGCAATCTGGATCAGGCGCTGTCGTTGACGTTTCGCGTCGCTATGGTGGCCGGCGCGATCGCGGTTGGCTTCCTGCTCGCGCAGCTGGTGGCCGAAATGACCTACCGCAAGCCTGCAAAAACCTCGAAAGCATGATATAATACCATTATGCGATGAGTCGAGTAACCAGTAATGGTGAAAGGTCAGCTGATCAGTCGGGCACATCCCGACACCCAGCGGATTCCGGGGATCAGTGGTCTTAGGTTGTGGAGCCGGCGGACCTGACTGGAAACAGTTCTGACATATGCGCGCGAACCAGGATCAAACTTGGCTCGCGCGCTTTTCTACGCCTAGTCAAGAGAAATGTTGATGTTCCGGTATTTGTTTTGCCCGGAATTGTTGGTGCGAGACCTCACA
>NZ_RHOL01000057.1 GCF_003946465.1 Lacticaseibacillus hegangensis | reverse complement strand
AGATTCCACCTCGCGATGGACACCCTTGCCCTTGGCTAGCGGTTCCGACTACTACGGCCCGCAGTGGACTTTCACCACCAAGTTGGCGCCCATGCCGGGCGCACCAAAAAAGTCCCGGCGCCAGGCAGCGCCGGGACCATCAATTTACCGTTAGTTGGCCAACAAGTTCACCAGTGTGGCCTCTGACAAAAACGGCATGAATTTGCGTGCCGCCTTGCCGTTGCCTTGCCGACTCAGCTGCCGGACGTGGTCAGCCAGCACGGTTTCGGAGACAAACGGCGCCAGCGCGGTCAGATCATCGGCAGTCAAATCTGCCTGGGCCCGCGTCGTAAACAGCTCATTGACGACGTTGTGTGACATAAACGGCAGCAGCTTTTTCACGGCGTTTAATGACCCGCGCGCTTTCAGCAACTGGCTACCCAACTGGTCGTTTGACGTGGTCTGCCGAAACGGCGCCAGCTTGAACAGCTCCTCCAGGTGATCGTCGTCAGCTGGCACGCCGGCCGCAATCACTGCGTCCAGATCGGCCGTGGCCATGAATGGGGCAATTTGCACCAGCATCTGCGCAAACCCCGGCTGCGCGATTTGCGCCATGACCTTTTCCTTCAGCGTGGTGCTGCTCAAAAACGGCGCGATCTCTTTCAGGGTGGTCAAATTCGGCGACAGACGGGCCGCCTTTTGTTCGACCTGCGCGGGTTTCATCACCGGGGCCGCCTCGGCCAGGGTCCGCGCGTCAACCGGCGCGCTGTCGTCATCCATGATGGTGACGGTGCGGGCGCCTTCCGCCCCGATCAGGTCATCCAGGTTCAGGTCCAGCACCTTTGCCAGCTGGGCGTACTTATCGATATCGGGCAGCGACTGGCTGCGTTCCCAGTTAGAAACGGCTTGATAGGACACATTGAGCTGGTCCGCGAGCGCACTTTGCGTCATATTCTTCGCCTTGCGACCGGCTGCGATCTGCTGGCCGATGTGGCGCGCATCAAAAATTTGCATGATTGATTCCTCCTTGCGGCTTTGCCGCGTTTGCGTTTGGTTAACGCTGCTTTCAGCCTAATCGCAGATTTGCTTTTTGCCTATCAACCAGTGCTTGAGTTGCCGCTTGAGTGGCCGCTTGAGTTGTTTTGAAACACAAAAAGCGGCGCTTCGCCGCTTTTTTCAGTTTATTCTGCCCCTTCGATCAGCGCCTGCAACACTTTTTCTAAGTGCAGGCCATGGCTAGCCTTGAGCATCACTAAATCGTCGTGCACGATGTGGTCTTCCAGCGCCACGATCAAGCGCCGCTGCTCGGCCTTGGGGAAATAGTGCACGTGCTCTGGCGCGTACTTGCCAGCCAGTGCCTCTTTTAGGGCAATGATTTCGTCGCCGTAAAGGTAAACGTCCTGGATCTTGGCCGGGTCAAGCGCCGACGCCACGCTGGCGTGCAGCGCCGCGCTGGCATCGCCCAGCTCCAGCATGTCGCCCAGCACCGCAATCCGGCGGCCGCGGCACGGAAACTCGGCAAAATCATTCAAAACTGCCTTCATCGCGGTCGGATTGGCGTTATAGACATCGGACAAAATCGGCTCGCCGGCATCCCCGGTCACCCACTGGGTGCGATTTTTGGTTACCGGGAAATTTTTGAGCGCGGCCTGAATTGCCTCGGGTTTAATGTGGAAACGGCGGCCGACCAAAATGGCGGCCAGCGCATTGGCAACATTCCATTCGCCCATCATCGGGATCGAAAAGCGCAGATCCGGCCAGCGCGAAAGCGAAAAATCGGTTTGTGTCTCGCCGGCCTTGATGTCTCGCGCGTACAAAATGTTGTCAGGGTTCAGGCCGAACGTTTTTTGATCCTGCACGATGTGCTCGGCGCGCTCGCGCAACAGCGGCTCATCGCCGTTGTAAATGAACAAGCCGTCTTCTTTCAGCCCGTTTGTGATCTCCATTTTGGCATCGGCAATCTTGTCGCGGGTCTTGAAGAACTCGATGTGCGCCTCGCCAATCATGGTGATCACCGCAACGTCCGGTTCGACCAGCTTGGATAATTTGTCCAGCTGCCCAGGCCGATCCATGCCCATCTCAACAACCAGCACCTCGGTATTGGTATCCATCGACAGGATGGTCATCGGCACGCCGATTTCGTTGTTGTAATTATCCTGCGTCTTGATCACGTGGTACTGGGTGGCCAAAATAGCCGCGGTCATATCCTTGGTCGTCGTCTTGCCGTTACTGCCGGTGATGGCCACCACCTTGGGGTTGACCTTCATCAGCAGGTAATACCGGGCAAGGTCGTTCAAGGCCTTAAGCGGATCTTGCACGACCAACTGCGGTAAGGCGGTGCCGACCGGCGCGTGGCCCGCCTGCACAAACGTGGCAGCGGCGCCCGCCTTTTCAGCGGCGCCGATAAAGTCATGGCCGTCGCGCTCGCCCATGATGGGCACAAACAAATCTCCCGGGTGCAGCTTGCGCGTGTCAAACGCGACGCCCGTCACTGTGGGCGCGACCGGATCTGGCACTGCATAATGCGCACCGACGACCCGTGCGATCTCACTTAACTTCATTTTCATTGTAAAGTCCCCCACCTGTTGATAAACACAGCGGTAACATTGTAGCGCAACGGCTACTGATCCGCCACTGTTTTCAGGCGAAGGCGCCATTGATTAGTGGCGCGAGTCAAAGCGACTTCGCCAATTTCTTCCAGCCCGTCTTGGTCCAGCGGCTGCTCGAGCACGAAGCGCCGACGGACCCGGTGCAGCGGCACCTTGACCTGCGTGCGGGAAAACTTGGTCTTCGAAAAGTCCATCAAAACGCCGTCTTCAAACAGCGGGTACAAGTCGGCAAGCACACTGGTCGGCACCTGCGGGAAGTGCTGGGCGCGCAGCCGCAACCAGAACGGCTGATCGTTGGCGGCAAGGCGCAGGTGTCGGACGATTCCGGCGGCCAGCGTCACGCTGAAACGGTCAAGCGTGCGGAAGTACATGGTCACCTGCCCGTCCTGAAGCGGCAAAAACACCAGCTCATTTTGCAACTTGTAGTAAAATGGCGGGGTGATATGCGTTTTGGCAAAGCCCAAGTAAAGCAGCTCGGCAATTTCTGTCGGCAACAGATCCCGCAGGTAGCTGGCATGCTTGTAATCGAGCCAGCTGCGTGTACGGGCGGCCTTGCTGCGCAGAAAATCGGTGACCGCCGCCTCACCTGAGACCTCGTTGAACCCCGTGTGCGGGTCAATGAACTCATCCTCGTCGACCGGCGGCAACAGCAACAGGTGCCGAAAAGGCGTCGGCGTGGCGTTGAGCACGTCACTGGCCGACAAGCCTGCCGTTTTGAACATGTTCGCCAGCGGCTCGTAATGAACATAGACAATATTATTCCGCATCGTAGTCTCCACTCTCCAGCCCAATTATACAGCTTTCTTGCTGACCTCGCCCGGTATCTGGGCATTTAGAAAGGATGATCCTGATGATCCCATGGCCGCCTGCAGTGACTCCGCTCACGGCGCTGCCGACAATCCCGCGAGACCCGCGCGTGCCTGAGGCATACTTTGCCATGGTCCAAACAGGCCAGTGGCCGCGCCGTGACTTCTGCCCGACTCCAGAACCGACCAGCGAATCGCTGACCGGCGCCGCCATTCACGCGCTCGCGCGGCCTGGTCCACGCCTGGCCTCCCCGCTGCCAGACCACTTGCTGCCGTTTGCCGCAGACGGCGCGCGGTATTGGTGCTTTGATCTGACCACGCCGGGCCCGGCGATCCGCTATATCGACTGGGAAGTCGATCAGTGGCTGACCGTGGCTGATAGTTTTGCGCAATTTTTAAACCAACTCAAGTGGGTCACGCCGATACTCACCGCCGCGCCGACCGCTCAGGAATTTGCGCATGCCGCTTTGATTACCGACGCCGCGGCGCTGCCTGCGCTTTGCGACTATGCCCGCACCACTTTTGCCGCTGAGCACTACGGCGAGTGGTTAGCCTACTGGCTCACTCAGCCCGGGCTGGCCGGTCCCGCGCAGGCCGAGCTCGACTTTGCGCGCCAGTTTCGCTGGGCCGCTTTTTCTCCAGCGCTCAGACAGCGCCTGGCCGCCTGGCTCTAA
Source organism: Lacticaseibacillus hegangensis (assembly GCF_003946465.1). Taxonomy (GTDB): domain Bacteria; phylum Bacillota; class Bacilli; order Lactobacillales; family Lactobacillaceae; genus Lacticaseibacillus; species Lacticaseibacillus hegangensis. The sequence goes on along the minus strand of NZ_RHOL01000057.1, from coordinate 3,098 downwards.
CGGCGAAACTGGAATGCGGCAAGCCACTTCACGTCTTTTTTGACCTGGAAGTAGGCAAAAACCGACAGCGCCAGGGATCCGAAGACATCCGCGAAGAGGTCACCCATCGTGTCCATCAGCGCCGCTCGCCCGGCCAGCAGCACGCCATGGGCCATGTAGCGCTGCATGTTCAGCCCCAGCAGGCCGTCAAATGTGAACTCGTAGAATTCCCAAAAGACGCCGATCGTCGCGCCAAACGTGAACGCAAACAGTGCGATCAAAAGCGGCGAGGTCGTCTTCAAGCGCTCCTGCGGCGTCAGCGCACAGAAAATCGCCATGCCCAGCCCAGCCAGCATCGCGGCTGAAAACAGGTGCAGGAATTTATCCCAGTACGGAATGTTGTAGAACTGCATCCCTGTCCCGAGCAGCACTGAACCTAGAATGAAAAGTTCAAAGATCAGCTTCAGGATGGGCGGAAACTGAAAATGAAACAAGCGCTCGAGCACAGGCGGCAGCAGGGCCAGCACAATGCCGGCTGTGACTTGGCCGAGCAGGCCGGCCTGGCCGGGGTATATGGGCTGCCCCATCAACAGTTTCGGCAGGCACACGGCGATGTACGCCAGCGCCCCCAGCACGTTCAATCCGTACAACCATTTCACTAGTTTCGTCATAAGCACTCCTTTTGCTTTTAGTCTACTGAAGGCAGCCGGCACTTGGCAAGGGCGAGCTGCCATTTGTTCACTGACGCAATCAAGTCGTTGACTTAGGCCACTTCAAGCGACGATTGGGGCAAAAAAAAACCACCATCGCTGGTGGAAAAGTTTGGGGGAACTTTTTTGGGAGTGTAAGTTAATGTGTAAGCTTAAGGCAAAATCACAACCGCCTTAATATGGTTTCATTATATAACGTCACTTGCGGATATCTGTTCAACTTTCATAAATAAAACTTGTAATATTGAACTGGCACAGGTAAATCGCGGCAGTGCGGCATTCCCCGGCCAAAATAACCGCTTTGGTGCGGTCAAAAGCGTGATTGGTGCCGTCTACGCCACAATCGGGCTTCGACTTGGCAACGGGGGAGCAGCCAGCAGCTCCGCATGTCTGTCCCCCTAGGGGCGCTATGTCTCTGCACCATACAAAAAAACTCATCCGCAGATGAGTTTGTCGTTGCTTGAGGTTACTTTTCGGTTTTGAAACCGTACTTCTTGTTGAAGCGATCAACACGGCCGTCAGCCTTGCTGAACTTCTGCTTGCCCGTGTAGAACGGGTGGGAATCGGAAGAAATTTCAACGCGGACCAACGGGTACGTGTTGCCGTCTTCCCATTCGATGGTTTCAGAAGACTTCTTCGTTGAACCGGACAGGAACTTGTAGCCGGTCGAGGAGTCCAGGAACACAACTGGGTGATAATCTGGGTGGATACCTTGCTTCATAATATCTTCTCCTTTGCCCTAAGCCATTGCCTGACCTAGAGATTACTTGTGATACACAACTTTAGCATTTTATCATGCAGGCGAAAAATGTGCAATCAGTTTTCAGCCCGCAGCGCCTGCTCGGCTGGTGCGGCTTCGTCGATCAACTCGACGTCGGCGCCCAGATTGCGCAGCTTCATGATGACGCGATCGTACCCGCGCAAAATGTTCTCCGCCTTGGTGATGGTGGTATCACCTTCTGCCATCAGACCGGCGATCATCAGACATGCACCCGCGCGAATCTCCTCGGCCGCCACTTCGCAGCCCTCTAGGTGATCGGCGTGGTGGACGATGATCACATCATTTTCGATGGTGATGTCCGCGCCCATTCGCACGAGTTCAGGAATGTGCCGCACCCGTTTGGGGTATAGAGTGTCAATGATGATGCCTTCGCCGTGCGCCTTGAGCATCAGCGGCGTGATCGGCTGCTGGAGGTCCGTGGCAAAGCCTGGATACGGTAGTGTCTTGACCTGCACCATTTTCAAATCACCGGAAGGATAGACGAAGATGCTATCTTCGCCGACGTCCATCACCACGCCCATTTCCTCAAGCTTCGCCAAAAAGGCGTCCAGGTGCTCCGAGATGATATTTTTGACGTTGACTCCATCGCCCACTGCAGCGGCCATGGCCAGGTAAGTGCCGGCCTCGATGCGGTCCGGGATGATGGTGTGGGCGTTATGCGCTGCCAACTGCGCGACGCCTTCGATCCGGATAGTGTCCGTGCCGGCGCCGCGGATCACGGCGCCCATGTTATTCAAGTACGTGGCCAGGTCGATGATTTCCGGCTCCTTGGCCGCGTTTTCAATCACCGTGTGGCCATGGGCCGTGACGGCTGCCAGGATCACGTTGATAGTCGCCCCCACCGAGGATATATCAAAGAAAATCCGGGCGCCGTGCAGGCCTTCCTTGGGCGCCGTGATGGAAATGGCGCCGTGATCGTTGGTCACCGTGGCGCCGAGGGCCTCAAAGCCCTTGATGTGCTGATCAATGGGCCGCGGCCCGATGTCATCGCCGCCGGGCAGGCCGACAACGGCGCGGCCGAAGCGGCCGAGCAGCGCACCCATAAAGTAATAGGAGGCCCGCAGACTTTTAATTTTACCGCTTGGCAGCGGCACATTCTGAATGTGCGATGGATCGATGCGCAACACGCAGTCGGCAAATGTCGAGGACACGTTCATTTCGTCTAAAATTGCCATTAAGTTGGTCACATCTTGGATCACCGGCACCGATTCTAGGATGACCGGGGTGCGGGACAAAATCGCAGCCGGAATCAAGGCCACGGTGCTATTCTTCGCCCCGCCGATCACGACGGTGCCGGAAAGCTTTTTGCCTCCGTGGATCAGCATATTTTTCATTTAGTCTTTTCCTCACTAATACGAGCACAGCGCCCTTAGGCGGTCAGGTAGGCTGAAGCTGGCCTCGAATAATTGCTTCAATTAGTTACGAATACTGGTAGGATGATGCGTGATAAAAATCGCATTCACCGTTATATTCTAATGAACTGCAGCGCAAAACACAACCCGAAATGACCAGTCTGACGCGGCTTTCACGAAAATTAAGCTGGCAGTCAAAAATCGAGTAGGAGGTAGCCGATTAATTCGGCTACCGACCTCTCACACCACCGTACGTACGGTTCCGTATACGGCGGT
>NZ_RHOL01000056.1 GCF_003946465.1 Lacticaseibacillus hegangensis | reverse complement strand
TGAAACACCAAAGCAGCGCAGTCCCGTGTGAATCGTGGGATTGCGCTGCTTTTTTGAAATTCTATGAATAATCCAGGCGACAAACTCATCGACATGTGGTACATGATTGATGAATTGCGGGTTGCCGAGGAACTCGGGTATAAACTCACAAAAACTGATTTCTAAAAGCCGTTAAGGCCGCTTGTTGCTCACAAGCGGCCTTTTTTGATACTACCCGCTTATCCACCAATTTTGCGAATAATCTCGGCCAACAACGCTTTTGAAGCTGTCTTCCCATCTTTGATCCAATCGATTGTCATATTGTATAGGCCGGCGCAAATGAAACTGTTCCAATACTTGCCATAATCACCGGTAAACGGGATCGACTTCACGTTGGCCAAATAAAACTGGCTCACAGATACGAAAACGCGGCGCAAGTATATGTTCGGCGGCGCTTGGGATCGCAACCTCAAATATTTCACTATGCTCATCAACGTATTGTAAAAAAAGTGGGCAATATATGGACATATTTGAATCCATTTGCCTGTCATTGCTTATCACCAGTTGCAATTAGCCATACTGTTGCTAATGTTTAAACAGGTCTCCGATAATTGAGAACATTCAAAAAGCCCGAATTTAACGGGCTATTCTGCTAATTCATATTCAGATTTGTCCAGTTTTCCATACCAAACACGAGTCGCATTGCCAATCAGCCGCCGTTCAACCAGTTTATAATCATGTAAAAACACACATCAGTTAAATGTGCGTTTTAATCAACAGTATTTACGGGTCAGCTCAAATGTTGCACGGTGTTGCAGAAGTTATCAATGCATGCCGCTTTTCGCAGTATGACATCAAGAACTCTGCGTTTAATACCTTGATATGCCTGGTTTCTAGTTGAACCAAATTGTTAATATTCATCTTGTTACCACCAGAAACTGTAATCTTCACATTGAAAAAGCTTTGGCAATAATTGCCAAAGCTTTTTTTGTGCATTAGCGCGAAGCAATCGTTTGGCTCAACGCGAAGGCTGCTTGGCTTGTGCATGATTCCAGCAACGTGACGTAACCCGTGATTTGCCGGCTCAGTGGCATAGGCAATGGCTTGTCCGCTTCGAGCTGCCAGACAACGCGCGACAAAATTGCCGACTACTTTTTATTCTTACACAGATCATTAACTCGTTACCGCAAACCTCCGTCCTCCTAAACCAATGGTGTGAACGGAAACGAAAGTTTCTTTATTGCACCTGCGCTTGCTACCTTCTACAATAGGTTCAGCGAAACTGAAATTAGTGCCACCTTTACAGGCTAAAAGAAGCAGTCCAAGTAGACCAACTCCTCGAAAAATCGAATATAAATATCGCGAACACAGTTCCAATCATTCAGTATTGTTAACTCCCCACAACAGCTATAAGTTCACTATTTAAATCACTCTAAAGGCAAGAGCAAGGAGTTCTAGGATGTCAACTACCAATTCGAGCCCCCAATCAAACACATTACCCATCCAACAACAGTTGATACCTGATTATCAATTATGGTGGATTTCCAATTATGAAAAGCAAATCAAAGCCAGCCGTTTTAACATTATTTCTACGCCTATCTGGCACGAAGTAATTCGTCACCAACTTGACTCCCATTTCGCCCCTGTAGATATGAACATTAAAGAATGCTTGCAACAGAATATCTCTGCGGTCTTTAATTCAGTATCAGCGGATGCAGATCATGACGTAATTGATAAAACGTTTGTAAAATTACCAAAGTTGTTTTGGGAACTTTTAAAAGAAAACGAAGCCTATCGTCAGTTAAGCAGACAAAAACTCAATACGTCAGAACAGGCTGAATCTGTCATAAAACTGTATGCAGACATCGCAAATGGCGCATTCGTCGATTCCCTACGCGTCTTAGCCGCAATTGAGGAACTCGTAACCGACAAAACACTCGACCAATCAAGGCTTGGTGGCGCCATTGAAAGTATCACCAGCAAACGTCTCATAAAGGAAGACCGCGACTATACACCATACGCTAATCTGGTTTCAAAGGATATGCGAAATGCCGTAGACCACGGTGGTCACGTTGTTCGCTCGAATGATTACAGTTTGACCTTCACAGAAAACCATACGGAAAAAACCATTTACAAATCGTTCAGTGAAGTTAATGCAGAACTGAAATACATGTTGAGTGGTCTGTCGGCATTCGTTCAAGTTATTCTGAATATAATGCGCGACTTAAACATCATATGGTTACCAATCAATTCAAGTAACTCAGAGCAAGAGTTGACTGCTTGGTACCGTCTGAGACTCTCAACGCCAGAAGTCCTTTGCAACTTAGTGGAAATAAAAAGATTGGCCGATAGTCGTTTACAGTTTCTCGTAAACCTTTCAGGGTTTGACAATGTAGAAAACGCTAAATTATGCTATTGCCTTTGGTCTGCAATATATGCTTTCCAAAACGTTCTCCCAGCACCCCCGCCTATGGATAGGCTATTCATTACTTATGAATCGCCTCGAGCAAATAATACTTTCGTCGCAGTGAGCGGGACGGCAGTCTCCCAGTACATCTCGAATAGCATTACGTTTGACGAACTTTTGACCGACGCCACTAAAGATGCCATTATGACCTGGCCAACCAATACGGATCCAACGCCTATTCAACAGATAGACTATCAAGATATTATAACGAATGACTATATCATCACAAATATTGACAATCCAAATACGGAAACCGATATTCGCTTCGTCGCTGATGTTGAAATGGCACGAGTGACTCGACCAAATCATGTGAAATTGCTTGTACCTTCAATTATCTCAGTCATGAGATCATTGCCGAGCGGCGGCGATATGAAGACATTAACCAAACACGGTCAGATGCCCGCAGATATTATTTTCTTGCGCGTATTTCATGATTTGGAGGGTAAAAAGGGCGTTTCTCCCGACAATGATAATTTTATTGCGACAATACAATTCGATGTAAATCGAAAGTTTCCAATTTATCATAATTTAGGACTACTCACATTTCGAAAAATACGAACAGAAACAGATATTGAGTATGGTTGGAACCCATCATTTGGATAATGATACACAAAAAACGTCGAATAAGCCGCTCGACGTCTTCGTTCAAAATGTATTTACGGGCCAGACCAACTGTTGCACGCTGTTGCAGAAGTTATCAATCTATGCCGACTTTCGCAGCATTACATCAAAAAATCTTTCTTGAATACCTCAATATGTCTGGATTTGTATTGATTCAAATTGTTAATATTCACCTTGGTACCACCAGAAACTGTAATTCTCGATTACAATTTCCGCGATGCAATATCGAAAAAGCATTTGGCCAGCCGGTCAAATGCTTTTTTGTGCGTTTCGGTATTTCATACGCTCAAAATGTCCTCTAGAATTGCAGAACGTAGAATCGACTCATTTTCTGGGCTCTTGTGGCAGTGATACACCAATCCAACCTTGGACTTCATGTTCCCTGCGAGTCCACAAAAAACGTGAGTGCTATTGCAAACTCCTCAGAGGCAGTTTTGATCAACATTCTACCTCCCAGTTGGGTCATCAGAGCCGACACGATATTGAGGCCCAACCCAGTACTCCCATCACTACGGGAAGCATCACCAGTGTAAAATCGGCTTTCTAACTTAGACGGATCAGCTATTTTCTCGTTAGTCTGATTGGATAGTTTAAGTGTGATGTGCTTGGAATCTGGCTGCTCCAATACGATTGCCGCTTGGCCTTCGGCGTACTTCAACCAATTACCGATTAGGTTTTGAAGGATTCGCCGAATTACAGTCTCATCAGTAATTAACGAAATATTTGGTGCAATGTTGGGGGTGACCCGAATACCACGTTCGTTCAACTCATCGTACGCTGAAAACAGCTCGTCCTGCACGACTTGAGAGAGATCAAGCGGCGTCAGAACCAGCTCGGCATGTTTTTCAATCATCTCATCGTAATTCATTAAGGTCCGTAAATAGTAGTTAACAGCACTTAAGTTACGGCCGATGCGCACCAGGCGAGGATCCGGTGAAGTGGCTGCTTCTTGCATCACTTGGACATAACCCGAGGCTACGGTGAGCGGCGTCTTGATGTCATGAGTCAAGTTGGTCAACATCTGTTTGACCTCAGCATCTTGGTGCTGCTGCGTGCGCTGGAGCTCACGAGTGCGCTTCAGATTCCCATTGATTGCCCGAACTAGCCGCCGAATCGGTCGCCATGCTGTTGCTGAAGTCACCATCGCATTCGTATGCGCAGAATTGACTTGCTCAAGCTCTCGAGTGATACGCAAAACCTCACTCACCAGTAGACTGAATGCAGCCAGTGACAATAGCCACAAGACCAAGAAGAATATTGTCATGGTGCCCTCCTACTTCAGCCGAATGCCGATTCCCCATACTGAGACGATGTACGTTGTATCATTGTTGCAGGCATTCAACTTAGTCCGCAGGTGGCTGAGATGAACATTGAGCGTATTCTCAGCATCAAGATAAGGTTCTTGCCAAATCCGCTCGTAGATGCTTTTCTTTGAAAATACCTGTTGTGGGTGTTGCATCAGCATGGCGAGCACCGCGAATTCTTTCTTCGGCAGCTCGATTGGCGCGCCGGCCAGCGTCACTTCATGGGTGGCCTGATTTAAGACCAGTTGCCCCTGCCGCAACTCTGCTCCCCCGCCGATTGACTCATGATCACGCAGCTGAACACCAACTCTCGCCTTCAGTTCTTCGACATCAAAAGGTTTGGTCAAATAATCATTTGCACCGGCCGAAAGCAGCTGCACCACACTGTCTTTATCCTGAATGGCTGTGAGCACAATGACTGGCACTTGGGAATGCTGGCGCACTGTTTTCAACACACTTTGACCTGTCACGCCAGGCAGCATCAAATCAAGTATCACGAGATCGAAATCATTGTGGCGTATTGCGTTTAGTCCAGCCACGCCATCTAAAGCCTCTGTCACCTCGTGAGGCGCTAACACATCTTTTAGTAACACCTGAATGTCTGGATTGTCTTCGATAACGAGCAGATTCGCCATATTCTCACCTTCAAAGCCGACTGTACCGAAAAATGAGAGCGGCTTCAAGTCAAAGTTCCTTTTGTTGCAATAGCCAACTAGAAGCACCGATGCTGACAATCAAAAGCCCTAAGCTCACGAATAGATAGCGAGCCTGAAGAGTGGCGTTCAATGCTCCGGTAGTCAGGCTGATGGTCATGTTATAGAAATCAAAGTAGCGCAGCCAGTGCCAATGTAGAATGCTGGTGGCAGTCGAAATAATCAAAGGCCAAGTGATCACAAATATTGTTTGGGCCACGACAGTGTTAAAACTTATCATCACCGTGATGCTGAGGCTAAAAATCACGCTAACGAAAAATGAATTGAGCAGTACCGAAAAAAGAAAGTCATGCGCTAACGGTCCACCCATCGGCCGACCCAAGATCAGACCGGTCACAGTTGCACTGCCAAAAAACAGTGCAAACAGAACGACAACATCGGCAAGCAGAACAAGATACTTGCCTAAAATGAATTGCAGCCGAGAAATTCCCGACACCAATGTATTTTTATATGTCTTCTGGCTGAACTCGCGGCTGAAAACAATAACCAATACCACGATGAATAACCACAGCGTAAAGGTCCCCGCAAAATTTGCTGCATGAATTCCATCCAGGACACTCCAATGTTTCGCAATCAGCCGGTTCAGCAGCTTTTCAGGGGCGTTTACACTCACCCCGCCGACCGCTTCCTGTTGCGTACTGACCATCGCCCAAACAATCGTGAGCAGCGTGATGATTGCCATCCCAATACTGTGATTCTGCCGATACAGATCCGCCCTGATTTGATTGATCATTTTGCCGCCCCCTGCTCTTGAATAAGTTGCGTGTAATATTGTTCAAGGGTTGCCTCCCTGCGAGTAATGCTGATCACACTCACCCCCGCCTTAACAAGGAGTTCATTCACTTTCTCCGGGGGTGTTGTCAAATTCTGCAAAACGACATGACTGTCATCTCGAACCTGTAGTTGCTTCAAGTTGGCTTCATCCAATATTTCAGCAGCATGCGCCGCGTCTGAGACCGTAATTTCTAACCCGCCACGCGTTTTTTCGTCCAATTCAGATTTGGTCAGAACTTGAAGAATTTGACCGCGATGTAGAAAGGCAAATTTTGTCGCAACCTGATAAAGCTCAGTCAAGATGTGACTCGAGATTAGAACTGTTGTGTTGAACTCGCTTTGTAGCCGCTTCCCTAGCGACCGAAACTGGACGATGCCCATTGGGTCAAGTCCGTTCGTTGGTTCGTCGAGAATGACAAAATCCGGCTGAGCTAACACTGCGATTGCCAGACCGAGACGTTGTCGTAATCCCAGCGACAAATGCTTTGCTTTCGTTTTGGCCTTTTCTTCTAAGCCAACTAAACTGATTGTTTTTGCAATCAATTCATCATCGCTGAGACCATGTTGAATCGCAATCACTTTCAGGTTTTGACTCACCGTTAAGTTTTCGAATGCCGTTGGTGTCTCGATCACCGCCCCAATTCGACTAAGCGCATGGCGATAATGACCAGCATGTTCGCCCAACAACGTGATTTGACCTTGGCCCATTGGTGACAAGCCAACGACAAGGCGCATGATTGTCGTCTTACCTGCGCCGTTTTCACCAATCAGGGCAAAGATATCCCCTGTGTTAACAGTGAGATCAACGTCTTTTAATGCTTGAAACCGACCAAAACGCTTGCTCACACCCTGCAGTTGCAAGACTGGTTGTTCCATCTTTATCATCTCCTTACGTCTTTAACATATCAGTACAATCTTAACTACAGCCTTAATTAACTGTTAATTCATCCTTAATTCCAGACTGCTCCATTCGCGTAAAAAAAGGCAACCATTTTCTAAGCAGAATGTTAGAAACCATTAAAAGCTGGACCTCGTTCGTATTCTTGGATAAAGGGATGCTGGATCATGCTCCGCAAATCTATATTGGCGTTATTTTATGTATTTGTGATCAACCAAACTGCGTGCATCCCCTGTGCACTAACAATCCTAATTAGTCTTACCTCAATCATTCATCATCAACCAGCCATCAAAAATTTCGTCAGATTGTCTTGATAGCGATGGATATAAACTGACCGTTCTATTCGTCTCAATTCCAGAAACTGTAATTCTCGATTACAATTTCCGCGCCGCAATATCGAAAAAGCATTTGGCCAGCCGGTCAAATGCTTTTTTGCTTGCGTAAACCATGAAAGTCATCGTCGAGACAACCCATATTGGCAGAAGTCATTCATTTCCTCAATTTTCAAGTCAAGTGCAACGATGATAACGAATTCTTGATAGTGGTCTAGGCTGTTACGCCATGCATCGGTA
>NZ_RHOL01000055.1 GCF_003946465.1 Lacticaseibacillus hegangensis | reverse complement strand
CAGCGCCTTGAGACGCAGCCAGCAACAGGGGCTTATAGCCCCAGAGAAAACCACCCGTTCGACGGGTGGTTTTTATTGCAATGAAAATGTAACGCACCCGCTAACGGGAAGCGGGGGCCGCTGCGGCCTGGCGCCGGCCGCTGGTGCTGATCGCGACATTGTACTTTAGGCGCCTTTCAAGTAAAATAGAGGCTAGCTGGAAGGAATAGAGGTGTTGAAAATGGGCACATTAGATCAAACCGTTCATTTTGATTTTCCGGATAACAATCCGAAAAACATCCACGAGACGTTGGAGACGGTCAGCAAATCGCTGGAAGAAAAGGGCTACAATCCGATCAACCAGATCGTTGGCTACCTGATCTCGGGGGATCCGGCTTACATCCCGCGGTACAACGACTCGCGGAATCTGATTCGGAAGTACGAACGCGACGTGATCATCGAGGAGCTTGTTCGCAACTACCTCGGTAAGGAGAAACAGTAGTGCGTTACATGGGTCTTGACGTCGGGTCGCGCACCGTGGGGGTCGCGATTTCCGATCCTTTAGGGTGGACAGCCCAGGGGCTTGAGATCATTCGCATCAACGAGGACAAGGAAGAATTTGGCCTTGCGCGCGTTGCGGAGTTAGTCGCACAATACGAGGTAACCAACTTTGTGGTCGGGCTTCCCAAGAACATGAACAACACCGAAGGCCCACGCGTTGAGAAATCAAAGGCGTACGGCCAGATGCTGGCCGACCGGTTCAACCTGCCGGTGGCCTTCACCGATGAGCGGCTGACCACGGTCGAGGCAAGTCGGATGCTGATCGAAGAGGCCGATGCCTCGCGTAAACGTCAAAAACAAGTCATCGATAAACTGGCGGCGCAGCTGATTTTACAGAATTACCTGGATCTTCACAGCCGCTAACAAGGAGGCCATCATGGCAGAAGAAAACAACCATGTGCACGAAGGCGACGATCAGCAGCAGATTACGCTGATCGACGACAAGGGCAACGAAGAATTGTATCAGGTGCTTTTCACCTTTGATTCGGAGGACTACGGCAAAAGCTACGTGCTGCTGTACCCGGAAAGCGCCAGCGACGATGAAGAAGTCGACATTCAGGCGTTTTCATTCACCCCAGACGAAAACGGCGACGCCAGTTCGGGAAATTTGTTCCCGATCGAGGACGACGACGAGTGGGACATGGTCGAAGAGGTGCTGAACACCTTCTTGGCCGATGAGGATGATGACGGCGAATAGCCGCCACACCGCGCCGCAGTGATGAGGCGCGGTTTTTTGACGGAAGGGGATCCACAATGGCTGAGCGCAAGCGGCGATTCAAGGCCGTGATTGACGGAAAAGAATACACGATCATTGGTCCGGGGACGACTGCCCACTTTGAGGCGGTCACCGCGCTGTTGAACCAGCGCTTGGCAGCGCTGCGCGAGGCGGCACCGAAAATGACCAAAGAAGACGCGGCGGTGCTGCTGGCCTTTAATGTCCTCTCCGACCAGGTGGCGGCCGCGGCCGCTGCGCAAAAGACGGAGGATACGGATGCTTAGTCTGGCAATCATCGTCTTTCTTGCGTATTTCTTTTACGCAGGCGCTGAACGGGGGCTGTGGCTTCAGCTGGTGCACGTCGGCGGTTACTTAGTCAGTCTGGGGCTGGCGACGCTGTTTTACCGGCCGGTGGCGAACTTGCTGTCACTTTGGGTGCCGTACCCATCAGCGACGCAGACCAGCCATTTTGTGTTTTTCTCTAACCGGGTCGGGCTTACTCTGGACGATGCCTTTTATCGCGGCATCGCGTTTCTGCTCGTACTGGCGATTGGCTGGCTCGTGACGCGCTTTGGCGCACTGTGGGTGCACGACCTGAAGTACCACAAGGCCGACCGGGTCAGCCTGATCACCGGCGGCTTGTTGAATCTGGTGATGGGCTACGTGTTCCTCTTTCTGGTGCTGTACGTGGTCGCGCTAATTCCACTGGCTGGGCTGCAGCAGATGCTCGCTAACTCATTTCTGGCGCGCACGATAGTTCGCTACTCGCTTGGGCTAACGAACTGGGTGACCGCCCTTTGGCTTTAACGACCAGCACCGCATTGCGTGCTGGTTTTTCGCATTCTAAGGAGTTTGATCATGAATAAAAAAATTTTGACCACGCTGGGCTTTGATCAGATCAAGACGGCACTGGCCAAGGAGGTTGTGACGGCCGCCGGCCACGCCCGGGTGGCGGCACTGGCGCCGACTTCGGACCGCACGCAGGTTCAACAAGCCCTGGACGAAACTGCAGATGGCGCCTCGCTGCTGCGGCTCAAAGGCGGCATTCCGCTGCCTGAGCTGACTGATGTCGGGCCGGCGCTCAAGCGTGTGCAAATCGGGGCGACTTTAAACGGCAAAGAGCTTGCCCAACTGACTCGCGTCTTGCGCAGTGTCAGCGCGGTAGATGACTTCTTGGCGGATCTGAATGATAAAATCGAGCTGCGGCGGGTTTACACCCTGCAGCAGCAGCTCACTGTCCTGCCGGAACTCGAGCGCCGTTTGTACACGGCAATCGACGAGGAAGGTAATGTGACCGACGAGGCCAGCGACACGCTGCGCGCAGTGCGCAATCAGATCCGGCAGCTGGAAGCCAACATTCGCAGCCGCATGGATTCGTACATCCACGGCAACATGGCCAAGTACCTGTCGGATCCGATCATCACGCTGCGGGATGACCGTTTTGTCCTGCCCGTGCGCTCGGACTCACGCGGCCAGGTCGCCGGTGTGGTCCACGACCAAAGTGCCTCAGGCGCCACTTTGTTCATTGAGCCGCAAGCCATTGTGGACATGAACAACCGGCTGCGCGAGGCGCAAATCGAGGAGCAGCAGGAGATTGCGAGAGTGCTGGCGGAGCTGTCCGAAACGGTGGCCCCTTACAGCAAGCAAATTGCCCGCAACGCAGAAGTGCTGGGACATTTTGACTTTATCAACGCCAAGGCCCGTTACGCGCGCGCCATCAAGGCGACAGAGCCGCTAGTGTCGGCGAAAAACGAGGTCGACATTCTCCAGGCCCGCCACCCGCTGCTGGACGCGCATAAGGTCGTTCCTAATGACATCGTGATCGGCAAGGATTACCAGGCCATTGTCGTCACTGGGCCGAACACCGGTGGTAAAACCATCACCCTCAAGACCTTGGGGCTGCTTCAGCTGATGGGGCAGGCCGGGCTGTTCATTCCGGCCGGTGAGGAAAGCACGATCGGTGTGTTCTCGGAGATTTTCGCCGACATCGGCGATGAGCAAAGCATTGAGCAAAGCCTGAGTACTTTTTCCGGTCACATGGCGAACATCGTCGACATTCTTGACCATTTGGATGATCAGGCGTTGGTCCTGTTCGATGAGCTGGGCGCTGGCACGGATCCGCAAGAAGGGGCGGCTTTGGCAATCGCCATTTTGGATGAGGTCGGCACGATTGGGGCCGACGTAGTCGCCACCACGCACTACCCGGAACTTAAGCTCTACGGTTACAACACCCCAGGCACCATCAACGCCTCCATGGAGTTTGATGCCGCGACGCTGCAGCCGACGTACCGCCTGTTGATTGGGGTACCGGGCCGCTCGAACGCGTTTGACATTTCTCGCCGGCTCGGCCTGGACGGCGCCATTGTCGATCGGGCCAAGGCGCTGATCGCAGACGACAGTCACGATTTGAACAACATGATCGCGGATCTGGAAAGTCAACGCAAGGCGGCCGAAACGGAGTACAAGGCGGCCCGGGCGGACACGGACGCGGCACAGAAACTGCTGGCCGACCTCCAGGCGGCTTATGCCGAGCTTGAAAAGGAGCGCGCCGGCCAGCTAGACAAGGCTCGCGAACAGGCGAATGCGCTGGTCGAAAAAGCGCAAAAGAAAGCCGATAAGATCATTCGCGACCTGCGCCAGATGCAAAAAGCGGGCAGCGGCAATGTGAAGGAAAATCGGTTGATCGAGGCCAAGACAGGGTTGAAGCAGCTGCACCAGGAGCAACCGCAGCCGAAAAATAAGGTCCTGCGGCGCGAGAAGCGCAAACAGGCTTTGCGGCCAGGCGACCGGGTTCATGTGCTGTCGTATGATCAAACCGGTGACCTGCTCGACCAAGTGGATAAAACCCACTGGAATGTTCAGCTGGGGATCTTGCGGATGAAAATCAGCACCTCTGACCTGGAAAAAGTGGCCGAACCCAAAGACCAGGAGCCCAAGCGGCGCATGGCAATCGTTAAGGGCGGCGCGGCAAGCGGCCCTGACACGACGTTGGACCTGCGCGGGGTGCGGTACGAGGACGCGATGGCGCAGCTCGACCGCTACATCGATTCTGCGCTGCTTGCCGGGTATCCGCAGGTGACGATCATTCACGGCCTAGGCACCGGTGCAATCCGCAACGGGGTCACCGAGTATTTGAAACGCAATTCCCAAGTGAAAAAATTTGGGTTTGCGCCGCAAAACGCGGGTGGCTCTGGCGCGACTATTGTGCAGTTTAAATAGTTAATTGCGGGCAATTTAGTTGAACGGGCTTGACGGTCATGCTACAATGGTTACGAATAGTAAGAAAGTCGCTGTTGACTTCAATGAGACGAGGAGGAACTTCTATGGTTAAAGTAGTTAGTGATCAGGATTTTAAGCAGGAGACCGACACTGGTGTCACGCTGACCGACTTCTGGGCAACCTGGTGTGGCCCTTGCAAGATGCAGAGTCCGGTGATCGAGTCACTGGAAAAGGATCGCTCAGACGTCAAGTTCACGAAGATGGACGTCGACCAAAACCCAGAGACCCCAGGGGCCTTTGGTATCATGGCCATTCCGACGTTGATCGTCAAGAAAGACGGCGAAGTCGTGGAGAAGCTGGTCGGCTATCAGACCAAGGATCAGCTCAACAACGTCTTGGATAAGTACACCAAGACGCCAGCCTAACAAAGTCAAAAAGTCCCAACCTTTGCGCTCAGTGCGTAAGGGCTGGGACTTTTTATTTTGCCGACTGCAGCAACTATAGGTGCAGCGGCGTTTGTTCGGTCGGCTGGGCCGTTTTCGGATCCAATGCCACAGTGAGTTCGACCTGATGCTTGCGCGTATCAGGCACGGCATTAGCCTCAACGACGATGCCGAGGATCTGCTGCAAGCTCTGCGCCAGGAAGCCGGCCTCAAGTTGAAAGTCGGGCTTGGCAAAATTCGCCAGCCGTGTCTCCACCACGGTCCCGGTCAGCAGGTAGTGGCGCTCCTGCTTCTTGGCCGTGGTTGGGGTCAGGGTGCCAAAGCCGACCTGTTCGAACAACTGGGTCAGATCATTTTCTGTCACCGGGAGCTTGCGCGCTAGGTCCCGCCCCGCCCAGTAAGCAATGTTCGCCGTTTCCTGGCCGAGCAGTTCCGGCAGCAGCAGGTCTCGCAGCATCAGCTGGCCAAACAGTGGGCCGTCAGCCGACATCGTCAGTAGGTCTTTATACGTTCCTTTCGCCATGAGCACCCTCCTCAAACGGCGCCTAGACGCCGCATTCCTTTTCAGTATAACGAAATCTTTAAGGGAAAAACAGCGCCTGCTGCCTCGTCTTGAAATTTTTATCGGTTAGCCGCACAATGAAGGTTCAGAACTTTTCGAACGGAGGCAAATAATGAACAACCAACCAATTGGGTTCATCGATTCCGGCGTCGGCGGCTTGACCGTGGTCAAAGAAGCCCTGCGCCAGTTGCCCAACGAAAGTGTCGTCTTCTTGGGCGACCAGGCCCGCTTGCCATACGGGCCAAGGCCGGCTGCCCAGGTGCGCGAGTTCACCTGGCAGATGGTCAATTTTCAGCTGCAAAAGCACATTAAGATGCTGGTCATCGCCTGCAACACCGCGACTGCTGCAGCGCTGCCCGACGTGCGTGCTAAGCTCGACATCCCAGTCGTCGGTGTGATTGTGCCAGGCTCGCGGGCGGCGCTTAAGGCGACCAAAACCGGCCACATCGGTGTCATTGGCACCGAAGGCACAGTGACCAGCCACGCGTATGCCGACACGATTCACAGCAAGGCCAAGCAGGTGAAGGTGACCGAGCTGGCCGCCCCTAAATTTGTGCCGCTGGTGGAGTCAAACGAAATGACCTCGCCAGTTGCCAAGCGCGTGGTGGCCGAGACCCTGCAGCCGCTTTTGCACCAAGGCATCGACACGCTGGTGATGGGCTGCACGCATTACCCGCTGCTGCGCCCACTGATTCAAAATGTGATGGGCGATGACGTGACCTTGATCGACTCCGGGGCGGAGACGGTCAGCGAGGTGTCCATGCTGCTGGATTACTTTAACCTGGCGGCGCATGGTACTCAACCGGCCACCAATCAGTTTTACACTACTGGCAACGCCAAGATGTTCGATCTGATTGCCGGCAATTGGCTGAACTTGAAGGTGGCCGCCAGTCGGGTGGTGATTGATCAGGAACCGACCGACGTCCAGCCCGCAGCGCTCAAGACCGTGGTGATCGCGTCCAAGAACCCAGGTAAGGTCAAGGAGCTGGCCGCCATGTTTGAGGCGGACGGCCTGACCGTCAAAAGCCTCGCTGATTTTCCAGCGGTCGCCACGGTGCCGGAGACAGGCAAGACGTTTGAGGAAAACGCGCGGCTCAAGGCGGATGGTTACGCCAAGGCCCTGGAGCTGCCAGTGGTTGCGGATGATTCGGGCCTGATGGTCGACGCGCTTGACGGCGCCCCAGGTGTGTTCTCCGCACGTTACGCCGGGCAGGGGCACAACGACGCAGCCAATAACGCGAAGTTGATTGCCAATCTGGCCGATGTGCCGGATGAAAAACGCACCGCGACCTTCCACACCACCTTGGTGTTTGCCAAACCTAACCGGCCGGCGGAGGATTTAGTCGTCGCCGGCAGCGTGCAGGGCCGCATCACGGGGGTGCCGCGCGGTGACAATGGCTTTGGCTACGATCCATACTTCTTTTTGCCGCAGCTGGGTAAAACGATGGCGGAGCTCAGTCAAAACGAGAAAAACCAGATCAGCCACCGCGGCAACGCGATGCGGGCCCTAGAGGCTAAGTGGCGCGACTGGTACAAGGAGGACTGACCATGAAACTGGTGGCGGTGAGTGACACTCATGGCGATCATCAGATTTTGGAAGACATCCTGACGCAGCAACCGACTGCCGACGCGTATCTTTACGCCGGCGATTCCGAGTTTGCCGCCGATGATCCCATTTTTACGCATTACCAGGCGGTGCGCGGCAACATGGACTTTGATTCAGCCTTTCCGATGACGCGCACACTCGATGTGGCAGGGGTGACGGTTTTCCTCACCCACGGGCACCGGCTGATGGTTGGGTTCAGCTTGAAGATGCTGCTTGAGGCGGCCACTGCTGCGCACGCCCAAGTGGCCATTTTCGGCCATACCCACCAACTGGGGGTGGAGATGCATCAAGGTATTCTGGTGCTCAACCCAGGCAGCATCAGCCAGCCGCGCGGCGAGTTTGCGGCGTTAGGTGGCACCTACGCGGTGATTGAGGCGACACCGGCGCAGTTTACCGTCACCTACTACTTGCGCAGCGGACAGCCGGCCTCTGGCCTCGAGTGGACGTTTAATCGTGCTTAGTGTAGAAATGCAAAAAGCGTTCGTGATCAATCTCTGATCACGAACGCTTTTCTTGGTGCGCCCGGCATGGGCGCCAACTTGGTGGTGAAAGTCCACTGCGGGCCGTAGTAGTCGGAACCGCTAGCCAAGGGCAAGGGTGTCCATCGCGAGGTGGAATCT
>NZ_RHOL01000054.1 GCF_003946465.1 Lacticaseibacillus hegangensis | reverse complement strand
AACACAGAAGTTAAGCTTCTCTACGCCGAGAGTAGTTGGTGGGTGACTGCCTGCGAGGGTAGGAAGCTGCCGCGCTTTATATGATGGAGGATTAGCTCAGTTGGGAGAGCGTCTGCCTTACAAGCAGAGGGTCACAGGTTCGAGCCCTGTATCCTCCATTGGATCTTTGATCCAGCCCAGTTTTTTGCGGAAGTAGTTCAGTGGTAGAACGCCACCTTGCCATGGTGGAGGTCGCGGGTTCGAATCCCGTCTTCCGCTGTTGCCTTAGGCAGCAAAATTGAATAATGCACCCATAGCGCAACTGGATAGAGTGTCTGACTACGAATCAGAAGGTTGTAGGTTCGACTCCTACTGGGTGCATCCTCGGGAAATAGCTCAGCTTGGTAGAGCACCTGGTTTGGGACCAGGGGGTCGCAGGTTCGAATCCTGTTTTCCCGATAGGGCGAAGGTCATCGTCCTAGTAGCATTTTCGCGGTGTAGCTCAGCTGGCTAGAGCGTCCGGTTCATACCCGGGAGGTCGAGGGTTCGATCCCCCCCGCCGCGATCGACTTGGACCTTTAGCTCAGTTGGTTAGAGCAGGCGGCTCATAACCGCTCGGTCGTAGGTTCGAGTCCTACAAGGTCCATCGCCTTTGCAGTGAGGACCGAAAAAGTTTAATATTAACGTTATCGCGGGATAGAGCAGTCTGGTAGCTCGTCGGGCTCATAACCCGGAGGTCGTTGGTTCAAATCCAGCTCCCGCAATTGGTTCCATGGTCTAGTTGGTTAGGACGCCTGCCTGTCACGCAGGAGATCACGAGTTCGAGTCTCGTTGGAACCGGTGTCGGCTCGGTAGCTCAGTTGGTAGAGCAATGGATTGAAGCTCCATGTGTCGGCAGTTCGATTCTGTCCCGCGCCATCTCCGCTGACACGCGGGTGTAGTTTAGTGGTAAAACCACAGCCTTCCAAGCTGTTGTCGCGAGTTCGATTCTCGTCACCCGCTGGATCGATTTTTGGGCCTATAGCTCAGCTGGTTAGAGCGCACGCCTGATAAGCGTGAGGTCGATGGTTCAAGTCCATTTAGGCCCATTGCGGCAAAAGCTGCATAAATTGAATAGTAAAATGGAGAAGTACTCAAGTGGCTGAAGAGGCGCCCCTGCTAAGGGTGTAGACGGGTCATACCGTGCGAGGGTTCAAATCCCTCCTTCTCCGTTGATGGCCCGTTGGTCAAGTGGTTAAGACACCGCCCTTTCACGGCGGTAACATGGGTTCAAATCCCGTACGGGTCATGGGGTTATGGAGAATTACCCAAGTGGCTGAAGGGGACGGTCTTGAAAACCGTTAGGTGGGTCAAACCACGCGAGGGTTCGAATCCCTCATTCTCCTTTTAACATTATCGCGGGATAGAGCAGTCTGGTAGCTCGTCGGGCTCATAACCCGGAGGTCGTTGGTTCAAATCCAGCTCCCGCAATTACAATTGAATATTGTTGGTTCCATGGTCTAGTTGGTTAGGACGCCTGCCTGTCACGCAGGAGATCACGAGTTCGAGTCTCGTTGGAACCGTTAATGGCTCGGTAGCTCAGTCGGTAGAGCAATGCATTGAAGCTGCATGTGTCGGCGGTTCGATTCCGTCCCGCGCCATTTATGGAGGATTAGCGAAGAGGCTAAACGCGACGGACTGTAAATCCGTTCCTTCGGGTTCCTAGGTTCGAATCCTAGATCCTCCATTTTTTATAGGGATATAGTTTAAAGGTAGAACTACGGTCTCCAAAACCGTCAGTGTGGGTTCAATTCCTACTATCCCTGCTTTTCTTATTATGGCGGATTTGGTGAAGTGGTTAACACACTGGTTTGTGGATCCAGCATACGTGGGTTCGATTCCCACAATCCGCCCTTGATTGGGATATAGCCAAGTGGTAAGGCAACGGACTTTGACTCCGTCATGCGCTGGTTCGAATCCAGCTATCCCAATTGCGAAGAGCAACTCCTGGCGGTGTAGCCAAGTGGTAAGGCAAAGGTCTGCAAAACCTATATGCGTCGGTTCGAATCCGATCACCGCCTTCTTGGACAAGCCAAGAGAAATTCTAATATGCCGCTGTGGCGGAATTGGCAGACGCGCCAGACTCAAAATCTGGTTCCAGCAATGGAGTATCGGTTCGACCCCGATCAGCGGTAGACAGACCCTTGCAGGGGTCTTTTTTTTTACCAGATGACAAACTTGTTATGTAAATTTCAGTCCATAGGTGGATGGTTTCAGTAAGGTTTCTGTTAAACTTAACGTTATGAAGGCCTGAAAATTGCTCGCGGGCATTAGTGTCGTATACTGTAAATAAACAAGGCGTTGGGAGGCGTAAAGATGAACATCGGGATTTTCACTGATACCTATTTTCCTCAAGTGAGCGGTGTTGCGACGTCAATCAAAACGCTGAAAGATGATCTGGAGCGGAAGGGGCATTCCGTCTACATTTTCACCACGACGGATCCTCATGTGTCTGACGATGCGGTGGAGCCCAATGTGTTTCGCTTTGCTAGCGTCCCCTTTGTGTCCTTTACGGACCGCCGAGTTGCAGTCCGGGGGCTGTTCCATGCCTATTCTGTGGCCAAAGAGTTGCAGCTGGACTTGGTCCACACGCAAACTGAGTTCTCTATGGGCTATATCGGGAAGTTTGTGGCGCGCCAGCTCAAGGTGCCAACGGTGCACACGTACCACACCATGTATGAGGACTACCTGCATTACGTGATGAATGGGCATCTCCTGCGACCGTATCACGTGAAGCAGTTCATGCGGGCTTACCTCTACCATGTGACCCAGGTGATCACGCCGTCGACGCGCGCCAAGCAGTCACTTTTGGGCTATGGCATCAAAACCCCAATGACGGTCATCCCAACGGGCGTCGACCTGACGCAGTTCAAGGCCGCCAAGAATCCGCACCTTCGCGAATCCCTGGGCCTCAGCGACGTGCCCGTTTTGCTGTCGTTGTCCCGAGTGGCGTATGAAAAACGCATCGACAAAGTGATTGCCGCGATGCCAAGTGTTCTGGCAGAGGTGCCAAACGCGGTGCTGCTGGTTGTCGGTGATGGGCCAGCACGGGAAGACCTTGAGCACCAAGCGCAAAACCTGGGCTTGGGTCAACATGTGCGGTTCATCGGGCAGATCGATCATGCGGATGTGCCCGACTACTACCGGGCGGCTGATATTTTCGTTTCTGCCAGCGATTCCGAGTCGCAGGGCCTGACTTACATCGAAGCCCTGGCGGCGGAGCGCAAGGTGGTGGCGCTGGCAGCCACTTACACCAATAGTCTGCTTGATGATCCGGCTATTGGCACGACTTTTACTACCCAAGGGGAAATGGTTCATCAGCTGGTCAACTATCTTGAACATCCTCACGCCTTTGATGATCCGGCACCGCGGGAGGCAAAACTGCGGGCAATTTCCGCGGACTTGTTCGGCGACCGAGTACTTAAAGTCTACGCACAGGCGCAGGAGCGGTTTGACGAAGAGATGGCCGAGGAAGCGGAGCGGCTTGACGAACCATCGATGAAAGGATAAACATGCTCGATATTCATATGTTCTCCTCAGCGGATAAGGTCGCGGGCCAAGGCGTCGGCGCCGTGTACACGGAATTGATTGCCCTATTGCGCAAGTATTTTCCTACCGAGTTTAAAATCAGCATCAATAAATATTCTCCAAGCCTGGTCAGTCATTACCACACGATCGACCCGGCCTTTTTTGCTTCCACCTTCAGTAAGCGGCGCGGCCAGAAAATCGGCTACGTGCACTTTCTGCCAGACACCTTGGATCAAAGTCTGCGCCTGCCTGGGGTGGCTCGGTGGACGCTGGACAAGTACACGATTGCCTTCTACAAGCGAATGGACCGGCTAGTTGTCGTCAACCCGAACTTTATCCCTAAGCTTGCGGCGTACGGCATTGACCCACACAAGGTGACGTTCATTCCCAACTTTGTCTCCCGGGAGACGTTCTATCCGGCGACCGCCGAGCAAAAGGCGATGCTTCGCAAAAAGCACGGGGTCGCGCAGGACGCCTTCGTGGTGTTCGGTGCCGGCCAGGTCCAGGACCGCAAAGGCGTCGATGATTTCATTGGCCTGGCGAAGCGCAACCCGCAGATGCAGTTCATCTGGGCTGGCGGCTTCTCGTTTGGCATGATCACCAACGGCTATGACCACCTCAAGGGCGAAGTCGAAAACGCGCCAGCCAATCTGAACTTCACTGGTATTGTGCCGCGTGATGAGATGGTCGACTACTACAATATCGCGGATGTCTTCTTGCTCCCGTCGTTTGATGAGTTGTTTCCGATGTCGGTGCTCGAGGCGTTTTCGACCGGTACGCCTGTCATGGTGCGCGATTTGGCGTTGTATGATGAGATTATTAGGCCATACGCGATGATGGCCAAGGACCAGGCGGCGATGAGCGCTGGGTTGCAGGCACTGAAAAGTGACGCCACGCTTCGCGGCGAGTACACTGAAAAGGCCGAGCAGGCGGCGGCGACTTATTCCGAGGACCGCTTGGCGCGGGTCTGGCACGACTTTTACCTGGCCCAGGCTAAAATCGGAGCACAGCGCAGATGAGCCGCGGGAATAAAATCGCGGCACTGGTCATGGTCCTGTTTGGCGTCGGCATTTTTGCCTTCGAGATGCGGACGGTCGACCTGCGTGCTGTGATCCACAGTCTTGCGACGATGAACCTGTGGTGGCTGCTGGGCGGCCTGCTGGTGATGGTTGGCTCCTGGGTCGTCGAAAGTTTCGTCGTGCGAATGTTTGTTGAGCATGACGGTGAGCGGCTGAGTTTTAAGTCCGCGTTTCGCGTGCCGCTGGTCGAGCAACTGTTCAACAACATCACGCCGTTTGCGTCCGGCGGCCAGCCGGCTCAGCTTGTCGCCTTGATGCAAGCGGGGGTGGAAGGCGGTCGGGCCAGCTCAGTGCTGTTGATGAAATTTATCGTGTACCAGTTCATGGTGCTGATCAATTTTGTCTTTACTCTGATTGTTGGCTTCAATCAGGTGGCCAGCCGCTTTGGCGCGCTGTCTTTGCTCATCGTCTTCGGGTTTGTCATCCATGTGACTGTGATCATCGGGCTGCTGCTGGTGATGTACTATTACCGCTTCACCAAAAAACTGGTCGCCTGGTTTGTCCACATTGCAGGGTGGTTCATCTCTGATGAACGTCAGGCACGGCTGCAGGCGAAAATGGACGAAAAAATCGACACCTTTTATGCGGAGAGCCTGCATCTGAAGCAGGCTAAGCAAAAAGTCCTCAAGGCGTCCGTTCTGACTTTTATTCAGCTGCTGCTTTACTATTCGGTGCCGTATTTTGTGTTGCGAAGCTTTGGCATTGCGCATGTCAGCCTCGTCGAAGTGATGGTCATGCACGTGATGATTGTCATGATCGTGTCGCTGTTTCCAATCCCTGGCGGCACTGGCGGCGCGGAGTACAGTTTCAAGACCCTGTTTTCGACGTTCGTGCCTGGCCAGGCACAGCTGGTGCTGGCGATGCTGCTTTGGCGGCTGCTGACGTATTACCTCGGGATGCTGCTTGGGGGTGTGGCCTTGGCAGTCACGCCGGACCGGATGGCTCAGCCCGCGAAAACGAAAAAAATGCGATGACGCGGGATTTGGGTCCCCATAATGCGGAATTTTATGGTACGCTATGACAGAATAGAAAGGGGCCGCGTATGAAAAGCTCACAATTAGTAGCGATTATTAAACGCTTAGAAGCCATGCAGGAATCCGAGGACGGTTCAGTGCAGTCGCGCCGCTTTGAAAAAGAGGGCGTCGAAAAAGGGGAAGTTACCTTCGACCCAGCCACTGAGACTTACTCGCTTGAAGAAATGGCAACGCATCAGAAGTTTGAGTTTGACGACATCGACCTGGCAGCCATCGAGATTTACGATCTGCTGGATGATTCCGAGGACTAGCCGATTTGAGCCGGGCTTGCCCGGCTTTTTGTATGCTCTGGATTTAATGTCATTAAGATGGCGTTAAATCCAAGGTGCGCGGGGTCGCTTGAATTGTCATTGGTTTGCCGATTGTGTAGACTTACCATTGTGTTCATGTACGTGTTTATCATTAACTATCTGGAGGAACTGTATGAAGTCGATCGGCGGTAAAATTCGCGGATTTTTTAATACCCGTTTAGGTTTTTCTGTCTTGGCCATTGCACTGTTCTGGGCGAAGACCTATTGGGCATACAACACCAAATTTAACCTGGGCGTCAAGGGTCAGATGCAGCACCTGCTGTTGGCGTTGAATCCACTGCCGACCACTATCTTGCTGTTTGGCTTGGCGTTTTATTTGAGTGGCCGTAAATCGTATATTACGATGCTGATCATCGACTTTCTGACCTCGCTGTGGCTGTTTGCCAATGTCTTATATTACCGCGAGTTCTCGGACTTTCTGACGTTTGCGTTGATCAAGGATTCCGGCTCAGTGTCCAACAATCTCAGCAAAGGTGTGTTAGGCATTTTGCAGCCAACGGACTGGCTGGTCTTCCTTGACCTCGTCGTGCTGATCGTGCTGCTGGCCACGCACCTGATCCGAATCGACCTCCGGCCGATCAAGAAGCGGTTTGCCCTCGGTGTGACCATCATGGCGCTGTTTATGATTGGCGCAAACCTGTCAATGGCGGATTCCGACCGGTCAGGGCTGTTGACCCGCACGTTTGATAATAATTACATCGTCAAGTACCTGGGGCTGAATGCCTACACCGTCGTCGATGGCGTGAAAACCGCCCAGACGTCTGCGGAAAAGGCGAATGCCAAGGCGTCAGACCTCGATTCCGTCTTAGCCTACGTCAAAAATCACCAGGTATCCAAAAATGTTAGTTACTACGGTAAGGCCAAGGGGAAGAACGTCTTCATCATTCACTTGGAATCGTTCCAGCAGTTTCTGATTGATTACAAGTGGGATGGTCAGGAGGTCACCCCCAACCTGAATAAGATTTACCATGAGAACAACACCCTGAGTTTTGACAACTTCTTTAACCAGGTCGGCCAAGGCAAAACCGCCGATGCCGAAATGATGCTGGAAAATTCCTTGTTTGGTTTGCCTGAAGGTTCGGCGATGAGCACGGATGGCACCTCGAACACGTTTCAGGCGGCGCCGGCGATCTTGGATCAGCAGGGTTACACGACGGCGGCGGCGCACGGGGATGTTCCAAGTTTCTGGAATCGCGATAATACCTATAAGTCCTGGGGTTACGATTACTTCTTTTCCAAGCAGTACTTCCCGAAGGTCAAGGATGGCGAGGTTGGCTACGGCATGAAGGACAAGCTGTTCTTGAAAGACGCTGCCAGTTATGTGGAGCAGCTGCCGCAGCCTTTTTACGCGAAGCTGATTACGGTGACGAACCATTACCCGTACACGCTGGATAAGAAGAATCAAACCATCAGCAAGACGGATACCGGTGATAAAACGGTTGATGGCTACGTGCAGACGGCGCACTATCTGGATCAGTCGATTGGCGAGTTCATGGCCTGGCTGCAAAAGAGCGGGCTGGATAAATCGAGCATGGTTGTTTTCTACGGCGACCATTACGGCATTTCTGATAATCATAAAAAGGCCATGGCCAAGCTGACCGGAATCAAGGACTTTAACGATTACAACAATGCGATGTACCAACGCGTTCCGTTTATGATTCACATGGATGGTCTTCAAGGCGGGATCAACCACACTTATGGTGGTGAAATCGATTTTCTGCCGACCCTGCTTCATTTGCTTGGTGTCGATACGGCGAACAACGTGATGTTTGGGACTGATTTGCTTTCTGCTCAGCATGATCAGACTGTGGCATTCCGAAATGGCGACTGGGTCACGCCGACGATCACCAAGGTGGGCAGCAGTTACTACAGCACCGGCAGTGGCAAAGAATTGAAGAATCTGTCACGCAGCCAGAAGCAGGTCATCGACACGGCGACTAACAAAGTCACGACAGAACTGTCGTTGTCTGATCGTGTCCTGAATGGCGATCTGCTCAGATTCTACACGCCTTCCGGGTTCAAGAAGGTTGACAAGACGAAGTACAATTATAACTTGAAAAAGGCGCAGGCCAGCCTCAAAAAAGCCCAGCAGGCAGGCACGAGTGCACTGGCTAAAAACGGGGGCAAGTCGTATGACGCCGACTATGTCACCGATGCGCCAGAGCTTGCGAACAATGGTAGTGGTAGCAGTAGTAGTAGCAGTGCTAGCAGCAGCTCTGCTTCCAAATAGCGGTGACTCACAAGACCTCCGAGTAACTCGGAGGTCTTGTTTGCAGAGTCACGAGTTTTGGAGTATGCTAATCGCAGCTGAAGAATCATTCTAATGTAGGTGAAAAAATATGGAAGAAACTGTGTATCACCAAACGATTGCCCAGCTTAAGGCCAATAAAATTCGGGTGACGCCACAGCGTGATGCAATCATTAAGTATTTGATTGCTAGCGAGGCGCACCCGACGGCCGAGAAGATTTACGCGGCGCTTTCGCCGCAGTTTCCGCACATGAGTGTGGCGACGGTCTACAATAATCTTATACTGCTTGCGGATCTTGGGCTGATTGAAGAGATGAACGTTGGCGACATCGCGACTCATTTTGATTTCGCCCTGGTGCCCCATTACCACGTAATTTGTCGCAACTGCGGTAAAATTGTCGATTTCAGTTATGATAAGTTGACAGATGTGGAAGCGGTGGCTGCAGCCAAGACGGGCTTTCTCGTTGATGGCCATCATCTTGAGGTTTATGGCTTGTGCCCAGAATGCCAGATCAAGCTGGGTAAGACCACAGCTAAGGCAAAAAACGGTTAGATAATGAATAAATCCGAACGGGAAAGATGAATCTTTATTCTCCGTTCGGGTTTATTTTTTTGTCTCGTCATTGGCTGATTAATGGTTGACGAGACCGCTTCATAGCTGGTAAGATACTTGTTGTTGTCAAAAGCAGGCTGATTGGAATCGCACGACTGTTTATTCAACTAATGAATATTTAGTCAAAGCCATGTTGACAACGGTATGTTCGATAGATATACTGTTAAGGTTGTCTTTTGGACAAGGTAGTCCTTTGAAAACTGAACAAAGTTTCGTAAATGTGATAGGGCTTTTCAATGAAAGTTGAAAAGAATTAAT
>NZ_RHOL01000053.1 GCF_003946465.1 Lacticaseibacillus hegangensis | reverse complement strand
AACCGCCGTATACGGAACCGTACGTACGGTGGTGTGAGAGGTCGGTAGCCGAATTAATCGGCTACCTCCTACTCGATCTGTCCTGACAACAAAATTCACACTTTCTTCACAATTCACTCGCACACTATTATGTGACTGTTTTTATTTGCAGCTAAATTCAAAGGGAGTGACGACATGAACGAAACCCAAAGAGAAAAGAGCCCGTGGCGGCAGAATCTGAACGTGCTGTGGGTGTGCACGTTTATTGCCGGCATTGCCTTTTCCGAGATCACGCCGTTCATGTCGCTGTATGTCGGTGAATTGGGCAATTTCACCAAGGCGCAGGTTTCCCTGTATTCCGGCTTAGTCTTTGCGGCCACTTTTTTTGTGACCGCCATTGTTTCGCCGCTGTGGGGTGCGCTTGCCGATCGCAAAGGCCGTAAAATCATGCTGATCCGGGCGGCGGTTGGGATGGCCGTCGCAATGTTTCTGATGGGGCTGGTGACCAATGTCTGGCAGCTGATTGGGTTGCGAGCGCTGCAGGGCCTGTTTTCCGGGTTCATTTCTAACGCGCAGGCGCTGATTGCCTCGCAGACGCCGCGCAGTCACGCTGGCAAGGCGCTCGGGACGCTGGTGACTGGCTCCACCTCGGGCATGCTCATGGGGCCCGTGATCGGCGGGTTGCTGGCGCAATTCATGTCGATCCGCGTGACTTTCTTCATCACCGCCGGGCTGCTGTTGCTGGCTGGGATTGCTTCAGGGCTATTCGTCAAAGAATATTTCGTGCCGGCCCCGCACCGTAAAGGTGAAAAGGGCGGCCTCTCAGGGCTTTTGAGCCAATTTGCCAACCCCAAGCTGATTATCATCTTGCTTGTCTCGACCATGATCGTGCAGCTGGGTAACGCGTCCATCTCGCCAATCATCAGCCTGTACATCAAAGAGCTGATGCATAATGTTGGGCCGGTGGCGCTGGTGGCCGGCATCATCGCTGCTTTGCCAGGGCTGTCGAACATTCTCGCGGCCCCGCGGCTTGGCGATTACGGCGACAAGCACGGCTCCGGGAAAGTCCTGATTGCCGGCTACCTGTTCGCGGTAGTCATGTACTTTCCGCAGGGCTTTGTCACCAGCGTCGTCTTGCTCGGGGTTTTGCGCTTTGCCATTGGGATTTCCGATGGCGCCTTGTTCCCCACGATTCAAACGCTGCTGACCAAAAACTCGCCGGCGTCGGCGACGTCTGCAATTTTCTCGTGGAACCAGTCGTTCCAGGCGCTGGGTAACATGTTCGGCGGACTGCTTGGCGGCTTGCTTGGCGGCATTTTCAATTACAATGTGGTGTTCATCTCCACGGCGGCGCTGCTGCTGCTCAACTTCGTCATTTTGTGGGTTACTGAGCCGACGCTGCGGCACGGCTAGGTCCGTGTTTTCTGCGGACCTTTTTTCTGTTGTATAATGGGATCAGTTTCTTTGGAGGTGTGACATGCATAAGGCTTCAAAAACCGTTGACGCCACACGGCTGCGATTCGTTCTGTTTGGGCTGCTGGTTGGGCTGCTCACAGGCGGCGTCGTCGCGGCATTTCGGTTTTCAATTGAGCGGATTTTGGGGTTCATGCAGTCGCTTTACCGCACTGCCACGCCTGGCATTGTGATGCTAATTATCATCGGCAGTATTGTCGCCGGCTTACTCGTCGCCTGGCTGCTCAAAAGCGAGCCCAATATCTCAGGCTCGGGGATTCCGCAGGTTGAAGGCCAGCTGCAAGGCGAGCTCGAGTTTCACTGGTGGTCGATCCTGTGGAAAAAATTTGTTGCCGGCATTATCAGCATTGGGCCGGGGCTGTTTCTCGGTCGTGAAGGTCCGTCCATTCAGTTAGGCGCCGCCGTGGGCCAAGGCGTGGCGCAAGGGTTCAAGAAAAATGGCGCCGATCGCCGCATCATGATCGCGGCCGGCGCGGCCGGCGGTCTGGCTGCGGCGTTCAACGCGCCGATCGCCGGCACGATGTTTGTGCTTGAAGAGGTTTACCACAATTTCAGCCCGCTGGTGTGGATCACCAGCCTGGCGAGCGCGGTGGGGGCCAATTTCATTTCCCTGAACGTTTTCGGCGAAGTGCCGGTCCTGCATCTGGTTTACAACCGACCACTGCCGGTTTCCTTGTACTGGCACTTATTACTGCTTGGCGCGCTGCTTGGGGTGCTGGGGTTTGCCTATCAGAAGACGCTGCTGGCAATGCCTAAACTTTATTCGTTTACGCATATTCCTCGCGCGCTGCAGGGGCTTGCGCCCTTTCTCCTAGTGATCCCAATCGGGCTGCTGGATCCGGCTGTTTTAGGCGGCGGCAACGGCTTGATTACCGGGTTTAACCGCAGCATTCCGGCATTTGGTGTGCTGCTGGTCATCTTTGCACTGCGCTACGTTTTTTCCATGGTCTCTTATGGGTCGGGGCTGCCTGGTGGGATATTTCTGCCCATCTTGTCGCTGGGGGCGGTGATTGGCGCCGCCTATGCGGTCCTGATGGGGGACATTGGTTGGCTGCCGCGGGCCTATGAGATGAATCTGATTATCTTCGCGATGGCCGGGTACTTTGCCGGTATCGGGAAGGCGCCATTCACCGCGATCCTGCTGATCACTGAAATGGTGGGTAACCTCACTAACTTGATGGCCATGGCGGTGTTGTCGCTGGTCGCCTATGTCGTGGTCGATCTGCTGGGCGGCGCGCCGATTTATGAGTCGCTGCTGCGGCGAATGACCACGAAAAATCGGCTTCAGGCGATTCACCGCATGGACCGCCTGGAGCTGCCGGTGTATGCCGGCAGCGTGCTGGACGGCATGGCGGTGCGCGATTTCAAGTGGCCAAAGGAAACCTTGCTGATGGCAATTCGGCGCGGTGAGGACAGCCTGCTGCCGCATGGTGACACGGTCATTCACGGCGGTGACACGCTGGTGATTTTGACCGACGCCAGCCGGCGAGCGGCGGTGCGCAAACGGCTGCACGAGCTGGCCGAACAAATGAGTGAGCAGGAGCCCGAATGAGGCGCGCTTAGTTGGGCCCAGCGGGCGAAACTTGGCTGGTCTTGACGGCTGCTTTGTGATAATCTACTACTAGTGACCATTTGCAAGGGAGGGAAAAACTTGCAGAGTCTTTTTACTAATTTACTCATCATCGATTCGATCCTGATCGTGATCGCGACCCTGATGCAGCCGAGTAAGCAGCAAGATGCCTTGAGCGCGCTGTCTGGCGGTGCGACCGATTTGTTCGGCAAGCAAAAATCACGGGGCTTTGAAGCGTTTATGGAAAAGGTGACCGTTGTACTGGGCGTCCTTTTCTTCGCCTTCTCGCTCGTCTTAGTGTATCTGGCATCCCACTAACGAAGGTCTCCTGGTGAACAGGGGCCTTTTTTTGGAGGCAGGCATAGGCGCATCTGCTCAAGCAGGGGAAACCTTCTGCGGGTTGGTCAGCTAGCCGGCGCTCGGTGTAACTGTATATTTTAGAGATCGAAAGCTTTTTTATCAAAAGAAAACGAGGGACATCTATGACCACAGTCGGCCACTTAAGAAATGAATTACTGGCGACGTTTCGGCGCAATCCGCAGATCGGTTTTTCCACTGCGTCGCTGAATCGCGCACTCAAATTGACGTCTGCCGAGGACTTCAAAGTGATGGTGCAGGCGCTCACGGGAATGGAAAATGATGATTTGATTCATCAAGACGACAATCAGCGCTACATGCTCGGCGGCAAGCCCCAGAGCATGCAAGGCGTGTTCCACGGCAATGAGAAAGGCTTCGGCTTTGTTGCCATCGAGGATCAGGACAACGATATGTTCATTGCCCCGCCGAACACGAAATTTGCCATGGACGGGGATACTGTTGAAGTCACAGTCGTCCATCAGGCCCGTCCTGGCGATACGCGCGGTCCCGAAGGCGCGATCACCAAGGTGGTTGAGCGTAAAAACACCCGGTTAGTGGGCGAGTACGCGCCATTGTCCGATGCCGAGCACAGCCGCACGGGCTTTATTGGCACAGTCACGAGTC
Organism: Lacticaseibacillus hegangensis; assembly: GCF_003946465.1. Classification (GTDB taxonomy): domain Bacteria; phylum Bacillota; class Bacilli; order Lactobacillales; family Lactobacillaceae; genus Lacticaseibacillus; species Lacticaseibacillus hegangensis. The sequence goes on along the minus strand of NZ_RHOL01000053.1, from coordinate 6,533 downwards.
ACGAAAAGAAACTGGCGCGCTATCCCATTTTCATCAAAGATAATGGTACCGTGCCGGAACGCGGCGACATGATCATGGCCGAAATCACTGAATTTCCGAACGCCGACCGGCCGAACAGCATGGTGGGGCTGATTGTCCAGAACCTGGGCAACAAGAATGCGCCTGGGGTCGACATCATGTCGCTGGTGCTGGCCAACGATATATACGTTGACTACCCGGACGATGCGATGGCGCAGGCCAACGCCATCCCAGATCACGTCACGGCTGAGGACCGGTTGGGCCGGCGTGACATCACCGATCAGCCGGTGGTCACCATCGACGGGGATGACTCCAAGGACTTCGACGACGCGGTGGTGGCATGGAAGCTGCCCAACGGCAACTACCATTTGGGTGTCCACATTGCGGATGTCTCCTACTACGTGACTGAAGGTTCGCCGCTGGACAAAGAAACATATAAGCGCGGGACCTCGACTTACCTGGTCGACCGGGTCATTCCGATGCTGCCATTCCGGCTCAGTAACGGGATCTGCTCGCTGAACCCCAACGAAGACCGGTTGGCCATGTCCTGCGACATGGAAATCGATGGCGAGGGCCGCGTGGTCAGCCACGAAATTTACCAGAGTGTCATTCGCTCCCACGGCCGCCTGACCTACAATAAAGTCAACCAAGTGCTCGATGGTGATCCCGATGCGACTGCCGAATACGGCGACTTGGTCCCAATGCTCAAGCTGATGGCGGACCTGCACAAGATTCTCTACAAGATGCGCCATGGTCGCGGCGCCATTGACTTTGAGGAAAATGAAGCCCAGATCATCGTGGATGACCAGGGCCACCCGACGGATATTGTGCTGCGCGAGCGCGGTGTGTCTGAGCGCATGATTGAAAGCTTCATGCTGCAGGCCAACGAGACGGTGGCGGAGCATTATAATCGCATGCACGTGCCGTTCCTGTACCGGGTGCACGAGACCCCAGACGAGGATCGCATTAAGGACTTCGTTGATTTTCTGGCTACCTTCGGCCTGCAAGTCCCAATCAAAAAGGGGCAGCAGGTGACGCCGAAGATGTTGCAGAATGTCAACACTGAAGTTGCGGGGACCCCTGAAGAAATGATGGTCAACGTCAAAATGCTGCGCAGCCTGAAGCAGGCGCGTTACTCTGACGAGCCGCTTGGCCATTTTGGCATCGCGGCCAAGTACTACTGTCACTTCACCAGCCCGATTCGCCGCTACCCTGATTTGGTCGTGCACCGGCTGATCCGGACGTATGCCATTGAAGGCACCGGCGATAACGTTCAGACCAAGTGGGCCGAAAAGCTCCCGGACATCGCCGCCCAGGCCTCGACCCGTGAGCGTCATAGTGTTGATGCCGAGCGCGCCGTTGATGACCTGAAGAAGGCTGAATTCATGGCCGATAAGGTCGGAGAAGAGTTTGATGCCGTGGTTTCTGGCGTTGCTGGGTTCGGGATGTTTGTCGCGCTGCCGAACACCGTTGAAGGTCTGGTTCACATCACCCGGATGACCGATGATTATTACGGGTTCTTGGAAAGCCAGATGGCCTTGATCGGCGAGCGCACGCACCACATTTACCGCATTGGGCAGCCGGTGCGCGTGAAGCTTGAAGCCGTCGACGTTGAGCAGCGTCAGGTCGACTTCTCACTGGTGCCGACTGAGGATACACCGACAACCGATTTGGTCGTGCCAAAGCAGCCCCGGCGTCAGCCGCGACGCGATGAGCACAAAGCTGGTGCGCCGAAGCCTGGCGACCAGGGCAAGCGGCACAACGCCAAGCGGCCGACTGGGCACGCCAAGCCGTTTCGCAACACGATCGGCAGCCAGGTCAAAGGCCACGCCACGCGCGGTGGCAATAAAGGAAACAGACATTAACCAAAGAAGGTGAGCCGATGGCAAAAAAAATGAAGCCGAAGCCCGATAACCTTCTGGCCCAGAACAAAAAGGCCCGGCATGACTACAACATCCTCGAGACCTATGAGGCAGGCATTGCCCTGACCGGCACCGAGATCAAGTCGGTGCGGGCTGGCAAAACGACGCTGCGTGATGGGTTCATTCGCATCACGAATAACGAGGCTTGGCTGGTCAACGTGCATATCAGCCCGTACAAGGAGGGCAATCAGTTTAACGTTGACCCGCTCAGGTCACGCAAGCTGCTTTTGCACAAGAAGGAAATTGCCAAGCTGCTGGCCGCGTTGACTCAACAAGGCAAGACCGCGGTGCCGCTTCGCATGTACCTCAAGCACGGCTACGCGAAGGTCTTGATCGGGGTGGCCGAAGGGAAGAAGCTGTACGATAAGCGAGAGGCCTTGAAGCAAAAGGACCAGAAGCGAGATATCGATAGAGCAATCAAAGCACGCTACTAAGTAAAAATCCAAGCCAATCGGCTTGGATTTTTTGCTTTCAAAGCTTTAAGAAGATATCGAGCCTGATGTACGGCCAGTTGCCTTTCATCGTCCAGTCGGTGATTTTTGCATAGACGTTCAGGCCGGCGTCGAGCAGCCGGGCGATCACGATGTTCTCGCGCTTCGGCAGGTACCCGAGCTTGCGGCCGGGCAGGGTCTCAACTCGCGTTGCAAAGGCATCGTACGCATTTTTCTCCCGCACCAGGCGTACCTGCTGTCCGAGCGCCAGGTCGGCAGTCAATGTCGCCGGATCGGGCACATGAGCGGTGCCGGCGACATGATGATTGATCAGAAAAATCTCGCTGCCGGTCAGGTCGGTTGCTTGACTCGGCATTCCGCCGTGCCATGGCGTCAGCCCGTTACCCCCGGCGACCGGTTTGATTTCAAATTCACCCATGACGGTCACCTCCTAAATCGCCAACCAGCTGCCCATACAGCACAATGTTTGCCGCCACCTGCTGTTTCAGTCGATTGAGGGCCAGTTGCAACGCGGCGCGGTGATGATCCCGCCAGGTCTCACTTTTCAGCTGTGCCTCGATTGTGAGTGGCCACGCTTGATACAGCGCAAACTTGCGGGCTCGCTCCTGCGCCAAGTCGGTCAGCAGGTCGGCCAGCTGGCGGTTCAGCTCCTGGGGCGACAGGGTTTCGTCTTCGCGGTTTGCCAGCATTGCGGCGATGGCCTCCAAGACTTCAAGTAGCCCGTTGGCGTAAGCGTCCAGAACTTTCAAGAACAGCCAGGCGTCCGCTGCACTTTGGTGGGGATGCAGATCCGGATGAAGCGCCTTGATCAGCTGCTTATACAAGGTGTTCAGCTCCTCAGATTCCGAGTCAGATAAAACTGGCAGGGCCAAGTAGCTGGTGGCCTCATTTAATTGGCTGCGCATGAATGCCAGATAGCGAACACGGTCGGCAAACGAGGCAGTGATCTTGACTTCGATCACTGGCAAATCAATGGGCTCGCCGCGGTTCAGGTACTGGCGGATCAGGCGGATCCGCATGGCGGTTTGATCGCGTTTGAGCTCGGCTTCGTACAGGCTGATCTCCAGCGGTCCAAATTCGCTCCAGTAAAAAGCGGTGAGGTTGGGCACGCGATGATTGCTCAAGGCATCATTTTCCTGTACAGCGTCAAGCAGCAGTTCCGCTGCGACGTTTACCCGACGGCGCGCCAAGGCGGTCTCGGGGGATAACATCAGGTCAAACACGTTGCTCCCTCCTTTGCTATCATTATCCGGCGGCGGGAAATCGCTTGCAAGTTTCCGCAAAAAAAAGATCCGCCGAAGCGAATCTTGGCAACCTAGTCGTAAATATAGTCGCGGGTCAGCGGCAGACCAGTGCCGGAAGGGGCCTTCGTGACCAAGTACTGGATGACATCGATGTTCCCGGATTCAAAAGACGCGGCTGCAGCCTGCAGGTAGATGTCCCACATGCGCGTGAATTCATAGCCGAATTTCTTTTGAATGGTGTTGCGATGCGCATTGAAATTTTCGTCCCAGTGTTCAAGTGTGCGCTGGTAATGACGACGGAGGGGCTCAAGGTCGGAAATCTGCAGCCCGGCATCGATAATGTGATCGATGTTTTCACTCAGACCGGGGATGTAGCCACCCGGGAAGATGTACTTGTTCAACCAGGCATTAGTGGCACCGCCTTGCTGGCGGGTAATGCCGTGAATCAGAGCAGAGCCGCCAGCGGCCAGCAGTTTGGTGACGTCCTTGAAGTACAGCTCCAGGTTCTCCTTGCCAACATGCTCGAACATGCCGATCGAAGTGATGTAATCGTAGGGACCGTCTGTGAGTTCGCGGTAGTCGACCAGCAGGACGCGGGCGTGGTCTTCAATGCCTAATTTTTGGATGCGCGCGTTGACAAAGTCGTACTGCTCCTTGGACAGTGTGATCCCGGTCACGTCGAGGTGGTAGCGCATGGCGGCGGTCAGCATGAGCGTACCCCAGCCGCAGCCAATATCCAGGAAGCGCCGGCCGGGCTGTGGGTCGAGCTTGCGCAGAATGTGCGTGACCTTGTTTTGCTGAGCGGCCGTGAGGTCCTGATCCCAGTCGTCAAAATAGGCGCAGGAATAGGTCATCGTGTCGTCGAGCCAAAGCTTGTAGAAGTCGTTGCCGAGGTCATAGTGGGCCTGAATGTCCGCCTTGCTCTTCTTTTCAGTGTGCGATTGTTTGGGGATGAACCGCATCAGTTTCTTGTTGCGCATAAACGAGCCTGCGCTTTCGTATGCGGCCGTCAGTAGCTCCTGGAGGGGGAATTGACCGCCGCCGGTCACATCGATGTCACCGCGCATGTAGGCCTCGCCTAGCGCAAGCGACGCGTTTTTGAGCAGCTCCTTGGCGGGGATTGCCTGTTTCATGTGGATCGTGAGGCTTGGCGTCCCCGCGCCGTAGGTCTTTTGCGTGTGGTCCCAGTATTCCACCGTGATGGGAATATTGAACGAGTGCGCAAACATTTGGTCGTAGAATTGTTTTTCGAGCATGAGTGACCTCCTTAAAATCTGTTCTTAAATACCTTACTCTTTTCACCCGGAAAAGGAAAATCTCAGCGATTCACCAAATAGCGTCAGGGTTGTCGCATCGCGGTTAGCACACCGTGTGCCACTTCCGGACCGAGAGTATTTTCAACTATTCGAATGGTCTTTTCAGGCCTAGTCTTCGGGCTCATCCAGTGTGTAATACAGATCCTTTTCCGGCAGCAGCACCTCGGCGCGAGTTGCCGCGTCAAGTGCTTCGGCCTCGCGCTCCGGGTGGAAGCTGTGCCAAGGCACAATGATGCGCGGGGCAACTGTTTGCGCCAGAGTGATCAGATCCGCCCGCGTGGCGTGACCAGTGCAGGACAAAAAGGTCAGCGGGATGGCGTGCGCGGTCAGAAAGTCTTTGAGCTGCTGGAAGCGGGGATCATAGTCGCCCAGCGGTTCGCCATTGGTATGGACGTAATTGCCCACGGGCAGCGCGGCCAGGTCGGCCAAGTGGCTGAACGAGTTCTCCAACAGATACTGGCCTGGCGCTTGGCGCAGCGCGTCGGCAGTGATCGACTTGCCGATGATCTGGTCCGCTTTCAGCCCGGTCATCGTCTCCAAAATCACAGCGTTGGCAGGTTCCCAGACCATTTGCCGGTTCGCCTGGTGCGCGGCTTCTTGAATCGCCGCCAGCCGCGCGTAGTTGCGATTGTAGGGATTGATTGCGACCAGCTTCTTGGTCTTTCCCAGCAGCATGATCAATTGCGCCTGCAATTCACTTTCGGTCAGCGCGGCGCTGGGATGACTTTGATCTTCCACTGGCGTTTCTGTGTCAAAAGAGAAGGTGGTGCCTTCAAGCATGAACATCGCCAGCTTCTTGTCGTGAAACACCTGGGACCAGTGGGCGACGCGTTCGGGATGCGGTCCATTTAGGCGGACATCGCCGGAGTGCGCATACCAGCGTGTTCCATCGCCCACCAAGAGCGCCATGATGCCTGGCTCGTCGTGATCGGAAGCAAAGCCCTCGACCGAAAAGGCCCCGACGGTCATGGGTGTCTCAAACGGGAGGGGGTGCAGATTGCGGACGGGCTTTTCAATGCCCAGCTTGATCAGTGTCTGATAGAGCCGGTAGCTGGGTGCGGACAGGTACACCGGGATGTCCTGCTTCAGGTACTGCAGTGCGCCCATGTGGTCGATGTGGAGGTGCGAGATGAAAATTGCCTCATGCGCCCAGTGATCTTCGGCCAGCCCAAAGAGTTCCGGCACGTTCGGCAGTTTCCCGTTTGCGATTGCCGAGGCCGCCGTTTCGTTCGTTAGGTCCGCGGCCACGCCAAAATCCATGATCACCCGGCTGCCTGCCTGAGAAAATTCCACTATGTTGCCGCCAATAGTCCTCAGTCCGTTCAAAAATCTGATTTGTGTCATCGTGTCCTCCTGGGTGGCGGTGAGCCGGTGAGACCGGTGCCGCTTAATCGTAACTGGTTATTCTACGCCACTTTTGCCGTGGCGTCACGTGGGCGGCATACGGCCGTCTGAGTTTTTCGGTAACGACTGGCATTTAGCCAGCCGTACGAATTTTGGCCGAACAAAATCTACTAAGCTTAGAGGCGTACACAAGACTCGACGGAGTCTGTGTACGCCTCTATTACTTTATAGTGGTAG
>NZ_RHOL01000052.1 GCF_003946465.1 Lacticaseibacillus hegangensis | reverse complement strand
AACCGCCGTATACGGAACCGTACGTACGGTGGTGTGAGAGGTCGGTAGCCGAATTAATCGGCTACCTCCTACTCGATCGTTCACTGGTAATGCCGCCAGCGCTCCAGCAGTTGCGCCTTCAGCTCAGCCAGGTCGATGGCGGGATCCTCGGCCTTCAAAAGGACCGCGAGCGCCTGCCAGAGGTGCTCGAATTCCTCTTGATACTGATTGATGACCACGGTCGTCGGGCTAGGATCACCGCGCGGATCCAAGTGGGCGTAGTTGTCGGGCAAGGTCCTGGAGAACTGTGCTCCGGAGCAAAGCGTTCCGTAGGTTTGCCGCAACAGTGGCTGCATCTCGCGCGTGACTGCCGCCGCGAACGCTTCAAGTTCACTGAGCCGGCGCGCATTGGGCAGAGTGGGGCTGGACAGCGTGACCGTAAAGCCGGCGTCGGTCTCAGTTTGAAACTGGATGCGGGCGACGTGCGGGCCAACGATGGTGAGGTCCTTCAGGTAATTGCCGGCGATCCAGATGTAATCCCCGGCTTCACTGCGGCCCAGTGGAAAATAAAATAGCAGAAAATAAGGAATAATGCGCGGCGGTTTGCCGTGCAGGCCCATCTCGGCGTAGACGCGCCGCCGGGTTTCGTCTAGTTCGGCGTGAAACGGCGTCATCCTCATGCCCATTTTACGGGTGATGGCCCGCGTCGCCATCGAGGTCGCGTAAGGGCCAAATTCGGCGTCAATGGCAATGGTGCGCCGCGCTTGATCGGTGAACGGCATGATCAAGACCATGGTCGGCATAACCAGTAAATTATCGCGCAGCGGCAATGTCGCAGCCGCCTTTTCAAGGTCGCGTGGCCGAAAGCTGGCGACAGTCAGCAGGGTGCCATCTGCTTTTTCAATTTTTAACATTCGCTAAGTCCTCCCGTGTGTGCGTTGCCCGGGGCTCTGAACATTTGTTCCCCCAAAAATCGAGCACAGCATAGCAGGCGGCTTACTTATTGTCAAAAAATCTGCCTTAATGGATCTTTTCGCCCCGAGTTCGTGCCACTTGATGTCACTTCAGGCAATGAGCCGAGTTTCTTTGGGCGCGATGGGTGGGGCGATGGCGCGCGGCGTGACGCACGCGGCCCATTTTGACTGTGAGCGAGCAACCCCGGCAGGCCGGGCTTCAGCGCCGCAACCATCTCGCCTATCCGAAATCAATTGGGCCCAATATACTGGCCTCATCATTAGCGCTAATGAAATCTGATGCAGGGGTGCAAGGAGTTGCTAATGATGCGAAACGCTGAAACAGGGTTTGGGCTGTACTTGGCCAACGCGGGGGTCGTGCACGCCGCCGTGCGCCGGTTGCAGGTCTGGCCCGGTCACGCCGATTACGATGATTTGGTGGAGGAGGGGATGCTGATTTACGTTGCTTACTACCAGCGCTACCGCGACCCGGTGCGCACACAGGCGGAGCGGACCAAGTTTAACAAGCTTGCCGGCTTGTTTGTCTATTACGGGCTGCTGAAAATTGTGACACGCGAGCAGCGGCGCCCGGCCGTGCATGAACGCAGCGCGCGCCGGGAACCACCAGCCGATACTGACCCACAGGACTGGCTGGTAAAGTGGTTGGGCGAAGACGCGGAGGTCGCGCTGGTGGCCCGATTGCGCAGCCAGCTAACACCGCGCGAGCAGGCAGTCTTTGAAAGCATGGTCGACCAGGCGTTCACGCGAGCGGAAACGCGCGCCTACCTGGGCCTGAGCCAGTCCAATTTGACCAATGTCCTGCGGCGCATCCACGCCAAGTACCAGACGCTCAAAGCAGCTGCGGCCGCGGAAAGTCCGGTGTGAACTTTTAGCCGGTGCCGGCTTTCTATTCATGTAAGGCCGCGAGAAGCGGGCTTACCACTTTTTTGAGAAAGGAGGCAGGCACAATGGCAAAGGAAATTGTACGCCAGCGGATCTCGCTGACCTATGTGCAGCCTGACAATCCGAACTACGTGCTGCGGCGCGCGTTCGCGAACATTCGCGCCAATGCGAGCGATGAGAACCTGATGGCCTTTGCCCAGCTGGTCGGCAAGGTCAACCCGGACGATCAGTTAGGGTCGCTGCAGGTGATCACCACCAGCGAAGTCGTTGAGTAAGGCGACAGCTGACAATCTGACAGAAAGGAGGTTAGCACATGTATCAATTACTGTTGAGCTACAATGACGCCGATGCTCACCGGCACACGTTCACCCTGAGTAACTTGGCCACCGCGCCGGACAGCGCGTTTGCCGAAGAGCTGGCAGCCGCACTGCAGAAACTGCAGATTTTTGGCCTCAACGACACCAACTACTACGAGAAGTTTATCGAAGCCAGCGTACGCTACACGCAGACTGACTCGCTGTTTACGACACTACCTGAACTGTAACTGAATGGCTTTTCCCCCAGCGAATGAATCCGTGAAATCTAACAACCGTGGCACTGACGAATCACGGTCGTTCGATGCACCGGGCGACCCGAGCGATCGGGCCGCCTTTTTTGCGTTGTGCGACAAAAAAAGCACCCAGCCGCGAGGGCAGAGTGCTTAATGCGCAAAAGCGCTGAATTACTTGATTTCTTCTGGGACCATCTTGACTGGGCGGGTACCCATCCAGCCGGAGATTTCCTTGAAGGTATCGGTAATAGCCTTGGTGCCAGGGGCCAGGAGCTTGCGAGGGTCATAGCCCTTGCCTTCCTGATCCTTGTTGGCAAGGATGTATTCGCGAGTTGCCTTAGCAAAGGCCAGCTGGCATTCGGTGTTGATGTTGAGCTTAGCGATCCCCATGGAGATGGCCTTTTCAACCTGGTCCTGAGGGATGCCTGAACCACCGTGAAGAACCAGTGGCAGGTCAACGGCGTCAGCGATTTCTTGCAGACGGTCGAAGTGCAGGCCCTTCCAGTTTGAAGGGTACTTGCCGTGAATGTTGCCGATGCCGGCAGCCATGAAGTCGATGCCAGTTGCGGCAAGCGTCTTGGCTTCTTCAACGGAAGCAAGTTCGCCTTCGCCGATGACGCCGTCTTCTTCACCGCCGATTGAACCAACTTCGGCTTCAACGGAAATGCCCTTGGCGTGAGCCAGCTTAACGATTTCCTTGGTCTTTTCAAGGTTCTCGTCGAATGGCAGGTCGTGGCCGTCGAACATAACGGAGTTGTAGCCGGCAGCAATAGCTTCCTTAGCAGCTTCGAAGTCACCGTGATCCAGGTGAATAACAACCGGAACGGTGATGTTCATGGACTCAGCTTCAAGCTCGATCAAAGCCTTGCAAAGCTTGTAGCCGCCCATGTACTTAGCAGCCCCCATGGATGTTTGGATCAGGATCGGAACATTGAGATCCTGGGCGCCTTGAAGCAAAGCGCGAGTCCATTCGAGGTTGTTAGTGTTGAACGCACCAATAGCATAGTGACCCTTACGAGCAGCTTGGAACAATTCTGTGCCGCGTACAAATGGCATAAGTGTAATTCCTCCTATTTTTGAAAAACAAGATTTTTAACGCCTTAAGTGTAACATAGATTTTCACGGATGACGATTGTGATTTACTGGCCCTTTCAACCGCGTGCGAGTAGTCGGGTGGGGATTCAAGCCTCGGGCACGATAGCGCGGCTTGGTAGTTTTCATTGGTGCGAGCAAAAGCCAGAAGGGCCGCGGGAGCGGAACCGGTAGGACAGGTGATGGGTGGAAGAGTGACCAATTAGTGGGCGTGTATGATTCAAGAGCCGCTGATGATTATAATTAATAGGGGAACTTTGGTGTCGTTAAGCACAAAATGCCACCGATAATATCATAATATGATAACAGTTTATTGACGCATTACATTATGATGATTGTTAATACTGCTAAGAGCAAGGAGCTGGACAGCTGATGGCTTACATTGTGACCAGATCCGGGAAGGGTGACATGGATGAGGAATCGTCATTTTAATGATTTCAGATCCGGACTGTGTATCGTAAAGAGGCACCACAAGACGTACAGATCTGGGAAAAAGTTTCTTTTTGTCACCGTCACTATGCTGGGCGTCACGCTGGGCATGTTTGGTCTCAACGACCAAACTGTCAGCGCCTCACCTGGGAATGGGGACATTCACCACCGACCCTCAACAAACGCTCGTCAACGTCAGTTTCAGGGCTCCGGCAATCAACGTTGTTAACGGTTATCGGACCGCAGTGTGGCAGATGCAGCTGACGGGTACGGACGCGAATCAGCATGCTTTCCCATTAATGTTGATTCCTCGCTCACGGTGGACTCTGCGGTGTTGTCATTGACAGGGACTGACCATGTCAAGGATTCTTACCAGCACACGCTCACCCTTGATTACAGCCAGACCGCTGCGCTCACAAATAATATCGAAGCCAAATAACCGGGATACAAACTTGCTTGGCCAACCAATCCTGTCTCTACAATGACCAGTGCCCTAAACAAACTTGCATCAAAATTGGTCACGATTCAGCCAGTCGACACGAACAATCCCGACAAACTAATCGATTAGGGCGAGAAGGAAACGTACGATCGGCCTACTTATACAATCGGTTCAAATTACGAGGCAGACTACACTTTCTGTTCAACTAAAAGAACCGGGCAAGCAGTCACTGAGTTTGATGTGGTGACGATTGACAGCAATGATTGTCCAACGGGGTACATTGCGGAGAGCTTGAACATTTCTGCAGATCCAAGCATTGTTCCCGGCGAGTCAGTCATAGCTGCGCTTCAGGAGTTTGCTGATGACCCCATCAGACAAGCAAAAACCGTCATCGAGGTGCCGGTAGCGTTAATCCATGTAGGTGAGGAACCAGACACCGATCCTTAAACTCGTGCTGAGGTGCCAGACGCGGCGCTGTCAGTGATCCAAGACGAATACTATGCCAACACCGCCGATGGCAGTCAACTGGCTCCGGGTTCAGAACCCAACCTGATCAGCCGACCGATACGGAATCAGGCATACCAAACGGGAAAGATAATTCACAGCAGCCTAGCAACAATTCGACTGGTCAGAATGTCACGCAAAATGCTCAGGCCATTGGTAAGACGACCACCCGTCTGCCAATGCGAATTCGGCTTTACCTGATACTGGAAATGGCGATGCGCATGCAGTCATGCTTTTTTGGGGGCGCTGACAGTCCTGCTGTTCGGCGAAGCAGTCGCCCGCCGGAAAAAAACATGAATGATTTATAGAAGGTACTCGGCATTACGGGCCTCTCGGTGATGCCGAGTGTTTTTTTGAATAGATGATTAGTTCACGGCCAGGCACGGGTAATTAGATTAACGACAAAGTTAATAATGGCACTTGCATTAAAAATCGGGCTTAAATGCTGTTTCAATATTGGAAAGAAAATAACGTTTCATTTGGTTTTCATTGTCACCGCGGCTGATTTGCCCAACGCGGACTATGGTCATCATGCCGGCGCCTCCGGATAAACGAACAGTCGCAGACTCGGTAACGACCATAGGCCAATTTGCGTTCTTATAGTGATTGACTCACTAACTTTATGATATTAGACTGACTATGTAAGTATATATGCTGCTGATAATTAAAAGGATATGGTGATACCATGTTATTCAATCAAGATAAAAAAAGTCATCTGCAGACCGCGATGGCCGACAAAAAAATACATTTTAAAATGTACAAGTCGGGTAAGCTTTGGCTCTACGCCGGCATCACTTTGCTTGGCCTGACACAATTTGCATTCTCGCCTAAGACAGTTCAGGCGGATACGATCCCAACGCCAGAAACAGAAGCTGTGACCAAGGCAGCGGCCTCGACCACGGCCCACACGACTGACCAAGCAGTTAAACTCGCCACCAGTGACTCTAGCACTGCCTCTACAGCAGCTAGCGCACCCGCAAGTGCTGCGAGTTCCGCCGCTCAGACGAGTGCTGCCCGTGCATCAGCTGTGCCTGCTGCTAAGCCTACAATTACCGCTGCAGAACTGCTGAGCAAGCTTCCTCAAGGTACAGCACTGACTCAGACTCCAACTCAGTATGTTTTTGATTTGCCGGCTGATAGTGATCCCATTGTGATTAAGAGCTTGGTTGATGATTATAGTTTGGATAAAGGGGTTGAGTTGAACTACAAACAGGCAGCTACTCAGCAGACTGTTTTAGATAAGCCAGGAAGCTCCACGGCTGCTAACGAGGTCGTAAATTCTGGGGGCAGCGGTTCGACTGCCATGGCCACACTGGCGGAAGATATCGGTACTCATATGACGGTCAACTATGTCGATGTTTACACCGGCAAGACCGTCGCTAGTGCCGATGAAACATTTAAGACTGCGACTGTGGCTAATTCAGCAACCGATGCAACGGTCACGGCGCAGATGAGTGCCAACGCCGCCTTGAACGGCAAGTATACGATGGCGGATGCGACATCGCTCAGTCTCAATCAGAAGACTCAAACCAGCAACGTCACCGTGACGGCCACTGGTAGCTTCGATGTGCTCGTGGCACCTGTAGCATCTTCGGTAAACCTTAAAGTAGGCTCCTTCTATGCTAACTACGGGGCGACGGCGACAAACACCCTCTATTCTCTTCTTAACAACCCTCAGCTTGACCCTAATGGTAATTTGGTAAACCAGAGAGCGGTAATCTATCCCGATGCAAGCGGTGCAGCGACAGGACAACAAACGACTGCGCTGCGGGCTCTTTTGGGCGGGAACGACGCTAAGCTAGCCGATGCATTAAAGAACTTATTAAATAATCCTGCTTACCTGAAAGTTAACGCGGGTACGAATGGAACAAATGGCGGCACTAAGGATGTCGGAAAGTATACATATACAATCACTGATACCGGTCGCAAGCTGATTTCTGATACTTTGCTGAAACTCACGAAGGGTAAGTTTACTTTGGCCACAGCATCGCTAACCGGTGCTGCCACAACGAACACTTTCTACATTACGAATAAGTTTACGCTTGGCACTGGGACTCACATCTATGATGGCCAGACCTTGGCAGAAATTTTGCCGAGCCTACCTTTGTACTTGGATACACTGAATCCCGCGGAGACGGCTTCAAGGACAGAAATCAAAAACGTAGGGTTAACAGCGAGCGACTTTACCTTTAGCAACGGTGCCTCGGATGTCTCAGATGCTGCGACGTATAAGGTTTCCTTAAACAATTCGGGTTTAGCTAAGGTTCAGGCAGCTTATGCTGCTCAATTCCCTGATAGCACGAGTAATGTTACTCCGTTGGACATCAGTGAAGCGATTTCTAGCATCGAGATTTCGAAACGTCCTGCTAATGCAATATTTGAGCTTACTGGATATGCAGCCGATAGCAACGGTGACCCGCACTATACGACTAATGATTTGAAGCTGGTGTTCGATGTGCCACATGTGGATGGCTTAGAGGATATCGTGGCAGGCGACAAGACACCAAAATATGACCCGGCGACTATTACACCTGATGATCTGAACCTTATTCAACTCTCTGACAATCAGGTGGTTATTGTTTTGGTGAACACAACTATTCAGAACAAAATCACCACGGACAATCCTAATTATGCGATCACTTGGACTCCAAGCCAGCTGAATATCAGTAATGCAAGCGATGATACGGATACCAAGACCGTTTCTATTCAGGCGGTTGACGCGAGTGACTCAACTAAGCTTGTTGGTACTGCCACCACTTTGACGCTGAATCGGCAATACCGGATGGTTTCACTAAGCTCAGCGGCTCAAGGCAGCCAGTTAATCAATTCATATAAGATTTATAGCAATTGGCAACTGGCTGGTGACTTCCCGACTATTACTGTTGCGCCACCAGCCGGTCAGACGGCAAATATCAGCACGATTGACGAGAGTACATTGACTACGACAGGTCAAAATGTGGGTGATGCGTTAACCGCTGCTACAACAGTTGAGACGACTGACCCGGTCACGATTTTGGTTCCTGTTGTCTTGACGTCCCCTAACGTGATGAAGCCCGCACCAACAGAGGAAGGCACGACGAGTGACAGTAAGAAGCTTTATGCGGAGACACATAAGACTTATACAGTCACCGCGACGGGTCATATTGGTAGCGCCGACGGCGAAGAAGTTGCGCAAACCGATGCCGCAGCGAACCAGACGTTCACGTTCACTCGGACCTATGAAGTGGATGCGGCGAGTGGTAAGGCTACGGGCAAATATGGTGAGTGGACTTTAGCCAGTGAGAACGGGCCAGTCGAGATCAGCCCAGCAGAGAAGACAGGCTATGCCGCGACACCACAAAGTGTGACCGTGGCTGAGATCCAAGCAAAACTGGATGCGTTCAAGGTTGAAGCATCGACTGATGCGGACACGGATACGATCGACTTCA
>NZ_RHOL01000051.1 GCF_003946465.1 Lacticaseibacillus hegangensis | reverse complement strand
AGCCAGTGAGAACGGGCCAGTCGAGATCAGCCCAGCAGAGAAGACAGGCTATGCCGCGACACCACAAAGTGTGACCGCGGCTGAGATCCAAGCAAAACTGGATGCGTTCAAGGTTGAAGCATCGACTGATGCGGACACGGATACGATCGACTTCATTTACACGACGAATGTTAGTGACGTGACCATACCTATCAACCCCGGGGATCCGATTGATCCAAATAATTCGACGAGTCCGAAGAGCGATACGAAGATCACGGCCAACCAGCTGTCGAAGCAGGTTGTGCGGGTCATCAGCGATAAGTTTGTTGGTGGTGTTAAGGATGGGCTGACGGATACGCTAACAACGCAGACGGTCACCTATACGCGGGCAGCACAGTTCGATAAAGCAACTGGTAAGTTTGTAGCGTTCACGGATTGGACCTCAGAGACACTAGGCTTTGCAGCGTACACGCCAGCGGCGGTCGATGGCTATAAAGTCGATCCAGCTAGTGTTGACACAGGTAATGCCAAGGCGGCATTAGAGGCACTGGAAGATTCTAATAATCAAGCTAGTGTGAGTGTTAACTCTGTCCTGTTCACGTACACGTACATTGGGGGTACTTTCCCAGATGAAGATGGTGGACAAACCACACTGAAAACCAATGATAAAGGTGAAATCAACTCAATCGATAAGACATGGCCAAACGGCGACAAGACGCACGTGGACATCGATACCGACTCGAATGTGGCAACCGCAACTGAAACGCCTAAGGGTGGTCAGCCGAGTGAGCCTGTCACAATCAACCCAGGTGAAACTGCGGTTGTCGGCAAAACGACCGTTGGTAACAATGAGCCTAACGGAATCATGATGACGCGGCCAAGCGATCCAAGTTCAACGACATCACCAAGCACCACTGAGACGGTCACGCCTGACGGCGGGATTACAATTGGCAAGGTGCCAGATGCAGTTTCGACGACCAAGGACGACTACTATGGTCCAACCACGACGCCGGATCCAGACGGTGGTACCACAACCGTTAACACGAATAAGGATCACAAAGTCACCTCGATCGATAAGACATGGCCAAACGGCGACAAGACGCACGTGGACATCAGTACCGATACGAATGTGGCAACCGCAACTGAAACGCCTAAGAGCGGCCAGCCAACGACGCCAGTCACGATCAACCCAGGTGAAACCAAGGTTGTTGGTATAACGACAGTTGGTAACAATGAGCCTAACGGGATCACGATGACGCGGCCAAGCGATCCAAGTTCAACGACATCACCAAGCACCACCGAGACGGTCACGCCTGACGGCGGGATCACAATTGGCAAGGTGCCAGATGCGGTTTCGACGACCAAGGACGACTACTATGGTCCAACTACGACGCCGGATCCTGACGGTGGTACCACAACTGTTAACACGAATAAGGATCACAAAGTCACCTCGATCGATAAGACATGGTCAAACGGCGACAAGACGCACGTGGACATCGATACCGATACGAATGTGGCTACGGCTACTGAAACGCCTAAGGGCGGTCAGCCAACAGCGCTAGTCACACTCAACCCAGGTGAAACTGCGGTTGTCGGCAAGACGACGGTAACAAACAATGAGCCTAACGGGATCACGATGACGCGGCCAAGCGATCCAAGTTCAACGACATCACCAAGCATCACTGAGACAGTTACGCCTGACGGCGGGATCACGCTCAGCAAGGTGCCAGATGCAGTTTCGACGACGAAGGACGACTACTATGGTCCAACTACGACGCCGGATCCAGACGGTGGTACCACAACCGTCACCACGAACCCGGAGCACAAAGTCACGACGATTGATAAGATATGGTCAAACGGCGATAAGACGCATGTGGTCATTGATACCGACACGAACGTGGCCGTTGCGACGGAGACGCCGAAGGGCGGATGGCCGAGCGAGCCGGTCACAATCGAACCAGGCAAAACTGGTACGGTTGGCAAGACGACGGTGACGAACAATGAGCCTAATGGGATCACCTTGACCCGTCAGACTGACGGCACCAGCACCACAGGTGAGCACATTGACGATCAAGGCAACGTGTCTGACGTCAAGACTGCGGTTTCCACGAACCCACCATTCACCACGCAGACGCAACAGCCAAATATTAATGAGACGACCAACAACGGTACCACCACGACGATCACAGGCTCTGGCACGCCAGGAGCGACGATCACGGTGAACACCAATGGCGGTCCGGTCACAACCGTGGTTGATCAAAATGGTCACTGGACCATTCAAATTCCGGATACCAAACCAGGTGACACGGTGACGATTGCTCAGCACGACGGGCAAAAGCCTGAAAGCGAGCCAATCACTATCACGATTCCGGCAGTCACGACGACGGCTGAAACTGGGAAGACGCCTGCAGGGCAGGACAATCCTTCGACGCCTCAGCCGAGCACTTCAGGCAACGAGAGCGGCACCCTGAACAAGCGCAGCTCACTGCCTGACACTGATGCAGCAGCTGCGGAACGCGGTCGCAAGGCACTGCCGCAAACCGGTGAAACTCAATCCGCAAGCCTTGCACTGATTGGCGCAGCACTGATTGGACTATTCGGCCTAACGGGGGTTGAGAAACGCCGCAAGCACAACAATTGATCCTGGATTATTCACCTCGGTATTTGGGACATGAAATCGCATCTGGCCGGTCTGAAAGCAACGTTTGGAGCGTTGCGA
>NZ_RHOL01000050.1 GCF_003946465.1 Lacticaseibacillus hegangensis | reverse complement strand
AACACAGAAGTTAAGCTTCTCTACGCCGAGAGTAGTTGGTGGGTGACTGCCTGCGAGGGTAGGAAGCTGCCGCGCTTTATATTGATGGAGGATTAGCTCAGTTGGGAGAGCGTCTGCCTTACAAGCAGAGGGTCACAGGTTCGAGCCCTGTATCCTCCATTGAGCCGTTAGCTCAGTTGGTAGAGCATCTGACTTTTAATCAGAGGGTCGACAGTTCGAGCCTGTCACGGCTCATTTCCATTAGGTTCTTCATCTGCGGGTGTGGCGGAACTGGCAGACGCGCTAGATTTAGGTTCTAGTGGTTAATACCGTGGGGGTTCGAGTCCCTTCACCCGCATTACGCCGACTTAGCTCAGCTGGCAGAGCACCTGTCTTGTAAACAGGGGGTCGGAGGTTCGAACCCTCTAGTCGGCATCTTACCAGTTTGCGGAAGTAGTTCAGTGGTAGAACGCCACCTTGCCATGGTGGAGGTCGCGGGTTCGAATCCCGTCTTCCGCTTTCACGAGCTGCCGGGATGGCGAAACTGGTAGACGCACAGGACTTAAAATCCTGCGGTAAGTGATTACCGTGTCGGTTCGAACCCGACTCTCGGCATTACATTTTATGCACCCATAGCGCAATTGGATAGAGTGTCTGACTACGAATCAGAAGGTTGTAGGTTCGACTCCTACTGGGTGCATCCCGGGGTTCTTCCCGGCAATTGCATTGCGGAAGTAGTTCAGTGGTAGAACGCCACCTTGCCATGGTGGAGGTCGCGGGTTCGAATCCCGTCTTCCGCTTCATCGGGAAATAGCTCAGCTTGGTAGAGCGCTACGTTCGGGACGTAGAGGTCGCAAGTTCGAATCTTGTTTTCCCGATCTGCAACTGATGTCAGTCGACATCAGTTTTTTTGTGTATTCAGGCGCGGTGAACGGTGCTGGCTTTTTCGCTGAGAACCAGTATAATTAAGGTCAAGATTAGTCAAAGTCAAAAAGGGTGAAGCGAATGCAAGGACAAAACATTTCCGATGTGATCGAACATTATCTGAAAGCCATGCTCGATTCCTCGAGGCAGGTCGAAATCAGCCGCGCTGAAATCGCCCAGCACTTCAATTGCGTCCCGTCCCAAATCAATTATGTGATCAAGACCCGCTTCACCCCGCAGCGCGGCTATGTGGTGGAAAGCAAGCGCGGCGGAGGCGGGTATATTCGCATACTCAAGGTGCACCTGCGAGACGATCAGGACCTAATCTCGTTGATGGCTCAAAATATCCCTCAGCTGCTTCGGGAGCGGGATGGGGAGGCACTGATCCAGCAGCTGTACGACGCCGATTTGATCGATCGGCAGTCAGGTAACATGATGCTGGCCTTGCTGAGCCACCGGACTTTGAACATGGGGGACCGTGAGGCGGAAGAGACCTTGCGTGCACGACTGCTACTTGCTTTTCTCGACAGTTTGCGGTATGAAAGATAGAACCCAATTAATTTGTTTTTAATGTTTGCTGAGCAGATTTGAAGTTATCAAAGGGAGCGTGCTTATGGACAACTTATTTACCCCAAGTGCAAAAAATGTACTGATGATTGCACAGGAACAAGCCAAGTACTTCCACCACCATGCAGTGGGAACGGAGCACTTGCTGATGGCGCTCGTCATGGAGCAAGAGGGGATCGCCGGCAAGACGCTGCGTCAGCTCAGCATTTCCGAACAAGATATTCATGATGAAATTGAACGCTTTACCGGCTATGGGACGGTTGACGAAGGCAGTCAGAGCAAGGACGCTTATCTGCCCTACTCACCGAAGGGCAAGGAAATCCTGAGTTTTGCCGGCGATGAAGCCAAGCGCCTCGGCGCCCTTAAAATCGGGACCGAGCACATTCTGCTGGGGCTCTTGCGCGAAGACGACATCCTGGCAGCCCGCATTTTGCAGGACCTGGATCTCAGCCTCGCCAAGACTCGTCAGTTGGTTTTGAAGAAAATGGGCATTTCAGACGCCGCAGCTAAGCACCGCGGGGCCGCTGGCGCACCGCGCGGCGGTCGGCCAGCCAGTCAGGGGACGCCAACGCTGGATGGCCTCGCGCGTGACCTGACCCAACTGGCGCGCGAAAACCGCATGGATCCAGTGGTTGGCCGCGACAAGGAAGTCCGTCGGCTGATTCAGATCCTGGCCCGGCGTACCAAGAACAACCCGGTGCTGATCGGGGAACCGGGCGTCGGTAAAACGGCGATCGCCGAGGGCTTTGCAGAAAAAATCGTCGCCGGGGAAGTGCCGGACGACATGAAGAACAAGCGCTTGATGGCGCTCGACATGGGCTCGTTGGTCGCAGGCACCAAGTACCGCGGCGAATTTGAAGATCGGCTCAAGAAAGTCATCGATGAAATCTATCAAGACGGCAATGTCATCCTGTTTGTCGACGAACTGCACACCCTGATCGGGGCGGGCGGCGCTGAAGGTGCAATCGATGCCAGCAACATTTTGAAGCCGTCACTGGCGCGCGGTGAATTGCAGCTGATCGGGGCAACGACGCTGGACGAGTACCAGAAGTACATCGAAAAAGACGCTGCGCTCGAGCGGCGGTTTGCGACGATCACTGTTGAGGAGCCAAGTGAGGCGGAGGCCGAACAGATTCTCAAGGGGCTGCGGCCGCGCTACGAGGCGCATCACGGGGTCACCATCACCGACGAGGCGCTGCACGAGGCCGTTTCCTTGTCCAGTCGCTATATTTCCGGCCGCTTTTTGCCTGACAAGGCCATCGATCTGATGGACGAAAGTGCGGCGAAGGTGCGCTTGGATGAGGCGGATCGCCCAACCAAGGCCGATAAGCTGCAAAAGCAGCTGAAGGAAACGGTCAAGGCCAAGGACGATGCCATCATGCATCAGGACTTCGAAACTGCCGCAACGATCCGTGAAAAAGAGCAGAAGCTGCGCACCAAGATTGACGCGGCGCCTGAGCCAGTGGATGCCAACGGCGTGCGGACCGACGTGAAGGTGGGTCCGGAAGACGTGGCCGAAGTGGTGTCCCAGTGGACCGGCGTGCCAGTCACCCAGCTGCAGAAGAAAGAATCCGAGCGGCTGGTCAACCTGGAGAAGGTTCTGCACGAGCGCGTCGTTGGGCAAGACGAAGCAGTGTCTGCCGTTTCGCGGGCGATCCGCCGGGCGCGCAGTGGTCTCAAGGACCCAACCCGGCCAATCGGGTCGTTCATGTTTCTCGGCCCGACTGGGGTTGGCAAAACCGAACTCGCCAAGGCACTGGCTGAGGCAATGTTTGGCTCAGAAGACGCCATGATCCGGGTCGACATGTCTGAATACATGGAGAAGTACAGCACTAGTCGGCTGATTGGTGCGGCCCCTGGCTACGTCGGATACGACGAAGGCGGCCAGCTGACCGAGCAGGTGCGTAACAAACCCTATTCCGTCGTGCTGCTGGATGAAGTCGAAAAGGCCCACCCAGATGTCTTCAATATCTTGCTTCAGGTCCTAGACGATGGCTTCCTCACCGATTCAAAGGGCCGGCGGGTCGATTTCCGCAACACCATCTTGATCATGACGTCCAACATCGGGGCGACCTCGCTGCGAGACGACAAGGCAGTGGGCTTTGGTAAGGAAAGTCCAACCCAGGACTTCAAGTCCATGAAGTCGCGGATGCTGGAAGAGCTGAAGAAGGCGTTCCGGCCGGAGTTCCTGAACCGAATCGACGAAACCGTCGTGTTCCACAGTCTGACGGAAAAAGAGCTGCATGAGATCGTTAAGATCATGACCAAGCAAGTCCTGCACCGCCTGAGCGATCAGGACATCACGGTCAAAATCACGCCAGCTGGCATCAATGCCGTTGCCAAGGCAGGGTTTGATCCGGAGTACGGGGCGCGGCCGATTCGCCGGGCCCTCCAGCGTGACGTTGAGGATCAGCTGTCCGAACTTCTGTTGACCGGCCAGGCCAGCGCAGGGGACACGATCACCATCGGCGCGACGAAAGGCAAGCTGACCTTCCATATTAAGAAGGGCCAGCAGCCCGCGCAAAAGGCCAAAGAGCCGGTCCACGCGTAATCAGGGGAGATTGACAAGCCGTCCTAAACGAGGTAACATTAGTGCAATTGCATTTCGGCTAGGACATCAGTTGCGGCGATCTATTGTCCGTCGTGACATATAAAAACGTAAAAGTAGTACCGGTGTGAATCATCGTCTGCTTTTCGTTTTTTTTTGCTCAAAACGTCCGCTAACCACCGACTGTATTCTAAATTTAACAATCGTTACATTAAATTTACAGTCAAGATGGCCGAAAAATCCAATGAGGGGTGAACAATTTGGCAGGACACTTAGTGAATTACGGCAAACACCGCACTCGCCGTTCCTATTCCCGCATCAAAGAAGTTCTCGATCTGCCTAACTTGATCGAGATCCAGACCAACTCCTATCAGTGGTTCCTTGACGAAGGCTTAAAGGAAATGTTCGACGACATCATGCCGATCGAAGATTTCCAGGGCAAACTGTCCTTGGAATATGTTGATTATCAGTTGCTGGAACCAAAATATACCGTTGATGAAGCGCGTCAACACGACGCTAACTATTCGGCGCCGCTGCACGTCACCTTACGCTTGACGAACCACGAGACTGGCGAGATCAAGAGCCAGGACGTGTTCTTTGGCGACTTCCCGCTGATGACCAAGCAAGGCACGTTTATCATTAACGGCGCTGAGCGAGTCATCGTTTCTCAGTTGGTCCGTAGTCCTGGCGTTTACTACAACAGCGCCACCGACAAGAACTCGCGTGTCACATATGGTGCCACGGTGATCCCAAACCGCGGGGCTTGGCTTGAATACGAAACCGACGCCAAGGATCTGGCGTATGTGCGGATCGACCGCACGCGCAAGATCCCAATGACGGAGCTGGTGCGCGCACTCGGCTTTGGCGCCGACCAGGATATCTTGGATATCTTTGGCGACAACGATTCCTTGATGCTGACACTGGAAAAGGATGTTCACAAGAACACCGACGATTCGCGTACCGACGAGTCGTTGAAGGATATTTACGAACGGCTACGTCCAGGCGAGCCGAAGACTGCCGATTCTTCACGGTCCTTGCTGTACGCCCGGTTCTTTGATCCGAAGCGCTACGATATGGCCTTTGTCGGCCGCTACAAGGTCAACAAGAAGCTGAGCCTGAAGACTCGCCTCCTTGGCCAGACCTTGGCAGAGACGCTGGCGGATCCAGATACCGGCGAAGTCATCGCGCAAAAGGGCGACAAGATCGATCGCCACGTGATGGACACGCTTGGCGGCTATCTAGATCGCGACGATTTCAAGACCGTCACTTACCAGCCGTCCGACCAAGGGGTGGTCACTGATCCGATGACGGTGCAGGTCGTGAAGGTCTTTTCGAAAGTTAACCCGGAGAAAGAGGTCAAGCTGATCGGTAACGGTCACATCGATCCGAAGGCCAAGCACCTGATGCCAGCCGATGTCATTGCGTCGATGAATTACTTTCTGAACCTTCAGGAAGGCATCGGCTCGACCGATGATATCGACCACTTGGGCAATCGCCGGATCCGTTCCGTGGGTGAATTGCTGCAGAACCAGTTCCGCATTGGCCTGTCTCGGATGGAGCGTGTGGTCCGCGAGCGGATGTCGATCCAAGACGCCGCCACGGTCACCCCGCAGCAGTTGATCAACATTCGGCCAGTGGTTGCGTCGGTCAAGGAATTCTTCGGCAGTTCACAACTGTCTCAGTTCATGGACCAGACGAACCCGCTGGGCGAGCTGACGCATAAGCGGCGCCTGTCTGCCCTTGGACCTGGCGGTTTAACCCGTGACCGTGCCGGCTACGAAGTGCGTGATGTGCACTACACACATTACGGTCGCATGTGCCCGATTGAAACGCCTGAAGGCCCAAACATCGGGCTGATCAATAGTCTGGCGTCTTACGCGGTGGTCAACAAGTATGGGTTCATCGAAACCCCTTATCGCCGTGTGTCCTGGGATACGCATAAAGTCACCGACAAGATCGACTACCTGACCGCTGACGAGGAAGATAACTATGTTGTCGCTCAGGCCAACGCCAAGTTGAACGACGACGGCTCGTTTGCCGAAGACGCGATTCTGGCCCGGTCGAAGGATGTCAACATTGAAACGACCGCTGACCACATCGACTACATGGACGTTTCGCCTAAGCAAGTTGTCGCGGTCGCGACGGCCTGCATTCCGTTCTTGGAAAACGACGACTCGAACCGTGCGCTGATGGGTGCCAACATGCAGCGTCAGGCTGTACCTTTGATCAACCCGCACGCCCCACTGATTGGGACCGGGATGGAATACAAGGCGGCTCACGACTCCGGGATCGCCGTGCTTGCGGAGCACGCCGGTACTGTTGAGTATGTCGACGCCAAGGTGATCAAGATCCGCCGCGATGACGGCGCGCAAGACACTTACAAACTCATGAAGTTCCAGCGGTCGAACGCCGGCAAGAACTACAACCAGCGGCCGATCGTGCGTCTGGGTGACAAAGTCGACGAAGACGAAATCATCGCCGATGGCCCAGCGATGGAGAATGGGGAGCTGGCTTTGGGCCAGAACCCAGTTATCGCCTTCATGACATGGAACATGTACAACTACGAAGACGCGATTGTGCTGTCTGAGAAGCTGGTCAAGGACGACGCCTACACCTCGATTCATATTGAGGAGTACGAATCTGAAGCCCGCGACACCAAGCTCGGGCCTGAAGAAATCACGCGTGAAATTCCGAACGTCGGCGAAGATGCGCTGAAGGATCTCGATGAATTCGGGATCGTGCGCATCGGGGCTGAAGTTCGCGACGGCGACATTCTGGTCGGCAAGGTCACCCCTAAAGGGGTCACCGAGCTGTCCGCTGAGGAACGTCTGCTGCACGCCATCTTTGGTGAAAAGGCGCGTGAAGTGCGTGACACCTCACTGCGGGTCCCTCATGGCGGCGGCGGCATCATTCAAGACGTCCGCATCTTCACCCGGGAAGCCGGCGATGAGCTGTCTCCTGGTGTGAACATGATGGTCCGTGTCTACATTACCCAAAAGCGGAAGATTCAGGTCGGCGACAAGATGTCCGGCCGTCACGGGAACAAAGGGACCGTTTCGGTCGTTGTGCCTGAAGAGGATATGCCGTACCTGCCAGATGGCACGCCAGTCGATATTCTCCTGTCACCAATGGGTGTGCCTTCCCGTATGAACATCGGGCAGGTGCTGGAACTCCACTTGGGGATGGCGGCTCGCAACTTGGGCATTCACATTGCCAGCCCAGTCTTTGACGGGGCGAACGATGACGACCTGTGGGCAACCGTCAAGGAAGCCGGCATGGCCGCAGATGGCAAGTCCATCCTCTACGATGGTCGCACCGGCGAACCATTTGAAAACCGGGTCTCGGTCGGCGTCATGTACTACCTGAAGCTGGCCCACATGGTCGACGATAAGATCCATGCCCGTTCCATTGGACCTTACTCCCTGGTTACGCAGCAGCCGCTGGGTGGTAAAGCTCAGTTCGGCGGTCAGCGGTTCGGCGAAATGGAAGTTTGGGCCTTGGAAGCTTACGGGGCGGCTTACACCCTGCAAGAAATTCTGACGTACAAGTCCGATGACGTCGTTGGCCGGGTCAAGACCTATGAAGCCATCGTCAAAGGCGAGCAGATTCCACAACCTGGTGTCCCGGAATCATTCCGGGTGCTGGTCAAGGAACTGCAGGCACTGGGTCTGGACATGAAGGTCCTGGATCAGGATAAGAATGAAATTGAGCTGCGCGACATGGACGACGACGATGACGATGTTGTGTCAGTCGATGCCCTCGCTAAGTTTGCGCAGGAGCAAGAAGAGAAGAAGGCCAAGGACGCCGCGAACGTCGCGACTGATCAGCCAACTTCCGGCGAAACTAAGAAATAGGAGGTTAGCCCTTTGATTGATGTCAACAAGTTTGAAAGTATGCAAATCGGCCTAGCCTCGCCTGACAAGATCCGCAGTTGGTCGTACGGGGAAGTTAAAAAGCCCGAGACCATCAACTACCGGACACTGAAGCCAGAGCGGGACGGACTGTTTGATGAACGCATCTTCGGGCCAACCAAAGACTGGGAATGTGCCTGCGGGAAGTACAAGCGGATCCGCTATAAGGGGATTGTTTGTGACCGCTGCGGGGTCGAAGTGACTCGTTCCAAGGTGCGCCGTGAGCGCATGGGCCACATCGAGTTGGCAGCACCGGTTTCCCACATTTGGTACTTCAAGGGCATCCCGAGCCGGATGGGTCTGGTTTTGGACATGTCCCCACGCGCCCTTGAAGAAGTGATTTACTTTGCTTCTTATGTTGTGATCGACCCAGGTGACACGCCGCTTGAAAAGAAGCAGCTGCTGTCTGAGCGTGATTACCGCGAAAAGCGCGACGAGTACGGGGCCGGGTTTGACGCCAAAATGGGTGCCGAAGCGGTCAAGGAACTCCTGCAGAAGGTCGACCTCCCTAAGGAAGTTGCCGAATTGAAGGAAGACCTGAAGAAGGCTCAGGGCCAAAAGCGGACCCGTGCGATCCGCCGGTTGGACATTCTGGATGCTTTCTTGGAATCCGGCAATGACCCGGCTTGGATGGTCATGGACACCATTCCAGTCATCCCACCGGATCTGCGCCCAATGGTTCAGCTGGAAGGCGGCCGCTTTGCGACTTCCGACCTCAATGACCTGTACCGCCGGGTAATCAACCGCAACAACCGGTTGAAGCGTCTGCTTGACCTGAACGCGCCGAACATCATCGTGCAAAACGAAAAGCGCATGCTCCAGGAAGCTGTCGATGCCTTGATCGATAACGGGCGGCGCGGTCGTCCCGTCACCGGGCCAGGCAACCGGCCACTGAAGTCCCTGAGCCACATGCTCAAAGGAAAACAGGGCCGGTTCCGTCAGAACTTGCTGGGCAAGCGTGTCGATTATTCCGGCCGTTCTGTCATCGACGTCATGCCGACGCTGAAGTTCTATCAATGCGGTTTGCCGCGTTCGATGGCGCTTGAGTTGTTCAAACCGTTCGTGATGCATGAGCTGGTTGCCCGCAACCTGGCCTCCAACATCAAGAACGCTCGCCGCAAGATCGACCGCGAAGACGAGGACATCTGGGATGTGCTCGAAGACGTGATCAAGGAGCGGCCGGTGCTGTTAAACCGTGCCCCTACGTTGCACCGTCTGGGGATTCAGGCCTTCGAGCCCGTCTTAGTTGACGGTAAGTCGATTCGCCTGCACCCGCTGGTTTGTGAAGCTTACAACGCCGACTTCGACGGGGACCAGATGGCGATCCACGTGCCGCTGTCAGATGAGGCTCAAGCGGAAGCCCGCATGCTGATGCTGGCCGCCCACCACATTCTGGCCCCTCGTGACGGCAAGCCGATTGTCACCCCGTCTCAGGATATCGTTTTGGGTAACTACTACCTGACGATGGAGCAGAAGGGCCGCGAAGGCGAAGGCATGATCTTCAAGGACACCAACGAAGTGCTGATGGCCTTGCAAAACGGCGACGTGCACCTGCACAGCCGGATCGGCCTGGCGGTTTCGTCGCTGCCAAAGAAGCCATTCACTGACGAGCAGCGTCACCAGATCATGGTGACCTCAGTCGGCCGCGTGATCTTTAACCAGATCATGCCAGAAGACTTCCCGTTCCTGAACGTTGCGACACAGGACAACATCGTCAACGGTGTGCCTGACAAGTACTTCTTGAAGCCTGGCGAGGACATTCATGCTTACTTGCGTGATGCACCGATCACCGAGCCGTTTAAGAAGAGCTTCCTGTCGGACATCATTGCCGAAGTGTTCAAGGTTTACAAAGTGCAGCGGACCTCTGATCTGCTGGATGACATGAAGACCTTGGGCTACACCCAGTCCACTCATTCTGGTTTGACCGTTGGGGTTGCCGACGTGCCAGAACTGGCAGAAAAGCCGGAAATCGTTGATGCGGCCCACAAGAAGGTCGCGACGGTTTCCAAGCAGTTCCGCCGCGGGCTGATCACCGATCAGGAACGTCATGATCGGGTCATCCAAATCTGGAACGACGCCAAGGACGAAATTCAGCAAAAGCTGATCGACGCCTTTGACCCGAACAACCCAATCTCCATGATGAGTGATTCCGGTGCTCGTGGTAACATTTCGAACTTTACTCAGCTTGCCGGGATGCGTGGTCTGATGGCTGCGCCTAACGGTGGGATGATGGAAGTGCCCGTGCTGTCGAACTTCCGTGAAGGCCTGTCCGTTATGGAAATGTTCATGTCCACTCACGGGGCCCGCAAAGGGATGACCGATACCGCGCTGAAGACTGCCGATTCAGGTTACCTGACTCGCCGGTTGGTCGACGTAGCGCAGGATGTCATCGTGCGTGAGGAAGACTGTGGCACCGATCGGGGCCTGGTCGTCTCGGCAATCAAGGAAGGCAACGAAATGATCGAGCCGCTTTACGACCGCTTGGTTGGTCGTTACGCGTCGAAGTCTGTCGTTAACCCTGACTCTGGCGAGATCATCGTCAAGAAGAACGAAATGATCGACGAAGACAAGGCGCAAGCCATTGTCGATGCCGGCATCGAACGTGTCACGATTCGTTCGATTTTCACCTGCAACACCCGTCATGGGGTTTGCCAAAAGTGCTACGGCCGCAACTTGGCCACTGGCGAGCAGGTTGAAGTCGGCGAAGCCGTCGGCACCGTTGCCGCTCAGTCGATCGGCGAACCTGGTACGCAGCTGACCATGCGTAACTTCCATACTGGCGGTGTTGCTGGCGGCGAAGATATCACGCAAGGGCTGCCCCGGGTTCAGGAAATCTTCGAAGCGCGTAACCCGAAGGGGCTCGCGGTCATCTCCGAAGTTGACGGGACTGTTTCTGCCATCGATGAAAATCCGGCTGAACACACCCGTGAGATTACGGTGGACGGCAAGACCGACACCCGGACGTACAGTGTGCCTTACGCGTCCTCTGTCGCGGTTGCTGAAGGCGACCACGTCGATCGCGGCGGCCGTCTGACCGGTGGGTCGATCGATCCAAAGGAACTGATCAAGGTTCAAGACGTCCTGACCACGGAAAACTACCTGCTGGCTGAAGTCCAGAAGGTTTACCGGATGCAGGGGGTTGAAATCGGCGATAAGCATATCGAAGTGATGGTGCGCCAGATGCTTCGCAAGATCCGGGTCATGGATCCGGGCGACACCGACATCTTGCCGGGGACGCTGCTTGATATTGCTGACTTCAAGGACCGCAACCAGAAGACGCTGATCTCTGGCGGCATTCCTGCCACCGGCCGGCCGGTGCTCCTTGGGATCACCAAGGCGTCACTGGAAACCAACTCCTTCCTGTCTGCGGCTTCCTTCCAGGAAACCACACGTGTCCTCACCGATGCGTCGATTCGCGGCAAGAACGATCCGCTGATCGGGCTCAAGGAAAATGTCATCATCGGTAAGATCATCCCGGCTGGGACTGGGATGGCCACTTACCGTCACATGGAGCCAAAGACCGTGGGCACTGTTTCAAACAGCGTCTACTCGATCTCTGACCTTGAAGCCAAGATGAAGGCTGAAGACGCCGCTAAGACGGACTCACCCGATTCAAAAGACTAGTCTGGATTCATTGAAAGACCCAGCGCAGGCATTGGCCAGCGTTGGGTCTTTTTATGTGCAGTCAATGCGGCGTGATCAGTGCCAGCAGCAGATAAGCCAAATGCAGGTGAAAAAGCAGCGGCACTGACCCTGATCGCTGGAGGTAGTGGGCGAGGCCAAACAGGCAGGCGGCAAGGACCAGTAAGAGGCTGTCTGTCAGGTTTAGGCCGAGTGCCAGCACCGTGATGGCGAGCAAGTCGGCGCTGCCCATGCCTGCGGTGGCCAGGCTCAAGACCCCCAGGCCGAGCAGCCAAGAGGCGGCCACGGCCCAGTGCAGCTCCGGCGTGGTCGCGGCGATCACGAGGCACCAGCCGTCAAACAGCCGTGCCGGCACCACGCGCTGGTGCAGATCCCACTGGCCAAAGTAGGTCAACCCAAGTAGAATGAAAGCACTGTGCCAGCTGGTTAGCACCAGCAGCCCCAGACCCAGCAGCACGCCTTGCAGAAACCGGCCGCTGCCTTCTTGCCGTGGCCAGGCAATTAAGCCCGCGCTAAGGACGAGGTAAGTAAGTGTCAGCATGGCTTCACCCCCACAGAAAACATTCCGCAAACGATGGGAGTTCTCCTGTCAATCGTTTTTCGACTTTGTCGCGAAAATAAGTGATTATCTGCTCGGTTGATAAGCCATTTGGTTGGCTTCGTAACGGTTCATTCCTAATGACATAAGATAGTCTCGATAGTTCATCAAACGCCATGG
>NZ_RHOL01000005.1 GCF_003946465.1 Lacticaseibacillus hegangensis | reverse complement strand
AGATTCCACCTCGCGATGGACACCCTTGCCCTTGGCTAGCGGTTCCGACTACTACGGCCCGCAGTGGACTTTCACCACCAAGTTGGCGCCCATGCCGGGCGCACCAAAACAGGGGCACGCTTACTGTGTGCCCCTGTTGTATTAGCCAATTTAGATCAATTGGAAGTGCCGCAGCCCTTGGCCAATCCCGTCATGCATGTTATCGCCGGTCACGTATTCGGCCAGTGCCTTCATTTTGGGATTGCCGTTGCCCATCACCACAGGATGATCGACCAGCTTCAGCATCGGCTCGTCGTTCAGCTCATCGCCAAACCCGTAAGTGGGAATGCCGGTGAGCCCCGCCTCGGCGAGCAGCTTCAGAATACCGGTCCGCTTGGACACGCCGGCCAGCATGGTGTCCAGGCCGCGCGGATTATTGCGGACAAGGTCCAGCTGACCGGCAAACTGCCGGCTGTACAGGGCTTCCTTGTCCGTGTTGAACACGAACATAAAGTTGACCTCGTGGGTTTGGTACCAGTCTGGAATCACCTGAGCATCCAACTTTAATAGCGCAAAGTTTCGCCGTGTAGCTTCGGTCTCTTGGCTCAACGCGAAAGTTTGGTTGTTGAACCACGCCACCGGATCGCCTTGCTTTGCGGCAAAGGCGTTGAACGCCTCGATCAGTGGGGTCGGGATCACCGCCGCGTCCAGCTTGCGGCCCTCATACTGCACATAGCTGCCGTTGGCCGAGACGATCGAATCAATACCGGTTTGATCCAGCACATACTGAATCTCAAAAATGTTGCGGCCCGTCGCGACCACCGGCAGCACCTCGTTTTGGCGCAGCTGGTGGATGGCCGCCACCGTGCTTTTGGCCAGTGACTTATCATCGCGCAGCAGCGTGCCATCCAAATCGAAAAAGACAACTGCTTTAGGCATGCACATCGCCCTTTTCCATCGCGGCCTTAATGTTGGGCAGGGTCAGCTCGGCGGTCGACGGAAAGACGATGCAGGCCTCGTGCAGCTCTTCAGCATCCCCGATGCCGATTGACAGTTCACCGGCCGCGTTAATGCCCTGAACGCCCGCGGCCGCGTCTTCAATGCCGATGCAGGCCTCAGGCGCCAGGTCGATGCTTTCGGCAGCTTTGACGAAAATTTCCGGATCCGGCTTGCCGTGGGTCAGCGTGGCGGGGTCGACTATGTGCGGGAAGTAGTCGGTCAGCCCCAGGTTTTTCAGCACCCGCGGCGCGTTTTTCGACGCGGATGCCAGCGCCAGCTTGTAGCCGCCAGCCCGCAAGGCATCCAGAAAATCCTGGATCCCTGGCAAGATGTCGGCCGGGGTCAGCGTGTCGACCAGCTGCAGGTAACGCGTGTTTTTCTCGGTGGCCAGCGCTGTTTTTTCCGCCGGCGTGAAATCATGTTGCTTGCCGCCGTGCTTCAAAATCAGATCAAGCGACGCCATGCGGTCAATGCCCTTCAGTGCGTCGGCCAGTTCCTCGTCCCAGCCGTCCCCGACCTTATCGGCGATCTGCTTCCAGGCCTGTGAATGAAACCGCGCCGTGTCCGTGATCACGCCGTCCAAGTCAAAGACGGCGCCTTTTAGTTGTTCAAATGTTGTCATAAGTGCCTCCTAACGGTAGTCCACGGTCACAGGCTGCCCAGCCGTCAGTGCGACCGGCTTGCCTGCAACTGTGACTTGCAGATCCTGGTCCGCCTTCAGCGTGACTGCGTTATGATCAGCGGTGACTGCCACCGCTGCGCCCTGGAAGTGCAGCTGGTAATGCAACTGGTGCCACTGACTCGGCAGCTCTGGATCAAACCGCAGCTGCGAGCTAAGCAGATTCGCGCCGCCGTACAGGGACTCCTCCACGTACAGCGTGGCGCCCATCACGCCCAGGTGAATGCCTTCGGCGGTGGTGCCGCCTTGAATGTCGTAGTAGTCCGAGAACAGCGCCTGATGGAACAGCTTCCACGACTGGTCGCGGCGGTTGTCCATGCGCGTGAGGACCGCGTACACGATCCGCGACAGCGTCGAGCCGTGCGTCGTCCGCTCCAGGTAGAACTCCAGGTTCTGGGAAAAATGATCCGCCGGCAGCTGGTAACCCATGTCGGCGATCAGGCCCTCGATGGTGGCCGGATCCAGCAGGAAGTACGCCATCATGGTGTCGGCCTGCTTGGCCACCTGATAGGCGTCCGGCGTTTT
The DNA here is from genome assembly GCF_003946465.1 of Lacticaseibacillus hegangensis. Classification (GTDB taxonomy): domain Bacteria; phylum Bacillota; class Bacilli; order Lactobacillales; family Lactobacillaceae; genus Lacticaseibacillus; species Lacticaseibacillus hegangensis. The sequence continues at coordinate 102,354 of NZ_RHOL01000005.1, read as the reverse complement.
GCCTTCCGCCTTCAAGATGCGGTCGATACGCGAAATGTCGCCGTACTTTTTCTGGTACGCGTCAAAGTCCAGCGTCGGCAGCTTGAAGTAGCCGGCGAACTGGCCGATGATGCCGTTGTCGTTGACGTCCAGGGTCAACTTGCGCCGCACGACAGCGAGCTGATCAAAGTCGTGCGCGGTAAAAGTGGCCCGCTTGGCGGCGGCCGCATATCCGCGCTTGGCGAATCGCGGTTTCAGCTTTCCAATCAGCTGAAATAGCCATGCCGTCATGATGTTCGTGTACGCATTGTCGGTGAGGCCGGCCTCGTCGCTGTTCGGGTAGCTTTCGTGGTACTCATCCGGCCCCATCACGCCGCTGATGTGGTAGCGGCCGGTGGTCTTATCCAGCGTCGCCATGCTCAGCCAAAACTTCGCGACCGACAGCAGCAGTTCCAGGCCCTGATCTTTCATGTACTGGTCGTCGCCCGTGATGTGCCAGTACAGCCAGGCGTCGTAGGCCACCGCCAAGGAGACATGGCGCTGGCGCCGCGAGTTGTCGGGGTCCCACTGGTTGGTCAGCGGGTTCAGGTGGACGAACTGCGATTGCTCGTCGCCTTTCATCCCCGACTGCCACGGGTACATCGCGCCTTGTTTGCCAATGCTTTGCGCATACGCGCGCGCCGCCGGCAGCCGCCGGTAGCGGTAATCGAGCATCGCCTTGGCAATTTTGGGCGCGTGGGTCGCGTAAAACGGCATGACGAACATCTCGTCCCAGAAGACATGACCGCGGTAGGCTTCACCGTGCAGCCCGCGGGCCCCGACCGAAGCGTCGAGCTGATTGCTGGCCAAGGCCGCGCCTGACACGAACAGGTGGAAAATGTTGACGCGGGTCAGCTTCTGGCTGATTGTGTCGCCTTGGATCGCAATGTCGTCGCCTTGCCAGACATCGCCGTAAAATGCCGCGGTGCTTTTTTCGGTATCGGCAAAGCTGACCTCATCCAGCTCATCCCAGACGGCGGTATCAAGCGGCGTCTCGCCGCTTTCTCGACTGGTGAACAGCGCGACCAGCTTGTCGATCGTGTAGGTCTTGCCCGGCTCGACGGTCAGGTCCACAGTTTGGCGAATCGCCTTGGCCCCGGTGGTGGTTTTCACCTGCTCGCGCAAGTCGCGGTTGGGGCTCGTCAGCTTGCTGCCGATGGCAAACGCAATGCCAGAATTTTTGGTGGTGCCGGTGAGCAGCGCCTTGTTGGCCGCACTGGCCATGCCCGTCACGGTGATGTGGTGCTGGTCGAACTGGTTGTAGCGCGCCACGTTTTCGTTCACGACGTCGCCGTCAATCGTGCCGTAGACCTGCACACTGCCGGCAAAATTCAGCGGCGTGAACTCGTAGCGAAGCGCGAGCCGGTGAAAATGGCGCATGTCCGCCACCTTGGTTGCGCGCACCATCATTTGATGCCCGGTGCCAATGGTCACCATCAGCGTCGTCGTCAACTGGCCGGTTTTCAAATCGAGGCTGCGGTAGCTGTCGGTGATGTCACTGTGGCGAATTTTGAACGGATTTGCGTGATCGATGCCGATGGTCAGCGCCTGCGGATTTGGCAGGTTGACCAGGTCTTCATTGACCACGTCGCGGCCATTAACCGGCGTCGTGTTCTGGTTGTAAACGCCGGCCACGTACAGGCCCGGATAGTTATCATCGTCCGCGCGGCTTTCCACATAGGCCCCGCGCAGGCCATAATAGCCGTTGCCGATCGTCAGCATCGCCTCTTGACCAAAGTTGCGCTTGCCCTGATACTCGCCGTAATAATCCAGGTGCCAACTGTTGTACGTCCGCTTGGCCTTGACGGCCTGGTCCAGGCCGGCCTTGGTCACGGTCGGCCGCGCCACCACTGGCACGTTGAACAGGTTGGTCAGCGCCAGCCCGATGTCGATGCGCTGGTGGTTCAGCCCCACGACCGTGTCGGAAAACGGATAGGTCAAGGGGTTCTCGATAATGATGGCGTCAAAGTCGACGCCGACTAATTTCACACGAATGTTTTCAAGGTTTTCGCCAATTGACTGGTCCGGGTCATACCGGATCACGATGTGCCGCGGCTGCATTTCCGCGTTTGCCTGGGGCACATCCATTTCAATGGCGTCCGTCAAGATCTTTAACGAGATTGTTCTCATTTAATCATCCTTTCAGAAAAGGGTACAAGATTATGTTAACTATTTTTGTCCCAAACGTCAAACTTGGTCAAACCCTGATCGTTTCCTGAGGTTACTTTAATCGTAGCAAACCCAGCCGCCAAAAGCCGGCCAGAGCCCTCGCCAAGTGGCAGCGTTGGCTAATGGCAACCATTAGCCGGACATACAAAAACGCCTCGTTTCGACTTTACGAAACGAGGCGCCTTACTTTACTTGTCTAACTGTTTGACGGCGGCCACCATGGCCGTGTCATCGTTTTGCAGCTTAGCTGACAGCAGCGTGATCAGTTTGGTCAGCGTGGCGTCGTTGGTTTGACCGGTCACTGGCAGGCCGTTGTCCTGCTGGAACTTCTGGACCGCCGTTTGCACGGTCGGGCCAAAGTAACCGTTGACCGTACCAACATCATAGCCCAAAGCGGCCAGCGAGGTCTGGAGCGACTTCACATCGGTACTTTCGTCGCCGAGCTTCATGTTCGCGGTAGCAAAACCGGCGATCTTGGCCCAGGCCGGATAGTCGGCCTTGATGGTCGGCGTCAGGCCCTTATGGTTGATCCAAGAACCGTTGGGCGTCAGCCACTTGGCAATCGTCAGCTTGACCTCGGCGTTGTCGCCAAGCTGCGCAACATTTTGCACGGTGCCCTTGCCGTAGCTCTGGCTGCCGATCAGCGGCACCCCGGCGCTTTGGTTCCAGGCTGCGGCCAGAATCTCGGAGGCCGAGGCGGAATCGCCATCGATCAAGACGGCGATTGGTTCGGTGATCTTGAAGCCCTCATCGTAGCCCTTGCCGGCCTTGTAAACCTGGGTCTTGCCGGCGCGGTCTTGGACCTTGACGATGGTCTTGCCGTTCTTCAGCCCCATCGACGCCATCTTCAGCGCCGTGTTGAGCTCGCCGCCGCCGTTGCCGCGCAGATCCACGACGAACTTCTTGGCGCCTTCCTTGCGCAGCTTTTTGACTGCGTTTTCGAACTGGCCCGCGGTCGGCTCGGAGAAGGTCGCGACGGTGATCACGCCGACGGACTTGTCGGTTTGGTTCAGCGCCGAGGTGACGGTCGCCTGAGTGATCCGCGCCCGCGTCATCGTCACGGTTTGATCGCTGCTGTCGCGGCGGATGGTGACCTTGACGCTGGTGCCGATCTTGCCGCGGATCTTGGCAACGGCCTCAGTGACAGATTTTTTCTCAACGGACTTGCCGTTGACCGCGATCAGCTGGTCGCCTGCGCGCAGCCCCGCCTTTTTGGCCGGACTGGTCGGCTGGACGCTTTGCACCGTCAGCTTGGTGCCATTTTGCTCGATCGTGGCGCCGATGCCGCCGAAGCTGGCGGACATGGTGTCATCCAGATTCTTCTTATCCTCGTTTTGCAGGTACGTCGAAAACTTGTCGTCCAGGCTTTCCATCATCCCGTTGATCGCCCCGTTAGCCAGCTTGGTCGACGAAATCGGCTTGTAGTAATTCGCCTTGATGGAGTTGTACGTGCCGATGACCTTGTAAAAGGCCGGCGGCACCGTGATCTTGTCGCTCGGGTTGAGCTCCGGATGCAGCGCGTAGCCGAGGCCACCGCCGACCAGCAGCGCGACCACGGCGATCAGGGCCGTTGCCCACTTGGAAAAGCGGTACGGCATGCGCTTTTTGCCTGGTTCTGGCGTGGGCGTTGGGTTTGGCGTTGGCTTGGGCGCCGGGGTCGGCGTTGGGTTTGGCTGCTGGTTTTCTGGGTCGTTATCCATACTTTAGTTCCTTCCGACGTGTTCGTGGCTCAGGTACATGTTGTACGCCTCGTCAAAGACACTCATGCTCGGCAGATAGCCGGCGTTCAGCTCCAGGTAATTGGAGAGCTTTTCAAAATCAGTTTCCTGCTTGGGAAACGCCTGGTCCAAGAAGGCATTTTGCGCAAAATTGGCGATTTCGCCGTGGTCATTCGGGTTGCGCAAAGTCATCAGGTACTGGTAAAAGGTTTGGCGCATTAGGCGTCCCTCCAGTTTTTGTCGATGAATTCCTGACGCTGCTGGTGCTCCTCGGCAAAGCGCCGCGGGTTGTGCGCGTAAAACTGCTGGTGCTCAGGTTCGGCCTCGTAAAACGGCTTGGCGTCCTCGATTGAAGTCACAATTGGCTTGTCGAAGCGGCCGCTGGCTTCAAGCGCCGCCTTTGACGCCTCGGCCGCCTTGCGCTGCGCCTCGTTGGCCACGTAAATCACCGGCCGGTAATTGTCGCCGCGGTCCTGGAACTGACCCATGGCGTCGGTCGGATCGGTTTGCTGCCAGTAAGTGTTGAGCAGGTCCTCATACGAAACGACACTCGGGTCATACGTGATCCGCACGGCCTCGGTGTGGCCCGTCTCGTGGGCCTTGACCTGCGCGTAGGTTGGGTTGGCGACATGCCCGCCGGTGTACCCGGACACCACGTTCAAAATGCCTGGCTGCTCCTCGAAGGGCTTGACCATGCACCAAAAGCACCCACCTGCAAAAATTGCTGTTTCTGCCATCACAATTTCCCCCTTATCTCACACTCGAGCCTGCCGCTTACTTTTTCGGCAGGTAAACCGAGAAGTCGATCTGCGAGTTAGGCAGGTCGATCTTAGTGGCCTTCAGCTGCATGCCGTTAGCCATCTTGAATTTGTTCAAGTCTAGCACAACCGTCTTCTGCTTGCTATTCATCCTGACCCAGTTGGGCAGTTTGTAATTGCTGGCGGCATAACCCATCACGTACGAGATCGGCACCGGCAGACTGCCGACGTTCAGCCGGCGCGCCTTGAGCTCGACGTTGCCGTTTTTCAGCACCAGCGGATCAAACAACAGGCTGAAGCCGACTTTTTGGCCGAAAAACTTGAACGACCCGCCGAGCACGGCCTGGTCAGCCAAAGTCAGCGAGTACTTCACGCTGCTGCCTTTTTGAAAATCGTTAAGGTAATAAGAAATGATCTCGTTGGCCTGGCGCTTGGTCAAGGACACGGTCATCGCCGGGTCGCCAGTCGTGGTGTCTTGCGTCGAATAGCTTTGGGCGACCGGCGTCAACACCGAATGCCCCAGCCAGACGCCGGTGCCAAGCATCAGCCCGATCAGGATCAGGAACGCCCATTGCCACAGGTTAACGCGGCCGCGGGCCCGTGTGTTTTCAGATTTGGTGGCCCGTTTGCGGGTCTTTGCTTCTCGCATACTTATTTCTCCCAGGATTGCTTAGTTGCTTGCATTTTCTTCCAGAGCTGCGACGTCATCAGCGCATACCCGGCGTTGTTCGGGTGGAAGTGATCCGACTCGAAGATCAGCGGGTTCTTGCTGCTGCCGGACATGGCCGATTCCAGCTTTGCCTTGTCGGACTTGCTGTTGGCCTGCGTGCCGGTACCCTTGGTCAGCACCGAATCGATGTCGACATAGTACATGTGATCAAAGTCGCCCAGGGCCGCCTGCGTCGCATTATTCCAAGTCTTCACGCTGGTGCTCATCGCGGTCAGATTGGGAAAATAGACGTAGAAGGGATTATAGACGCCGAACACGTACACCGGCGCCTTCGGGTTCAGCTGCCGCAGCGCGGTCAAAAGACTGGTCAAATGGCGCTGGTAAGTGGCTGCGCCGTCGGTGACGTCCTTCGTCGAAATCGACAGCAGGTTCTTTTGCAGCACGTGCATCAGGTCGTTGCCGCCGACCGTGACGGTCAAAATGTCGGCGTGCTCGACATCGGTGCGCAGCTTTTTCTGCTTGTTCACGCGCTTGAGGATCTGCGTGCTGGTGTCACCGGTCACGCCGTAGTTTGAGGTGTCGACCTGGTAGACGCCGGAGCTTTCCAGGTCGGCCTGTATCAGGCCAACATAGCCGCCGTTGTTGGTCTCATCGCCAACGCCGTGGGTCAGGGAATCCCCGACTGCGGCCAGGCGCAGGGTCTTGACCTGCTGCACCTGCCCTTTGAGTTGAATCGGCTGCGCCTTGGGCCCCGCCACCTGCCAGATCAAGAACGTGACCACAGCCGAAGCGAGGACGATCAAGACACTTAACCACCAGTGTTTTTTCATGGGTCCTCCTTAACTAAAAAAAGAGCCGGGAAACCCGACCCGAATGTATCTATTTTAGTCGACGTAGTACGTGATTGCAAAGGCCCCATCGCCGGTGTGCGTGGCGATCACCGGATCGGTCGGCCGCACCAAGAGCTCCGCAGTTGGCAGCGCGGCCTTGACCTTGGCGCCGATTTCCTCGGCGAGCTTTTGACCGCCGGCGTAGGACACGCCGACACTCTTGACGTTGCCGAGCTTGGCCATTTGCTGAACCGTTTTATCGGCGAAGTTGACCAGCGTCTTCATGCCGCGGCCTTTTTGCAGGGCCTTGAGTTCGCCGCCGGTGACTTCGAGGATCACCTTGATGTTGAGCAGCGATGACAGCATCCCCGACACGCGGCTGATGCGGCCGCCCTTGACCAAGTTGTCCAGCGTAGAGACGCCCATCACCAGCTTCGTGTGGTCGCGGATCTGTTCCATCCGCTTGATCACGTCGGCCATCGGCTTGCCCGCCTGGATCAGCTTGGCGGCCTCGATCACCTGGAACGCCAGCGCGCGGTCGGTGAACTGCGAATCCACCACCGTCACCTTGCCCTTGCAGAGCTCCGCGGCCTGGCGCGCGGAGTTGACCGTGCCGGAAATGGCCTCGAGCATGTGCACGGCCAGCACTTCGCTGCCGTCAGCGGTCAGGTCGTTGAACACATCGAGAAAAGTCCCAATCGCCGGCTGAGAGGTTTTTGGCAGCGCTGAGGCCGCCGCCATCTTATCCATAAACTCGGCGCGCGTGATGGTCTCACCGTCCACATACACGGTGGAATCGATCATAATCGTCAGCGGAATGACGTGAATGTCGTACTTCGCGATTTCTTCCGGGGTCAACTGAATTGATGAATCCGTCACCAGTTTGATGTTTGCCATTTGAGCCACGCTTTCTGTAGGTAATTTTGCACTGGGTTCAGTATACCAAAGCATGCCCCTATTTGTCAGTAACAGGGCACTTAGTTTTGAACACTAGATAAGATTGTTTTACCATCTTCATCATGGTATTATAAACGTAAAGAACCAGGGAGGTTGCCGATGCAATTGAGTAAACCATTTAAATCAACGTATTATAACTTCAATGACCAGATGCTGAGCGCCGTCACCCACGCGTTCGCGCTGGGCCTTTCCGTGGTCGGCACGGTCGCTTTGGCCTTCAAGGCCACGACGCCGCTGCGGCTGGTCACCTTCCTGGGGTTCGGCTTTTCGCTGATCATCTTGTACCTGGGCTCCACGCTGTTTCACGGGTTCTACTTCACCAAGGCGCGCCATGTCCTGCAAGTGATCGACCACTCCAGCGTCTTCATCCTGATTGCCGGCTCGTATCTGCCCTACTGCCTGGTCGCGATCGGCGGCTGGCTGGGCTGGACTTTGCTGGCGGCGATCTGGCTGCTGTGCGCCGCCGGCATCGCGTACAAGCTGTTCTTCCTCGGCCGCTTTCGCGGGGCGGAAACGGCAATCTACGTGATCCTGGGCTGGATGTGCCTGATCGGCATGCAGCCGCTCTGGGCGCACCTGGGCCGCATCGGCTTCTGGCTCCTGGTGGCCGGCGGTGTGGCCTACACGTTCGGCGCGCTGCTTTACTCGCAGAAAAAAATCCCATACATCCACGTCGTTTGGCACGTGTTTGTCATGATCGGCTCGGCCTGCATGTACGCCTCAATTTACCTGTTCGTTTAAGTTTATAAAAAGTGCCGACGCGGAGAAAAAAACCGTGTCGGCATTTTTTTATGACTATGATTTGCGCTGCCAGGTCTCAAACACGTGGGTCTTGCGCGGGTCAGGGTCGATGACTTCACGGCTGGCCACCTGCTTGAAGGCGGCCCAGTCCAGCGCAGGCATTTTGACGTCGCCGGCAAAGGTCCCTGCCAGCTTGGTCACGTACAGCCGGTCAACGATGTCGGCATAGGCGGTGAAGATCTGCGCACCGCCGACAATCATCAGGTGCTGCTTGGGGTGCGCTTCAGCAAATGCCAACAGCGCCTGGCGGTCGTGAATCACCACGGCGCCTGGGGCCTGGTAGTCCGCCTGGCGGGTCAGCACGATATTCGTGCGACCGGGCAGCGGGCGCTTGGGCAGACCCTCGTAGGTCGTCCGCCCCATCACCGTCAGCTGGCCGAGCGTGAGCTGCTTGAACTGATGCAGGTCATCGGGCAGGTGCCACGGCAGCTTGCCATTTTTACCGATGGTGCCGGCTTGATCCTGGGCCCAAACAAATGCGATCATCGTGTCCTCCTGTGGTGGTCAGACCGCGACCGGTGCCTTGATGGCGGGATACGGGTCGTAATCCTTCACCTTGATGTCTGCCATGGTCAGTGTGTCGATGGTCTTACCCGGCGCCAGCACCAACTGCGGGCTGTTGCGCGGCGTGCGGCTGAGCTGCTCGGCGACCTGGTCGACGTGGTTGGTGTAAATGTGCGCATCCCCAAACGTGTGGATGAATTCCCCGACCTGCAGCCCGGTTTCCTGGGCCACCAGGTGGGTCAGCAGCGCGTAGCTGGCGATGTTGAACGGGACGCCGAGGAACATGTCGGCGCTGCGCTGGTACAACTGCAGCGAGAGCTTGCCGTCATTGACGTAAAACTGGTACAACGTGTGGCACGGCGGCAGTGCCATGGTGGGCACGTCCTCCGGGTTCCAGGCCGAAACAATCAGGCGCCGTGAATCCGGCGTTTTTTTGATTGCCTCGATCACGTTGCCCAGCTGGTCGATAGTATCGCCGCGGCTGGTTTCCCAGGCGCGCCACTGCTTGCCGTAGACGTTGCCGAGGGTCCCGAATTTTTTGGCGAAGGCTTCGTCTGCCAAAATTTTATCATCGAACGCCTGCATTTGCGCCTGATAGACCTTGGCAAATTCCGGGTCCTTGAGCCGGCGCTGGCCGAAGTCGGTCATGTCCGGACCCGTGTACTCAGGGGATTCGGCCCAGCGCTCGAAGGCCCACTCGTCCCAGATGTGGTTGTGGTGCTGCAGCAGGAAGCGAATGTTGGTGTCGCCGTGCAAAAACCACAGCATCTCGCTTTTGATCAGGCCAAATGGAACCTTTTTCGTCGTCAGCAGCGGGAACCCTTGGCTCAGGTCGAACCGCAGCTGCGCCCCAAAAATCGAATAGGTCCCGGTCCCGGTGCGATCGCCTTTGAAATCCCCGGTTTCCATGATCCGCTTGAGCAGGTCCAGGTAAGGCTGTTCTGTGACTGGCATCGTCTTCCTCCTAATCTGATACGTACTCATCAAGTGCGGCAAAGCGATCGAACATTTTATCCAGCGCGGCGTTTTTGTCATCGATCTGCTTTTGGAGGTCGCCCAGCTTGACATAATCCTCGCCGCTGATGGTGCTCATTGCTTTCTTCAGCGCCGTGATTTCATCATCCAGCGCATCCATTTGCTTCTGCAGGTCGTCGTGCTCGATTTGCTCCGCGTAGGTCAGCTTGGTTTTCTCGGCCGACGCTTCGGGCTTGGCCTCAGCCGCTTGCGGCAGCGGCTTGGCTTTGGGGGCGACATCCTGTTGCTCGTCTGCCCGCATTTTCTTCAGGTAGTCGGTGAACAGGCCAACGTGGCGGTCGATGCGCCCGTTACCCTCGAAGAACAGCAGGTTGTCGGCCACTTTATCCAAGAAGTAGCGGTCATGCGACACGGTGATGATGGTGCCCGGAAACTGCCGGAGGTAATCCTCCAGCACGGTCAGCGTGGCGACGTCAAGGTCGTTGGTCGGCTCATCGAGCAGCAGCACGTTGGGCTGGCTCATCAAGATCCGCAGCAGGTACAACCGACGTTTTTCCCCACCGGACAGACGTGAGATCAGCTCACCGTGCATGCTGCGGGGAAACAGGAACTGCTCAAGCAGCTGGGTGACGGAAATGCGCTCACCCGCATTGGTGACCAGCTCCTCACCCGCCTCTTGCAGGTAGGCGATCACGCGCTTGGTCGGGTCCAGGTCGACCGCGAGCTGCGTGTAGTAGCCCAGTTTGACGGTCTCGCCCAGTACGCAGGTCCCGCTGTCCAGCTTGACCTTGCCGGCAATCACGTTCAAAAGCGTCGACTTGCCGGCGCCGTTGAGTCCCGAAATACCGATGCGCTGGCCCGGCTGCACCAGCCAGGAGAAATCGTTCAGAATGCGGTGGCTGCCCAGCGTCAAATTGGCGTGGGAAAATTCGATGACCTTTTTGCCCAGGCGCGTGGACGCCACCTTCATTTCGACGGTGCCGTTTTGGGCCGGCTGGCTGTTCATGTTTTCCTTCAGCTCGTCAAAACGGTTGATACGCGCCTGCTGTTTGGTCGTGCGGGCCTGCGCGCCGGCGTGCATCCAGTCGAGCTCCTGCTTGTACAGCTGCTGCTGTTTGTGAGAGCTGGCGGCGTCGCGAACGTCCGCGGCCGCCTTTTGTTCGACGTAGGCCTCGTAGTTGCCAGTGTATCGGTGCAGCTGGCCGCGGTCGAGCTCCCAGATCGCGTTGGTCACGTGATCAAGGAAGTAGCGATCGTGAGTGACGACCAAAAGCGCGCCCTTGTACTTGGCCAGGTAAGATTCAAGCCAATCAATGGAGTCAAAATCCAGGTGGTTGGTCGGCTCGTCCAGCATCAAGAGGTCCGGCGCTTCGATCAGCACCTGAGCCAGGCCGACCCGCTTCTGCTGGCCGCCGGACAGGCTGCCAATCGTTTGATTGAGGTCGGAAATGTGCAGCTGAGTCAGGATCGTCTTGATGTTGGTCTCTGCATCCCAAGCGTCCAGCTGCGTCATTTTGGCGTCGGCCTTGGTGTAGGCCTCCTGAGTGGCCGCGTCCATGGGCGCTTTGGTGTATTCGGCGAGTGCCTGTTCATACGTACGAATCGCGGCAAACACCGGCGAAGTCCCACCGTAAATGGCGTCCATAATTTGCTTGTCCGGATCCAGCGCCGGCTTTTGTGCCAGGTAGCTGATGCGGTAATTTTTCGGCGTCGTGATGTCACCGGCGTCAAACGGATCAATGCCGGCGATGCCATTCAGCAGGGTCGTTTTACCGGTGCCGTTGACCCCGATCAGGCCGATACGGTCACCTTCGTTGATCAAAAAGTCTAAATCAGTGAACAGTTGCTTATCGCCGTACGCCTTGCGCACGCCTTCCGCAGTCAATGTTTGCATAGTCATCCTCGCTTCTTCTGTCCACCATCATAACATGGAATCTGGACCGTGAAAATTGCGCCGCTTCGCTCAGAACGCGCAAAAAGGCGGTCAGGTTCGCCACCTGGCCGCCAATTCAAAATTTGCTCACCACATTATTGCTTTGCCGCTGCCAGCAGCGCCTGCTGGTCATTCGGCAGCTCCCCAAACACGACGGCACGTTCCAGGCGGTTCAGCGTCTGCCCCAGCTGGGGCCCCGGCTTGAAGCCGCTGGCCATCAGCGTTTTACCGTCAATCGCCAGCTCTGCCTTATCGTGAATCGGCAGTGCGGCGTAGGCCGCCTGGCTCTGGGCAACGTCGAAACTCGCATCCAGCGCCCGCCGCGCCACAAACGCCACGTTGGCGGCCGCTTCGCCGGCCTGATACAGCGCCCAGGCGTCGGCCTCAGGCAGCTGGGCCAACAGCTGGGCGGCGCTGGCCGTCAGGCGGATCAGGTCGTTGGCCTGCTTCCAAGCGCGGAGCAGCTTTTCCGCGTTCAGGCCCGTCAGATGCACGAGCAGGGTCCAGCCGATTGCAGGCGCCGTAAATTGCGGCGCCGTCAAGGCAGCCAGCTGACGCAGCGCCGTGTCCTGTCCTTCAAGCTTCGGCGCATACGCGTACAGCCCGGTGTCGATGAAGGTGGTCAGTCCCGCCTGGCGGTCCCGCCCCAGCAGCAGCTTGGTGAACTCGGTGGCTGTACGTTCGACAGAAATTTTCGCCAGCAGGGCCGCGTTGGTCGTGATCGCACTTTCGGTGGCCGGGTCGATGGCAAAGCCCAGCTGGCTCTGGAAACGGACGGCCCGCATCATGCGCAGCGCGTCCTCGTGGAAGCGCGCGTGGGGGTCGCCAACCGCTCGCAGCACCTTGTGGTCAAGGTCGGCAAGGCCGTCGAACAGGTCGATCACGGTCCCGTCGTGGCGCACCGCCAGCGCGTTGACCGTGAAGTCGCGGCGCTTGAGGTCCTCTTTTAGGGAACGCACAAAAGTGACATGGTCGGGCCGGCGGAAGTCCTGGTAGCCGGATTCGGTTCGAAACGTCGTCACCTCATAGCCGACGCCGTGGTGCAGCACCATCACCGTGCCGTGCTGGATGCCAGTGTCGACGGTGCGGGGAAAAATCTGCTTGATTTCCTGCGGATAGGCGGAGCTGGCGATGTCGACGTCGTGGATCGGCAGACCCAGCAAGGCGTCGCGCACACTGCCGCCGACAAAATAGGCCTCAAAGCCGGCTTCCTCAATTTTTTTCATGATGGGGATCGCCGCTTGGAAATCCGGATGACTCAAATCGATTTGCATGTCCTCGCTCCTTTTTCTCCCCTCCATCATAGCAAACTCACCGCACCCTGACTAAGGTCTGGTAGTATAAGGGTGATAAGTCTGTTCAAGGAGGGGCCGCGATGACGAAAAAAACACAGCGAATGGTGATGGATCTGGCGCTGATTACACTGGGGTGCGCCTTGTACGGCTTCGGCCTGGTCACCGTCAACATCGCCAACCACCTGGCGGAAGGCGGCATCACAGGTATCACGCTGCTGATCCGCTACTGGTGGCACATCGACCCCGCCTACTCTACCCTCGTCCTCAACATTCCACTGATCATCGTCGGCTATAAATTCCTCGGCAAGCGCGCCTTAGCTTACACGATTTACGGCACGGTGATGCTGTCGGTGTTCCTGTGGGTCTGGCAGCGCGTGCCGGTCAGTTTGGACATTCACCACGACCTGTTCATCGCCGGGGTCATGGCCGGGCTGTTCGGCGGCATCGGCAGCGGCCTGATCTACCGCCGCGGCGGCACCACCGGCGGCTCGGACGTCATCGCCCGCATTTTGGAAAAACAAACCGGTATCCCGATGGGTCGGTCGCTGCTGACCTTTGACGTGGTCGTGCTGCTGGCCAGTCTGTCCTATCTGGACCTGGAACGGATGATGTACACCCTGCTGGCCAGCTACGTGTTCTCCCGCATCGTCGACTTCGTGCTGGAAGGCGCGTACGCGGCCAAGGGCGTGCTGATTGTCTCCGACTCGTCTGAGGCAATCGCCAACGCCATCATGAATCAGCTGGAGCGCGGCGCGACGTACCTCAAAGCGGAAGGCGGCTTTGCCCGCGACCAAAAGCGCGTCGTCTACGCGGTCGTTGCCACCACCGAAATTGCCGCGGTCAAGCGCATCATCGACGACATTGACCCCAAAGCCTTTATCACGATTTTGGACGTGCATGAGGCACTGGGCGAAGGCTTCACCTACAAGCGCAAACCCAAGCGGCTGTTTCTCAGCTGAGCATGACAAAAGCCTTCCGCTGCAAGCGGAAGGCTTATTTTAGTCTTGCGTTTCGTCGGTCAGCTCATCGAGCCGATCCTGCATCTCAACGTCGTCCGGCACCAGCTTCAAGTAACGGGTCAAAGCCGCTTTCAACTCGGCTGTGGCACCAGTGGACTGGAAGAAGTCGATAATGTCGTGCAGGAAATCCGCGGATCCCTGCAGCGCGTTAAACGCGAGCAGGTAATTCTCCCGGGCCTTAGCGACGTCATCCAACCGGTCGTAGCTTTTCGCCAGATTCCAGTAAATTTGCGGATCGACCTCGTCGGACTTGTCCAGTGCCTCCAAAAAGGCCACGTTGTCTTCGTCTTTGTGCTGGGCCAGCAGCAGGTTGCTCCAGGACAGTGCAACGGCCTGGTTTTCCGGATCAATGGCGCGCGCCTTTTTCAGGTAGCTTTCGGCCAGCTCCAGGTTCTCTTCCTTGATCGCCAGGCTGGCACCCAAGGCGAAGAGCTCAGGATTGGTGGCGTCCTGCTCGATGCCTTTTTGCACGGTGGTCAGCGCGGCCGCCTCGTCGCCGTTTTTCTGCTGGGCCATGGCCAGCGGCAGGTAGGCGTTAGCAAAGGACGGGTCGCCTTCAATCAGGCCCGTCAGCGTTTCGATCGCGTCCTTGGGTTGATCCAGCTGGCTGTACAAGCTGCCCAGCTGAAGCAGGCTGTCAGGATCCAGCTTCGCGGCTCCGACGTCTTCGTACACGGCCACTGCGTCTTCATACTGTCCCAGATGGGCCAGCGTGGCCGCGTAACGGGCTTTGATGTCAACATGGGCCAGTGAGTCCACCCCAGCGTTGATCAGCTGAGAATACGCGAGCGCGGCCTGATCATCGCGGCCCCAGGCGAAGTACAACTCCCCTAGGGCAAACGTGACCACCGGCTCGTCAGGCACCAGCTTTTGGGCCTCCAGCAGCTTCTGCTCGGCGACTTCGTACAGGCCCTGGGTCTGGTAGACGTCCGCTTCGGCCAGCAGCGCCTGCGGGTACGCGTCGGAGTCTGGCGTGACCTTGGCCAGCAAGTTGAGCGCCTCATCGGTGTCACCATCGCCCACGGCAATGTCCGCCAGCGCCGTTTTGATCTCGTCTTCATCCGGGTACTTGCCCATCAGCTCTTGGTAAAGCCGCTTGGCCTGCCCGGTGAAGCCTAGCGCGTATAATTCGCCGGCCAGGTTGAACTTGGTTTCGTCGTCGTCGTGCTTTAAGACGGATTGGAACAAGTTGCGCGACTCTTCCATCTTACCCTGCTCGAGGGCTTGGAGCATCTGCTCAGAATAGCTCATAACTACCTCCTGAAAAAACGGGCTCGAACAACTAGTGTTCGAACCCGTTTCGATAAACCTATCATTGCTCCAAGGAGACTACTTAACAGCGTCCTTGAGTGCCTTACCAGGCTTGAATGCAGGTACTTTTGATGCAGGGATCTTGATCTCTGCGCCAGTTTGCGGGTTGCGGCCCTTACGAGCAGCGCGTTCGCGTACTTCGAAGTTACCAAAGCCGATCAGTTGAACCTTCTCGCCTTTAGCCAAGGAAGCCTGGATGGAGCTAAATACTGCATCTACAGCTGCCGTTGCATCCTTCTTTGTCAAGCCGGTTGAAGTTGCAACATTTTCGATCAATTCTGCTTTATTTGCCATGATCTATTCACCTCCGTATAGATTTGGGTCAATCACCCAAATACCCAATCTTGGTTTCCAAGAATGAGGAAACAATGATAAACCGGTATCACCATTTCAATTTTCAAGATAACACACAAACCCCGGCGTAGCAAGGTTTTTTCCCATTATCATCAAAAAAGTAGAAGGGATATGAAAACATATCGCTGAAAAGGAACCAGATACTCTCGGGCTTGGGTAAACCCCGTTATTTCCGCTTTCTGGCGATTAAATGAATCGGCGTGCCCTCAAAATCGAACGTCTTGCGCAACTGGTTAATGAGAAAGCGCTCATAAGAGAAGTGCAGCAGGTCCGGATCGTTGACGAAAACCACGAATGTCGGGGGTTTGACGGCCACCTGCGTCATGTAGTAAATGCGCAGGCGCTTGCCGTTGATCGTCGGCGTCGGCGTGACCGCCAGCGCATCGAGCAAAACGTCGTTGAGTACAGCACTCTGAATGCGGCGATTCTGATTTTCTGAAACCGTCTGGATCATTGCCGGCAGGTTTGTCAGGCGCTGATGAGTCTTTGCTGATACAAAAACGATCGGTGCGTAGTCCAGGTACTGGAATTCGTCTCGCACGTGCTGTTCAAATTCCTGAATCGTGTGGTTATCTTTCTCTTTTAGCGTGTCCCACTTGTTGACCACGATGATGATCCCGCGGCCGGCTTCGTGTGCGTACCCGGCAACCTTTTTATCCTGCTCGCGAATCCCGGTTTCCGCATCCAGCACCACCAACACCACATCGGAGCGGTCGATTGCCCGCAACGCGCGCATGACGGCGTATTTTTCCGTGCTTTCATACACCTTGCCGCGTTTGCGGATCCCGGCGGTGTCGATCATGGTGAACTCCTGGCCGCCGTGCTCGAACTTGGTGTCGATCGCATCACGTGTCGTGCCCTCGATGGGGCTGACAATGACCCGTTCTTCGCCCAGGATGGCATTGACCAGCGAAGACTTGCCGACATTCGGCCGGCCAATGAAGGAAAACTTGATCGAGTCGTCCTCAGTGTCCTGGCCTTCGTCAGGAAACGCGGCAAACACCGCGTCCAGCACGTCGCCCAGGCCAATGCCATGGCTCCCAGACAGCGGGTACGGCTCGCCAAAGCCCAGACTATAAAAGTCGTAAATGTCGTTGCGCCGCTCCGGGTTATCGACCTTGTTAACGGCGAGCACCACCGGCTTGTCTGCCTTGTAGAGGATCTGCGCCACGCGCTCGTCGGCGTCGGTGACGCCGGCTTCGACACTGGTCAGAAACAGGATCACGTCGGCCTCATCGATGGCGATTTCCGCCTGGTCCGAGATCTGCTGCAAAAACGGCTCGTCGCCGATGTCGATCCCGCCGGTGTCGATCAGGGCAAATTGCCTGCCCAGCCATTCGGCCTTGGCGTAGATCCGGTCCCGGGTCACACCTGGGGTGTCTTCGACGATTGAGACACGCTCGCCGATCATGCGGTTAAAAATCGTCGATTTGCCGACATTGGGCCGGCCGACGATTGCTAATGTGGGGAGTACCATAGAATTATCTTCCCTTTCTATAAAACCGGACCCCTTCAGGTAATGGGGCCCTCGCGTTTGGAGGTGCGACCAAGTGCGCACCTCATCTAATCGGGCTACGGCTTGGCAGCTAACGCACGTCACCCTGTAGCTCGCTTTGCTCGTACAGGCTGATCAACGCCTGAGCGCTTAGCTACGCCCAAGGACTCGCCGCCAAAATACGGCGGCAATGCCTTGGGCTATGATCAGACTGTAGCCGTTCATGGCGTACAGTCTGACATGCGTAGCGGCTAATCGTCAGGCTAAGTACGCCAAGCCTGCGCACCTTCGCACCTTATATATAAAAACCGAGGCATCTCTGCCTCGGCCAAAAAGCAATTGCTTACTTGTTGTCTTTGTCGTCCTTCTCATCGTTCGGCGTGCTCAGGTTCTTCAGCGCGTCGCCGAGCAAATCGCCCATTGAGAAGCCTGAATCGTCCTGCTGATATTCAGCCGGAATCTGAGTGTGTTCGCTGCGGCCGCCACGACGGCCACCGCGATCGCCGCCACGACTGTTGCCACCGCGGTTATTGTTGCCGCCGTTGCTGCGTGGGCGATCGTCGCTGCTGCCTTCAGGCGCTTCGGTCAGCGCTTTGATGGACAGCGCCAGACGGTGCTGATCTGGGTCAACAGACAAAACCTTGACCTGAATCTCTTGCCCTTCGCTCAGAACATCCTGAGGCGTTGCAATGTGCTCGTGAGAAATCTGGGAAATGTGAACCAGACCCTCAACGCCAGGGAAGACTTCAACAAATGCGCCGAAGCTGGTCAGGCGCTTAACAGTCCCGGTCAGAACAGAGCCGGCCGGTGCCTTTTCTTCGATGTCATCCCAAGGCTGCGGCAACGTCGCCTTGATGGACAGGCTGATGCGGTTGCGATCAGGATCAACGGCCAAAACCTTGACCTTGATGTCCTGACCAACCTTCAGCACGTCGCTTGGCTTGTCAACGTGATCGAAACTGATTTCGGACACGTGGACCAGACCATCGACGCCGCCAAGGTCAACGAACGCACCAAAGTTGGTGAGCCGGGCAACCTTGCCTTCAACCGTGTCGCCAGGCTGGATCTTCGCAAAGATCTCCTTGCGAGCTTCAGCCTTGCCGGCTTCAACAATCGCACGGTGAGACAAGATCAAGCGGTTTTCGCTTGGCTCGATCTCGATGATCTTGAATTCCAGTTCCTGACCCTTGTACTGAGACAGGTCTTCAACGAAGTGGTCGGAAACCATGCTTGCTGGGACGAACCCACGCACGCCGGCGTTAACGACCAAGCCGCCTTTAACGACGGATGTGACTGGTGCGGTGATGGTCTCACCGGCATCGGCCTTGGCCTGGATGTCTTTCCAAACCTTTTGGGCTTCGAGGCGACGCTTGGAAAGCAGGTACTGACCGTTTTCCTTGTCCTTGCCGATCGTGGAGATCACGACCAGGTCGAGCTTGTCGCCGACTTTAGCAACCGAGTTGATGTCATCGATTGGCTGAGTGGATAACTCTTTAAGAGGAACGACACCCTCAACGCCGGTGCCCTCGATCCCTACAACCAGTTGCTTGTCTTCGACTGCTAATACTTCACCTTTTACGGTGTCGCCGATGTGAACAGTTTCAACGCTCTTCAGCGCGTCCGCCATTGTTTCGGTGTTTTCGCTTGACTCATTCTTTTCACTCATGCCAGAAAATTCCTCCTATACGACTGTCATACTTAATCTATTGTACCCGATACGGGGCAAAATACCAACATTTAGTTTTGCGTTTTTAACCGCTTTTTGTTGACAATGTCAATGATGGTTTGCACCTCGTCATCGATTGTCATGTGACTGGAATCGATTTCAACGGCATCGGCCGCTTTGCGCAGCGGCGAAACCGCGCGCGTCGAGTCCTTGCGGTCGCGCTCGGCGATCTCTTCTTCCAGCTTGGCAACCGGCGTCATGATGCCCTTTTCCACGTTTTCCTTGTACCGGCGCTGGGCGCGCGTCGCGACCGAGGCGACCATGTAAATTTTCACCTCGGCGTCAGGCAACACGGTCGTGCCGATGTCGCGGCCATCCATCACAATGTCGTGATTGGCTGCAATTTCGCGCTGACGGCGGACCATTTCCTCGCGCACCTTGGGCAGTGCCGACACCTGGCTGACGTTGTTGGTGGTTTCCTCCTGGCGAATGGCCAAGGTCACGTCCTGGCCGGCCATGAAGACCAGCTGGCCGTCTGGACTGGGCTTGAAGGTGATGTCCAGCCCGCGCAGTGCGGCCATGATCGCGGCCTCGTCCCCGTAGTCGATGCCCTTTTGCTTGGCCATGACGGTCGCCGTGCGATACATCGCCCCGGTGTCACAGTAGATGAACCCCAACTTGGTGGCGACTAACTTGGCAATGGTGCTTTTGCCCGACCCCGCCGGGCCGTCAATGGCAATCTGCATACTGAAAACTCCTCCTCGCTGGCTTGGGGCAGCCCCCGCGCCGCTTACTGCAGTCATTATACCCAAAAAAGAGCCGAGGGTTCGCCTCGACTCACTGAATTCTTATTTGATTCGCACTGATTTGCCAGGGGTCAAGGTGCCTTGACCGTTCCACTGGTAGAATTGGCTGAGCGAAATGCCGTGGTTAACCGCGATACGATAAGCGTTATCCCCTTGCTTGACGGTGTAGTAACCCGCCGCCGTGCTAGAGCTGGATGACGCGCTGCTCGAGGAGGCAACGCTGGATGAGCTGCTTGCCGGCGTGCTGCTGGAAGCCGTGCTGCTTGAGCTGGCCGGCTGTGTACTGCTCGATGACTGGCTGCTCGATTTGCTGCTGGAGGCGCGGTGCTTTTTCTTCTTGCTGCTGGTGCTTGAGCTCGACTTCTTACTGCTGCTGGAAACAGCAATTTTATCATTGCTATTATTATTACTGGAGTTGCTGGAAATCGCGTTATAAGCCACCGGCACGATAATGAACAAGGCGATCAGGCCCCATAAGACGTACTGAAGCACCCTGGTACCGCGAGATTTTTTGCGCGTCGCGACTCGGGAAAGGTTGCCCTCGTCATCGCGATCGTCTTCGAACTGCTTATTCCACGGTTGGCTCTTGTCCGCGTCATCAGGCTGTTTGTGATCGGTTTTCTTATTCATTGAAACGGTCCTCCTTGCATACTAGAGCTATTGTATCATATTTAATCACGTCGATTTTTAATTCTGTTTAAAGATGCGCCCGAAAATTTGTTGCCAATCCTGGGATTGGCGGGGTTTGACCGCGGCCCCCGGGGCCAGCTGAGCGACCACCGCGGCCGTCAGTGCGCCGCAGCAAAAGTCGGTGTGGGCAGCGCCGGTGGAGTCAAAATGCCGCAGCAGCGTGGTCCGCTTGCACTCGCTGGTGGTCGCAAGGGCCGCGATGGCCTCAAAGCTCTTCTGCTTCTCCCCACGCCGCGAAGCCAGTTGGGCTTCCACCCGCGCTTGCGTGAAGCCGGCCTGAATGTAGGCCTCAATCAGGGCCACTTGCGGATCGTCGAAGTCGGTGTAGGCACTGGGGTGCTTGAAAATGGTCTCGATCAGCTGCTGGTCCGGCAGGCTGGCCGCAAACTGGCCAGCACGGTTCAGGTCGTTCGGCTCAAGCAGCACCAGCGTCGCCGACTTTTGCCCGTCGCGGCCGGCGCGGCCGATGCCCTGCGAATAGGCTTCAAGCGATTCCGGCAGGTGCAGGTAAAGCACTAAGCGCACATCGGGCTTATCGATGCCCATGCCAAACGCGCTGGTCGCACAGATCACTGCCAGCTGGTTGGCCATGAACTGCCGCTGGATCCGGTCGCGCTCAAGCGTGGCCAGCCCTGCGTGGTAAAACGCGGCGGCAATGCCTTGCGCCTGCAGCAGCTGAGCATAACGCTCCGCCTCTTTCTTGCGGTCAAAATATAAGATCTTCGGTCCTTGCACCTGCTGGACCACCGCCAGCGCCCGGGCCTGTTTTTGCTTGGGGCCTTCGACCGTTTCAAAGCCCATGAACAAGTTTGGCCGGTCGACCGAGGTGATCAGGCGCTTCGGCTGCGTCAAGTTCAGTCCCTGGATGATGTCTTGCTGCACCTTCAGCGGCGCGGTGGCCGTCAAAGCCAGCGTCGCGCCTGGCTGCAAGGCCCGGCGAAACTGGCCGAGCTGCAGGTAGGCCGGACGAAAATCCGGCCCCCACTGCGAGATGCAGTGGGCCTCGTCCACGACAAACAGGCTGACGGCAAGCCGTCGCAGCTGCGCCAGCACATCGGGGCGCCCCAGCGTCTCGGGCGCCAGGAACACAAATTTTTCGCTGGCCAAATGGTTCAGCACTTGGTTAAAGTCGGCCGGCAGCAGCCGACTGGACAGCGACACCACCCGCTTTTCGCCACTGGCCTGAAGGCGAGCGACTTGGTCCTCCATCAAGGCCAATAACGGCTCGACCACCACGACCAGCCCATCCAGCAGGCGGCCCGGCAGCTGATAGCACAAGGTCTTCCCGCTGCCGGTGGGCAGCACGCCGAGCACGTCTTCGCCGTTTAAGACCGCCCGAATAATCTCCGCCTGGCCAGGCCGAAAGTCGCTGAAGCCAAACTGAGTATTTAAGTAGGACTTTAAGTCAGCCACGCGGCCACCTCCCCTGCAGATTCAAGATTTGAAACAAGCGCACATGGAAAAACTCGGCGTCAGGCAGCGCGGCCAGCAGCTTTTGATAGTCCTGCTCGTGCGGATCCGCCGCCGCAAACGCGTGAAGCAAGGCGGGCGGATAGAGCGCCTGGATGGGCGGCTGCCAGCCAAAAATCGCGGCCGCCAGCAGGTGCTCGTTGACGGTGCTGGGCTTGAGGTGCAGGGAAAGGCCCACCTGCTCGCGCGTCTGCCCGGCATCGATCAGCTGGCAGGCGCGGTAATTGCTGGGCGACAGCAGCGCCACGCGGCCGCCCCACAGGCTTTGCAGCGCTGGCCAATCAGTGTGACCAGCGATCAGCGCCACCAGCTGGGCCAGATCGTCGAGGTGCCTGAATTCGCCGGCCAGATTTTCGGCCTGCGCCCCGCCGACGAAATCGTGGCCGATCAGGTGCTTGGCCAGCCGATCGGCCGAAGCCGCCGGCAGCAGCGCAAACGCCGCGGTGAGCTCGCCGGCAAAATCGGCGTGCCGCGCCTGGCCGTACCAGCGGCGCACGTACTGCTGGACCGCCCAGTCCCGCACCGCCGGCTGGTAATGGTTGTTGTGATACGCCGCCTCGGAAACCGCCTGAACGCCCAGCAGCAGGCGCAGCTCAAACTCGCGCACGCCCATCCAGGGCTGAAAATGCGTGGGCAAAGCCACCCGCCTGGCGGCCGCCGCCTTAGCCTGCGGATCTGCCAGCACGAGGCCGGTGGCCGTGCTGGTCAAGGCGCCGCTTGCCACCAGCTGCTTGATCGCCGCTTGAAAATCCTTGCGCGCCAGCGTAGGGTAAAGCTGAAGCCACTGCAGCTGGCCGTGCTGGAGCGCCGCAAATAAGACCGACAGCGTCTTTTTGCCGTTCAGCAGCATGTACGCCGCAGTTTCGCGCCGCGGCTGGTCATCGAATAATTGCACCACAAAATCTGTTAACATCTTTTCCCTCGGAAGTGAGTCTATGAAACCAGTATACGCGCATGTCGACCGGGCTGCCTGCATTGCTTGCGGGCTCTGCCAAATGCTGGCGCCCAAACTGTTTGATTACGACAGCGAAGGCATCGCCAGCTACCACCCGGACGGCAACACCGGCACCAAGCCGGTTGATCCGGCCGATTTGATCGATTTGAAAATTGCCTTTCGCCGCTGCCCGACCGGTGCGATTCAGCACAGCGAGCAGCCATTTAACGATAACCAGAAATAGATTTCGCAGTCAGCGCGGGCTGGCTGTTTTTGTTTGTTCCCAGTGACACCTTTTAAGCTTTTTGTTTCATAACGTGGTTCCACCGTTCCCTGTTCCCCCCGTATACTAACGGTGAACAAGTAAAGGAGTCGATAATTGATGAAAGTCATCACTGTTGAGGAACATTTTGAATCCGCCAAGGTCACCCAGGCCATGGCCGCCGCTGCCGGTCAGCAAAGCCGGCCAACCGTCAGTTCAGAAATGGCGCATTACATGCAAACGACCCTGCCGACGCCGGCCATCATGCAGGACGTGGCCAAAGATCGGCTGGAAATCATGGACCGCTATGACATCGATATGCAGGTCCTCTCATATGGCAATGCCCAGCCGCAAAACCTCGCCCCTAAGGACGCGGTGCCGCTGAGCCAGCTGGCCAATGACGAGCTCGCCAAGGCCATTCAAGTCGCCCCGACGCGTTACGCCGGCTTGGCGGTATTGCCAGTTGGCGATCCGCAAGCGGCCGCCCAGGAGCTGCACCGGGCAGTTGAACAACTCGGCCTCAAAGGTGTCCTGCTCAAAGGCAATTACGCCGGCAAATTCTTTGATGACCCGTTCTTCTTCCCGATTTTCCAGGCGGCCGCCGACCTCAACGTGCCGGTGTACTTCCACCCGTCGTTTGTACCGCCGGTCATCACGCAGCACTACTTTGAAAGCGACCACTGGTCCGAAGTCGTGTCCGGGATTTTTGGCAGTGCCGGCTACGGCTGGCACATGGACGTCGGCATTCAGGTGATGCGCATGATCCTGTCAGGGATTTTTGACAAGCTGCCCAACCTCAAGCTGGTATCCGGTCACTGGGGCGAACTGGTCCCGATGTTCCTGGAGCGCCTGGACGACGAGTTGGACCAGTATGCCGGGCTCAAGCGGCACTTCTCCGCTTACTACCGGGACAATGTTTATGTGACGCCAAGCGGCATCCTGAGCCAGCCGCAACTGAACTTCCTGCTGGAAGAAGTGGGCGCTGAGCACATCCTGTACTCGATCGACTACCCTTACAAGCAGCCAGAAAGCGCCGCGACCTTCCTGACTGACGCCAAGCTTTCCGTCAGCCAGCGCGAGGCCATTGCGCATGGCAACGCCGAGCGCGTCTTCAACCTAAATTAAGTCATCAAAAAAAGGCATCGTCTGCAGGCGATGACTTTTCGTTTACCTCAATTACTGTAAGTGGGTGGCCCGTTGCTGCTGGGCGCGCTGCTTTTCCAGCCACGGCATCAAGGCCCTGGCAATGGCGAAGAACACGACCGACACCACTGCGCCTTTGATCAGGTTGAACGGCACGACGCCGATCAGCACGTAGCGAGTCACGGACATCCCCAGCGGGAAGCTCATCACGGCCAGGTACATCGGCATGATGATCACCCAGTTGAGCAGGCTCATGATCACGGTCAAACTCAGCGTGCCAAGCGCCAGGCCAGAGATTTCCCGGCCCAGGCCACTCTTTGGCTTCATGGTCATGACGACCGGCAGCATGAAGCCGACCGAGGCGATGAACGCCGCCAAATCGCCGATCAAATTGACAATGCCGCCGCCCGTGAGAACAAAGTGCAGCAGCGAGCGGACAAACGCGACCATGATGCCGCCGGTCGGCCCGTACAGCAGGCCGCCAAGCAGCACCAGCAAGTCGGACAGGTCCAACTTGAGAAACGGAAACATCGGGATAATCGGAAACGCCAGGTACATCATTAAGACGAACCCGACCGCCGACAGCAATGCGATCCCGACTAAACGGTGAACTCTAGAACCAGACATGAAATATCCCTCCATGTGGTTGCTTCAGAGAGGCCTGCGCCAAGGCGCGAAAAAAGACCCATTTACCCAGGGGGTAAACAGGCCTTAGCTTGAATGTCGATTCAAAATAAGCCCCATCTTCGTTTATCTAGACTATACTATCGGTCTCGGATTTCCACCAAGTCGGCCGTGCACATGCACGGTTCACGGACTATCACCGCCGGTCGGGAATTTCACCCTGCCCCTGAAGACGAACCAGTATTTAATTTTTAGTACTTACAAATTATAACCACAGATGTAAGCGCTTGTCAACCTTTTTGCGCCAGCGCTTCAAGGGCGTGAATCTCCTCGCGCTTCAGCGGCCGGTACTCACCGGGCTGCAGGCCTTCCAGCGTCAGCGGGCCGTACTGCTCGCGCGCCAGCTTCATGACCGGATAGCCGATCGCCTTGAACATCTTTTTGACCTGGTGGTTGATGCCTTGGTGAATGGTCAGCTGGATGATGGCGGTATTTTTCAGCTTGTCTGAGCTGATTTGCTTGAAGCGCGCCGGCGCCAGCTTCTTGTGGTCCACCACCAGCCCGTCCTTCAGCGGCATCAGCTTATCGCGGGTCGGAATGCCCTGCACCTTGACGACGTACTTCTTTTCCACTTTGTAGGACGGGTGCATCAGCATGTTGGCAAAATCTCCATCGTTGGTCATGATGAGCAGCCCGGACGCGTCCCAGTCCAGCCGGCCGACCGGGTAGATGCGCTCCTTGACGTCCTCAAAAAAGTCCGTGACGGTGCGGCGGCCCTTGTCATCGGTCACGGCCGAGATCACGTCGCGGGGCTTGTAGAACACGAAGTACTGCTTCTGCTCTTCCTGGTTCAGCGGCACCCCGTCGACTTCGATGGCATCTTGGCTGGTGACTTTAACGCCCATTTGCGACACGACCTCACCGTTGACGGTGACGTGGCCGGCGGCGATCAGCTCCTCTGCGTGGCGGCGTGATGCCACCCCGGCGTTGGCGATGGCTTTTTGCAGGCGTTCTTCATTGGTTTTACTTGGCATGGTTGGATCCTTCCTCTGACTTCGCGTCAGTGGCCTCAGTTGCTGCATCTGCTGATTCTGACGGCGCCGCCTCGGCGTCATCTTCCCCGCTGTCTGGCAGCGTGTGGCGAAAATCGGTGAACAAGTCGACCTCGGTCGGGTCGGCCTTGGCCTCATCCAAAGGCGGCAAGTCGTCTAAGGTGTGCAGGCCAAAGTAGTCCAGGAAAAACGGCGTGGTGGCATAGAGAATCGGCCGCCCCGGCGCATCCTTGCGCCCAGCCTCCTTGATCAGTTGCCGCGACGCCAGCGTGGTCAAGGCGCCGGAGCTTTGCACCCCGCGCACGTCGTCGATTTCCAGGCGCGTGATGGGCTGCTGGTAGGCGATGATCGCCAGCACTTCCAGCGCGGCGTTGGACAACCCGGTGTGCGGCGGACCGGCGAAGTACTGCTTCAAGGCATCCGCGTATTCCGGCTTGGTCAACAGATAATACCGGTCGTCGGCGCTTTGCAGCATCAGGCCGCGACTGGCATCGTCTGCCAGCCCCTGCCCAAACGTAGCCAGCTGCTGGCGCATGGCGGCCGGCGAGATGTTGAGCAGCTGGGCAAATTCAATCAGCCCAACGCCCGCTTCCCCGGCGGTGTACAAAATGGCTTCGATCACGGGCTGCATCAGGCGGCCTCCTTCTTCATCACGGTGATGGGCGCAAACGGTCCGGACTGCTCGCAGATGATCTGGTCCGCCTTCATCAGCGTCAAAATCGCCAAAAAGGTGGTGACCACGCCATCCACCGTATTGACCGCGACCAGCGCGTCAAAGCGGCAGGTGCCGACTTCATCGATTTGTTTGAGCACCTCGGCAATGCGTTTTTCCACCGAAATCGGCTCTGCCTCGATGTGGGCAATCGTCGTTTTGGTCGCCAGCTGCCGCGCGACCACCGCCGCCATTGCGCGGCTGATGTCGTTCAGCTTGACCGAGCCCGGCCGCATCGGCACCTGAACGTCGGCGCCTGGCAGGGACTCAGGCTTGGCATAGGACTGAGAGCGCGCCGTTTCGCGCTCCCGCAGCTGTTCGGCCGCCTCTTGGTACACCTGATAGGTCAACAGCTGGGCGACCAGCCCCGCGCGGGGATCTTCGTATTCGGTGTCCTCGTCCTCAGGATCCGGCTCGGGCTGAGGCAGCAGCATTTTGCTTTTCATCGCCATGAGACTGGCGGCCATAACAAAATAATCACCAGCCACGTCCAGCCGGGCTGTCTGCATGTCATGCAGGTAAGCCAGGTATTGGCTAGTGATCTCTGCGATCGGAATATCGTAAATATCGACTTCATTGGTCCGAATCAGGTGCCAAAGCAGGTCAAGCGGCCCGGAAAAGTCATTCAGCACCAACGTCAGTGCCATCGTGATCCTCTTTTCTATGCTTCGAAAACGCCGCAATCAGGCTCGCGTTGTCCATCGTGCCCATCAGTTTCTTATCCGGGTACTCGGCACACAAATCGCGCAGCACCGCAAACCGCGTCTCGTCGGAGCGCACTGCCGGCGAAAGCGACAGATGCCGCAGCATCACGTAGTCTTCGCCCAGCTCCACGCCGACGACCCCTTCGAAGTCCTCCCCAGGAGCTTCGCGGTACAGGTACAGCACATGCGAATTGTCCGCCGTGTACAGCGTCAGTTCGGTTTTGAGATGATCAATGTCTTTCAGGTCGGGAATGAACGACAAAAAGCCCATCGCGATCTTGGCATAATCATTCTTATACTTGGTTAGCATGATTGCCTCCACAGATTAACTACACTCTAGGATACTTTACCATATCTTAAGACCCCGAACAAATCCCGCGCGGCCGCGGCTTTGGCCTACCCGCGCGGATGGGTCTGATGGTACACGGTCATAATCTTCTTGTTGGACAGGTGCGTGTAAATCTGGGTCGTGGAGATGTCGGCATGGCCAAGCAGCTCCTGCACCACCCGCAGGTCCGCGCCGTTTTCCAGCAAGTTCGTGGCAAAACTGTGGCGCAGCGTGTGCGGTGTGACGTCCTTTTGAATGCCGAGGGCGGCAATGTAGGCCTTGAGGTTCTTCCAGATGCCCTGCCGCGTCAGCTGATGGCCGTGAAAATTGACGAACACGACGCTGGGCTTGCCGCTTTTGATCAGGCGCGGCCGGCTGTCATGCAGGTACTGATTGACCCAGTCGACGGCCTGCGGCGACACCGGCACAATGCGCTGCTTGTCGCCCTTCCCGGTGACTTCCAGCAGGTTCAAACTCAGGTGCAGCTGGTCCAGCCGCAAGTTGACCACCTCGGAGACCCGCAGCCCGGTCGCGTACATCAGCTCAAAAATTGCTCGGTCGCGCAGCCCGAGTGGTTTGTTGACGTCGGGCGCGGCCATCAGCGCATCGATCTCCGGGCCGTTCAGCGTCGCCGGCAGGTGCTTAGTGGGCTTGGGTGAGTCGACCAGCGCCATCGGGTCGGCCTTCACCCGCTCTTCGCGCAGGAGGTACCGGTAAAACCTGCGCATGGCCGAAATCATCCGACTCTGCGACGTCGCGGCCTTGACCTGCGCCTGCGTCGCCAGGAAGGCCTGAATCGAGGCCAAGTCTTCCGGAAAACCTGGCAATTTTTGCTGGTTGACCCAGGCCGTGAATTCGACCAGGTCCTGCCGGTAGCTGGCCTGCGTCGTTTTGGCTAAGCCGCGCTCGATGTCCAGGTAGTGCACAAAATCACCGATCAGATCGGCGCGCGCTTGTTCACTTTTGGTCGGCACGACGGGTCACTCCATTTTCTTCAACGATCAGGCGCGCCTTCAGCAGGTGCCCCAAGGCGCGCTTGAAGGCGCCCTTGCTGATGCCAAACGTCATTTTGATGGCGTCCGGATCACTTTTATCGGTGTAGGGGATCGATTTGCTCGGGTCGTGGTCGATAAAGGCCAGGATCATCGCGGCATCGTCGCCGATCTCCTCGTAAGCGCGCGGGCGCAGCGACAGGTTCAAGGTCCCGTCGTCGCGCACGCCGATCACGCGGCCGTGCACGACCTCGCCGAGCCGCGGCTCCTGCTCGCGCTCGCTGGGGTGAATGAAGCCCAGGTAATAATCATCGGTGATGACATGGGTCCCAGACAGGCGCAGCGCGTACACCGTGGCGGTGACGTCCTGGTTCATCATTGTCGGCTTGGCCTGATTGGCCACGGCTTGGAACATGTTCATGTCCGCCAGCTTGGCCCACAGGCGGTGCTCTTTATCGATGTGCATGGACACCATCAGGCGGTCGCCCTTGGCCGGCCATAGTTTGTGCAGCTCTGGCAGGTCGTCCAAAGACAGGACCAGGTCCTTGTCAGGCAGACCGATATCGATGAACACCCCCAGATCCTTGCGCACGTCAACGACTGTGCCAAAGGCGTAACGGTCGTAACCCACCTCGGGCAGCTTGGTCGTAAAGCGGTCCGCACCGCTTTTATTTTCGTACGCGAAACCGTGCAGTTCGTCGCCCACGGCAGGCTGCGTTTCAAACTCGGCAGCGTCAACGCTCATCGTCACGCCTTGGTACTGCACAAACACCTGAGTCTCGTTAAGATCTGAAACCGTTGCGTCAATAATTTGCCCGTTAAAATTCATCATTTTCTCCTTTAATGCGTTGGCATCAAGTTAAACACGCTGAGAATCACGTACGTCATCCCGCTGGCAATCACCGGCCCGGCCGCAATGCCCTTGAGGAACACCACGCCCAGGATCGTCCCAAACACCAGCGCGACCGTCATTTCGGGATTGCCGGCAAGCAGGCCGACCCCTTTTGACGACAGCACCGCGACCAGAATGCCCATCGCGATGGCGATCCAGCCCGCCGGCGTCTTCATCACGTTCACCAAATCTTGGATCGTGATCTCACCGGTCGCGATCGGCACCATGATGGCCGCCGAAATGATCGTGACGCCCCAGTTGATGCCTTGGGCCTGCATCAGCTTCAGCAGCGGATGCAGCACCGGCACCAGCTTGAGCAGCATCACGAACCCGACGCCGATCATCAGGGCCTTGTTTTTCGACAGGGCGGCGATGCCGAACACCGCGCCAAGGAATAACCAGCTTTCCATGTCTACCTCCGAGGGTACAGTCTAGCTAACACTTTACACGCTTCGGCCAATATTGTCACTAGTTTACATAACGATAACGAGAAAATAATGGCGACCCTTGACCGCGATCAAATTTGGTCAAAAAAGGCTGCTGAATCGCTTCAGCAGCCTCACGCGCTATTTAACCCTGCCGGATCGCTCGCGCCACCATTGAATTAACGCAGCGGCCCCGATCAAGATGAAACACCAGGGCACCAGCGCGGCGACAGCAGCGCGCGTCAGCTGTCCCCGGACGACCAGCGGCTCCCCGTAATGCAGCGTCATCTTCCACCAATAGTCTTGACCCGTGATCAAGAGCTCAATGATGCCGATGCCGCCCAGCAGCAGCAAAATGCGGGTGCTCTCACTAGGCTTCAAATACGCGCCGGTGAAGATGTCGTAGACGATCACCGCCACCATGGTCAGAAAAAAGACCAGCAGAGTCAAAGTGCCCTGATCAGCCACGACTGGATGCCCAACTAACGCGGAGGCCGCGCCATTTAGGCCAAGCAGTCCGAGCAGCAGCCAAAAGCCGCCGGTGAATCCCCGCAACCGTAGCAAGTGTTGTCTCTCATCAAACATCAGCTAGACCCCCTAATGAATGCGTCAGTCTTCCCAGAACAAGTCGTCCAGCGTTTTGCCCAACGCCTTGCAGATCCGCAGGCAAAGCTGAATGGTGGGATTGTAGTCCCCTTTTTCAATGGCCCCGATGGTTTGCCGCGTCACGCCGATCCGTTGAGCCAGCTCGGCCTGCGTCAGATCACGCGCAGTGCGCGCGGCGCGCATGCGTTCATTTTTCATCAATTTTTCCTCGTCATCAGTATACGACCTGAACCAGCAAATGCCAAATATATATTACATTGACCGGTGGGCAATCGCTACTGCGACTTCTGTGAAATAATAAATGGAGGAATGTCTGCCGGAAGTACAGAAGTTAATTAACCAGAGAATGGTCCTCTGAGAAGAATTCACACTTATTGACATTCACCTACTTAGGCGTACATTTGCTGTGTAATCGGTTACATACCATGCGCAAAACCACCAGATTATTCATCTGAAGGGGAACGTTCTTCTCGAAGGAGATAAGTTTCACTTTTCCAACGCTAATTCTTACAATGACGCTTGCAATGCCAGGCTTCATCGTTAAAGCAACAAAGCTGAACGACAGCTCTGCGATACAGGATAATTTAGTAAGCGTGACTGACCCCACCGTGGTCAAGCCAAACACTAAGGAGGGAGAGAAGACCCTGAAATGGATCAGGGTCTTCGACATCAGATAATGAAAAGAAAGGCAATCATCAAGACAATCATTCAATTTGGTCTTACCCTGCTTCTGGGCATCAGTATCGGTGGTTTAGCCGTACATTTTTGGCCGCAGAACACTAACATTCCGAACGAAGGGATTGTAGTGGTTGGCCCCACGCGCGCCAAAACGTTGCGTTATTCTGGACCTGAAGGTAGCGCGACCTTTCCTAATCCAAGCCGCTCGCTTTGCGTAATCGTTCGCCGCCACAACGTCATCGCGGCGTATCGGTTAGTTGACAATCGTTAGCAATAAATATCTGTTGCTAAGTGCAAGTTATCTGCATGATTCCATGGCACAGCGACGGTGCTGGTTATAGAGATTGCTTCGCGGGTCTGCATTGTCAAAGTCGGGGTCGTTGTCAATTGGTGCTGATTAATATGTTCTCGGGAGGACCCTCGTTTTCGAGAGGGCCTTTTGCGATTTTGTGGCTGATAAATTATTCCTTGTCTTGTAAACACCCACCAATCAATCGTAAGCGCCTAAGTTGGTGTAGTGCCCAGTTCTCGGCGCATTACGCCTTGAAATATTGGTCCACACACTACCCCACTACAAAGAAAGCCAGAATCTCTGGCGTAATTGATTTCACAAAAAAAGATCACCCCATCACTGAGGTGACCTTCTTCAAATCGATATGAGCGGAAAGCTTACAGCGTGTTGGTTGCACCCTTGTAAACAATGCCGCGACGGGAATCAACGGTGATGATCTGACCATCGGTGATTGCCTTGAGGGCACCCTCGGCGCCAACAACCACTGGGATCCCCATGGCGATGCCGACAACGGCCGCGTGGGAAGTCAAGCCGCCGTTTTCAACGACAAGAGCGGCCGCCTTTTCGATGGCTGGCAGGTAATCCTTGTCAGTGGTCTTAACCACCAGAATGTCACCCTTTTGCATCTTGGCTGCAGCTTCGTCAGCAGAGGTGGCCAGAACCGCCTTACCAACAGTTGCTTCGTCGCCAACACCAGAACCCTGAACCAGCTTCGAGCCGATCAGTTGGATCTTCATGACGTTGGTGGTGCCAGATTCGCCAACTGGGACGCCGGCAGTGATCAGGATTAGGTCGCCTTCTTCAGCGAAACCAAGCTCCTGAGCCTTCTTGGTCGCAAGGTCGAACATTTCGTCTGTGTTAGCAGGCTTGTCGACAACGACTGGGAAGACACCGCGGTTGATGGTCAGGCCGCGCTGGGTCTTTTCATCAAAGGTCAAAGCCAGGATATCAGCATCTGGGCGATACTTGGAGATCATGCGGGCCGTGTAGCCGGATTCGGTTGCCGCAACAATGGTCTTCACGCCAAGCTTCTTAGCCGTGCGGGCAACTGCAACACCAACGGATTCAGTGACCGACGCATTGTCGTAGTTGCGCTCTGCGTAGCCGCCTTCTTTGGTGATCTGCTCTTCGATGTAGGAATCGATCTTGGACATCGCTGCAACAGATTCAACTGGGTATTCACCGTTAGCGGACTCACCGGAAAGCATGGTGGCGTCGGTGCCGTCAAAGACAGCGTTGGCAACGTCGTTAACTTCGGCACGGGTCGGGCGTGGGTTCTCCTGCATGGAGTCCAGCATCTGCGTTGCAGTGATGACGGGCTTGCCGACATCGTTGCACTTGCGGATCAACGTCTTCTGAACGATCGGGACATGTTCGAATGGGATTTCAACACCCATGTCGCCACGGGCAACCATCAAACCGTCGGACACCTTCAGGATGTCATCGAAGTTGTCGATGCCTTCCTGGGATTCGATCTTCGGGTAGATCTGAACGTTCAGCGCGTCCTTTTCTTCGAGCAGTTCGCGAATGTCCATGACATCCTGCGGCTTGCGGACGAAGGAAGCAGCGATGAAGTTGATGCCATTGTCAAGGCCGAAGCGAATGTCATCGGCATCCTTTTCGGTGATCCCAGGCAGGTTGATCGAAACGCCAGGGGCGTTAACACCCTTGCGGCCGCCGAGGATCCCATCGTTTTGAACGGTGCAGACCAGTTCGCGGTTCTTTTCATCTTTTTCAGTGATCAGCATGTCGATCAAGCCATCATCGAAGAGGACGTGGCCGCCAACGTGCGTGTCGTCGTAAAGACCGTCATAGGTAACAGCGACTTTTTCTTTGGTCCCTTCAAGGGAAGCATCCATTGAGATGCGCACAACATCGCCGGTCTTGAATTCGATCTTGCCGTTCGGGGTGTTCTGAACGGTGGTCCGAATCTCGGCACCCTTGGTGTCAAGCATGATGCCGACAGTCTTGCCGGTGATCTTTTCCGCTTCGTGAACCATGTTCATGCGAGCCAGGTGTTCTTCGTGGTCCCCATGAGAGAAGTTAAACCGGAATACATTAGCGCCTGACTGAATCAGCTTAACGATAATGTCGGTCGTGTTGCTGGCAGGGCCAAGCGTGCTAACGATCTTGGTTTTTTTCATATGTAAAATCGCTCCTTTTGAATTTTTTAACCCGCCTTAACGGCAAATTAACTAATTGATAAACGCGAACTCTGGCTGACTAAACAGCCGTCTAGTAGGAAAGGTCTTCGACCAGTTTGTGCAGCTCCAACTGACTTTCGTGCTTGGAGTTAAACAGATCGGTCATGGCGTGGTTGACCAGCTTGTTGTTCTGGATTCCAACGGCCAGGCCGCCCTTGCCCTGCATCAGCAGTTCAACGGCGTAGGCGCCCATCTCAGAGGCCAGCACCCGATCTTTGGCCGTCGGGTTGCCGCCGCGCTGAACGTGGCCAAGTGTGGTCGCGCGCAGCTGGAAGTCGCCATACTTGGCAAGCTTGTCGGCGAATTCGTCGGCGTGCATGACGCCTTCGGCCAGCACGATGATGGCGTGCTTTTGGCCGCGCTGGCGAGAAGAACGCAACTTCTCGGCAACCTTTTCGATGTCGTAGTCGTGCTCCGGAATGATCACGTCTGCAGCGCCGCCGGCAACGGCCGCCCACATCGCAATGTCACCGCAGTTGCGGCCCATGACCTCAACCACGAACGTGCGCTCATGGCTGGCAGCCGTGTCGTTCAGCTTGTCGATGGCATCCAGGGCGGTGTTGACCGCGGTGTCAAAGCCGATCGTGAAGTCGGTGTACGGAATGTCGTTATCGATCGTGCCTGGCAGGCCGATCGCGTTGTAGCCGTGCTGAGTCAGCTTCAAGGCGCCGTGGTAAGACCCGTCGCCGCCGATAACGACCAGCGCGTCGATGCCAAACTTATTCAGCTGCGCGATGCCCTTGAGTTGAACTTCTTCCTTTTCAAACTCAGGGTAGCGGGCGGAGTAAAGCATGGTCCCGCCGCGCTTGATCACATCGTTGACGGCAGCCGCGTCGATTTGGAAAATATCGCCGGCAACCAGACCCGCGAAGCCATAATTAATGCCGAAGACTTCAAGGCCTTCGGTCAGGGCTTTGCGGGAAACCGCACGAACAGCAGCATTCATGCCAGGGGCGTCGCCACCACTGGTCATAATCCCAATGCGTTTCATCATTTCACCTCATGATTTTTCTTTCGGGGCACGCCCCTAACACTCGTTAAGCATATCACTTTTCAGAAAAGTTGTCGCCTGAAGCCGCAGAATTTTCTCATTTTTCATCAGTGCCGCCAAGCCGCTGGCGCACAACGTTTTGCTCGCCTACCAGCCCGCCTAAAATGGTGACGGTTTCATCGCTGTCATCGACCCAATAGCGCTGATTCAAAATGATGCTTTCACGGGTCTTGCCGTTGACCATGATCACCGGGGTCCCACCGCGGTGTTTGGCCAGCGTTTGCATCAAGGCCTTTTGACCGGCCTTGTCGTCTGGGTCGGCCAAGCGGATGAAGAGCTTGCTTTGCGGCAGCTTGGCCAGCGCTTCGTCCCCCAGCTCAATGCGGTTGGCAATCAGCTGCAGGCCGTCGCGCTCTTCGACCTTGCCCTGCACCACGATCACCTGGTCCTCATGGTACTCGGCAATTGCCGGATACAGCTTGGGGAAAACCGTCACGCTCAGCTGGCCGGCCCCGTCTTGGCCGTCCAAAAACGCCATCTCCTGGCCTTTTTTGGTGCGAATGCGCTTGATGCGGCGAATCACCAGCACCACCGTGACCTGGGTCTGACCCTCAAGCTCCGCCGAGGACACCAGCGGCATGAACGGGCTGAGTGCCTCGACGTAGCGATCCACTGGGTGGCCAGAGAGGTAGACCCCAAGCACCGCCGCTTCTTGGTCAAGCTGCGCGGTCGCACTCAGCCGCGGCACCTGGATGGTTTTCGGCTGAAACGCCGCAAACAAGGTCACGTCATTGCCGGCCAGCTTGACCGTCTCGATCAGCTCGCTTAAGTTGGCCTGCACCTGAGCGCGGTTGTCATCGAACTGGTCGAACGCGCCCGCCTGGACCATCGCGGTGAAGTTCTCAGGCTTGAGCCACTTGCTGTCGATGCGCTGCAAGACGTCCTGCAGCGACTTGAAGGGCCCGTTTTGGCGCGCCGAAAGCAGCGCGTCGGCAAAATCGCGCCGCAGCCCCTTAATCGACAGCAGCCCAAACCGCAGCGCCTGGCCTTCAATTCGGAACACCAGCCCGGAGCGGTTAATGTCCGGCCCCAGCACCTTAATTTTACGACTCTTCAGCTCCTGGACATACTGACGCAACTTGGCGGCGTTGTTCAGGCTGCCGTTCATCAGCGCCGCAAAAAACGCGGTCGGGTAATGCACCTTAATATAGGCCAGCCAAAACGCGATCATCGAGTACGCCACCGCATGACTGCGGTTGAACCCGTAGTTGGCAAAGTGATCGATGTAGTCGTAGACCGTTTCGGCCGTCTGCTGGTCAAACCCCTTGGCCTTGGCGCCGGCGATGAACTTAGTCTGCTCGGCGGCCAGCACTGCGGCCTTTTTCTTACTCATCGCGCGCCGCAGCAAATCCGCTTCGCCCAGCGAAAATCCGCCCATGGTGCTGGCCACCTGCATGACCTGCTCCTGGTAGACCAGCACACCGTATGTCGGCTCAAGAATGGGCTTAAGGGCATCCGCGGGGTACGTGATCGGCTCCTGGCCGTGCTTGCGCTTGATGAAGGTATCAATCTGCTCCATTGGCCCCGGCCGGTACAGCGCGTTGGTCGCCACGACGTCTTCAAACGCCGTGGGCTGCAGGCGCCGCAGGACCGAGCGAATGCCGGCGGATTCAAACTGGAACACGCCGTTGGTGTCACCGCGCGCAAACAGCTTCAAAGTCGCCGCGTCGTCCAGCGGAATGGCCTTGGGATCAAAGGGTTTCTTGGTTTGGTACGTGATTGCCTGGGTCGCGCGGGCTAAAATGCTGAGGTTGCGCAGCCCCAGAAAATCGATTTTCAGCAGACCCAGGCGCTCGACGTTGGTCATGGTGACTTGCGTCTGCGCAATACCATCCCCGCCGTCTTGCACCGCGACCGTGTCGGTCAACGGCTCCTGAGCGAGCACAATGCCGGCCGCGTGGGTCGAGTAGTGCCGCGGCAGACCTTCCAGCGCCAGCGCTGTTTGGTACAAGGCCCGGTTTTGGTCCGAGTCGGAAATCAGGTTGCGCAGCGGCAGCGAGTCCTTGTAGGCCGTCGTCAGATTGATTTTAAACATCGCCGGAATGGCCTTGCTCCACTTGTCGCTGTCGAACTGGGACAGGCCAAACACGCGCGCCACGTCGCGGATCGCCTGCTTAGCGCCAAACGTGCCAAAGGTGATGATCTGGGCCATATGTTCCTGCCCGTAAAACTCGTGGACATAGGCAATCAGCTCCTGGCGCCGGTCGTCGGGAATGTCGATGTCGATATCGGGCATCTGCTGGCGCGCCGGATTCAGGAACCGTTCAAACAGCAGATTGTACTTCAGCGGATCAACTTCGGTGATGGCCAAGGCGTACGCGACCAGCGACCCGGCGGCCGACCCGCGCCCAGGCCCCATCATGATCCCGACCTCATGGGCGTGGTTCATGACATCCCAGACGACCAGGAAGTAATCGGCAAACCCCATTTCGTTGATCACTTTCAGCTCGTAGGTCAGCCGGTCTTGGTAAGCCTTGGGCACAGTCTGCCCGTTAAAGCGCTTGGCCAGGCCCTGGCTCGCCAGCGTGTGGAGATAGTCCTTGGCCGGCACATCATTCGGGGTGGGAAAATGAGGGAGCTGCGGCTGTTTGAACTCGATGGTGACTGCGCAGCGGTCCACCAGCGCCTGCAGATTATCCAGCGCCTGAGTCTGGCCGGCCTGCTCAAACGGCGCGGCCGCGGCATCCGCCTGGGTCAACCAGTGAGGCCCGGCGTCCATCAGTGTGGGGTCGCGAAAGTTGAGCTGGGCGCCATCCTTGATCGCCCCCATCACCTTTTGCGTGAAGGCGTCGGTGGGATTCAGGTAGCTGACATCACTCAGCGCCAGCAGCGGCAAGGCATTGGCCGCAGCGAACTGCGGCAGGGTCGTGCCGAGCTCCTGGGCGGTGACACCCAAATAAAGGCTGGCCGGCTGCTTGGCGGCCAGCGCCTTAAAGTAGTCCTCGGCCGGCTGTTTGCGGTCTTTGAAAGCTGGGCTCAGCAAATAAGCCCCCGTTACGATCACGGCCAGGCCGGTCAGGTCAGGCAGCGTTTCAAGCGTCGGCTGAGCCTGGGGCATCATGATTGCACTGGACAGCCGCAGCAGCTGGTGATAGCCGGCCGTAGTCTCGGCCACGACCAGAAACTCGCAGTCGGGCAGCTGGACCGTCATTCCCAGCAGCGGTTTGATTCCTGCCTTTTGGGCCTGCGAATAAAAATCAACGATCCCGTAGACCACGTTGACATCGCTGAGCCCGATGGCAGAAAAGCCCCGCTCCTTGGCCGCGCCGATGATCTGTTCCAGCGTAAGCGGGCTTTGCAGCAGTGAATAGCTGCTTTTGACTTGAATATGGGTAAACATCGTTTCACCTCGCTTTCCATTATACCCGAACCGGCGTGCACTTCCCGGTTGCATTTTGCCCCCGGCGTGATAAGATGAATTTCAGAAAAGAGGGATACCATGCGCTATATCGCAACTCTAGTCTGGGGCGTCATCCTCGGTCAAGTCGTCGGCTTTCTGGCCAGCGCGCTGACGGGCGGCACTTACGACCCTAAGCTTTCGACCATCGTCTCTGTGATCTTCACGATCATCCTCTTCGTCCTCCCGCCGATCATGAAACACTTCGATCCGACGACTGATGAAAAGAAAACCAATTAATTTCTGAAACTGCCCTGCCGCTTGCGGTGGGGTTTTTTCGTGCCGGTCGCAAAAAATTGCATAAAAAAAGCGCCGACCAGCGACGCTTCTCATCAATCTTCATCTGGCAAGTACGGCAGCACCGTGTAATCGGCGTTCAGGTCGCGGCAGCAATAATACAGCGCCTCGTCGTCATCCCCGATGTCCGGAAAGTGCAAGACGCCGATGACGCGCGCGGGCTGCTGCGCAGTCGGGGGCTCGATGCGTTCAAAATCGAATTTGAACCAGCGCGCGCCGAACGCCCCATCACCGGCGAACCAGTCCGCCACCGAGGCTTCCAGCTGCTCGCCGGAAACTTTCGGATCAAGCGGAAAAAACGCGATTCTCACCGTGCGGTCGCATTCTTCCTCGTCATCCGCCATTGCCGTGCCTCCTTTACTAGGCCACTCTAGGCAACTTACTTGGTCACGTAAATGAACAGATCATCGGCCGAGGCGCCGACGTCAAACTTGACGCCGTTGCTCTTGATGGTCTTGATTGTGGTGTTGGAACCGTCCTGATCCTTCAAGGCCTTCTGGAAGTCCTTGCCGACCTTCTTGGCGTCGGCACCCACCGCGTTGGCAAGCAGGCCGAACATCTGGCCGAACTGAGCCTGCTTGGACTTGTTCTTCATGTCCTTGATTGGGGCGATCTGCGTTGCGGAGATCAGCTGCCCGTCTTGGACGTTGACCCGCAGTTTCCCACCGGCCGCGTTCAAGGCCTGTTTCAGCCCCGAAACGCTGGTCGGCAGCTGCTGATCCTTGGTTTTGGCCGTGGCAGTTTTGATTGCCGCCTGTAGGGCCTTTTGCTGGGCCACAATCTGCTGCTGCTGTGCCACTGGCAGCGCCGCAATTTCCTGCGCGGTCGGCTGCTTCTGAGTGGCCGTCGTCTGAAGCTGTTTTTGAATGTCAGCCGGCAGCGCGGTCGCGATGATGGCCTGGTTGTACTTCTTGGCGATCGTCGTGTAGTCGCCCAGGGACTTGGCCGCCTTCACGGTCGCGTGAACGGTTTCGTCGCCAGCCTTGACGGTCACCTTCTGCTGCTTGGTGGTCATCGGGATGGTAAAGGTGAATTTCCCGTCGTTCACCGGGGTCTTGCCGGATTCAGAGTCCGCTTGATAGCTGACAGACTTGCCGCTGGCGTCGCCCTTGACGATCGCCACCATCCCCGAATTACTGTAAGTCGTCTTGCTGGTGCTCAGCTTCGTGCCACAACCGGCGAGCGTGAGCACGGCGGCCAGGCCAACGAAAAGTGATCCTAATTTTTTCATGTATGTATTACCTTTCTTTGTTTCAGTCTGTGCACCAGATTACCGCGTTCCGGTCAAAAACGCAACGAAAATGTGACTAGGTGTCACATTTTCGGCAAAACCGTAAAGTTGTGGTCGGCACTGGCAGTGATGACGGGATGCGCCTGCAGGTAATCGGCGATCAGCTCGGTCATGTCCTTCTGGTTCTCGCGCACGATCTTGCTGGCGTCGAACATCGCAAAATTGCCGCCGCCTGCTGCACGGTAAGAATTGGTGGTCACCTCGTAGAACTGGTCGGCCGCAACCGGCACGCCGTGGTAAGTCAGCTGCGACACCCGCTCGCCCACCGGCCGGGTGATGTCCAACGTGTAGTCGAGGCCCTGATACATGTCGTAGTTGTAATACTGCGGCTTGGGATTGGCGAAGCGCTCGGTGACGACTAGCTTGCCATTTTGCAGCGTGAAGAACTCGGCGCACTGCTCAAGCGCGGCCTTGATATCGGCGCCAGACAAGCGCAGCACCGCCAGCGTGTTGGGATAAATGTAGTTGGTGACCACATCGCGCATGGTGATGGTCGCGCCAAAGCCGGTGCCTTCATTGTTGAACAAGGCGGTGCCGGCGATGTCGGTGCCGGTCGCGGCCATTTGCACCTGATTGATGAACTCGATGTACGGCGTTTCCACCAGCCGCGCCGCCTGCGGATCGCGGATGGTCATGTCGCCTTCCACGCGGCCCAGCGGCGAATCCAGCCATTCCTCGGTGTCATTTTGCGTCTGGGCAACGGCCGCCAGCACGTCAGCATCGGCCGGCGCCGCCCCGGTTGGGACCAGCTTAGCGGCCGCCCCTGCGACCTGCCAGCCGCTGGCCGTCTGGCTCAGCTCCAGGGTGATCACCCCGACGTCGGCGCCGCGGTAGCCGGGCTGCGTGGTCGGCACGCCGTTGACCAGCCCGGCCAGTTCGCGGTGCTGATGGCCGGTGACCAAGGCGTCCACGCCGTTCAACTGACTCAGCTGATAGCCGACATTTTCGCCGGTCAGCGCCTCAGTCGGTTCCCCGGTTTCCAGGTCGCGCTCAAACCCGCCGTGGTAGGCGATCACGACCACATCCGCCAGCTCGTGCAGCCGCGGCAGCCACTGGCGCGCCACGTCAACGGGACTGGCGAAGGTCAGGTCGTGAATGTGTGCCTGCCCTTCCCAGTGCGGAATGTAGCTGGTGGTCAGACCCAGCACGGCGACCTTCACCCCGCCTTTTTCAAAAATCCGGTAGGGCTGACCGAACGCCGACTGGCCGTGATCCAATATGTTGGCGCACAGCACCGGATAGTTCAAGGTGGCGATGGCGCGGCTCAGGTACTCACGCCCGTAATTGAACTCGTGGTTGCCCACGATACCAAGGTCATAGCCCACCTGGTTGTAGGCTGCGGTTTCCAGCGCCGGATCCTGCTTGATGCTGGCGGC
Source organism: Lacticaseibacillus hegangensis (assembly GCF_003946465.1). Taxonomy (GTDB): domain Bacteria; phylum Bacillota; class Bacilli; order Lactobacillales; family Lactobacillaceae; genus Lacticaseibacillus; species Lacticaseibacillus hegangensis. The sequence continues at coordinate 61,655 of NZ_RHOL01000005.1, read as the reverse complement.
GTAATACGAAAGCGGCGACCCCTGCAGGTAGTCGCCGTTTTCAATCGTCAGCACCGGCCCTGGCGCGGCGTGGCGCAGCTGGTCGATCACGGTTTTCGCCTTGCTCAGCGAAAAGGGCAGATCCTGGTCGCGCCGCACGTAGTTGGTGGGGACAATGTACCCGTGAGTGTCACTGGTCGACAGAATCGTTAGCTTCACGGTTATTTCTCCTTCTTGCCGGTGGGTTTGGGCATCACCATGGTCACCATGGCGGAAACGAGCATCTTCTGCAGCACCGCGTTGATGGCCAGCGACACCATCGCGCTTTGCACCTTGATGGTATCTTCCTTGGTCACCTTGTTGATCAGCACGCCGCCGGCAAAGTTGGTATTGGCCTGCTGCAAGGCGCCGGCAAAGTTCATGATGAACGCGTCAAACGCCTGCTGTTTTTCGCGGCCCTGCAGCTGGTAGTCGATGCCAGCGGCGATCTCGTCCAGCGAAAAAACGGACTTTAAAATCGCGATGATCAAAATGTTCGCGACTTGGCCGCGGCTGTACTTCTTCTTGGTCGGCGGGGTGATCACGCCTTTTTTGACGTAATTGTTGACCATGGTCGCGGTCAGCTCACCCAGATCCAGCGGTGCAAGCAGCTCATTGACATACTGCACCACCTGGTCCATGTACAAGTCGAACTGCGGCAGGTCGGCCCAGCGCGGCAGCTGCACCTGCTGCAGTGACTTCAGGTACGCAAAATACTCTTCATCTTCAGCCATGATGATCCTCCTTCATTTCCTGCTTCCAGTATAACACGAGAGCTAGTCTTTAAGACTAGATGGCAAGCATAAAAAAAGCCGCAAACCAATTTGGTCTGCGGCAAAGGCCCATTACGCCTTAGCGTCGGTATCCTTTTTGAGCACCTGAGCGCCCTTGTAGAAGCCCTTAGGTGAAACGTGATGAGAGACACGGTATTCGCCGGTCGCTGCGTCGAACTGCAAGTTCGGCACATTCAACTTAATGTGACCGCGGCGCATACGCTTTTTGGTTTTTGAAGTCCTGCGTGCTGGAACTGCCATGAGCGGAAAACCCCTTTTGTTTTAGATTTCTTTACTACTATACCGGACCGGGCCAAAATTGCAAGGCCAAGCGGCATTGATAGCCTGTTGCTATCACAGCATGACTAATCATACTAAAATATGCGCGTCAAGGCAAGACCTTTACAGGTAAAATTTATGCTTCCGCCGGCGTTGGCGCATTTTCCTCGCTGGCAAAGTCTAAAGCGCCATCCTTCACGCCGATCGTCACCGTGGAATCCGGCAGAATCTGGCCGCCGATCAGCTGCTTGGCCAGCGGTGTTTCGACCGCCGTGGTGATCAATCGCTGCAGCGGCCGGGCGCCGTAAGCCGGCTCGTAGCCCTTGTTGGCCAGCCACTCTTCGGCCGCCGGCGTCACGTCGAGCGTGATGTTCTGGTCCGCCAAGCGGCCACCCAGCTGCTTCAAATCTTTGACCGCGATCTTTTCCACGTCTTCCAGCCGCAGCGGGTTGAACATGATGATGTCATCGATCCGGTTCAGGAACTCCGGCTTGAAGTGACTGCGTACCTGCGCCATGACCTGGTCCTTGGCATTCTGGGTGATTTTGCCGTCGTCTTCCACGCCGTCCAGCAGCGCTTCGGAGCCCAGGTTGGAGGTCATGATGATGATGGTGTTCTTGAAGTCGACGGTGCGGCCCTGGCTGTCGGTCAGGCGCCCGTCATCGAGCACCTGCAGCAAAATGTTGAACACATCCGGGTGCGCCTTTTCAATCTCGTCCAGCAGCACGATGGTGTACGGATTGCGCCGCACGGCCTCGGTCAGCTGGCCGCCTTCCTCGTAGCCGACATAGCCTGGGGCCGCCCCGACCAGCCGGGACACGGAAATTTTATCCATGTACTCGGACATGTCGATGCGGACCATGTGCTTTTCGGAATCAAACAGGTTGTCCGCCAGCGACTTGGCCAGCTCGGTCTTCCCGACCCCGGTAGGCCCGAGGAACAGAAAGCTGCCCAGCGGCCGCGACGGATCCTGCAGACCGGCCCGCGACCGCAGCACCGCGTCAGATACCGCGTCGACGGCCTCGTCTTGGCCGATCACCCGCTGGTGCAAGTGCTCAGGCAGGTGCAGCAGCTTCTGCCGGTCGCCTTCGACCAGCTTGGCCACCGGAATGCCGGTTTGCCGCGAGATCACCGCGGCGATTTCATTTTCGGTGACGGATTCCTGGACCAGCCAGGCGTCCGGCCGGTCGGTGGCCTCGAGCTCTTTGAGCTCTTTTTCAAGTTGCGGAATGGTGCCGTGCTGCAAGCGGGCGGCGGTTTCCAAGTCGTAGCGGCTTTGCGCGTCTTCCAGCTCGTGCTTGGCCTTATCGATGGCTTCCTTCTTCTCGTTGAGCTGGTTGATGTCTTTCTTTTCGGCATCCCACTGCGCCTTGAGTTTGGCGGTTTGCTCCTTGGTGTTCGCCAGTTCCTGTTCGGCCTGCTTCAGGCGCTTTTCGCTGGCGGGGTCGGTTTCCTTCTTCAGGGCCTGTTCCTCGATTTCCAGCTGCATCTGCTTGCGCTCGGCCATGTCCAGCGCGGTCGGCCGCGAATTCATTTCGACGTTGATCTCCGCACTGGCCTCATCAATCAGGTCGATGGCCTTGTCAGGCAGGTAGCGGTCGGTGATGTAGCGATTCGACAGCGTCGCGGCGGCCACCAGCGCCGAATCGTGAATGCGCACGCCGTGGAAAATCTCGAAGCGCTCCTTCAGCCCGCGCAGAATCGAAATGGTGTCCTCGACTGACGGCTCTTGGATCAGCACCCGCTGGAACCGGCGCTCCAGGGCCTTGTCCTTTTCAATGTTCTCGCGGTACTCGTCCAGGGTGGTCGCGCCGATCAGGTGCAGCTCGCCGCGCGCCAGCATCGGCTTGAGCAAGTTGCCCGCATCCATTGAACCTTCCGTCTTGCCGGCGCCGACGATGGTGTGAATCTCGTCGATGAACAGTAGAATCTGGCCTTCGCTTTTCTTGACCTCGTTCAGAACCGACTTCAGGCGTTCCTCAAAGTCGCCGCGGTACTTGGCCCCGGCCAGCAGACTGCCCATGTCCAGCGAGATAATGGTCTTGTTCTTCAGGTTATCCGGCACGTCGTTGCGCACGATGCGCTGCGCCAGGCCTTCAACGATTGCCGTTTTGCCGACGCCGGGTTCGCCAATCAGGACTGGGTTGTTCTTGGTTTTGCGCGACAAGATGCGGATCACGTTGCGAATTTCCTCGTCGCGGCCGATGATCGGATCCATTTTGCCGGAGCGGGCCTCTTTGACCAGGTCGGTGCCGTACTTTTCCAGGGCCTTGTAGGTGTTTTCGGCCGTCTTTGAGGTGACTTTCTGACCGCCGCGGGCCTTGTCGACGACCTTGCGGAACTTTTTTTCCGTCAGGCCGTTATCGGTCAGGTACTTGGTGATGGCATTATACGGCTGGTCAAACAGCGCCAGCAGCACGTCTTCGGTCGCGATGTACTCGTCGCCCAGGCTCGTTTTGACCTTGTCGGCATCCTGGAACAGCTGATACAGGTTCTGGCTCATGTTCTGGCCGTAACTGCTGGCCCCTTCGACCACCGGCTCTTGGTCGATGGCCTGATCGATGGTGGCGTTCAGGCCATTTAGGTCGATGCCGGCGTCTTGATACAGCTGAGCGCCGAGGTCGCCCTTTTGGACCATGCTTTTAATCACTTCTGGAATATCGATTTCTTGATGGTGCCGCACCTGCGCGATTTGCTGCGCGGCGGCAACGGCTTCCGTGACTGCTTGCGTAAAACTATCAGGATTCATAAAAATCCCCTCCTTCGACGGCATTGATGAGCCGACGTGCTCGTGATGTTCACTACCCTTATAGTCTAACAAATTGGGTTTGGTCAAAACAGGTCAAATCGAAAATAAAACGTTTTCCATGGCAAAATCGGGCTTAGGGCGGAGGCCGGCCTTTTCAATCGTTGGCTAAGCGCTTACACTTATTCTATCAGACTGACAAGGAGCAACGCAGACATGGACAAACAGTACATCATGGCGCTGGACGAGGGCACGACCTCGACCCGCGCGCTCATCATCGATCACGAGGGCCAGATCATCGCCGACGCTCAGCAGGAGTTCCCGCAGTACTTTCCCAAGCCCGGCTGGGTCGAGCACAACGCCAACGAAATTTGGAACGCGGTGCTCACCACCATCGCCGACGCCTTTTCGCAAAGCGGGATCCAGCCGCGGCAGATCGCCGGCATCGGCATCACTAACCAGCGCGAAACGACCGTGATCTGGGACAAGCAAACCGGCCTGCCGATCCACAACGCCGTCGTTTGGCAGTCGCGCCAAACCACCCCGCTGGCCGAACAGTTGCGGCAAGGCGGCTACAATGACCTGATTCACGAGAAAACCGGCCTGCTGATCGACCCGTACTTTTCGGCGACCAAGGTCCGCTGGCTGCTGGACGAAGTGCCCGGCGCCCAGGCGCGCGCCGAGCGCGGCGAGCTGCTGTTTGGCACGATCGACACGTGGCTGGCCTGGAAGCTCTCCGGCGGCGCGATCCACGTCACCGACTACACCAACGCCAGCCGCACCATGCTGTTCAACATTCACACGCTGCAGTGGGACGATGAGATTTTGCAACTGTTGAACATCCCCAAGGCGCTCTTGCCCGAGGTCCGCAGCAATTCAGAGGTTTACGGGGAAACCGCGCCGTTTCATTTTTACGGCAGCCGGGTGCCGATCGCGGGCATGGCCGGCGACCAGCAGGCGGCCCTGTTCGGCCAGCTCGCGCTAAGTCCCGGCATGGTCAAAAACACTTACGGCACCGGCTCTTTCATTGTCATGAACACCGGCAAGGCCCCGAAAATGTCCGCCCACAACCTCCTGACCACCATCGGCTACGGCCTGAACGGTGAGGTCACCTACGCACTGGAAGGGTCGGTGTTTGTCGCCGGCAGTGCGATCCAGTGGCTGCGCGACGCGATGGGCCTAGTGCACACGGCGCCGGAGTCCGAAGCCGCCGCCCGCGCCTCGACCAGCCAAAGCGAAGTCTACGTCGTGCCAGCCTTCACGGGGCTGGGCGCACCCTACTGGGATCCGGATGCCCGCGGCGCGGTGTTCGGGCTGACCCGCGGCACCACCGCCAACGACTTCATCAAGGCGACCCTGCAGTCGCTGGCCTACCAGACCCGCGACGTCGTGGAAACGATGGCCCAGGACACCGGCATCACGCTCAAAACGTTGCGGGTCGACGGCGGCGCCGCCAACAACGACTACCTGATGCAGTTTCAGGCGGACCTGCTGCAGACGCCGATCGAACGCGCGGCCAACCTGGAAACAACGGCGCTGGGCGCGGCTTTTCTCGCCGGTCTGGCCGTGGGCTTTTGGCCAGATACGGCCGCGCTGCAACACATCGCCAAAATCGGGACGCGGTTTGCGCCCCAAATGGCACCGGCCCGCGCCGACCAGCTTTACGCCGGCTGGCGCCAGGCAGTGCAAGCGACCATGGCGTTCAAACCTGCGCAAAACTAAAAACTGAGGCCTCGCGAAGAAAATCACGTCGCGGGACCTCAGTTTTTTTATTCTTGCACATCATCCTTGGTTTGCGCTTGGGCCGCCGCCAGCTGCTTTTGCAGGTCCGCGATTTGGCTTTCAAGCTTCGCCGTTTCGTCCTTGAGATTCTTGGCCGCGTCCGCCTGTGCGTCTTCGGCCGCTTTTTGGGCCGCCTTCAGGGCTTTTTTATTCTGGCTCATGCTGGCCGTTGAAACCAGCGCGGTAATCAACGCGCCGATCAGCACCGAAACGACGATCACCACGATCAGCGGCCAGGTGAACTGGGCGCCAAAGAAATTGACGGCCACGCCCTGCCCGTTCAGCAGGGCAAACACGATTAAAACCAGCGTCAGCACTAGACCGACGATCAAACGTTGTTGATTTTTCATGAGGCGCCTCCACTACTTTTGATTGAACAGTCCGCCGGCCAAAAAATCGCCGACATGCGGGAACAAATCGTAGAACTTGGCCGCCGCGGTCATGATCCCCGGGGCGTTGATTTCGCGCACAGGCCGGTGGAAGCTGCGCACGATGCGCGCCGCCAGCTTTTCCGGGTCCAGCACGATAAAGTTGACCCGGGCGAGGTAATCATTGGCGTGGGCGACGGTGAAGAAGTCCGTGTTGATAGGCCCCGGGTTCACCGTGGTCACTCGGACGCCGAACGGGCGCAGCTCCAGCCGCAGCCCGTTGGAAAAGCCCACCACCGCGTACTTGGTCGCGGAGTACACCGCGGATTTCGGCGTGGCCATTTTACCGGCCATCGAGGCGATGTTGATGATGTGGCCGCGGCGTGCGTCGATCATTTGGCGCCCGATCAGCTGGGTCATGTACATCAGCCCGAGCACATTGGTCCGAAACATTTTCTCGACCAGCGCCATCGGGGTGTCGACCACATTTTCGAAATTGCCAAACCCGGCCGCGTTGACCAACACGTCGACCGGGCCGACGTCGCGGCTGATGCGCGCCACGACCGCCTCGATCGCCACCGGGTCGGCAACGTCGCACACAAACGCGTACGCCGGCTGGCCGGATAAGGCCGTTGCCTCAGCCTGCGCCTCGATCAGGCGGTCCTTGCGCCGCGCCAGGAACACGACGGTCGCGCCTTGCTTGGCCGCTTCCAGCCCGACTGCGCGGCCTAAGCCGCTGGAGCCGCCGGTCACGACGACCGTTTCGCCATCAAGTCTACTCATGATTGCCTCCTTTGGTGAATGGAATCACCACGTCGTCAAAATCGCGGACCACCTGCGTTTGCGGGAAGATGTGCTGCGCGCTTTTCTGCAGCAGCGCCGCCCCCTTGCCCATGTAGCGCGCCGAGATATGCGTCAGGTACAAGCGCTTGGCGTGGGCCGCCACGGCAAGCTTGGCCGCCTGCAGGTTAGTGGAGTGGTAATACTGGTGGGCCAACTTGGCCTCATCTGGACCGAACGTCGCCTCGTGCACAATCGCGTCGGCGTCCTTGGCCAGGTCAAGCTCGCTGTCTGCCTGGCGCGTGTCGCCAAAAATCGCGACCGTACGGCCGGGCTGGGCTTCGCCGATAAAGTCGTGGCCGTCAAAGGTGCGCCCATCCGGCAGCGTCACCGTTTCACCAGCCTTGAGCTTAGCGTACACCGGCCCGGCCGGAATGCCGGCCGCCTGCACCTTGTCGATCATCAGCTCACCTTCGTGGGGCTTTTCCTCGACGCGAAAACCGAAGCACGCGATGCGGTGGTTCAGCGGGGCAAAGGTCACCTTGAACGTCTCGTCATCGAGGATCACCCCCGGCGTCTTCAGCAGCACGAAGTTCAGCTGGTACGGCAGGTGAGTGCCGGTCACGGCCAAGCTGGTTTTGACGAACCGGTCGATGCCCTCCGGCCCGTAAATGGTCAGGGGGGTCTCGCCGCCCTGGTTGGCGCGGCTGGTCAAAAAGCCCGGCAGCCCGTATATGTGGTCGCCGTGCAGGTGCGTGATAAAAATCTTGGCCACCTTGCGCGGGCGAATGCTGGTTTGCAGGATCTGGTGCTGGGTGCCTTCCCCGCAGTCAAACAGCCACACCTCGTTGCGCTCATCGAGCAGCTTCAGCGCGGTGCTCGACACATTACGCGTTTTCGAGGGCGAGCCGGCCCCGGTGCCTAGAAATAAGAGTTCCATTAATTTTTCATCCTAACTATCGGTCACGTTCGCCTTATTTTATCACAACCGCCAACGCCGCAAAAACAGGGCCAAGCAGCGCTCAGCCCCATTATTGTTTGGCGTGTGCCACGACGTTTTTGGTGATGTACGCCGCGTAATACTTGTTACCGTTCGGGTTCGGGTGGACCTGGTCGTCATAGAACCAGTCCCGGTGCCCATCTGCGTACCCGTGCCAATCAATCACAGTCAGGTTGGCAAACCGCTTGGTGCCGGCCTGCAGCATCGCATTGACGCTGTTTTGCCACGGGCGCGTCGGCACCTGGGCGTTGACCCAAAAGACGTGCCGATTGGGGCCGATGGCCTGCATCATCGCATCCATCTGTGAAGTCGAAAACGGCCCGTTGGTGCCCAGCTCAATAATCACGTTGTCCGCGAGGGCCCCTTGATCTGCGTAGGACTTGACCAGGGCCACCGAATCGCCCATTTGCCGCGCCACCTTGCCGTCAATAAAGGCCTTGGGCATCAGCTGCTGCAAATCCGGCTTGGCGTCCAGCAGCACCGAATCACCGATGGCCGAAACCAGCGTGGTTTGGGCCTGCTGCAACTGGGCCTGCGAAATGCCGTACGCCTCGTAGTTTTGGTTGACCGGGTGGGCGAACTTGGTGCTTTCAGAAGTCGCCTGGCTGCTGCTTTGACTGGCTTTGTTGCTCGCGGCATCCGCCTTTTTCTGGGCCTGCAGCGCCTTTTTCGCCTTTTCCAGCGCGGCCTTTTTCTGGGCCTTGGTTTCCTGGTTGGCCTTCAGGTGCCGCTCCTCGGGGCTGACCGCCACCTTGGCAAACGGGGCCTGCGCAACGCCGGCCACACCCAAAAGCGCGATCACCGCAGCGAGAACGACGCCGACGCGAGCAAAGAACGCCCCGGCACCGCCGTGGCGGAGTTTTTGCCCAAAAGCCTGAAGCTGCGCCTTGGTGACATGCGCGGCTGGCTGTTCGATGAAGCGGTAGGACAGCTCGCTGATTACCAAAATGATGGCGACTTCGATCATCGGGTACAGCACGGGGTGATCGGCGACGTTGCGAAACGCATTTTCAAAAAAGATCATGACCGGGAACTGGTAGATGTAAATGCCGTAGCTGCGCGTGCCGACCCAGTGAAACACCGGGTTGGACAGCAGCTTACCCCACCGGGTGGCGGGACTGGCCACGACCGCCACCAGCGCCAGGGCCATCAAGGCGAAACCAACCATGCCGCCTTCGTAAAGCGCGCTGCTTTGGTCGGATAGGTTCATCAAGCTGGCGCCCATGGCCAGGACGGCAATGGTCCCCACCCCGTCCAGCAAGATGCGGCTCGGGCGCGGCAAGGTCGCCGCCAGCTTCTGGCTCGGCCAGACAAACGCCAAGGCGCTGCCCATGAGCAGGGCAAAAATACGCGTGTCTGTCCCGTAGTACAGCCGGCTGGGGTCGCCCCCACCCAGCATGGTCAGCCGGTAAAGTGCCAGCATCCAGACACCGCTCGCCAGCGCCAAGACCATGGTCGCGGCGAATCGCTTGCCATTGGTTTTTAGCAGCTTCATGAGCGCGATGAATAGAAACGGCCAGATGATGTAGTACTGGCCCTCGATCGACAGCGTCCACAGGTGAACGAACGGCGACTCGTTATGCGCGAATCGCTCGAAGTACGACTGCCCGTTGGCAATCTGCCACCAGTTGTAAACCAGCGCCAGGTTGCTGAGGACTATTTTGTGCAAATTGACCAGCAAGTCGCGCGCAAACAACCCGATGTAGGCGGAAGCGCCCAGCAGCACTGTCAACAGTGCTGGGTACAGCCGCCGAATCCGTTTGCCGAAGAACTGGCCTAACTTGATGCCGCCTTCGCGGTCGTATTGCCGCACAAAACCATCCGTGATCAGGTAGCCTGAGATCACGAAAAAAAGTAGTACCCCTAAATATCCGCCCTGAAACAGTTCGGGCCGCAGGTGGTAGAGAATGACCCCGATCACCCCAATGGTCCGCAACCCGTCAAAGCCGCCGATGTATCGCCGTCTTGGCTGGGCTGACTCCATACTATCCCGCCTTACTTATTCGCCCTATTTATTCCACAAATTCAAACGTAAAGTCGTCGATGGCGACCAGGTCACCGGTTTTGGCCCCGGCTTCGCGCAGCGCGTCGTCGACCCCGAGCCCGCGCAGCTGCCGCGCAAAGCGCAGCGCCCCGTCGTCGTGCTCGAGGTTGGCCATCTTGAACAGCCGCTCGACCTTGGTCCCGCTGAGGATGAAGGTGCCGTCATCATCGCGCGCCACGGACACTTCCGCCTCGGTTGGCTTTTCATGCGCCAGCGCCTGCTCCGCCGTGGCCTTCGGTTCAAAGACCGGCGCGTTTTTCAGCGCCTTGGCAGTGTCCTGCATTAGCTGGCTGACGCCGGTGTGCGTGATGCTGGAGATCGCGTAAATGTGATCTGCCGGCACGCCTTCCTTGATCAGCGCGGCCTTGAAGTCTTCGAAGCGTTCCTTGGCGCCTGGCATGTCGAGCTTGGTCGCCACTACCAGCTGTGGGCGCTTCAAAATATTATCGTCGTAAGTGCCAAGCTCTTTTCTGATCTGGTGATAGTCATCCAGCGGCTCGCGGCCGTTCTCCGGATCCATTTCCACCAGGTGCAAAATCACCCGCGTGCGCTCAACGTGGCGCAGGAACTGGAATCCCAGGCCCACGCCGTTCGAGGCCCCTTCGATCAGCCCTGGCAGATCCGCCATGACAAAGTCGGACCCGTCGTCCAGCTGCACCATTCCCAGGTTCGGGGTCAGCGTCGTGAACTGGTAAGCCGCGATTTTCGGCTTGGCCGAGGTGACGACCGACAGCAGCGTCGACTTGCCGACGGACGGAAAGCCCACCAACCCGACGTCTGCCAGCACCTTGAGTTCCAGCGTGACGAAGCGGTGCTGCCCGGGCTCGCCGTTTTCGGCAATTTCTGGGGCGGTGTTTTTCGGCGACACAAAATGCACATTGCCGCGTCCGCCGCGGCCGCCGCGCGCCACGACCAGCTCCTGGCCGGGTTCGGTCAAGTCACCGATCACCTGATGGATATCGGCGTCATACACCGTCGTGCCTGCCGGGACGGCCAGGCGAATGTCCTCCGCCTTGCGCCCGTACATCTGCTTGCCCAGCCCGTTGCCGCCGGCTTTCGCGTGAAAATGCCGCTGGTAGCGAAAATCCATCAGTGTGCGCAGGCCGGGATCTACGAAGAACACAATGCTGCCGCCGTGGCCGCCATCGCCGCCGGCCGGCCCACCAAAGGGCACGAACTTTTCGTGGCGAAACGCCACCATTCCGTCGCCGCCTTTGCCGGCCTCAACTTCTACTGTCACTTGATCGACAAACATGAGCTCCTCCTTATTAGTAAGTCTAAGTGTCAAGCATACGGGTTTTAGCCCGCTGGTGCAAATTCATATCAGAGCCAATTATACTAGATTACCGGCCCCGCGTCAGGCCCGCGTGCATACAAAAAGAAATCGGCTCAGGGGAAAGCCGATTTCTGAATTGTAGCAATGATTGGGTTGACCCCGTCCGAAGTGCCAACCTGTCTTGACTGACAAGTACAGGATAACATCAGTCATAAAAAACAACGGTCAATTTCAAAAGTAAACACGGTCATTTTTATGGAATCGTTTATAGGCCTTGCGGTAAGCGCTCGGGGTCATGCCCTTCCAGCCCTTAAAATTACGCGCTAGCGCCCGCTGGTTGGCAAACCCGACCGCCGTCGCGACGTAATCGATCGGCTTGTTGGAGGTCAAAAGCAGCTCTCGCGCCTTCATCAGCCGCACCTGCCGCAGGTAGCGGGTCACCGACAGCTTCAAACTCGCCTGAAACTGCGCGTTGAGCGTCGTGGCGGACACGTGCAGCTGCTGGGCAAGGCTCGCTGGGCTCAGCGGCTGTGCGAAGTCTTGGTCGATCAGGTTCATCGCGCGGTCGACCAGCGGCGGGTTGACCCGCACCGCTGGCGTCTGCAGCGGCGCCGTGAATGACTCGGCAAGCAGGGCCAGCACCTGGTAAAACGCGCTGAGGGTGCGCAGCCGGCTGACGTCCTCGCCTTCGTGTGCCTTTTCCCGGTACATCGCCATCACACTCGACCACAGGGCATCATAGGCCTTGGCAAGCGCACCGCTGGTGGGCCGACCGTGCAGCGTGAAGTGCCAGTTGACCGATTCCGGCAACAGCGTCGTCAGAAAGGTCGGGTCGATTTGGAAGCCGTACTCGAGCCAGTCGCTGCGCTTCGGCGCACTGGAGCTGTGCACCACCCGCGGATCGATGGTCCACAGGCTCCCGGGCTGAAACAGCGAAGTGACCCCGTCTTCGACCACCGTGAGCGTGCCGCCTTGGATCAGGCAGTTGAGCTCAAGCCCCTGGTGCCAGTGCGGCGCCACCTCGTGCATCGTGGCCGGCGTGCGCACGTAATCGCGAAACGGAAAATGCGGGGTCATCTGAACAATTTCGTGTTTAATTTCTGCCACCGCACTCACCTCTTTTCTACTATATTAAAACAGATCCCGCCAAGTGCCAGCGGAATCTGCATGAAAATGTCAGGCCCGCGTCATGCGGAAGCCGCTCCACGGTTTCAGGTACGACAGCAGGAACAACTCATCTGGGTGCAGGTGGCCGACCACGTTGACGCGACCGTCGTTTGGCATGTCGCGCAGCGCGATTTGGGTTTCGCCCTTGTATTGACCAAATTTCTCATTGTCAATCAGGACGTCGCCGCGTTTGATCGGCTCGGTGTGATGCGCCGGAAAGTCGCGGTCCTTGTAGGTCACGCGGGTCTGGGTGCTGCGCAGCAGGTACTCGGAGCGGTCGCCGCGGTAGCTGTGGTCATTTTTGAACAGCAGCTCGGCTTCCAGTGCCGAAATGTCGGCATCCGGCACCACCTTAAGCACCGGATACTCAGCGAACCAGGCATCGTGCGCGGCCTTGAGCTCCGCCTCGCTGGCGTACGCGTTGCCGATGATCACGTCATTGATGGTGTCCAGCAGAACATAATGCTTGACCTGCGTTTCGATCGGCAGGTGCCGGTGGTCCTCCAGCGTGCACAGCCCGTCCTGCGTCGGCCACGGGCCAAAGGTGGCGGCCTGCGACGTGATGAAGGCCGCGGTGTTCAGGTTGTACTTGGTGTACATCGCCGTGGCCTGGTTGAAAAAGTCCTGGCCCAGCCCAGAGAACTGGTGCGGATAAAAGTTATGCGACCCCAGCAGGTTCTCGCGGTTCGGCGAGTACGACATGATGTTGTCGATGTAGTGCGTACCCGAAGACATATTGACCTCGATTTTCAGGCCGTACGGGTTGCGGGTCATCCGTGCCTCTTCGGCCCCGGTGAAGCCGAGGTCGAGCCGCACGCCCCAAGCGCCGAGGTCCTTAAAGAACTTCAAGTTGTCATAGGTGACACCCAGCTGCTTGAACAGCGCCGGGTTCATGTCGACCATGACTTCCATGCCCAGGCTGTTCGCGTGATCGATCACCTTTTTAAAACTGGCCACCACCGTGTCTGCATCGCCTTTGATCTCCAGCAGTGAGGTGAACACGCGCTTGAAGCCGTACTTGGCCGCCAGGTCCAGGTAGGCCGCGTCTTTTTCATAAGTGGAACGCTCCGGATAAACGGAGACGCCTAATTTTCCCATGAGTAAAATCCCCCTTTTCTGGTACTAGCGTAGCATATTGGCCTACACCAATGAAAGTGCTTACGCTTAATTTGTGGGAACAATTTCAGCGATGACGTCTTGTGAACGTTTCTGCCAAACTTTTTGACGGTTTTTGAACGTTATGTATTGATTTTGAACGATGGCAGCGTATAATGACGTCGAGAGGTGAGGAAAGTGCTTACAGAAGAACGTCATCGCTACATCAAAGCCGCCCTGCGCCAGCAAGGTGTGGTCAAAGCCAAGGACCTCATGCAGGCACTGACCGCTTCGGAGTCAACCATTCGCCGCGACCTTCAGGACCTGGAGGAGCAAGGCGCCCTGCGCCGGATCCACGGCGGCGCGGAACGCCTGATTGACGCGGCGGTTGAGCCCAGCGTTCGGGAAAAAGCCACGCGAGACCTGATCGAAAAGCAGCGGATCGCCAAGGCGGCCGCCGCCATGATCCCGAATCACGCCACCATTTTTCTGGATGCGGGCACCAGCACGGGGCAAATGATTCCCCTGCTGGTCGGCCGAGACATCACGGTGATCACCACCGGGGTCGACAACGCCAGCCAGCTCGCCGACTACCAGATCGCCACGCGCATGCTGCCAGGCAGCGTCAAACCGGCGACCAAGGCGCTGATCGGCGCCACCACCGCCCAGGCAATGGCGGCCTGCCACTTCGACCTGGCCTTTCTGGGGACGAACGGCGTCCACCTGAAGTACGGCCTCACCACCCCGGACGAAGAGGAAGCAGCAATCAAGCGCGTGGCCATCCAGCGCGCCACCCAAACCGTGGTGCTGGCCGACCCCAGCAAGTTCGGGCAAGTCAGCTTCGCCAAGTTTGGTGAGCTGGCCGACGTGACCATTCTTACCACGGCGCTTGGTCAGCTCGCACAGTACTACGAAGATCAACCCACGATCAAGGAGGTTACCAATTGATTTATTCCGTTACCCTAAACCCGTCGATCGACTACGTGGTCACGCTTGAGCACTTGCAGCTCGGGCTGGTCAACCGCCTCGATTCGGCCATCACCCTGCCCGGCGGCAAGGGCATCAACGTCTCGCGCATTCTTAAAGCGCTGGGCCGAGACAGCACCGCGCTGGGCTTCATGGGCGGCTTCACCGGCCGCTTCATCGAAGAAAGCCTGCAGCAGCTGGACTTGCCCTGCGCCTTCACGCCAGTCGCTCAGCCGACGCGCATCAACGTGAAGCTGCGCGCGGAAAGTGAAACCGAGCTGAACGCGGCGGGCCCGACCATCAGCGAGGAAGAAATTGCGGCCTTCAAGGCCAACTTGCAGCAGCGCCTGCAGCCCGGCGATGTGGTCGTCATGGCCGGCAGCCTGCCTGCCGGGTTGCCCGCCAGCTTTTACCGCGATTTGATCCCGCTGATCCACGCGGCCAAGGCCGAGTTTGTGATCGACACCACCGGTCAGGCGCTGCTGGACACGCTGGCCGCTCACCCGCTGGTGGTTAAACCGAACCACCACGAGCTGGCCGCACTGTTCGGCGATGCCGAGTACACCGACTTGCACCAGGTGGTCGCAGCCGGGCGCAAGCTCCTCAAACTGGGCGCGCAGCACGTGCTGGTCTCCATGGCCGGCAAAGGGGCGCTGTTGGTCGAGGCGGACCGCGCCTACCATGGCAGCGCCGCGCCTGGCCGAGTGGTCAACTCAGTCGGCGCCGGCGATTCCATGCTGGCGGGCTTCACCGGCACCTTGGCGGAAACGCAAGACCCGCGCGAAGCCTTCAAGGTCGGCATCGCGTGCGGCAGTGCCACGGCCTTTTCCAAGGATCTGGCCGACCGCGCCAAGATCGATGAAGTTTATCGCACTATCACAATGGAGGAAGTGTAATCATGGATATTCGTGACTTATTGCTCAAAAACGTCATGATCATGGACCTGAAGGCCACCGATCAGCGCGGCGCCATCGATGAAATGGTCGCCAAGTACAAGGCGGAAGGCATTATCGATGACGACCAGCTGTACAAGGAAGACATCCTCAAGCGCGAGGCCGAGTCCACCACCGGCATCGGCGACGGCATCGCGATGCCTCACGCCAAGGACAAGGCCGTCAAGCGCGCCACCGTCCTGTTTGCCAAAAGTGAGGCCGGCATCGAGTACCACGCCTTGGACGGCCAGCCAGTTCACCTGTTCTTCATGATCGCCGCTCCCGAAGGCGCCAATAACACCCACCTGCAGGCCCTGGCTGCCCTGTCGTCCCTGCTGATCAACCCTGATCTCGTTGCGGCCTTGAAGAAGGCCAAAACCCCAGACGAGGTGCTCCAGCTGTTCGGTGACGCGCAGGAAGCTAAAGACGCCAAGGACAAGGCCGACGAGGCCAAGGCCGCCCAGCAGGACGCCGCGCGAGAGGCCGCTGCCGCCGCCAGCATCAGCGCGGCCTCAGCCGATGGCAAGAAGCCGTTCGTGGTCGCCGTCACCGCCTGCCCAACCGGCATTGCGCACACCTACATGGCCGAAGCCGCCCTTAAGGAACAGGCCGAGAAAATGGGCGTCGACATCAAGGTCGAAACCAACGGCTCGGAAGGCGTCAAGCACAAGCTGACCGCTGCCGACATCGACGCCGCGGTCGGCGTCATCATCGCGGCGGACAAAAAGGTCGACATGCCGCGCTTTGACGGCAAGCACCTGATCAACCGCCCGGTCATCGACGGCATCAAGAAGCCGGACGAACTGATCCAGGACACCCTGGACGAAAAAGGCCCCGTCTTCCACGCCGCCGGTGGCCACACTTCGGCCGCCGCCGAGGATACCGAGGAAAAGAAGACCCTGTGGAGCCGCATCTACGCTGACCTCATGAACGGTGTGTCAAACATGCTGCCGTTTGTCGTCGGCGGTGGGATCATCATGGCGCTGTCCTTCATTTTTGAAAATGCCTTCGGCGCCAAGTCCCAGTGGTTCACCTTCACCAACAACTTGGGGAACTACGCGTTTTCCTTCCTGGTCCCGGTCCTGGCCGCGTACATTGCGGTGTCGATCGGTGACCGGCCGGCGTTGATGCCAGGGTTTGTCGGCGGCTACATGGCCACCGTCGCCGCGGCCTCCGTCGTCCACGCCCAAAACGCGGCTGGCTTCATCGGCGGTCTGGCTGCCGGCTTCATCGCCGGCTGGATGATCGTCGGCCTGAAGAAGCTCTTCGCCGGCATGCCCCATTCGCTGGACGGCCTGAAGACCATTTTGTTCTACCCAGTCATCGGACTTGCCTTGATCGGCCTGATCATGTTCTTCATCGTCAACCCGATCTTCGCCTTCCTGAATGGCGCCTTGATCAACTGGCTTGAAGGCATGGGTACCGGCAACGCCGTCATCGTCGGCGTGATCCTCGCTGGCATGATGAGCATCGACATGGGCGGCCCCTTCAACAAGGCGGCTTACACCTTTGCCATCGGCGTTTACCAGGCGTCCGGCTTCAAGGACGGCCGCTGGATGGCCGCCGTCATGATCGGGGGGATGATCCCGCCGTTGGCCATTGCCATCGCCGCGACCTTCTTCCCTGGCAAGTTCACCAAGACTGAGCACGACTCTGCGATGTCTAACTACGTGCTGGGCCTGACCTTCATCACTGAAGGCGCGATCCCATTTGCCGCCACTGACCCGCTTCACGTCATCGGTAGCAGCGTCATCGGCTCCGCCATCGCCGGCGGCTTGACCCAGCTGTTCCACGTCAACGTCCCCGCCCCTCACGGCGGCATCGTGGCGTTGGCTCTGACTAACCAGAAACTCGGGTTTATCGTGTCACTTCTGGTCGGCACCGCCATCGCGTCCTTGATTCTTGGATTCTGGCGGCCAAAAGCCAAAGAGAACGCCTAACTAAAAGCATTTCCTCTCGCCCTTGCCGGCTCGCCGGTGAGGGCGTTTTTTAGCCAAGTCGTTTTACTTGGCGCGGCATGGGTCAGGCCCTAAACTGAAGCCATCTGAAAAAGGAGGCTGATCCTGATGCAAGCTTTTGGCTTTGAACTCAAGCACGGCGCCACGGTGCTTTCGGCCCGCACCCTGCCCGACCTGGCCCCGGCCGCCGATGAGGTGATCATCGCAGTTCAGGCGGTCGGACTGAACAACCGCGAGCGCATGGCCCGTCGCGGCACCATCCCCGGCCAGTTCAACGTGCTGGGCAGCGACGTGGCCGGCACCATCACCACGCTGGGCCGCAGCGTGACCGATCTGACCCTGGGCGAGCGCGTCCTGGTGCGCACGACCCAAGGCGATGCGACCCAAGTCCGAGCCAAGGCCCGGGACGTAGTGGTGCTGCCTAAGACGTTGACCTTCGAGCAGGCCGCCGCAATGATCACCCCGGGCATCACGGCGTACCGCGCGGTGGCCGTGTTCACGACTCTGCAGCCCGGCCACACCGTGGTGATCAAAGGGGCCAGCGGCGGCGTGGGCCTGCTGGTGGTGCAGTTGGCCAAGGCTCGAGGCGTGCACGTCATCGGCATCGCCGCCGACACCCACCGCAACCAGGTCCTGACCGCCGGCGCTGACGAGTTTTTCGCCTACGACACGGAAAACCACGTCGAGGCGCTGGACGGGCGCGCCGACATTGTCTTCAACGTCGCCTTGAACGGCATCAACGGCCAGGACGATGTGGCAATGGTGCGCCCCGGCGGCCAGATCATCAGCGTCGCCCACCGCGAGCCCTACAGCGACAAGCCGGTGCAGTTCACGCACATCCACCCGCTGGCCGTCCCGAATGACCACGACATTTTGACCGAGCTCGTGCCGCTGTTCGCAGACGGCCTGCTCAAACTGCCGATCGGCACGCTTTTTCCGTTCACGCCGGCCGGCTTTGCCGCGGCCCATGACCTGCTGCCGAGCCCGCACGAAGGCCGCATCGTGGTTTCCACCGCCGATGACTAGCGCACACTAAAATGACCCACCCGGCTGCATTCAGCGGGTGGGTCTTCGCATTTCTGCCTCTTTCAATTGTTAAAGCGTCGCGCTCATGGCGCCCATGAGCACCACGGCAATTGCCAAAGCCCCAAGTGCGACCTTGCCACCGCCCACTGCTTGGGACACGCGGTCAAATGCCCGCGCGTGCAACTCGGCGTTGCGCTCCCGGGTGGCGTTGCTGGCTGGATGCGCGTCTTGACGCGTCTGGTACTGCCCCTTCAGGCCAAACCCTGCACTCATCATAATATCATCTTCCCCTTATGGCCTAATCGTTCTCTAACCATCTTGCCATTATGATACGCGCTTACAAGCCAAAAAGGAAGCCCAGAGCCGGAAAAAAAGCGGCCTTGATCGGCCGGCATGGGGCCGAAGCAAACCGACCAGCGGCAACAGCCAAACTATATTTTCTGAAAATAGTTCTTACACCCAGTGAAAAATTCTGGTATGGTTAAACTCTGCTGCCGGCGACAACGATGTCAATTGGTTCCGTATAGGCGTGTGCGCTGACTCTACCTCCAAAAATTTTATGCTGACAGCCAAGGAGTTTTATCTGTGCCTAAGAATTTTAAAGAAGAAGTATTTTTCAGTCTCATCATGGCCGGTTTAATGGTTTTCGTCATGGCGGGTTATAACGTCGCCATGAGCGATGGCTTCACTGCCGGTTACGTGCTCGAGGTGCTCAAGGGTTACCCAGTCGCGCTTGGCGTGGCGTTGATCCTGGACCTGGGGCTGGTCGGCCCCATCGCGAAGAAAATTTTCTTCAGCCGTATCTTCAAGCCCGAAATGGAAGAAAAGCCCGCAATCATCGGCATCTGGATTTCCGTCCTGATGGTTGCCGGCATGGTCAGCCTGATGTCCGCGTTCGGCATGATCGTCACCGCCAACTTTGGGGGCAACCTTGTCCTCACCTATCTGCACACCTGGATTTTCAACCTGTTCATGGCGCTGCCACTGCAGCTGCTGATCGTCGGCCCAATCGCCCGAACCGCTTTAAGCGCGTTCCAAAATCGCGGTCCGGTCGTCGATCCAGACTAGCCTTTACCGAAACAAGTCCCCGAAAAATTAAGCAATACGACAAGCCCACGCTGGAAATCGATCCGGCGTGGGCTTGTTTTTCTTTCACCTGAAACTCACTCACCCATACCTGCGGATTTATATTATCCTGCAGTATTGTGAACAGTCCCACGAAAAAAAGCCGCCCTCTTCTGGGCGGCTCACTGAGCCTGTAGCGAGACCTTAATTGCCTGGGCCACACTTTTGCTGATGCCGAGCTTTTGAATGTCCTCGACACTGGCTTCTTTAATGTGATTAATCGTCTTGAACTGGCGGAGCAGCTTGGTGCGGGTCTTGGGCCCCACACCTTGGATCATTTCCAGCTTGGACGCCAGCGAGTTCTTGTTGCGCAGCTGCCGGTGGAACGTGATGGCAAAGCGATGCACCTCGTCTTGGATCCGCGTCAGCAGGTAAAAGCCCTGCGAGTGCGGGTCCAGGTCGATGGGCTGGTCCAGGTCGCCGTACAGCAGGCGGGCAGTGCGGTGCTTGTCGTTTTTGACCATGCCGGCGACCGGAATGTTCAGGCTCAGCTCGTTTTCCAGCACATCCTTGACGGCGTTCATTTCCAGCTCGCCGCCGTCCATCAAGATCAGGTCCGGCATTGACGCGTGCTCCTTGAGCAGCCGGGTGTAGCGGCGGCGAATCACCTCACGCGTGTTCGCCTCTTCATCGGCGCTGTGGTTACCTTCCGCCTCCGCGAGTTTGTATTTGCGGTAGTTGCTTTTTTCGGCGCGGCCGTCGACGAACTGCACCATCGCCGACACCGGATTGGTCCCCTGAATGTGGCTGTGGTCGAACGCCTCGATGACATGGCCGTACTTCAGGCCCAGCGCCTTGAAAATCTCCTCCTGAGCGCCGACCGTGGTGCGGTTGTCGAGCTCAAGCAGCCGGAACTTCTCGTCCAACTTGATTTTGGCGTTCTTCTTGGCCAGGTCCATCAGCGAACGCTTTTCGCCGCGCTGCGGGGTGCGAACCGGCACGCCCAGCACCTGGGCCAGGACATCGTTGTCGAGCCCGGCCGGCACCAGGATCTCCTTGGGCAGCACGTTGTTCTTACGATTGTAAAACTGCATGATGAAGGTTTCAAATTCCTCATTCGCCGTCGTGGTGATGGCGAACAGCCGCGACTCGCGCTTCATCAGGCGCGCCTGGCGAATGAAGAAAATTTGGACCGACATCCAGCCCTTATCCATGTAAAAGTTGAACACGTCGCGCTGGGTCTTGTCGTTCGAAATGATCTTCTGCTTTTCGACCGTCGCCTCGATGTAATGCAGCTGATCGCGCAGCTCGGCTGCGCGCTCGAACTCGAGGTTCTTGGCCGCCTCTTGCATTTTGTGGGTCAGCTCCTGCTTGACCCGGCCGGTGTTGCCGTCCAGAAAACTGCGGATCTTGGTGATCTGCTTGTCGTACTCTTCCTTCGGTACCGTCCGCCAGCACGCGCCGAGGCACTGGCCCATGTGGTAATACAGGCACGGGCGGCCTTGGTAGCCATTGCACCGGCGCAGCGGGTAGACCTTTTCGAGAAAATGAATGGTCTCCTGCGCGGCGTAGACATTCGGGTAAGGCCCGAAGTAGTAGGCGCCGTCCTTTTTGACGTCACCGGTCAGCTCGATTTTCGGGTCGCGCTCGTTGGTGATCTTGATGTACGGGTAGCCGGTGCCTTTTTTCAGCTTGATGTTGTAAAACGGCTGCCACTTCTGGATCAGTGTGATTTCAAGCAGGAAGGCCTCCTTGTCGCTGGACGTGACAATGTAGTCAAAGTCCGCGACTTCGGAGACCATCTTGGCGACCTTGCCCTCATGGCTGCTCTTGAAGTACGAGCGCACGCGGTTCTTCAGGTTTTTTGCCTTGCCGACGTAGATGATCTTGCCGTTGATGTCCTTCATCTGGTAACTACCGGGCAGATCCGGCAGCAACGCCAGTTTGTGTTCGATGTGTGCCGATGCCATGCACTCGCCTCCTTTCATATGTTTGCCGTTCTATTGTAAATTTGTCACTGACAGAATACAAGTCAGCCGGGCGCCACCGATTGAGGGAAAAGCGTGGCACCAGCGTAATGATAAGTTGGCAACTAGCCTCCGAGAGGGGGTGTCCCAGGTGAAAGAATTTCTTGAAATACTCATTGCGCCCTTGGTCGTGAGCGTAGCCACTGAGCTTTTCGGTCATTGGTTGGATGATTGTAAATGAGTATAATCGCTAGTGCCATCTGACCCACGCGTCGGTTTGCACCTGAATCGGCGAAAAAAGTGCCGCTTCCTTCTGCATAAGGAAGCGGCACTCGTGTCCCAAGTGGAATAGAAATTCTTGATGACTTGATTATATCATGTGACACTGATAGTTGCCAACTATCGATGAGTCTGAGCTTAGCCTTGGCTGGCGTCCTACCGCCGGCCGTGCTATACTGGGTTCACTAACTTTTAGCAAGGAATGAGATAAATGCCCAAGCACAACAAGAAGCGTTCCCGCAAGGAAGTCGCTCTGAAATTGGCCCGCACTTCCCGCGTTGAGCAGCAAGGGGCACTGCGCCAAGATTTGGCCCACGACCACCCTGGCATTAAGATCACCAGCAAGTATTAACCAGACCGCCCCTGCGGTCTTTTCTTTTGCCGCGGCGGTTTGTATACTGGTAAGGTTTGGGCGGAGGAAAAAATGAAAGAATTTATGGCACTGAATAACAACTTAAAACTGCGCATGCTGACGGTGTTCCTGGCGGTCATGCTGTCGAGCTCGGTCGGGCCGAACATGACAATTTACTACGCCAAGTACTTCGGCGCCGGCATCACTGGCGTCCTGCTCATCGTCGTGTCCGCGCTGGGGTTTGTCGCCGGCCTGTACGGCGGCCACCTCGCGGACGTGCACGGACGCAAGCCGATCATGGTCGCCGGCTCCCTGCTGACGCTGCTCGGCTTTGCCATCGCGGCCGCCATGAACTCCCCGCTGGGCCGCTACCCGATTCCGACCTTCTTTGGTTTCCTGATCGCTCAAGTCGGCGGCGCCATCACCAGCCCGGCCGAAGAAGCCATGGTCATCGACGTCTCAACGCCCAAGAATCGGCGCTACGTGTACGCGCTGATTTACTGGATCATCAACATTTCCGTCATGATCGGCGCGGCGCTGGGGGGCTGGTTCTTCCGCGATTACCTATTTGAACTGCTGGTCGGGATGATTGTCGTCACCATCATCAACCTGATCATCATTCAGTTCTTCATGACGGAAAGCTTCACGCCGGACCACGCGGTCTCAGGCTCTGTCTGGCAGGCGGTGCGCGGCTATCTCGGGGTGTTGTCCGACCACCGCTACGACTGGTACCTGATCGGCATGGTCCTGTCAGGCATCGTGACGAGCCAGCTCGGCTACTACCTGGCAGTCCACCTTGGGGACGATTTTCAAACGGTGCGGTTGTTTGGCATTGAGATTTACGGGCAGCGCATGCTGTCTGGGGTGACGTTGATCAACACCGCCATCATTATTCCGTTCATGTCGCTGTTCACGAGCCTGACGAAGCGGTGGTCGCTGAAACGCGCGTACAGCGTGGGCATGCTGCTGCAAACGATTGGCTTCGCCCTGGCCTGCTTGTTCTCGACCCTATGGCCGATCGTCATTTGCGCCGTGATCTTGACCATCGGCGAAATGATCGTTGTCCCGCCGAGCCAGACGCTGCGGGCGGACCTGATGGACCCGGAAAAAATTGGCACCTACTCCGGCGCTTTTTCGACGGTGAATCCGCTGGCCAGCATCCTCGCCGGCGCCTCGGTCACCATCTCAGCCTTCCTGGGCAGCTATGGCATGGCCGCGCTGTTCATGGTGCTGGGCATTCTCTCCATCGTCGTAGTCGTGCACGTCATCGGCATGAAGCCAACGCGGCCCACACCGCCAATTGAATAGTGACAGATCCGCGGCTGATCAGCGCCGCGGTTTTTTTGAACGCAGCCATCATGTGATCTTGTTGACTCGGTTGAGCGCCGCGTGCCCGATGCCAAAGGAAAGAAATCGCTGAGCGTTTGCGCTGACCTCAGCAGTGTCACGCAAGGCACAATGCACTTACTATTCGTTTGTATCTTTGTTTGTGAACGCGCATACTAAAACTCGTTCAATCATCACCAAAGAAGGGAATCTACACGATGCAAAAAACATTTAGTTTCGATCAAACATTAACTGTCAACCGGCTCGGCTATGGCACGATGCAATTGCCAGGCAAAGGCGTCTGGGGGCCTTCTGTTGACCCTGACAACGCCGTTGCCGTGATTGAAACCGCCATTGACCACGGCGTGAATTTCATCGACACCGCCGATGCTTATGGGCCACTGTATGCCAACCTTTATCTGCGTGAAGCTCTCAAGCAGCGTCCCAACAGCCAAGTGATGGTCGCCACCAAAGTCGGCTTCACTCGCCAAGGCCCTAACCAATGGATCCCGCTTGGTGCGCCAGCCTACTTGCGCCAACAAGTTGAATTAAACTTGATGACGTTGGGTTTGGATCATATCGACTTGCTGCAGCTGCACCGCATCGACCCCAACTACCCGCTGGCAGATCAAATCGGCGAACTGGCCAAGATGCAACAAGAAGGCAAAATCCGCCACATCGGGCTGAGCCAAGTATCGGTTGCCGAAATTCAAGGCGCGCAGAAGATCGCCCCGATTGTTTCGGTTCAGAATCGTTATAACCTGATTGACCGCAAAGATGAGGACGTCTTGAACTACGCCGAAGCCAACCACTTGGCCTTTATTCCTTGGTTCCCGTTGGCCACCGGGAAACTGGCGCAAGGCGAGCAATTACAAGCCATCGCCAAGCGTTACAATGCCAGCCCAGCTCAAATCGCGTTGGCTTGGCTGCTCAAGCGCTCTGATGTGATCTTACCGATTCCTGGCACCAGCTCAACCAAGCATGTCGTTGACAACATTGCCGCGCAAGACATCGAATTAAGCCAAGCAGACTTTGACACCTTAGATCAATTAGGCCGTCAGCAACAATAAGCCACTCACTCGCAATGACGCAATGGAAATTGCGAGTTTTCCGTCGTACAAAAAAGCTGCCCTGGCCGGTTGGGAAATCTCCCCGGTCAGGGCAGTATTTTTGAATCAAGGAGCGAAAGGATGGCGCTTTTAACTCGACAGCTAGCCTACCTGGGGCCCTTGGCGCTAGTCTCTTGCGCTAAAGCTCTCAGCGTAGCTAGATGTTCGAGTGTTGCCAGCCATTAGCCCGATTATGGCTAAAATTACTGAGCCAGCACTTTGCTCAGGAATTCTTTGGTCCGGTCTTCCTGCGGGTGACTGAAAATGTCTTCCGGTTTGCCCTTTTCGGCGATGACGCCTTGGTCCATGAACCAGACCTCGTTGGCCACCTGACGGGCAAAGCCCATTTCATGCGTGACAATGACCATGGTCATGCCGGACTTGGCCAAGTCCTCCATAACCTTCAGGACTTCGCCGACCATTTCTGGGTCAAGTGCCGAGGTCGGTTCGTCAAACAGCATGACGTCCGGTTCCATGGCCAGCGCCCGCGCAATGGCGACACGCTGCATCTGCCCACCAGACAGGCTGCTTGGGAACTCATCGGCCTTGTCGTCCAGGCCGACCTGGTCAAGTAAGGCTTTAGCCTTTTGGGTGGCCGCGGCGTCGTCTGCGGCCTTGACCTTCATCGGCGCCAGCTTGATGTTGTCGAGCACGGTCATGTTCGGGAACAGGTTGAACTGCTGGAACACCATGCCCATCTTTTCGCGGACCTTGTCGAGATCTTTCTCACTCAGCGTCGTCAGGTCAGTACCCTCAAACTTGACCGAGCCGCTGGTCGGCTTGTTTAACAGGTTCAAGCTGCGCAGGAACGTCGACTTGCCACCGCCAGACGCGCCGATGATGACAATAACGTCGCCTTTGTTGATGGTTTCCGAAATATCATTCAAGACGACCTGGTCCCCAAACTTTTTCACGAGATGATCGATTTGAATCAATGGCTGTGAATCGCTCATATTGACTACTTCCCTTCGCCGGCGAGACGCCGAACTAATATCTTGAGACCAACTATACACGCTAATTAGTTTTTATGCAATATATATACGAAGAAAAATTCATTTTTTCTCAGCCGATGCAAACATGCTATACTAACAGCAACGAAGGGAGTGTCTGCGCATGGGCTTGAAAGTAAACACCAAAAACGACTGGGGCGAAATGTTCGACAAGTTCGCCACCATTCCCGAAGCGGCCAAGGCGGCTGGCCCGGATCCCAAGGCCAAGGAAAAAGCCGATAAGGCCAAAGCGGCCAAGGATAAAGCCAAGAAGTAACACTCAGATCGCCTGCAAGGCGGTCTTTTTTTCGCCGCGCCAAGCCAAAATGGTTGGCCACAATCGAAGACGTGGTAGAATCAAGGCGAATGGAGGGACTCACATGGCAAAAGTATTCATCTCTGACCGCATTCCCGAAGCGGCCGCAAACGCCTTGAGCAAGGGAGGTTTCGCTGTGGATCAGTACCAAGGCCGCGGGCTGATCAGCGAAGCCGAGCTGGCAGCAAGCACCCGCGACGCCGATTTTCTGATTGCGACCCTGTCGACTCAGGTCACCAAGGCCGTCATCGACCAGGCACACAATCTGAAACTGATCGCCAACTATGGCGCCGGCTTCAACAACATCGACGTGGCCGCCGCCAGCGCGCGCCACATCCCCGTCACCAACACGCCGGCGGTTTCGACCACCGCGGTCGCCGAGGTCACGCTGGGGCTGATGCTGGCGCTGTCGCATCGCATCGTCGAAGGCGACCAGCTGATGCGCGCCACCGGCTTTGACGGCTGGCAGCCCCTGTTTTTCCTGGGCCACGAGCTGGCCGGCAAAACTTTGGGCATCGTCGGCGCCGGCCACATCGGCCAGGCGGTGGCCAAGCGCGCCGCCGCTTTCGACATGAAAATTCTGTACACGCAGCGCCACCAGCTCCCTGCGACCACCGAGCAGGCGCTGGGCGCGACCTTCGTCCCCTTTGACCAGCTGATCGCGCAGGCCGACGTCATCACCCTGCACGCGCCGCAAACCGCCGAGAATTTTCACCAGTTCAACGCTGGGGCGTTCAAGACGATGAAAAAGTCGGCACTGCTGATCAACGCGGCGCGCGGGCCGATCATCGATGAAGCGGCTTTGGCGGACGCCTTGGCCGCAGGCGACATCGCTGGCGCGGCGCTGGACGTTTACGAACACGAGCCGCAAGTCGAGCCGCGCCTGAAGACCATGAAGAACGTCATCCTGACGCCGCACATTGGCAACGCGACGGTCGAGGCGCGCGACGCCATGGCGATGATTTGCGCCGAGAATGTCATCAAAGTCAGCCGCGGCGAAGCCATCACCCCAGTTAATTAACGCAGAAGCCGCAAATGACGCTAGGCAGCTCGCCCAGCGTCATTTTTTATTTGGCAAGATACGCGGTGTAAAAGAAGTACGCCGCCAGCCCAAACGCGGCGATGCCGACCGCAATGCGAATCGCGCGTTGCGGGACGTGGCGCACCACCATCGGTCCAATGAAGCCGCCAACGAACATGCCGATCCCCAGCGGCAGCACCATCAGCCAGTAAACCTTGGTCGTGAACGCGTAAATCACCAGCGACACGATGTTGGTCAGGAACGTGGCGAAGTTTTTCAGAGCGTTGGAAACGGCAAACGACACCGGCAGGGTCAGGGACAACACTGCCAGCATGACGATTCCCGCCGCTGCCCCGAAGTACCCGATGTACAGGCCCACCAGGAACACCACGGCGTTGCGCCCGATCAGCTGCCAGCCTTTAACGGTGTGCCCAACACTACCAGCCGGCATGCTGCCGCGGGCTGACCAGAGCATCAAGCCCCCGGCGATGGCGATCAGAAACGGCACGACTTTTTCAAAGGTCGAACTCGGCGCCACCGCTAAGATGAGCGCCCCAACGATCCCGCCGGCCACCGCGTAGCCCGTGACCGCAAACATCAGGTTGCGGTTGGCCCGCAGCTCTTTTTCCGAAGACAGCCCCGCGCCGACGCCGGTGAAAATCATCGCGGCGGTGTTGGTGACATTGGCTGACACCGGCGGCACCCCCAGGGCAATCAGCACCGGGTACACGATCAGGGAGGCCATGCCGGCCATCGACGACAGCAAGCCACCGCCCAGGCCGGTTAGCACCAGAATTATCGTGAGCAAGAAAACATTCATCAAGGGGCCTCATTTCTTTTTGCTATTTTCAGTATAACGCGAACGCAGCGGTTCTGCTGAGAATGAAAAAGGCCGAGGCAACCTCGACCGTTCAGTGTTAAAGCTTGGCTTCCGGGTACTTCTTGGCCAGCGTCTTCAAGTTGGCCTTGGCGACATCGTCCAGCGGAATGTCCGCCCAGAGTGCGATTTGTGACAGGTACCAAAGCACGTCGCCCAGCTCGTCTTTGAGCTTGTCCGGTTCGAGGTCCTGGCCCTGAAAGGCGTAGCGCTTGATGCGGTCGACCACCAGCCCGGAATCCGAGGCCAGCCCCAAAGTCAGGTTGGTCAACACGTGCTCATTGCCGGCCAGCGTCTTGTTGGCCTTTTGCTGATACTCATTCAAATTCATTTTTCACTGCCTCCGATTCCCGTTTGCTTTTCCAGCCAGTCCCACACGGCGTCCTTGCCCTCGCCCGTCGTCGCCGAGAACATCACCAGCTGGTCCGTTTGGTTCAGGTCCAGCGTGCGCTTGATATCGCGCATGATCGTTTGGCGCTTGGCTTTGCTCGTCTTATCGACCTTAGTGCCGACCACCAGCACATCGACGTTGAAGTACTTGAGGTACTGATACATCGACACGTCATCCTCGCTGGGCGTGTGGCGCGCGTCGACCAGCTGCACCGCCCCGCGGAACGGCTTGCGCGTGCTCAGGTACTCCTCAATCATCCCGGCGAAGCGCTCGCGATCCCGCTTGGACACCTTCGCGTACCCATAGCCCGGCACGTCGACGAAGTACAGCAGATCCTCAATGTTGTAAAAATTCAGGGTCTGCGTCTTGCCTGGCACCGCACTGGTGCGCGCCATGCTTTTGCGGTCGATCAGCTTGTTGATTAGGCTCGACTTGCCGACGTTGCTGCGGCCGACAAACACGATCTCCGGATACCCGGTGTCCGGGTACTGCGCCGCGCTGACCGCACTGATGGTCAGGCTGACATTGTTGACTTTCATTTGCTACCTCCTGAAACGCTCTGCTTTTAAGTGTAGCATACACGCTCCTGATTTGGGCTCATCGGCTCGGTTACGGTTTGGTGACGTTTACCCGTGAGCCAATTTTTGATTTTTAAAGGACTTCACTACCCAAATCAAAACACCCTCAAGAAAATCGAGGATGCTTGCTGAAAAGCCGATGCAATTAAAACGAAAGCCCATCTGAGCAGGGAGCGCTCGAGAATAATCATTTTGAGGGGCGAACAATTCCCTGACTACTTTGACGCTTTTGATAAAACGCCTTTAATCCTCGAACATCCCGGGGCTTCAGCGCACCAATCACCTGAGTGACTTCCATTTGACGCAGATCGATTCGAAAAGCAGTATCGACCCAAGACTTCTTCCGCAAACCCGCGGCTTACCAGTCTTGAATCTCGTAAAAGACCTTCTTCAAATAATCGGGCTTGTTCTCATAAGCAGTGGTAATCTTCAGCCCGATCGCATATTCGCCCGGCCGCTTAAAAATCAGCACCGGTCGTGCCTTACCCTTTTGACCAGTGGCACTCTTGAACCTCACGAACGCACTGACCACGGTGTTACTTTTCAAGGGAGCCATCGTCTACTCCTCTTCTAAGAACTTGTTGATTGCCTCAGGATCTGAAATCAAGGGTGCAGATGAATCGTAAACCAAGCGGGTTAAGTCCATTTCGTCCTTTTCCTCTTCCGTGAGCGTCATTGGAAAAGGAATTCCGCCTTCTGCGATTGCTCGCTTATACATGGCTGTAATCACGGCAGTCGGCGTCATACCCAGGCGATCAAACAGCTCGGCGCCCTCTTCACTAAGTTCTTTATCCAGTTTAATTTGCAAACGTTTCTTCTGTTCAACTGCCATACGTTTCCCCTCTTTTCGTACTACCATGATACTACCAATGGAAGCCCATTGTACAGAATTCTGCCCAATAGGAGACCTAATTACTCAAATTAGTTTAACTTTGATCGGCTGAAGGTGCCCGGCATAAAAAAATCGGCTTGTGCTTTTTAAAACAACATGTTACATTAACCTGCACAGGAAAGAATATTCAACTAAGGAGATCCTCTAATATGACAACTTATGCAGTAACCGGCGCCACTGGTCACTTCGGCCAGCGCGCATTGAAACAACTCGCCGCACTCGTGCCCGCCAGCAGCATCGTGGCGTTGGCCCGCAACACCGAAAAGGCCAAGCTAGTGGTCCCTGCCGGCGTGACTGTCCGCCAAGCCGACTACACCGACCCGGATCAGATGACGGAAGCCCTGAAAGACATCGACCGGCTGCTCTTCGTTTCCTCCATCCCCGGCGCCGCAGTGCCGCGGCTCCAGCAGCACCAGAACGTGGTCGCGGCAGCCAAGCGCGCCGGCGTGGGCTACATTGCCTACACCAGTTTTCCGAAGGCCGACGTTTCCACTGCCGCGCTGGCGAGTGATCACCACGCGACCGAGCAGGCAATTCTGGCTGCCGGCATCAAGCACAGCTTCCTGCGCAATAACTGGTACCTAGAAAACGAACTCTCCCGCTTGAAGGCGGCCGCGGCTGGTCAGGACTTTCTCTATTCTGCCGGCGAAGGCAAGGTCGGCTGGGCGCTTGAGCGAGAATACGCAGAGGCCGCAGCCGATGTGCTAGCAGCAGAGGACACCAAGTCGGTCTACGAATTTGCCGGCCCAGCCCGCACCTATCGCGAGTTGGCCGACGCCATCAGCGGCCAGTTTGAGATCAAAAGTCTGAACGACGCCGACTACCAGGCAGCGCTCGCGGCCAGCGGTGTCCCTGCCAAATTGACCGGCATTTTTGCCGGCGGCATGGCGATGATCAAGGCAGGCGTGCTGGACGAAGCCACCACCGACCTGCCGGACGTGCTTGGCCACGCCCTCACCCCACTTTCTGACGCCGTTAAAGAAGTGCTAAAATAAGGCCTAACAACCCGATCCAAGCAAACTGAGGTGACAAGCAGTGCAATACTCCCACAAATTAAGCGACGCTGTCCACGTCCTCGCCTACGTCCAAATCGGAGCCGGATGGGACCTGTCGAGCAAGAACATTGCGGCCAGCATTGAGGCAAACCCCAGTGTGGTGCGGCGCCTGATGGCCATGCTGGTCAAAGGCGGGCTGCTCACCAGCCATCCCGGCATGGTGCAGCCGGCGCTCGCCAGGCCGGCCGCCGAGATTAGCCTGCTCGACGTTTACCGCGTCGTGGCGGCTGACACGCCCCTGCTGCACGTCGATGAGAAAACCAATCCGCAGTGCCCAATCGGCGGCAACATTCAGGACACCCTTAATGAAGTCTACGATCAGGTGCAGCAGGCAGCCGAAGCCAAAATGGCCGAGGTCAGCGTGCAGCAGATCATCGACGGCATCGTTGACCGCGCCAAAGCCCGGAACATGATGGTCTAGCGAAAAAATGGTCTCAAACCCGACCTGTTGAACTATCAACAGCGGGTTTGAGACCTTTTTTGGCGCTTTGATCGAATCGTTAGGCCATCAGTGCAATCAGCACCAGCGCCAGCCCAATCACGGCCGGCAGCACCTGCACCAGGAAAATCTTGCGCGTCACGGTCACCCCACCGTAAACGCCGACCACCAGCAGAAAGACCAGCAGGATCAACGCAACGGTCACAAAGGCCGCCCCGGCGATGGTGAAGGCACTCGCCAGCATCGCCGCACCCAGCATAAGGTTGTAAACACCTTGGTTAGCCAGGGCGATTTGCGCGTGCGGCTGTTTGACAAACTCAAGCGGCATCCCAAAGACGCTAGCCTGCTTGGCCGGTGCGCCGCGCATTTCAAGCACCGCGATGCCGAGATGCTCGACCCCAATCAGCACCAGTAACGCCTTTAACCACCAAATGATCATTTTCGGTCACGCCTCCTCATCATCAAAAATGCCCGCAACGAGACACCCCGCTGCGGACACGCGTCTGCTTAGGACGCCTTTTGGTCTTTTGCTTTAATCAGCTCCGGTTTGCCAGTTCCTTCAACGGCGCCCTTGGTCACAACGGCCTTGGTCACGTCTGGTTCTGAAGGGAGGGTGAACATCATGTCCTGCATGACCGCTTCGATGATGGACCGCAAGCCGCGCGCCCCGGTGTCGCGCTCGATCGCCTTATGAGCAATCGCGTGCAGCGCACCGGATGTAAACTCTAGCTCGGTGTTGTCCAGGGATAACAGCTTCTGATACTGCTTGACCAGCGCGTTCTTTGGCTCGGTCAGGATGCGGACCAAGTCGTCTTCGGTCAGCTTCTCCAGCGAGGCAATGATCGGGATCCGGCCGATGAATTCAGGAATGATCCCGAACTTCATCAGGTCTTCCGGAACGACCTGCTGCATCAGTGACTTACCCTCGGCGAGCTTGGACTCGTCTGAGTTCTTGCCGAAGCCAATCGTCTTTTCGCCGAGCCGGTTCTTCACGATTGATTCGATGCCATCAAACGCACCACCGACAATAAACAGGATGTTCGTCGTGTCGATCTGGATGAATTCCTGCTGCGGGTGCTTGCGGCCGCCCTGCGGTGGCACGTTGGCGATGGTGCCTTCCAAGATCTTCAGCAGCGCCTGCTGAACGCCTTCACCGGAAACATCCCGCGTGATCGAGACATTTTCAGCTTTTTTGGCGATCTTATCGATTTCATCGATGTAGACGATGCCCTTTTCCGCGCGCTCGACATCGTAGTCGGCGTTTTGCAGGAGCTTGAGCAAGATGTTTTCAACGTCTTCACCCACGTAGCCCGCTTCGGTCAGGGTCGTCGCGTCCGCGATGGCAAACGGCACGTTCAAAATGCGCGCCAGCGTCTGGGCCAGGAAGGTTTTCCCGGACCCAGTCGGCCCGATCAAGGCGATGTTGGACTTTTGCAGCTCCGTGTCGCCTTTTTCGGCCACGTTCATCTGGTTCACGCGCTTGTAGTGGTTGTAAACCGCGACGGCCAGCGCCTTTTTGGCGGCGTCTTGGCCGATCACATAGTCGTTTAGGACCTTCAGAATCTCGACTGGCTTCGGTACTTCAAGCATGTTGTCAGCGGCATCCTGCTTGAACTCCTCGTCAATGATCTCCTTGCACAGGTCGATACATTCATTACAGATGTAAACGCCAGGGCCAGCAACGATCTTTTTCACCTGGTCCTGCGACTTGCCGCAGAACGAACAGGTCACAGGCCCGGTGGTTTCAACGTTGTCAAACATTAACTTTCAACCCCTTCTTGTTAACTCCATGATACCAAACTAAGGGCATCATTCCTAGTTGCACTCGCGCTAGCATAGCATACGCCTAGGGTCCCTGCAAGCGCGGCGCCTCATTAAATTGGCCGCAGTTTAGTTGGCGTGATTGCCGGCCACAGGCGGGTTTTTAGTCGGCAGCAAATCGATGACCAGTTCAAAAATCGCGGTTACCACGATCAGCGCCGTGCCAATGGCATAGCCCCATGGTTGGTTGTTAAGCTCACCAGTGGACACCAGAATCCCGCCCAGCGAGGCCGTCCCGTAAAATCCGACCATCCACCACCACGACCAGCCGGCATCGCGGAAGCGGCGCACCTCAAGCGCAAGCGCCGGCACGATGCTCGCCAGGCCGTACAGGATCAAAATCAAAAGCCAGGCGATCAAGCTGGCCAAGCGCGGCATGTCCCCACTGAACAACTTGACGATGCCTTCATCAACCCCCAAAATCAGCCACGCCGCCGCGACGAACAAGACCGCAATGAGCAGCCGCCACAGCGCGACCCACCAGTACTCGCTGCGACTGGAGCGACCAGTGAAATTGACGTAGTTGGCAAAAAAGCCGATCCCCGCCCGCAAAAAGCCGGCGCGATAGTATGTGTTGCCTGTCTGACGCTGCACCTCAGTACTGACCGGTTTGGCCATGACGTCACCTCCCGTTTTCTTGACTACAGCATACACGACCTGTCGCATGCTGTCATTAATTCGACCTCTTGGATATTTACGGACAACAAAGGCCGGTGACCCGGCCTTTTCGTCTGTGTTCAGTTAACGCCCAGCACCAGGAACAAGAGCCCGGCCACGATGGCGGCGATCCCGATGGTGAACACCAGCCGCCGGGCGGTTTGACTCAGCCCGCGGCGCCGCGACAGCAGCACCAGCGCCAGGCCGCTCAGCATAATGAGCAGCGGCCGCTTGCCGGGTCCGCCGGCCAGCCGCACGATCAAGCGGGATAATCGAATCATGGGCCACCCTCCTCAGAATAGAAAAACACCCCTCGCCTAGGCGAGAGGTGCAGCGCCACGTTAATTACTTGGCGTCTTTGGCATCCTTAGCGTCGGCCTTTTGTTCAGCCTTGGCGTCGTCCTGCTTATCAGCTTTCTTGGCCGGCTTCTTTTCTGCCTTCGGTACGACTTCCTTGACGTTGTCCGTGATCAACGTGATCGCGTCCTGAACGCCGATGTCGTGCTTCAGCATGTCGTCGGTGAGGGCCTTGCGAACAGCCTTCTCTTCCATATTGTACTCGCCAGCCAGGCGCTTAATCTCTTCCTTGACCTGGTCGTCAGTCGGCTCGATCTTTTCTGCCTTGACCACGGCTTCAAGGACCAAGTTCGTCTTGACGCGGCTCTCGGCGTTGGCCGCGAACTGCTTCTTCAGGTCGTCTTCAGACGTGCCGGTCAGCTGGTAGTACATTTGCGGGGAGATGCCCTGCTGCTGCATGGAGCTCATGTACTGGTTCATCTGGTTGTCAACTTCGGTGTCGATCATAGCCTGTGGGATCGCCGGGATCGTGGCGTTCTCAACAGCCTTGGCGATGGCCTGCTCCTGGATGGCGTCCTTAGCGGCGTCGTCCTTCTTTTCCTGCAGGTCAGACTTGATCTTTAGCTTCAGTTCTTCAAGAGTGTCAACGTCTTCGTCGTCCAAGTCCTTGGCGAAGTCGTCGTCCAGCTTAGGCAACTCCTTGCTCTTAACTTCGTGGATGGTCGTCTTGAATTCGGCGTCCTTGCCCTCGAGTTCCTTGGCCTGGTAGTCATCCGGGAAGGTAACCTTGACAGTGACTTCATCGCCGGCTTTGTGGCCGATCAGCTGATCTTCAAAGCCCGGAATGAAGGAGTTGGAGCCCAGCTCCAGGGAGTAGTTCTTGGCGGAGCCGCCATCGAATTCCTTGCCGTCAACGGTGCCGACGTAATCGATCGTGACCGTGTCGCCCTTTTCCGCTTCGCCGTCTTCTTTGAGGACGAGTTCCGCCTGGCTCTTCTGCTTGTCTTCCAGTTCCTTTTGAACATCTTCGTCAGAAACGGTGGTGTCCTGCTTGTCGACTTCAAGGCCCTTGTAGTCGCCCAGCTTAACTTCTGGCGCTACGGTAACGGTGGCCTTGATGACCCACGGCTTGCCTTCGTCCATCGAGTCGATGTCAACTTTGGGCTGGTCGACCGGGTTGATACCGGCTTCGGCAACCGCAGCATCGTAAGCACTCGGCATCACGATGTTCAGGGCGTCTTCGTAGAGTGCGGATTCGCCGTACATGTGATCGAACACGGTGCGAGACACGTGACCCTTACGGAAGCCAGGTACGTTCAGGCTCTTCTTAACGCGGTTGAACGCTTGGTCCAGCCCTTGTTTGATTTTATCTTGCGCGATTTCGAAGGTCAAAACACCTTCTGTGTCGCCTTTCTTTTCCCAGTTTGAAGCCATGATATCCCTCCGACTATTTTCTGTTATTCGTATTACATACTGTCTCATAATACGCGAAAAGCCCACCTTTGTAAACGTTAGGTGGGCCTGCCAAGAAAAAAACTTTACGGGTGGCTAATCGTCGGCCACGGCGTCAGACGCCACTCCGCTGTACGCGTCGACGTGAACCACGTGCTCGCCGCTGTTGTGCTGCAGTGAGACCTCCCACTGGACCTGGCCGTTGTCAGTGTCCAGGTCCCACTCGGTGGCGGTGCTGCCGGCCAGTTTTTTGGTCGCGGCCGTCGTGATGTCCTTCAGCGGCTTCAGCCCGTCGCGCTTGATTGCCGGGTCGTTGTCGTCGGTCGCGTCCTCCTCGTCTTGGACGGTCTCGCCGGTGTCGCCGTTGATCGTCATTTCGTGCTCGGTCGTACCGACGTTACCGGTGATCTCATACATATAAGTCCCAGTCTCGCGGTCGACCTTCACTGACGTCACCTGCGCATCCGGGTGCGCCTTGACGAAAATGGCCCAGGCCTGATCCAGCGTCTGCTTGGGCAGGGTTTGGGCAGTCTTGCTGCTGGTCGACTGGCTGGATTTAGTCGTCTGGCTGCTCTGGTCTTTGGCTTGGTGATCATCATCATCATGGCCGCAAGCGGCCAGCCCAAGTGTCATGAGAGCAACCATGGTTATAAGGACGCGTTTGATCATTGTCAGACTCCTTTACGGTGAGTGATTGCGCTGTCATTAACCCAAGTTTAGCAAATGTTTTGCTTTCTGCATAGCAAAATAGTTTATCCTGTTTATAAGTTTTCTGAAGATAATAAAAGGGCGCCCGAAAGCGTCCCGTAATCGCCTGAAATTTTAAACCTGCCGCCGCCATGGCCGCTATTCCGCTGATTCGACCGCAGCCACCATTTCCTTAGTGTACTTACCAATGACCGGCGCCGGATCAGGGTTATCCGCAACCATTTGGACGATGGCAGAACCAACGATGACGCCGTCCGCTTCCTTGGCCAGCGTCTTGGCCTGCTCCGGGGTGTGGACCCCAAAACCGATGCACAGCGGCGCGTCGGTGACCTTGCGCAGGCTGGCGATCAAATCAGGCAAGTTAAGCGCAAAATTGTTGCGCTGACCCGTGACGCCAAGAGCGGACACAATGTAAATGAAGCCCGTCGCGTGCTGAACCAGCTTTTCTAGCCGGCTGCCCGAGGTCGGGCTGATCAGCGGGATCAGGTCGACATGGTGTTTTTCGGTGTAAGGCAGGATCTCGCCGGCTTCCTCAGCAGGCAGGTCGGGAATGACCAAGCCGTATACGCCGAGCTCCTCGCAGCGCGCGGTGAACTTATCGTAGCCGTACTTGAACGGGATATTGGCGTAGGTCAGAAACACCAGCGGCACCTGTGAGGTTTCGCGAATTTTCGCCACGATGTCGAACACGCCGTTGACCGTGATGCCACCAGCAAAGGCGCGCAGCCCAGCCGCCTGGATCACCGGCCCATCGGCAATCGGATCGGAAAACGGCACGCCGAGCTCGACGATGTCTGCACCGGCGTTGGCCAATGCTAGGACCTGGCTGACGGTACTATCAGCGGATGGGTCGCCTGCCGTCACAAATGGAATGAATGCCTTGTGGCCATTTTTAAAAACGTCTCGTAATTTACTCAATGCCCTTTACCCCCCGGTACTTCGCGATGCTGGCCACGTCTTTATCGCCGCGCCCGGACAACGTGCAAATAATGGTTGAATCCTTCGGCATGGTCGGCGCGAGCTTTTGGACGTAAGCCACCGCATGGCAACTTTCGATTGCGGCGATGATGCCTTCCTCTTTGGCGATGTACTCAAACGCCGCCACCGCCTCGTCGTCGGTGATGCCGACGTACTTCGCGCGCCCGCTGGCTGCCAGCGCGGCGTGCTCAGGCCCGATGCCTGGGTAATCAAGGCCAGCGGAAATCGTGTACACTTTGTCGATCTGACCTTCATTGTTCTGCAGGAAGACCGACTTCATGCCGTGAAAGATGCCTGGGGTGCCGAGCTCCATGGTCGCGGCAGTCTTGCCTGAGTGAATCCCCTGGCCGGCCGCCTCAACGCCGTACAGCTTGACACTGGGATCGTCGATGTACTCGGCAAACGAACCAATCGCATTGGAGCCGCCGCCGACGCAAGCAACGATGGCATCGGGCAGCTTCCCTTCGACTTCCTGAATCTGCTGCTTGGACTCCTTGGAAATGACACTTTGGAACTCCTTGACCATGGCTGGATAAGGCGCCGGGCCCATGGCGGATCCAATCAGATAATAGGTGTCATCGGGATGCGCCGCCCAGTCCTGCAGCGCCGCGTTGACGGCGTCTTTGAGCAATCCCTGGCCGGACGTGATCGGCCGCACCTTGGCGCCCAACAGCTCCATGCGGTACACGTTCAGGCGCTGCCGCTCAGTGTCTTCCTTGCCCATGAAGATCTCGCAGTCCATGCCGAACAGTGCGGCCGCGGTGGCCGTGGCCACACCGTGCTGGCCGGCACCGGTTTCGGCGATCAGCCGAGTCTTCCCCAGCTTCTTGGCGAGCAGCACCTGGCCCAGCACATTGTTGATCTTGTGTGCGCCGGTGTGGTTGAGGTCCTCGCGCTTGAGGTAAATCTTCGCGCCGCCGAGGTCCTCGGTCATATTCTTCGCGTAATACAGCAGGGACGGCCGGTTGGCGTAGTTATTCAGCAGGTCGTGGAACTCCTTTTGAAACGCGGGATCCGTCTTGCAGTCCTCAAAGGCCTTGGTCAGTTTTTCCAGCTCGGACATCAAAGTTTCCGGCACGTACTGGCCGCCAAATTCCCCGAAGCGATTATCTTTTTTATCAGTCTCGTTATCTTTTAACATCTCAAACGTTCCTTTCTGTCTCGCGGACCGCGGCGACGAAGGCATGCACCTTCGTCGCATCTTTGCGGCCGTTAGTTTCTAGGCGGCTTGACGCATCGACCAGCGCCGGCTGCGCGCAGGCGATTGCATCCTGAACGTTAGCTGCGTCCAGTCCGCCGGCCAGCATCAGCGGCCGGTTGGTGGCCGGCAGATGGTGCCAGTCCAGCGTCTGACCGGAGCCGTCGCCGGCATCCATCAGTGCCATATCCGCCGTGGTCAGCGGCTGCTCAGCATTCACCCGCGCGAACACGTCAAACCCCAGCGCGTGCAGCGCGGCCACCAGCGGCGGATCCGCCGGGCGGTGCAGCTGGATCGTGGTGATGATGGGAAAAAGCTCGGCCAGCGCCGCGGTGTCCGGTTCAACCACCACTGCCACGGGCGTGATGCCGGCTTCCAGGCCCGCCGCCAGCGCCATGGCGCGCCTTTGGCTGACCTGATGGCGCCCTGCCGCCAGGACGAACCCGGCGTAATCCGGGTGAACCCGATTGACCAGGTCCACATCGGCTGGCGTCATCAGCCCGCACACCTTCACCGCCGTCATGCTTGAACCCCCTCCACTGCACGGCGGTATTCGCGAATCGTCGCGACCCGATCCTGCGCCTTCATGAAGGTCTCGCCGATCAGCGTGCCGTTCAGCCCGCCGGCTTGCAGTTCCTGCAGCTGACTCGGCTTGGTCACGCCGCTTTCGGCGATCACTGCAATCTGTTGCGGGATCAGCCTGCGCCGGCGGATGCTGTTTTGAAAATCCACCGAAAAGTCGCGCAGGTCGCGATTGTTGACGCCCATCAGCTGCGGGCGCAGCGGCAGCGCGCGGTTGATCTCCGCTTCCGAGTGACACTCGACCAGTGGCAGCAGGCCCATTTTCAAGGTGTAATCGTACAGGTCGCGGAGCTGCTCACCTGGCAGGATCGCCGCGATCAGCAGCACCATCGTCGCACCGCTGACCCGCGCCTGGTCGATCATGTAGCGGTCGATGGTGAAGTCCTTACGCAGCACCGGCGTTTTCACGGTGCGAGTGACGGCCTTGAGATCCGCCAGCTGGCCGTGAAAATAATCCGGCTCGGTCAGCACCGAAATGGCGTCGACCCCGGCAGCCTCATAGTCGCTGGCGATTTGCGTCACTGGAAAACGCGCGGCAATTTGCCCTTTGCTCGGTGACGCCTGTTTGCACTCGGCAATGATGCCAAAATGCTGATGCAGCTGGGCCGGCAAGGTCGCGGCCGCCTTTGGGAGCGGCGCGGCCAGTGCCTGTTCGTGCAGCGCCGCCGGCGCCAATTCATTTTTTTCTCGAGTGAGCCGCTTTTGAGTCGCGGCCACCAAGTCGTCCAAAATCATGCACTCACCTCAACATGATCAACTGCCAATGCCGCATCCAGCCGCTTGATGGCGGTCCCTGAATCAATCGTCTTGCGAGCCAGGTCGATGCCGGCCTGAATGGTCGGCGCCACGTCGGTCAGGCTCAGCGCCACACCGGCGTTGAAAATGACGGCGTCGCGCTTGGCCCCTTGGTCCTTGCCGCTCAGCACAGCACGCGTGATCTGGGCGTTTTGGGCTGGCGTGCCGCCAACCAGCGCTGCTTTATCCGCGATCTTGAAGCCGTAATCTTCAGGGTTCAGCGTCAGTTGCTCGAACTGGCCATTTTTGATGCGAATTGCGTCGGTCGGACCGGTGACGGTAACTTCGTCCAGTCCGTCTTCGCCGTGAATTACCATGCCGGAGGTGACGCCGAGCTGACTGATGGCCTCCGCCATCGGCTGCATCAGGTCCTTACTGTACACGCCGAGCAGCTCATACGTTGGCCGCGCCGGGTTCGCCAGCGGGCCAATCAGGTTGAAGATTGTCGGGAAGCCGAGTTCCTTACGGGCCGGCCCCACGAAGCGCATGGACGGGTGATACTTTTGCGCAAACAGGAAGCAGAAATTATAATCTGCCAGCAGCTGCGACGATTTTTCCGGGGTCGCGTTGATGTCAAAGCCCAGCGCCTCAAGCACATCGGCCGCGCCACTCTTTGAAGACGCCGCGCGGTTGCCGTGCTTGGCGATTTTGACGCCGGCCGCCGCGATGACAAACATCGAGGTGGTCGAAATGTTGAAGGAATCGCTGTGGTCGCCGCCAGTGCCGACGACCTCCATCACTTTGGCCTGCGGGTCGAACGGCAACGCCTTGCGCCGCAATGAATCCGCTGCGCCGGCAATTTCCTGCGGTTTCACGCCCTTGGCCGCCATCGCGGTCAGGTAGCTGGCGATCATCGTCGCGTCCGCGGTGCCGGACGTCAGTTCGTCGTGCGCCGCCTTAGTTTCGTCAAATGTCAGATCCTTGTGGTTGACCAATGTGTTGATTGCTTCGTGTAATGTCATGATTTTTCTCCTTATTGGAATCCGTGAGTGTCAGGCAGCGAAGTTGGCCTTGCCATCGTTTATCGACCATGTTGATTACCCCTTTTATGAGAATACAAAAAGCTCGCCCATAAACAGTCATGCTGTTTAAGGACGAGCTCTCACTCGCGGTGCCACCTTAATTGGATCTGATCGCAATTGACGATCCAGAATCCCCCTTAGCACAGGGCTAACACCCTGCCGGCAACTGACGCGTGCCAGACGTGCTTCCTGACTCACCAAGCAAAATACACTCGGCTTTTGGGCAGCCCCTCGGTGGTCCATTTAACTATCTGCGTTCGACGACACTCCCAGCTCCGGTCGCTCTCTGCGCGTGCACAATAGTCTTGATCTCCACCTCATCGGTTTATGGACGTGCTTATTTGAATAGCTCTTATACTAATCACATTCTCATCTTGCGTCAATGGTTTTCACATAATTAATTTGGTCAAACCAGAAAAATTTCCGCTGGCGTTCGCGCAAAAATGTCGCCATTATTTCTGCAGATTCAACGTCACGGTGAAATCGAAAGGATCCGTATACAACCGATACCGCTTCAGTGGCAGCGGGCCACAGCTGTTGCTGCCAAGCGCCTGGACTCGCGCGTCCAGCCGTACTTGATCTGCAGACTGATTGCCAAGCGGCTGACCATCCCCGCCAACGATGTTCAGGTTCAGCGGGTTAAGCCCATCCACATGCAGATTCGGTCCCTGCGCGGTCTCGATCGTCGCCCAGCGCACGTCCATGTGGTTGCCAGATTCTTGCGGGACCACATACGGGAATCCCCACTGGTCGCGGTTGAGCTGATAGTGGCCCAGCGGCGCGACGTCCAAACTATCCGGATAGCTTTCCCCAAGGCCGCGGCCAAACCAGTCAACGGTTTTGATGGTCGTGGTCAGTGGCAATTGATAACCGATGCGTGGCACTTCAGTCGGCTTTTCGCCGTCGAACCAGCCCTTAGTGTGGATCGTCACACCAGCTGCGCTGACCCACAGCGTAACTGCCAGCTCGATGCCCCAGTTGATGGCTGGTGGCGCGATGCGTTGCCGAATTACCAGCATCACCGTGTCATCGTTTTGGGTCAACTGAATGCTTTCACAGCGCGCGAATAGCGTCGCAATCCGTTTCTTTTGCCGCTCCGCCACCACGTTCATATCATTGCTGATTGGCAGACGGTCCAGCGTCAGCGCGATGTCACCAGCCAGCAGCGGCGTCCCGGCCTGTGCGAGTTGCGTGATGTTGCCAGTGCCGCGGTCAACCGTCACGGTAAGCAGCCCGCGCGTGATGGTCACAGCCGCCGGAGTCTGACTCACCGAGATCGGCGCGTCAGGCTGTGCCGGCAACCCTTGATAAGCCACCTGATCAGACGCCAACTGCGCCCCTGCTTCAAACACACCTTGCTGCATCGTTGTCTCAACTCGCAGATCAAGCAGCGCATCTGCGCCAATTGTCTCAGGCAGATTCAGTGCCAGGACTGGACTCAGCGCACCTGGTTTAAGCAGAGGCAATGCCTCCTCGCCGCCTGCCACCTTTTCCCCTGCGACTTCAAGCCACCAACGCAGCACCAAGTCGCGAGTCGTTTGATAATGGTACAAACTTTTAACTACGACATGGTTCTGCGCCACGAAAAACTGGAACGGCTGAATCACATGCTCGTATTCAAGCAGCCCCGGCGACGGCACCCGATCCGGGCGCACCAGCCCGTCGATGCAGAATGTCCCATCGTTGACCGGCTCGCCGAATGCGCCGCCCCAGACGTATTTCGGGCCGTCCGGCGTGGCCTGCTTCAGACCGTGGTCCTTCCACTCCCAGATAAAGCCGCCTTGGACACTTTTGTACAACCGGAAAACATCCTGGTAATCCTGCAGGCTGCCGGCGCCGTTGCCCATCGCGTGGTCGTACTCACAGAGAATGTGCGGCTTCTGATGGTTCAGCTTGACGGCGCGCTTCTCGATGTCTTCGACCGACGTATACATTGTCGAATACATGTCGGCGACCTCCGTCTCCCGGTCGCCTTCGTAGTGGATCAGCCGGCTGGGGTCGAGCGCGCGAATCGCGGCCGCCTCTGCCACGTGGTTTTCGCCGAAGTCGCTTTCGTTGCCCAAAGACCAAATGACGATGCACGGATGGTTGAAGTCGCGGTGCACCATGCGCTCGGCGCGGCTAACAAACTCATCGCGCCAGTACGGATCATTTGTCGGCATTTCAGTGACGTACAAGCCATGGGTCTCGAGGTCGCACTCGTCGATCACCAGAAGCCCCAGCTCATCGCAGACATCGTAAAAATACGGCGTGTTCGGATAGTGGGACGTGCGGATCGCATTGATGCCGGCGCGCTTGATCTGCGTGACCTCACTCAGAATATAGTCCTGCGTGAGGGCGCGGCCGGTTTCCGGATTGAACTCGTGGCGGTTGACACCGTTAAACAGCACCGGCACGCCATTGAGGCAAATCTGGTCGTCGATCATCTCGACCCGGCGCAGGCCAAAACGCATCGGCACGATGGCGCCGGCCGTCTTATCTTCGACGACCAGCGTGTACAGCTTCGGCGTCTCGTCCGTCCACTCGTGCGGATCTGGGATCGTGATCACAGTTTTGCCAGCGGTTAGCGCGGCTTCAGCAATCGGTTCACCGGCAAAATAAACCTGCCATTCAACTGCGCCTTAGCCTCCGCTTGGACCGCCACGTCGATCTGCCACTGGCCCTTTTGGTATTGCGGCGTGATCTGCAGGTCATCCAGACTGCCTTCGTCAATAATAGTCACATCGCGAAAAATCCCGCTCAACCACCACTGGTCCTGATCCTCGAGAAACGAGTACTTGGACCATTTTTCCACCTGGACCGCAATCGTGTTCTCGCCTGACACCAGCAAGTCGGTGACGTCAAACTCCGTCATCAGCCGGCTGCCGTGCCCATCTCCGACCAGCTGGCCGTTGAGCCAGACCTTGAACGTGGAATCGACACCGTCAAAGCGCAGAATTTGACGCGTTAGCTGCGGCTTGAACGTGAAGCGCCGAAAATATAACCCGGTCGGATTTTTCGCTGGGGTCGCCTCTGGGTCCACCGGGATCGGAAAGCTGATATTCGTGTAATTTGGCTTGCCGTATCCCTGCAGCTCCATGTGGCCGGGCACCTTGATTGTTTGCCAGTCCATGGCATCGTAATCGCCGGCTGTAAACGCCTCAGGTACCTCCCGCGGCGATTGTAGGTAGCAGAACTGCCAGGTGCCATTCAGTGAATGCATATAAGGCGATGCGGCCTCTTTGTACGCAAGCGCCGTTGCCAAATCGTTGTAATAGAAGAAGCGTGTGCGTGGTGCCAATTTGCTCATGACCCTACCTCCAACACGTGACCAAGTGATCGTTAATTTGCCCCCAGTATAGCGCAGCGATAAGCCCGCGGTACTCGATGGAACACTTTTTGTTGCGTGCCAAGCTTAAGCCCCCAAACGCCGGGTCTGCGGAGGCCTTTGAAGCGACTAGCGGGGTAGGCGCGTTTTATAATAAAAGTGCAGAATCAGCAATTCTGGTCGATCACGACCCATGTAGCCAAGCAAACTGGTTTTGAAAGGACAAGACTGCCAT
Source organism: Lacticaseibacillus hegangensis (assembly GCF_003946465.1). Classification (GTDB taxonomy): domain Bacteria; phylum Bacillota; class Bacilli; order Lactobacillales; family Lactobacillaceae; genus Lacticaseibacillus; species Lacticaseibacillus hegangensis. The sequence continues at coordinate 17,737 of NZ_RHOL01000005.1, read as the reverse complement.
GCGACTCAACAAATTCCAACCACATTATCAAGTCGAGCTGGCTTTTCTCGGCATGCGCACTGATCCTGCCGGTGTAGAGACCTACTACCCGCTAGAGCCAGGCGACGAGCTATTCGTCGAATGCGGCCCGGGAGGAAACCGGCATAAAGGCGCGTTTGTTCAGTGCACCCGCTACGGCCGCATCCGCGTGTGCAGCCGCAATATCGTGTCGCGCTGCAAGCGGATCTGATGAACCTTCATGCCATTAGGAGTTTTCTTCACCGCATTTAAGTACCTAGACCGCTACTAACAATAGTAAGCGGTCTTTTTTCGCATTTTCAATTTATCCTCGTACCTCATAAATACGAGAATTCAGAGTTGATGCCTCCTACAATATTTTTACCTTCTCACACCAAAAAGAGGATATCTTGTCCGAATATCCGACCAGAAGCTACACTTAGCCCGCTCAGCCCTGGTTTACAGGAAGGAAAGCGCTGTATTATGATATCAAGAAGCATGGAGATATTGGATAGATTGGTTTAGATCACGGGGAGAGCTTTCATCAAAGGGAGGAACGAAAATGGGTATTGCGGATCTATTTAAAACAAAGGAGTTTAAGGCTGAAATTGAGCGCTTGACAGTTGAGAATTCAAGATTACAAGAGATTGCTGACTTAAAACTCAGTGCACAACAAATGAAGCCTAGTGAACTTGCAGCCCTTATTCATGAAAAAGAAGACGAGCTCAGCAAGCTTGAACAAACTCTTTCAGAGCAAAAGGTTCAGGAGCAATCTGAGCTCGGAGAACTTTCTGACTCTAAAGCAAAGTTGCAGTCAGAGATCTCTTCGCTCACCGAACAGATCAATAATCTGAGGAAGGAACTCGGTGACGTTGATGAGCAAGTTGAGATGGCTAGCTATGGCCTGTATAAGCCGCGTTATGACTTTGCTAGTTCATTGGGGTATAAGGATAAATTACAGTCAGTTCGGACCGAACAGAAAAAGATGCTGAGCAACCAAACGGCTTATAATATCACCTTCCCCCTGACGTTCAATAATTCTGCCGCGAAGGGCAAAGCAATTCAAAAAAAGAACGGGAAGCAGCTCGTCCGGTCGTTTAACGTAGAGTGCGAAGCAGCTATCAACAAAGTAACCTATTCAAATATCGATCGTATTGAGTCTCGAATCACAAAGTCATTTGCTCAGCTAAACAAACTAAATGAAGGCAACGGCATTGAACTTTCACCTGATTACCTTGCAAGTAAAAAAGACGAGCTGCATCTTGCGTATGAATATGAGACAAAAAAGCAACAAGAGAAAGAAGCTTTGCGTGAGCAGCGGGAACGGGAACGAGAAGAAGCAAAAGCCCAAAAACAGATTCAAGAAGCTCAAAAACAACTTGAAAAAGATTTAGATCACTATCAAAAGGCCTTGTCAGAGATGACTGAAAAGCTGGCAACTCTGACGAATGAGGAAGAGCGAGCAGGCGTCGAAGCTAGCATTGAGGAACTGCAAAGAAATATTGACAAGGCTGAAGATGAAAAGAAAGACTTGGACTATCGACAACAAAACGCAACTGCTGGATATGTCTACATCATTTCGAATATTGGTTCCTTTGGCCCTGACATCGTCAAAATTGGTGTGACCAGACGCTTGGATCCTATGGAACGGATTGACGAGTTAGGATCGGCCTCTGTCCCATTCAAATTTGATGTCCACGCGCTTATTTTTTCGTATGACGCCTATGCACTAGAGGCGGAACTTCACCAACGATTCGATACACAACGGGTCAATAAGGTAAATAATAGGAAAGAGTATTTTCACGTCTCAATTCAAGAAATCAAAAAGGCTCTGGAGGAATATAAAGATCTTACAGTAGACTTCACCGAGACCCCCGACGCGCCTGAATATCGCGAATCCGTCGCGGCTTCCAAAGCACAATAAGGTGAAAAAAACGCGCGCGATCGTGATCAAACAGTGTAAAAAGGGCAGTGGCCACCTCAGAAGGCAGCCACTGCCTTTACTTGTATTTAGTCTTACTCATCGATCCCCAGGATCTGCCGAATCTCGGCATCGCTCAGCATCGCCTTGTTCTCGGTGCCGCTGAGAATCTGGTCGACCAGGTCGCGCTTTTGGGTTTGCAGCTTGACGATTTGCTCCTCAATCGTGCCCTTCGTGATCAGGCGGTACACATCGACCTGGTGATGCTGACCGATGCGGTGCGCCCGGGCAATGGCCTGGTCCTCGACCGCGGGGTTCCACCACAGGTCGACCAGAATCACCATGTCGGCGGCGGTCAGGTTCAGGCCAGTGCCCCCGGCTTTCAGCGAAATCAGGAAGAACGGCCGCTCACCGGCGTTGAACGCGTCGACCATGGCCAACCGCTTCTTCGGCGGCGTGTCGCCTTCCAGCAGAAAGTCCTTCAGCTTCAGCTCCTGCATCCGCTTCTGGATCTTGGCCAGCATTCCTGTGAACTGGGAAAAAATTAGCACACGCCGACCGTTTTCCGCCGCCTCAGTCAGCAAGTCCTCAAGCTGATCCAGCTTGCCGGAGCCGCCATGGTAGCCGTCAACATACAGCGCCGGCGTGTCGCAGAGCTGGCGCAGTCGGGTCAGCCCGGCCAAAATGGCCAGCTTGTTTTTCACCAGGCCTTGGCTAGACAGCCCGCGCACCTTGACCTGCATCTGTTCGAGTTGGGCCAGGTAAACCGTCTTTTGTGCCTTGGTCATTTCGTTGGTCAGATTGGTTTCGACCAGCGGCGGCAGATCCTTGAGTACGGTCTGCTTTTCGCGGCGCAGGATGAACGGCGCCACCCGCAGCGCGACCTCGTCCGGTGACATTTTCTCGAACACTTTTTTGCTCGGCAGCAGGCCCGGCAGGACCAGCGCAAAAATGGCCCACAGCTCACCCGTACGGTTCTCGATTGGCGTGCCCGAAAGCGCGTAAGTGGCCCGCGGCTTCAGTTTACGCAAACTCTGGTGTGTCTTGGTCGCACTGTTTTTGACAAACTGCGCCTCGTCCAGCACCAGGTAGTTCAGCGGGCGCTTGGCGTACTCGGCGGCGTCGCGCTGGACGCTGTTGTATGAGGCAATCAAGATGTCGAACTCGTTCCCCGCAATCACCGCCGTGCGCTCAGGCTTGGTGCCGTCGACCACAGCCACCTTGAGGTCAGGGGCAAACTTCGCGCACTCGGCCTGCCAGTTGTACAGCAAGGACGCCGGTGCGACGATTAAGTTCGGCTTACCGGCCTGCAGGTGATGCATCAAAAAGGCAATCATTTCCAGGGTTTTGCCTAGGCCCATTTCATCGGCCAAAATGCCGCCGAAGCCGTGCGCATTCAGCATTTCCAGCCACTGCACGCCGGCCTTCTGGTACGGCCGCAGCGTGGCGTTCACGGCCAGCGGATTGTCGCTTTTAAACTGCTCCGGGTGTGTCAGGTCCTGCGCCAAGCGATTGACCTGCGCATCGAAGTCCGCGCTTTTGCCCAGCGCTGCCTGGACCGCCAGCGTCTGCGCGGCCGGCACCTCGACTTTGCCGTGATGCAGCTGACCGTGACGAAGGTTGGCCAGCGCCTTGGCCACACGGCGCAGCGGCTCGTCCAGGATCACCAGCGAGCCGTCTTTGCGCGTCATGTACGGCCGCTCGACGTCGATCTGACTCAGCATCTGGTCCACTTCACCGGATTGAACGCCTTTCATCGAAAATGAAATCGAGAGAAGCCCGTTTTTTTCGCTGACATCAACCTTGGGTGCCAGCGCCTTGCCATCCTGGACCATGGCCGCCAGCGCAGGGCTGACCGTCACCTTGCCGTTTTCGCGGAGGTTCGGCAGCAGCTGCTGGTAAAAGTCGTACATGGTTTCGGCATCCGGCACTGCCAGGCGCCACACCGTTTTGCTCGGCTTGAACCCCAGACTGGTGAGGTAATCGACCGCCTGGCGCTCCTTGACCGTGTCGCGCGGCTGATTCAGCGTGGCCGGCGCCCCGGCGGGGATTTTTTTGCCACCGTAATCAAAACTAAGCGACAGCGTGATCGCATTCAGGTCGCGGTCCAGCGCAAACAGTGGCGTCATCGCCGGCGCGGCCACCAGTTCGGCACCAGACACCTTGCCAATTTTGGCAAACGCGGCCGCCAGTGTGCGGACGGCACCGCCCTCGTCCGGCCTGAAGTTCAGTTTTTGCTGCCAACTCTGGGGGCTGACCGGACTGATTCCGGGGTCAAGCAGCTTGTCCACCAGTGCCAGCTGCGCCTCAGTCAGCTGGTAGCAGTGGTCGTCGCGCACCAGCATGCGGTCGCGGCGCATCACCAGCCCTGCGTCGGCCACCAGCGCGACCTGGAACCCGGCGTGTGTCTGGTTGATCGACATGTTGAACAGCCCTGAGTCCGGGGTGAACGGCGCGATCACCACCTGCGGAAACGAGCGGTCGCGATACGGTTCAAACTTAAAATTGGCCAGCTTTTCAAAGGTCTTCGTCTGCTCGCGCAAGCTGCCCGGCGCTAGGATCAACTCGCGCGCCGCCGCGGCGTTGTTCACATCATGGTCGCGGCTGGTACGGTAGGCCTCAGACATCGAATCCAGCAGCTCGCGCTCAGGCTGGTCGAACGCGTTATGCGCCAGCACGTAACTGGCCTTGCCGTTAGTGTCAAAGCGCGCCTCGGCTTCGTACGCGTCGAAGAAGCGCCACAGATCCGAGACCACGTAAAAATGCCCGCCGCCTTCGCGTGCCGCGATGTGCAGTTCAATGAAAAAGCGCAACTCAGTCTCCCAGTTCTCGGTCTCAACGCTGGCCACGCCCATGGTGACTTGAAGCGCAAGCGGAATCACCGCCGTTTTGCTGGACGGGCCGTGAAACAGCGGCGCTGGTTCAATCGCGCGCTGCTGCAAAAAGCGCTGGCCGCTGGACTGCTTCTCCGGCTTGGCCGGCGCCCATTTGAAGACGGGCTTTTCGATCGGCATGTCGCCTTCTTCAATCACGTCCTCAACGTCTTCGTTCTGATCGCGGAAATAAATCTCGACCGCCGCAATGTGCTTGCAGTAGCCATGGCCGGGAAAATACGGGCAGCTGCAGAAATCCTCGCCAGCGTCCGCACCCAAAATCACCGTGTACGGCTCAGTCCCGTACACGGTCGCCTCGATTTCCTGGCCCTGGTCGACCGCGGTGATCTCCACCTTGCCGGCCCGCACAATTTTCTCGCCGCGCGTCCACATAATACTCGGCATTTTCCGTCTCGCCATGCGATTGCCCCTTTTGTTTCAGTATGTCGATTTTAACATACCCGGCGGCCGGCTGTACGCGGCTTTTGCCTGTCAACTCACACCACTGCCGGCTTTTACTGGTTCGACTGCGGCACCTTTTCGCCGCGGACAATCAGCATCATCGGTGCCCGCGTCCACGACTGATTCGTGGCAATGTCCTCAGCACTGCCGCGCGGCTCTTCCAGTCCGGTAATCGTGAAGCCGTTGTTCAGCAGACTGTTGACGATGGTCGCCAGCGTGTGATGATATTTTGGCACCTTCTGGCCAAGAAAAGTCGTCTCGCGCAGCCCCTCGTCAAAGTAATGATCGACCGGCCAAACCGTCCGGCCATCGTCAGTGGTGACCCACTGTTCATGCCCTTCCGCCGTATACAAGGGGTGCTCGATGGTGAATAGCAGCGTCCCCCTTGGTGTCAGCATGCCGGCGATGCGCGCCATCAGCCCGGGCAAGTCAGCCACATAATGAAACGCCAGCGAGCTGATCACCAAGTCAAAACTGCCGGCCGGGCGCTCAAAGGTTGCAAGGTCGCCAAGCTCGTAAGTAATCGTAGGTTCATCAGTTCGCGCCCGCGCCGCTGCCAGCATGCGCTTTGAGCTGTCGACACCTAGCACGTGGGCTGCCCCATGCGCCGCAATTTCGCGGCACTGCCAGCCGTAGCCACACCCTAAGTCAAGCACACGCCGACCAGCCACATCAGGCAACAGCCGCTTAAAGTCCAACCACTCCCCCGCCGCCTTGAGGCCTTGCCGGCTTCTCGGCATCTGAGCATAGGCCGCAAAGAACTTCGAATCATCATACAGATTTTTCATTTTCCCCTCCCCGGCTACTTTAGTGCGGATGCTTGCTGCTTGTTCACCTGAGCAAGCGCCTTAAGTATAGCATCGCCACTCGCCCGCACCGTCACCCAATTAGTCCATCGGCGCCCGCTCTGACCTTTCGATATCGCCCCCAACTACGTCAGCTCAGCTGCTGGTGAGCCAGACGTCAATTTTCAGTGCTTCAGCAAATCGGTTACGCTTTTTGCGCAATCACGTTTAAGAGGCCGAAGGCAAAAAAAATGAGGCCACATGCCCGATTTTGCCGAAGAGGCACACGACAAATTTTAAAATTGGCGCAAGATGAGGACAGAAACCACGTCACTCAAGGACTCCAGCGACCATACTGAATATGAAAGAAGAAACCATATTCAGCCAAAATGCCCAACACCTCACGAGCCGTGGCTTTCGAGTTTTCCCCGCACCAATTTATAAATTTGTCGTGTGTCTTTTTCGAATTTCCAGCCTCGAGAGCGATTTATTGCGAGCCGATTCAAAAACATCGCGTTTTGAGCCAAAACGTCCCGCGATTGCCAAGGTTTGCATTGACAATGCCTTTGGAGATTTTGAGTTGATTTTGCCTAAGAGGCGAAAGAGACGTCGCTTACAATTTGTGCGCTTAATCAGGTCCAGACCCTTGTCTGCTGCAAACTTACTCCTGCCGCGAACTTGCTCGTTTGTCTGCGCCCTCAGCGGTGATTGCAATTTTGCAAAACAAAAAGTCGAGACGCATTAACGTCTCGACGGTTTTGAATGGTTTAATTTTAGTACCAACCCTGAGCATTTGAATGTGCCAAAGCGTTAGCCCAACTGCCATAACGGGTAGCAACGTACTGATCAGCAGCCTTTTCCTGGTTGGCAGCTGAGTAGTCGCCGTTCAGGTATGAGGAACTGAGTTGGTATTTGCCAATGTATTGACCGTTCTGCGCGGTGTAAGAACCACCGGATTCGCGCTGGGCGATTGCAGCTTTCGCAGCCGCTTCACTGCCGGTCGCAGTGCTACGATACGTCGTGGTTGGCTGTGCAGTCTGCGTCTTTGGTGCGGTGTACTTAGGTGCAGCGTAACGAGGAGCCGTGTACTTCGGTGCCGTGTAAGTCTTAGCCGGTGCAGTCTGTGCTGGCGCCGCCTTTTGAACTGGGGCGGTCTGCGCTGGTGCGGCTTTCTGAACTGGTGCGGCCTGTGCTGGCGCAGCTTGCTGCGTCGTGGCAGCTGGTGCTACTGGTGCTGTCGCCTGAGTCTGCGATGCCACTGGCACACCAGCAAGTTTAAGGACCTGACCCACCATCAAGAGATTGCCATTTTGAATGCCGTTCAAGCTGATCAAAGTCGATTGGCTAACGCCGGTGCTGGCAGCGATGCCTGAAAGTGTATCGCCAGCTTTAACTGTATAGGTAGAAGTCGAAACGGCTTGGGCCTGAACAGCGACGTTCAATGTCAGCGTCTGGCCAACCATGATGACGTTTTTGTCGGCCAGTTTGTTGGCTGCAGCCAGCCTGTCGACATTGGCGTTATTTGCTGCGGCAATCGCAGAAAGTGTGTCACCCGCTTTAACCACGTACTCGCCGGTGGTAGCCGCGCTGACAGAGTTGGTTTGCCCCAACACTACTGCCGTGCCAAGTACTGCTGCCGTTGTAAAGAGCCATGCTAAATGTGAGTTTTTGATAATTATTCACTCCTATGTGTTTGTCCAGTAACGATTCAACAGTGACTGTACTAACGAGTCAAGGTCACAGAGCGAATACAGCAGCATTACAAATTTCGAATCATTTGTATTATTGTAATATTCTGATTTTGTGTGACGAGGCTGTAACAGAAGAAGTCTTACATTAGACATGACTGATACGTTTCTGTAATCACACAAAAAGTTTTTTAGCTTAACTAACGAGGTCATGCCCGACCGAATCACCCCCTCAACCAATTGCCAGCACCAATCGTCTACTTGATTTCGGAAGGAACTGAAGGTTATGAAATACGCACGAACTCACCAAGGACTTCAAATCGGTCGCAAAAACACCAACCAGTCAGCTTTCATGACCAAATTCCATTCTTTGATCTAGGCACATCGGGGCTTTTGGCCATTTAAGCAAAGAGGCTGCTGTGCCATGTCAATATTCTAGAGATTATTTCTTGAGGCCAGACTTTGTGATGCCGCTTATGCCTAAAAGTGCTGCAGATGCAATTCCAATTCCTGCTTGCGCGCCATACGTTCTCAACAGTCTGAGATGTTCAGTACAGAAATAGGAATGACTATTTCTAGTCTCCTTGTGACACCCCGGAACTAGGCAAATTCGTGGCTTCTTCGATTTCTTCATGTTTTTCTACTCCTATCTGCTGACTCACAACATCCCCGATTATTTGAGCTGTACTTTCATTCACAGATTCAACCAATTTTTGGACCTGCCCATCAGCGCCGTGATGACCGTTATCAATCAACCATGCCAGTGAACGTTTATCCTCTGAATCAGTGTCCAAAAACACCTGTTTGATAAAGGAGCGATAGTTGCTTAAAGTTGCTAACAATGAACGCTCCTCACCCAACGCCGTATATGCAGCCAAACTCATCTGCACCGAGAGATTAAGGTACCCAAGTGACTCTTGAAGCAGTTCTTCAACATGCGCTGCCTCCTTTGGCTTAGTCTTGATATCTGACAACGTCTGGGCATCATCACGAAGAGCTAGCATCAGCCTACTGGTCGTCTCAGAAGCCATTGTTACTGCTTGCATTAGCATACGATCGCGCAGTTGCCCGTTGTTAGCAGCCAAGCCTTCTATGATCAACTGCCGAGCGGTGAACACACCAGCAAAACGGTCATTATATTGTCCTTTCTCCACACGTTGAACCGCCCGACTAAGTTCCGCCATTTGGTCACTAACAGCTTGGAGCTGGCCTTGAATGGCTAAAAGCTCTGGTAAGTCCCCGAGTTGGGTGACGACTTTTTTCTCGAGGTCAACAACCCCTCGATCCTTATTCGTAACAGCATCTACTATGACACCATAGAGACTGTCTGAATCTTTGTGGACACCCAGTTTCCACTCGCCGGTATCTAATTTGTTCTGCGTAAATGCAGAAAACTTAGCAACATACTCAGTCTTACCATTACCTAAATTGCGGACGATGTCACGTCCCACCATTGCTTGAGTTATGGTCTGCTCAAGGGATGATGCTAGCTGAGCGGAGGCGGTCTCCTGCAGTTTCTTTCCAAGTGAGTTATCTAAAGAATATCCGTAAAGGCCCAAATCGGTAACGTCGAACTGAAGCTGATCTTTTGTAGGCAAAACAACTCCAAATGAACCCAATGAAGATTTCCCCCTATCGTCTTAAAAACATACTTGTATAGTGCAGCGCTAACCATTCACATCAAATGAATAGTAGAGCTCCTTTATTCGTTCTGCCATCAACTGACGACGTTCTCTCAAGAAGTCGTCATAGCTTGTATAATCCATATCCTTAAGACTTTCAGGAATTGCATTGGCCTCAAAGTTCTCAGCTGTGGCAAATTGAGTCACTTCTTGAGTATGTAAATAACTCACGGGAGCCTGGTCAGATATTTGAAGATTTCTCGGCTGTGACAAGAAGACAAAATTGGCGATTTGATTGTATTGATCCTGCCGGAACCCATGCTTTCTGAGATAAGCACGCGGGAAAATATGATGAATGTTTCCTTCCTCCGTCACGGCATCAACCACCTTCAGGTTATCTTCCAACCAGAGTGGACTGTTTGACTTTGCCTGTGCCATTAAGAACGCACGCCATAAATTCGAAGCCGAACTGGAAGTGTTGAGCTTTTGCGGTAATGTGGTTGACCAAAAACCATCGTACAGTTGAATCTTTTCTTGTCTTGCCAGGACACTCAGCGGATCCTCAGATCTGAATTGTTTAATATCGATTTCACTCTGACTTTCTGCTGCACCACTGTACCGCTGCGTTAAAATCGACATCAATAACCAGCGACGAACAATATTTTCAATTTGCGAATGAGAAAAATCTTTACTGTATTCATTTTTTAGGAGCAAATAAAGCGCGTAACTAAAGTTTAGTGCGCCAGTACCCTGGAACTTCACCTTACTGTGGCTAATCATCCCCATGCCCCGCAGAATCATCATGAAACGCTGGAAATTGCTCTTGTCAGTGACCTGCTGAATCCCGTCAGCCAACAAATCATAGGTGTGGTCCATCGCCTCCTGGGTATACTGCTTAGTCGCAAAGTCACGACCCGATACCAGACTGATTAAATCTGCATGTTTCCCACGGGCAAATTTAAAGTTGAGGATGACATGAAAGATGTCGCCAAATTCAGGTTGGTAAAGATCAGTATGCTCGTCTGCAGCCCAAGCTATCCATTTGTAATATTCGGAGTTCGAAAACTTACTGTCATTGTCGCGTATGTCTGCAATAGCTGCCGGATCTCGCATTAATCTGCTAAAATACTCGACAACCTTTCTTAACATATCACCGTGGTGGAAATCGTCAGAGGAAAGCTTAGACATAATAAAATCAGCCGAGGAGAGCACCGTTCCCTTTGAATTAATACGATTGAATATCTCGGTTACTGCATCCATGTCCAGATGTTCAGACAGCTGAATATTCCCGATTTCATTACTTGTCAAATTTCGCAGATGCTGAATCGCAGGCGCAACCGAATCTGGATCAAGTCCGTTTTTCGCAGCAAACTTGGTGATGAAAGTAAAATCGCTATAGCCATCTGTAAATAACTGAGCAATATCATCAATCCAAGTCGGATCTTTTGCAATTGCCGGGGTTCTGGTTGCAAATATTTCTTTTTGAGGATTAAAAGCGATACGAATTCGTTTCTTCACGAACCGCCTATCCATCACTTTTTCACCAGCAATCGCCGCCGTTAAAGCCGTGACCCGCTGTTGGCCATCAATCATGAGCGTTTTGCCATGAGCAATACCGCCATCTTTAAGTCGGATATCTGGGTTGTTCCACGTAATGATGTAGCCAATTGGGTAGCCTCGGTATAGTGAGTCGATCAGGTCACGAACTTTGTATGACTGCCAAACAAAAGGCCGCTGCATTTCAGGAAGCCCAATTTTGCCCTCACTAATCCAACTAATCAGGTCACCAATCTTATTGTTCTGCACGTGATATTTTAATGTTTCAAACGAAGCCATTCGATACCTCCAAAAGGGGCTAAGCCGACAATAAACTTAAATTTCTAGAACGACTAGCCTAAACCAAATGCCTTAAATGCTGCCTCTTCCACGGTTTGGTAAGTGACCCAAGTAAATGCTCCAAATAGATCAGCCGGCACCTCGCTCATCTGTGACATCGCAGAGGACGGCAGCAGCACACTCTTCGCCCCGCTATCCTTGGCAACCTGCAAGGTATCAGCAAGGTTCGTAATCTTGTCGATTGACCCACCGACAGTCATATCGCCAAGCACAACCATGCTATCAAGTGTGGACCGACCGACCGAAATTGAAATCAGTGAGATGTATGTGGCCAATGCCATATGTTCACTAATTCCATTGCCGTTAAGGTTAGATATCTGGACAACGTAATTATGTTTCTTGGGCATGATACGCTGGTCAATATCTGCATAATGGCTTTCCAAGCGCCGCATGGCAGTATCCATACCTTCACGCGTGCCTCGGTTGTATCCAACCCCCGCTTTTTCCAGCTTGCCCTTGCCCGGCATTTGTTGGGACTCTAGCTTGAACAAGCTGAGTCGGCCAGAGTCATCATACTGAATCGTGTAGACATAGCCCGGTTTCTCAGTACCTGATGGAATCAGCGTGGCCGATCCCTGTTCTGGTACCGTGACAAACTTCTCCTCGCCTGATTCGCGGTCAATGTACGAGAAGTTCACGTCGTAGAATTCCATCCCGCCAATCTTTTTAAGCTGTTCTTTAACGCGCCGGCGCATTTCCAGTGCAAATTGAAGCACTTCCTCCAACTCATCTTTGGTGAATTTGCCATCGGGAAAAAGAAGCTTAATCATCCCTGATACAGTCTTACGCACCGCAATCGTGTCTCGTTGATTGAGCTGAGCACCAAGAGTGAAGTATTCCTCGATCACATCCCCGTACCCAGTCTTGCGCAGCTCACGCATGACTTCAGCCATATAATCTGTGATCAATCCGTAGCCTTTGGTGAAAAAGGCTGGCTTATACTTAGGAATCTCCCAACCAGGCAGGTAGGCATGAATACGATCCAAAAAAGCCGTATCAGTGCCCATCTCGGGAGGAAAGGGTTCGAATAGGTTGGACGTCCTCAGTAAAACGTCCACACTTTGATTGATGTTGCCAACAAAAACCATCCCGGCAGATGCCTGAACTTCTGTTCGCCCGCGGACAAATGAACCCGATGCCATATAATCCTTCATAATCTGAATACCGTCTTGATCCTTGAAGTTGATCCCGGCGACTTCATCAAACGCGACGACATCCCACATGCCGACCAAGCCGACCTCATGACGGGCCATGTTGTAGAATAGATTAGCAACCGTGGTCTGACCACCTGAAACAAGAATCGTGTTCGGCGACAACTCTTTGTACACATGGGACTTGCCAGTGCCACGCGGCCCCAATTCAACCAGGTTGTAGTTGTTCTCAACAAAAGGAATCAAACGCGCAATCAGCAATAATTTGACACGTTTATCAAACTGATCCGGCTCCATCCCAATAGTTCGCAACAGCAAATCCAGCCACTCATCGGTGGTGAAATGCTGCCGTGCATCTTTGATCTCTTGCATATCAATCGACGGCACCTGTACAGGAGTCAGCGAATCTATGACAAAATGGTCCTCGCTCTCGTGGTCGTAACTGAGGCGCACGATTGACCAAATGCCGCCAATAAGTAAGCGTTCATACTGTTTGGGATATTGCTCATCAACTGGTACCCCTTCAAGATTTAAATTACTAAAGCTAGCCTCATACCGATCCAGCTTTTCATTTAGCTTAACCGTAACGGTATCAATCACGGTGTAGGACCCGTTTTCACGGATCTTAGACTTCACCTTCTCGGCTTCGTCCTGACGCACATAATTATTGGCAAGCGTCTTTTTAACGTTTTCCACGCCCCGCTCAATCGTGACTGGGTCTGAACCGTTGGCATACTGACCAAGCAAAAATTCCAGTACATAAGTCGGCACATTTGCGCCTTCCTTAATCCGAGCAGTCAGATCCTTACGAACGAAACGGCCCGGCAGATATTCCTCCAGTTTTTCCAGCAGCGCTTTCTGATCAGTTTGCTTTTCTTCATCAGATGTCAAAACCGAACCCTCCTTGGATTACTATGTCCATTTGATAATCCGATGAATACTCAACATCGGTCTCGTCATTATGCAGGATCAAGTGGTAGGTCTGCCCGTTTTCAAAAGTCTGCTCCGTGAGCGTTAAGCGAATATTCTTAATTCGGGCAGTTGGATCTTGATTCGCAATATCAGCGACAAATGGTGTGACGCCGGAGATCTTACGGTGCTGATCATCGGCAAAGTAAATCGAATAATGTGCCAGTGTGTTGACATCGCTGATCGCCTCATCCTGCATGACTCTGACAGTCATCTGGCGAGAGGTGATACGGCGACTAGACGTCACATCGTGAATCTTGGCGCTCACAGCTTGAGAACGTCCTTTACGAAGTTTGATGTTAACCACTGGCACCAGCATTTCTTGCGCCGAAGCGCCACCATGAACATAGTTCTGACTTGCACCAGGGGCCCTGAAAATGTTGAAGTTAGTCGGATAGTTAACATAAGTTGGATCATCATTTCCCAACAGGTCACCAAGGCGTTGGTACCCTACCCCGGTTAATTCGATCGGCCGTTGACTGAAGGCGTACCTTTGCTCTTTCTTATCAGTCTCAAAATTGCTGATATCAGTCTTGTTGGCCTCATCGATCGGCGCCCAACGGTAAATGAAGCCGTGATCAGCCGTGACTAGGATGTTACTTACACTAAGATTTCGCAGATATTCAATAGTTCGACTTAACGTGTCAATCGTGTGATCAACCGCTTTGAACACACTACTCTCTGTCTTGGCACTTTCCCCAGTGACATCAATTTCGTTGTGATAGAGGTAGACAATTTGTTGACCCGTGAGCAGTGCCTTCCGTTCTTCCGTATTCATATTCAGAAACTTGGAAACCTGGATGGCTTGACTGGCGGGATTTTCTGCCTGCAGAACTTCTCGACGCTTGTCCACATTATCAACGTTCTGGCCATCAACGGTCACATTTTTTTCACCATGATACGCAAGGTGATGATTTGGCAGCAACGCCGCCATCCCAAAGTAAGTCACAGAGGGCAAGCCCGTAACCATCCAGTCCATCTTGGTTTCAAACTTATCTTGCCGATCTAACTTAGCCTGCAGCTCCTTAGCTGCTTCGAAGCGGAAGGCATCCGAAATAATCACCACAGTTCGTTGCTGTTCCGAAGTGACAAAGTTGGAATAAAAGCGGCGCTGTTGGTGAGAAGGTACGATGGCCTGCGGAGAATACACCTGATTCCAGGAACTAACCGAATGAGCAAGGTAATCATTTAGATAGGAATTCTCGACCTTGGAACGCAACCCTTCAACCAGTTCAATCTGATCAGGGTCAACATTCATTAGGCTGACCACAAATTCACGGTACGTTGTGTCGATCCGATAATCATGGGAGGTGTAGTCGTCAATCATGTCGTCTAGGTTTTCAGCGTTCCCTTTGACGTGAAAACCCAGTAACGTGACTGCCGCCAACTCAATCTGATAAAGCCTATCGTACTTCTCGTGATAAGCCATCTTACCTCGAAGGTTAATCGCCTCTTTAAGCGTCATGTCCCCAACCCGAACTGCGATATCGTCATCTAGCAAACGAGCTGTCATCCACTGAACAATCATGATGTCGATCTGAGGAAAAGCGTCAATCTTAATTAGCTGTGAGATATCCAGCCGTTTGAATTGACTCTCAGCATGAACGAATTGCCAGACGTCCGTAGCAATTCTGAAAAGGTCCGCCTTGACATCAATCATATTGCGACTATTTTGCACAAAAGAAATGGCGTTATTCACCATGCCCAGTTGATAATCAGCAAAAGAGGTAGGCAAATCAAGCTGGGCTTCATCAAAAGCAAAGTTCAGCAGAATGGCTGTCATTAATCCCCGCAGCGTTGGTTTTGTCTTTGTGTAACCATATGCTTGCACAACGAAGCTCCAGAATGTTTCTAGCAATCCATACTTTGCAAACAACTGCAGAATAGCATTATCATCATCCAATGAGCCATTATGCAGTACAGCACGCAGGACAGCGTTAAGTCTCACTTCGTCAGCCTTTGATAAGACGGCTAGCACCGTCATGCCTGGGTCAATGCCTGGCCGATACAGCCTCTGAAATTTTTCCTTGCGTTCCCTGCTGCCAAAAAATTGTGCATGGCTTTCTAACCAAGCCTTCTGTTCAGACGGCAAGCCCAACTCGTTGATGAGCATCAAAGTGGCATCGGCGGTATAAGTTTTGGAAAAGCGAATAAAATCAGCCAGGAAATTCAGCTTTAATTCAGGCATTGGCGCTGGTGAATAAACGAGCGCGCTCTCACCGCTCTTCTGAAGCTCCAGAAGCTTTAGTTTTGTCTTAAACTGCTCATCCGGCGCCATCCGAATGATGGGCTGATCAAGCCGCTGTTGTAAATCATCGATGTTGTCTGAAAAGCTTGCTTGATCGTCATACCAGAAGACAAAATGGTTGCTGGGTGTGAACATCCCCTTAAGCGCTTCCGTGACCTGGTCAAGATTCAAATCTGCCATTCCCGAGTTATCCCCATTCTTCTTTGAAACTGCCGATTATTTACTACTCCTAGTATACCCAAGGGAGAACTTTGTTACTACATTCGTCTTCGATTAACGAGCTAACCAAGCGAACTTTGGGAAGATTCCAGGGAGCCCGATTGCATACTGGGCTAGTTCAAATTTGATACATGACTTTGAAAATGGAACACCTATGGGAGAGCTGGTTGATCCAAGACAAGGCTTGGCCACAGCAGATAACAATCGGTTTCTGCGACAGTGGTTCGAAGTTAGTATAGGCAGTATCAATTTTAATGCCACATCTGGTAAAGATGCTTATCAATCTGGATTAAAGTGGTTCCCTTATAATAAAGGCGGTGCTTACCGTAAGTGGTATGGCAACTATGATTATGTTGTCAATTGGGAACGCGATGGTTACGAGATAAAACACTTCACCGATAACCGAGGAAAAGTAAGATCGCGTCCTCAGAACACAGATTATTACTTTCGTGAAGCGATTACCTGGTCTGACGTAACCAGCGGAATCTTTAGTATGAGGTGGAGAGACTCTGGAAGCATCTTTGATTCCGTCGGGATGGAGGCATTCTCCAAGGATAAAAGTTGTGCTGATTTAAAGTATGCAATGGGTCTCATGAACTCGAAGGTCGGCAATTATGTTCTGAAGATGCTTAATCCAACTATCCATACTCGCGGTGGTATCAACAATATTCCTGTATTAATCGATCTAAATATTGACTCTACGGTTATAGATTCATGTATTAGACTATCAAAGGCAGATTGGGACAACTATGAGATATCTTCAAATTTTCGTCAACATTCTTTAATTACTTTCGCTGAGCATCCACTCTCACATCCGCAAAAAATCGCGCATTATGGTCCTTATGTGCCAAATTTGCGCCAACTTTTAGAAAAAGATGAATGGAGAGTGGAAATCAATGGTTAGTTATCGAAAGCGTGGAGAAGTATGGCAGTATGAGATTTCGTATAAGGACAATGACGGCCAGTATAAGAAACTGCGTCGTTCTGGCTTTCGTCTAAAAAGCGATGCAGAATTGGCAGCCAGCAAAGTTCGGACCGACTTCGTAGATGTTCGACAATACCGTAATGCGGAGTTATCTCTGGCAGATTTCTTCGAACGCTGGCTCAACCTGTACAAAGCAGGCTCGGTGAGCGACATTACATTAAGAAAATACACTAATACCTTAGAACATATTCGCCAGATCTTCGGAGACATCAAGCTTAAAGATCTCAACCGTTCCCTATACCAAGATCGCATTAATCATTTTGCACAGACTCACGCAGTTCGCACCGTCTCAACATTTCATAAGCAAATTAGAGCAGCCTTGTTGGATGCGCTAGACGAGCACGTGATCATCTTTGACCCCACCCGCAAGACAGTCATCACCGGGAAATCCGTTAAGCCTAGGAGAAAAGCACTCGATTACGAGGACTGGCAAAAGTTAATCCATAATCTGGATCCAACAGATCAAGACGATCTGATTATCTACGTCGCGGCTGTGACAGGAATGCGCTACGCCGAAATTCTCGGCCTCACACCCGATGACCTTGATTTGTCTACGGGGCTACTGCGGATCAACAAAACGTGGGACTATAAATATCGTACAGGATTCAAAAAGACCAAAAATCGAGCCTCAATCCGGACTATACCCTTGGATTCGAAAACAATAGGACGACTCAATGAATATATTCTAGATCACGAAATAGCTCAGAATACCCCAGTGTTCTTAACAGATGGTGTCGCACCGGTCTCTGCTCAAATTAATAAGGTTCTAACCGAGAAATTAAACAAACTAGGGCTCCCCAGAATCACCTTTCACGGTCTAAGACATACTCACGCCTCAGTTCTGGGATCTAGAATTTTTGGTGTTGATACTAATAACGCCAGAGATTCTAGATCCATCTTTGTATAACAAAAGAACACCTA
>NZ_RHOL01000049.1 GCF_003946465.1 Lacticaseibacillus hegangensis | reverse complement strand
TCATTTGACTCCACCCGCACAGCGGGTGGTTTTGAGCCTCGCGCGTCTCCGCGCGAGCCCGGCTAAAGCCTCTATAAAAAAATCCGTAACGGCCACCGCCGCTACGGATAAACTAATTAATCACGCGTGCTGCCACGTGTAACTAATTCTGGCGTCACCAGGACCTCGCCCTGTTGCGCGCCGCTTTGCGCCAATTTCTGCAGCAGCATGCGAGCCAGCAGCTCACCCAGCTGCTGAACCGGCTGCTTCACCGTGGTCAGTTGCGGGTTCGCGACCTGATCGAGAAAGACCCCGTCGAACCCGATAATGCCAAAATCGCGGGGCACGTTGCCGCCGTTTTCGAGAATGCCGCGCTCCACGCCCACCGCGATGCGATCAGACGCGCAAATAAAGCAGGTGTCCGGCGCAAACTTGTGCCAGTTATCGGTGATAAAGGCCTGAGACACGTGCGAGTGATTCGCCAGCCGGTAAATCTGCGGGATCTTTTGGTGTTGCTGGAGGGTGTTGATGTACCCCGCCTCTCTTGAGTACTCAAAGGACTCTTTCACGTCCAGCCCGATGAAGACGATCGATTGATAATTCTTGGCCAAGGCGTAATTCGTTGCCAAGGCCGTACCAGCCTTATTGTCGCTGTCGATGTAATCAAAACCGTAACGATTCTCACCGAAAATGACGAACGGCTGGGTCAGCTGTTCGATCAGCGGAATATCCTTGGCCCGCTCACCAGTCACGATGAACCCATCGGCCCGGTTTCCCCCAGTGAGGTGCGCTCGGTCGGTGACCAGCTGAAGCGCATAGCCTTGTTTATCCAGCCCCTTGGCAATACCAAAAATCAGGCTCATGTAATACGGCTCCGTTGTATCAATGTCTTCCAGGATCACCACTTTGATGACGTTCGTGCGATTATTGGCCAGAGCCTTGGCTGCTGAGTTGGGATGATAATTTAACGCCGTCATTGCCTCTTCGACCAGACACCGCAATTCCGGCGTCACCTGCTCTGGATGATTGATCACTCGCGAAACAGTCATTTTAGACACATTCGCCTGTTTTGCGACATCTGACAAAGTAACCATGACGACCCTCCTGAAGATTCACCACTGATTTGTACTACTCATTTTACACCAACTCAGACAGCGCCTCACGCGGCGGCCGGACAACTAAAGGGACCTGACCGTTACCAGTCAGATCCCTTCCGGTTGGAGGCCGAAGCCGAGTTCAGACACTCACCAGCGCTTAAACGACGCTGGATCCATTAACCTTTGTCCGCCCCGGCAGTGATCCCGTTGA
The DNA here is from genome assembly GCF_003946465.1 of Lacticaseibacillus hegangensis. GTDB lineage: Bacteria > Bacillota > Bacilli > Lactobacillales > Lactobacillaceae > Lacticaseibacillus > Lacticaseibacillus hegangensis. The sequence goes on along the minus strand of NZ_RHOL01000049.1, from coordinate 11,422 downwards.
CATAGAACTTCTGCATGATCACGAACAAAATGGTGATTGGAACCGCGATCATGACACACCCGGCGATAAACTGGGTGAAGAACGTGGTTGAGGTGCCCTTGGCATTGTGCAGCATGTTATAAAGCCCGTACGCGATCGTGTAGTTCTTCGGGTTGCCCGAAGAAGACAGGATGATCCCGGAGAAAATGAAGTCGACCCATGGGGCAATGAACGTGGTCAAAGCCGTGTAAACGATCATCGGCTTGGACAGCGGCAGCCCAATATGCAGGAAAACCTGCCACCTGGTCGCGCCATCCATCTCTGCGGCCTCATCGATCGACCGCGGAATGGTGTCAAAGAACCCTTTTGCGATGTAGAAGGAAAGTCCCGCACCGCCGACATAGACCATCGTCAGCCCCGCAAGGTTCAGCATGTTGAAGCTCTTTAGAATGTAGTACAAGGCAATCATCGACATGAACCCAGGGAACATCCCCAGAATCAACGCGATCTGCAAGAACTTCTTGCGAAAAGCGAAGCGAAGCCGCGACAGGGTGTAGGCAACGGAAATCGTGATGAAGGTCGATAAAATCATCGACACCGTGGACACGAGCAGTGTGTTACGCATCCAGTCCAGGAACGGGTACTGCTTGTTCAGCAGCATCCCCGTGTAATTACTCAGCGTGAATTTCTCGGGCCAAATGGTCGACACGAACCCGGTATCGTTGTACGAGAGACTCGCCAAAATGATCCAAACAATGGGAAACAACCACACGACCACCAACACGGCCAGCAGAACGTAACGGAGGCTCAGCGAAAGGCGCCGCTGTGCTTTGTATGATTTCATGATCTCAGCCCTCCTTGAAAGCGTTCGTCCGCCGGTAAGCAAACAGTGAGAATACCGCACTGATGATGAAGATCAGGATTCCTAAGACCGCCGAAGCGTTGTACCGCTGCGTCTGGCCAAAGGTCAAGTTGTACAACCAGGTCACCAGCAAATCGGTATCACCAGCCCCACTGTAGTTGTTATTCATCGGGTAACCCCCGGTCAACAGGTAAATGACGTTGAAGTTGTTGATATTGCCAATGAACTGCTGGATTAGCGATGGTGCCATCACGAACAAGATCTGCGGGAAGGTGATCGACTTGAAGACCTGGAACGGGTTAGCGCCGTCCATCCGGGCCGCCTCGATCTGATCTTCCGGCAAGTTCTGAATGATCGCCGTGGACACCAGCATTGAAACTGGAATCCCGACCCACATGTTGACGACGATCACCGTGATCCGGGCCACCAGCGGATTAGCAGAGGCCCCAATAAAGTTGATTGGCTTGGCGATCCAGTGCCAGGATAACAGCAGGTTGTTCAGTGGCCCCTGAAGGTCAAGAAATTGTGCCATCATCAGCAGGGAAACAAACTGCGGGACCGCGTACACAATGATGAACATGGTGCGCCAGAAGGCCTTGTGCTTGATCCCCTTGGATTCGATCAGCATCGCCAGCAGGACGCCGAAGAAGAACGTCGTCGCCGTCGCACACACCGCCCAAATTAAAGTCCAGCCGAGCACGGGGAAAAACGTTCCGGCCAAATCACCAGAAAGCACGTTGTGAAAGGCTTGGAACCCAGTCCAGGAGAAGCCGATCGAATGGTGGGAATCATAGTTCGTGAACGCCATTGAGATCATATACACCGTGGGCAGGATAGTGAACGCCACGATCCCAATAATCGGGATCGTCAGCAGGACACTGTGCAGCCGCTCGTCGAGCAACGACGCCAATTCCTCACCGTTGGTTTCAATGTGACCGTGGTCCCGGTTTAACACATATAACTTCCGGGTCGAACGCAGGTTGACCCAGTACAGACCCACCATCGCGATCAGCAAGATCACCGCCAGCACCCCGAAAAGTAGGATCACAACGGAATTGTCCGGCAGCTTGGTTAAATAGACCCCTTGCGACTGATCAAAAACGACCTTCTTGGTCTTGAGCGTCCCCAGGTTGCTCAGCATGCTGAGCGAGGAAATGCCGCTGAAAACCAGCCAAATCAGAAAGGCCACTTCTGTGATCAGGAACGCTGCCCCTTTGACCCACTGGCGATTCTTCAGCGCCGATGCACCCATGACAAAGAATGAGAGCTTTGTCGTCCAATCGCCCTTGCGCCAGACTTCCCGATAAGTTGCTGCCGGTGGGAGTTTATTTTTTCTCCTGAACATACGCTACCTTCTCCTTTACGTACAAAGATTGGTCAAGCTCAACCATCAGAACGTTCAACGCCTAGTTGGCTTTAGAAACGGCATTGTGGAATGAAGTCAGCTTCGTCATGTAGTCGGCAGGCTTGATCGAACCGCTGTAAGCACCGTTGATCAGTGGCGCGGCTTGATCCCAAAGCGTCGCAATTTCAGGCATCTTCGGCATCAATGTGGAGTGACCTGGCTGCGACATCGTCTTGACGGCGACAGCCACTGGATTCTTCTTGAATGTTGCAGTCTGCTGGGCTGACTTATCAACTGGGATCTGACCCTGATCTTTGTAAATGACCAGCTGCGATGCTTTGTTGGTAATGTACTGAGCCAGCGTGGCTGCGGCTTTTTGGTTCTTGGTGGCAGTGTGAGAGTTGACCGCAAAGGTTTCAATCCCCAGGAAGGCCTGCATTTGAACTTTCTTGCCGCCAATCGTGATGGTTGGGTACGGCGCAACGCCGAAGTTCTTGCCCAACAGTTTCTTGATGTTCACAGCGTCCCAAGGGCCGTCGAGAATCGCACCGGCCTTGCCAGACTTGAGCTGGTTGAGCACGCTAGAGGTCTGCATGACGCCTTTGTTGTTCTTTTGCGCGGCGTACCATTCCATCGCGTTGACCCCTTCTTGGGTGTTGACGTTGGTCCCCTTCAGATCCTCGCCGCTCTTCCCGTACATGTAAGTGCCGGCCGACAGGAAGATCGGGTAAACGTTATAAGGAACCGTGAAGTCCGTTGCCACAACGCTCTTCGCCGTCATGGTGTCCCAGTCTTTGACGTCTTCGGCGCTCAGCTTAGACTTGTTGTAGTACAAGGTCTGTGCCTGCATCGCAAACGGAAAGGCGTAAAGCTTGTTCTTCCAGGTGACGCCTTTAACGGCGCTATCAACGTTATCCTGCTTGATGGTCTTGGTGGCATCTGGAGAAAGCGGGTTGATGTAGCCGGCAGAAGCCATTTGACCCAGTTGGTCATTTGGCACTTCAAACACGTCTGCGGCCTTCGAAGGATCCTTAGCCACATCAGTCTTCGCGTTCGAGGACCCGTTAGGACTCTGGGTCACTTTGACCTTCACATCTGGGTACTTCTTGTTGAAATCCTTCACGATTGACTTGTAGGAGCTGACCTGCGTGTTGTCGACCCAAAGCTTGACCGAACCGGACACGCCATTTTTGCCTGAACTACTGCTTGAGGAGCCGGAACCAGAATTGCCGCAAGCAGCCAGAACCGTTGCTGAAAGTAGTGCAGTGCTGCCTAAAGCAAATTTCTGCCATAATTTCATGATGTTATTCCTCCCAAAAAATGTTTTATAAGAACATGAAACCTAAATTAATAACGAAGGTCGACATGCAGGCGGTTTTGCCACCTGCAAGAAAACTGACTGCCGCGACCCAATCGGTGTCTGTTGACACCCAGTCCGCCGGCGCGGCACGCCGAACTCACATTAGCCCTCTAACGGCACCGGGTCCTTCGTGATCGCCATCTCCGTGTCCTTGTCAAAGAAGTGGGCCTTGTTGACGTCAAATCCCATTTTGACTGCGTCGCCAGGACTGTGGAAATCGCGAGCGTTGACGTTGGCAATGTATTCGGTATCGTCAACTTTCAGGTAAAGCTGCTCCGTAGCGCCCAGCAGTTCGGAAACCGTGACTGTCGAATCGATCACGGCATCCGGCCAGGTATCCAAGAAGGCCTGCTCGGAGTGAATGTCTTCAGGCCGAATCCCAAAGATCAACTCCTTGCCGTCATAGCCCTGATCGTCCAAAATCTTCGCGCGGCCTTCCGGCACCTTGAGGGTCACGTGCTTACCGTCGGAAACCACGCCATTGTGATAGGTCATGTTGAAGAAGTTCATCGACGGCGAGCCCATGAAGCCCGCGACGAATTTGTTGCGAGGATTCTCGTATACCTGAGCCGGTGTCCCAATTTGCTGAACGTGGCCCACTGACATAACCACCACCCGGTCCGCCATCGTCATCGCCTCAGTTTGATCATGGGTGACGTAAATCGTGGTGGTGTTCAGGCGCTGGTGAAGCTTAGCAATTTCGGCTCGCATCGAGACCCGCAACTTGGCATCCAGGTTGGAAAGCGGCTCGTCCATCAGAAAGATTGGCGCATCCCGCACAATCGCCCGGCCAAGCGCGACCCGCTGGCGTTGGCCGCCGGAAAGCGCAGCCGGTTTGCGGTCAAGAAACGGCTGGAGGCCCAGAATCCCTGCTGCATTTTGAACCCGGTCATCAATGTCGGCTTTCTTGTAGTGCCGGAGCTTGAGCCCAAAGGCCATGTTGTCGTATACCGTCATGTGCGGGTACAGCGCGTAGTTTTGGAAGACCATGGCGATGTTGCGATCCTTGGGTGCCACGTCATTCATGACCTTGCCGGCGATTTTCAGCTCGCCTTTGCTGATGTCCTCCAGCCCCGCAATCATGCGCAAGGTCGTGGATTTCCCACACCCAGAAGGGCCAACAAACACGATGAACTCTTTGTCCTTGATGTGAAGGTCAAAATCCTCGACTGCATAATTTTCGCCGTCGTCGTATTTTTTATATAGGTGGTCCAGATCGATTTCAACCATTTGTCCTCATGCTTCCTTTCTTTCCAGCCACGTTGTATAGGCACGCTGAATATCCTCGAGCTTTAGCGCTGCCGTACTTGGCACAATGTAATCTGCCTGGTAGAGCACTGCCGGATCGCCGATCCCAACGGCGAACTGACCGGCTGCTTTGATTGCCGAAACGCCCACCGCAGCATCTTCAAACGCCGCAACTTCTGTGGTGTTCAGTTTGGCTAAGGCTTGCGCCCGTTCGTAAATCTCAGGATCAGGCTTGCCGCGGTGCAGGGTGGCTGGATCCACGATCCCGTCAAACTGCTCGGCCAGCCCGAGGCGGGTTAAGATCACCGGGGCGTTGCGCGAGGCCGAGGCGATCACCATCGTGAGGTGTGCAGCCTTTGCTGCCGCGAGCAAGTCACTGATGCCGGGCAGAATGTCTGCCGGGGTCATCGCCTCGATCAGGTGCAGATACATCTGATTCTTGGTCTTAGCGAAGGCAGCCTTTTGCGCGCTGGTGTAGCGATTCTCCTGGTGTCCGTAACTGAGAACCAGATTCAATGAATCCAGCCGTGAGCGCCCCCGCAGCTGCTGATTGGCCTCTGGCGGCAGCGTAATATTGAGATCTGTTGCCAGCTGGTTCCAGGCCTGCAGGTGATACTTGGCGGAATCAGTCAGCACCCCATCAAGATCAAACAACAATCCCTTAAGCATGGGTTGCCTCCTTCACCAGATGAACCGTATGCCCATCGACTTCAATGTCGAGAGGGGCGCCAGTCAGCAGCGTGACCAACGTTTTTTGGCCAACGTCGACGGCCAGCAGCCGGCCGCGGTAGTTGAGCTTGAAACTGTAATGCGACCACTGCTTGGGCAAGAACGGCTTGAAGCGCAACTGATCGTGGTCGTACCGCATCCCCGCAAAGCCCTGGACAATGGCGAGCCACGAACCGGTCATGGACGTAATGTGAAGCCCATCGGCCGTGTCGTTATTGTAATTGTCAAGGTCCAGCCGCGCGGTCCGCCGGTACAACTCAACGGCCTTTTCCTGCTTGCCCAGCTCCGCCGCCAAAATGGCGTGGATCGAAGCCGACAGTGAACTTTCGTGCACCGTGAGCGGCTCGTAGAAATCGAAGTTGCGCTCCTTTTGGGCCCGCGTGAAGCGGTCATTCAAGAAGTAGATGCCTTGCAAAACATCCGCCTGCTTGATGTAGGGGCTGCGCAGGATGTGATCCCAAGACCAGTGCTGATTGATGGGGCGCTGATCTTCTGGAATAGCGCTGGCCGGCTGCAGGTCCTTGTCCAGGAAGGTATCGTTTTGAACGAAGATGCCGAGCTGCTTGTCGACCGGGTAGTACATCCGATCGATGATGTCCTGCCAGTGCGCCTTCTCCTCGGCGGTGACACCAAGGGCCTTGACCACCGTCGAATCGGCCTTCGGCAGCCGAGCCAACGTGTACTCGAGCACCCAGGCGGCCATCGTATTGGTGTACCAGTTGTTGTTGACGTTGTTTTCGTATTCGTTCGGGCCGGTCACGCCGTGAATCATGTACTGGCCTTTGCGCTTTGAGAAGTGGACCCGATCGGCCCAGAAGCGACTGATCCCGACCAACACTTCCATCCCGTCGTGGTTCACGTAACTCTCGTCGCCGGTGTAGGCAGTGTACTGGTAAATCGCAAACGCGACTGCCGCGTTGCGATGAATCTCCTCGAAGGTGATCTCCCATTCGTTGTGGCACTCAATGCCGTTGAAGGTCACCATGGGGAACAGCGCCCCCTTAAGGCCTTGCTGCTGGGCGTTGTGGTAAGCGCCGGCCAACTGATCATGCCGGTATTCCAGCAGCGCCCGGGTCACATCCGGCGGCGTCACCGCCAGATACATCGGCACGACATAGGCTTCAGTGTCCCAATACGTCGCGCCGCCGTACTTCTCACCGGTGAAGCCCTTGGGGCCGACATTCAGCCGCTTGTCTTCGCCGTAATACGTCATGAACAGCTGCGCGATGTTGAAGCGAATCCCTTGCTGAGCTGCCGCATCACCGTCGATCACCACGTCGCTTTGCGCCCACCGGCGGGCCCAGATGGCCGTGTGACTGGCCAGGCGCTGATCAAATGAGGCAGTTTGCAACTGCGTCATCAAGGCACTTGCGATTTGTGGCTGCTTTTCCGGGGTCACGTCGCGGCTGGTCACCACAATCACGTCTTTTTCTACCGTGAGACTTTGGCCGGCATTAAGTGTGGCGGTCAAATGGGCGGTTGCTTGACCACTCGCTGTTTCATTACTGGTTTGAGCATTCTGGCCGTTGACCCGCAGTGCTTGTTTCAGCAGCACGGTGAAGCGCGGCACCTGGTAAGGGTTCGCCTTCGTGATCAGCTGAATGCTTTGAGCCTGCGCATCTTCCGCAACCGGCTGCCAGAAGCGCTCATCGTAGTTGCTGTCTTCGTTGCTGACGTTCCCGTCAAGCGTGGCAGCAAAGGCGATGGTGGCGTGGCCGCTGAGGACTTGGGCGCGGACTTCGATCAGGGCTGCTTCTTTAATTTCGTTGGACAAAAAGCGGCGAAAAGTGAGTTGAACGGTCGCGCCTTGGGCTTCGTAAATGAACGTCCGCGTCAGCAGTCCTTGATGCATGTCTAAGGCAATGCGGAAGTCGTGAAACTTGCCAGTCGCCAGATCGACGGCTTCACCATTAATACGCATCCCAATGCCGATGAAGCTCGGCGCGTTGATCGCCTTGCCAAAGTATTGGGGGTAACCGTTTTTCCACCAGCCGACGCGCGTCTTGTCTGGAAACCACACGCCGCCTAGATAAGTCCCCTGCAAGTGGTCGCCGGAGTAGCCTTCTTCAAAATTACCTCGCATCCCCATGTAGCCATTGCCGATCGCCGTTAAGCTTTCCTGCAGGCGCATTTCCTGCGGATGGAGTTCGTGGCTTTGAACCAGCCACGGGTCAATTTCAAAAATCCGTTTCATCATTTATATCCCCAATTGCACCGCCGAGGCGGTTCACTGATTTACAACTTGATTATCTCGTGGTGAAAGCGTTTTTAATAGGCCGAATATTCTGTTACCGCTATCAAGATCTCACAACACCACCAGCGCAAACCCCTTAGGTGCCAGCTGACCGTCCTGATAGGCCTGAGCCAAAGCCGCGTCGACGGTCAAGGCAACGGGCTGGTCGGTCGTGTTGAAGTACCCCTCGATGTGCGCCCCACCGTTCCTGGCCACTTTGATCAGCCCGCTCGGCGTCACGGTCAGGCGGGTCGTGCCTGTGCCGAGCGTTTCGGCGTACTGCCGGCGAAAGGCGATCAGCGCATGAACCCGCTGCCAAACCGGCCCGTTGAGTTTGGACCAGTCCATTGGGCGCCGGCAGTCGGGATCATTTTCACCGGCCATGCCCATTTCTGTGCCGTAGTAGATGCACGGCATGCCGGTTTGCGTGAAGGTGAAGGCCAAAGCCTGCATGGCCAGGTCTTCATCCCCGTGCGCCACGGTCAAAAGCCGCGCGGTGTCGTGAGAATCCAGCATGTTCAGCATCACTTGATCATTTTGCGGCCGGTACATCATCAGCTGGTCAGTCAACAGCGCGACCAGGCTCTCGGCATCCAGCTTGTGGGTCAGAAAATGATCCTCGATTTGCTCGGTGTAGGCGTAGTTCATGACCCCGGAGAACTGATCCCCATTCAGCCACGGCTGGCTGGAATGCCACACCTCGCCGATGATCAGAAAGTCCTTCTTGGCCTGTTGCGTCGCCTGGTAGAACCGCTTCCAGAAGTGGTGATCGACCTCGTTGGCCACGTCCAGCCGCCAAGCGTCGATGTCGAACGTCTTGATCCAGTAGGTCGCCACGTTCAGCAGATAATCCTGCACTTCCGGATTGGCAGTGTTGAGCTTGGGCATGTGCGGCTCGAAGGCAAAGGTCTCATACTGCGGCGCTTTCGCTCCTTGGTTAGGGTCGTTGAAAGGCGTCAGTGGATAAGAATTGATGTGGAACCAGGAAGCAAACCGCGACTTTTCACCATTTTTCAGGACGTCCTGCCACTGCAGGCTGCGCTCGCCAATGTGGTTAAAGACGGCGTCCAGCATCACTTTCATCCCGCGCTTATGGGCCTCAGCAACCAGCTTGGCAAACAGCGCCTTGTCGCCGAAGTCCGGGTCGATGTCAAAGTAATCAATGGTGTCGTACTTATGATTCGAAGCTGCCGTGAACAACGGGCAAAAATACAGCCCGTTGACCCCCAGCGCCTGCAGGTCGTCCAAGTGGTCAAGCACCCCCTGGAGATCCCCGCCGTAATAGTCCTCGCGACCCGGGTGATCAGCCGGCCGCCATGGCTTGGTGCCAGCCGGGTCATTGTGCTTATCCCCATTGGCAAACCGTTCAGGGAAAATCTGATACCAAACCGTCTCCTTGGCCCAATCAGGGGTCTTCACCCGGTCAAGCTCGTGAAAGTAGGGCATCCGAAAAACATTTTCCGTGCGGTTGGCCGGGGTATCCTCGCGCAGGCCCCGATCCGAATACAGAACCGTGGTCCCATCTGCGCCTTCAACCAAAAACTGATATTGCAACCGCGAATACGGCATCCGCAGATCAACGGACCAGTAGTCCTCAGTTTGGCCCGTCCCGATTTTGCGCATGGCCAGCGTTTGGTACCGCCAAACCGGCTTGTTCGTCGCCGGATCAAGCACCGTCAGGTAGGGATCCCCATAGATTAAAGTGACCTTGGCCACATCGTCCTTGGCGGTGTGAAAGTGCAACGTCAACAACCCCTTGGTGTACAGGTAGCAATCTTCACTTTCCGGCCGGTGCCGGAGTGCTGCAGTATTCATTATGCTTGATCTCCTTCATTATTGATTAGAACCGCGCCCGTATATGGGGCAAGCGTCAATTGATTGCCGTTCAGCTTTGCCGAACCGGCAGTTAAGCTTAAGTGATAGTCGCCGCTGGGCAGTGTCATTGTGGCTGCACGGCCGCTCAGCGCCACCGCCACGAGCGCGCGCGCAGCCCCCAGCGTCCGCTGGTACACGTACAGGTCTGCCGATGTCGTCAGCATTAAATAATCGCCATCTTGAAACACCGGGCGCTTCTTCAACGTGATCAGCTGCTGATAAAACTGGAGCATGCTTCCGGCCTTTCCGGCTTGTTCAGCGACGCTGGTGTCTTCTGCCGCGCGCCCGGTCAGCCAAGGTGTGGCTGGCGAAAAGCCGTGATGTGCGGTCTGGTCCCAGGGCATGGGCCCTCGGGCAGGCAGCTTGTGCGTTTGTGACACCAGCTTTAAGGCCGCAGCTTCGGTCATGCCAGCCGCCTTTGCCTGCGCCACAAACGGGGCCACTGTTTGATCATGAAAGGCGGCGACCGAATCAAATTCAAGATTCTGCAGTCCCAGTTCATCGCCGTAGTAAATCACCGGAATGCCGCGCTGCAGATACATGAGCAGCGCCAGTGACCGCGCCTGGGTGTCATTTTTCGCAATACGCGTGCGCAGCCGGGCCAAGTCGTGGTTACTCCACCATAACGTCGGCGGCGCCACCTGGCTCAAAGTTTGCTGCCAAATGAGCTGGTGCTGCTTGAACGCGGCAAAATCCAGCGGCTTGGGCTGAAACGCGGCGGGCAGCCGAGGATCCGGGTGCGATTCGTCATCCGTGAAGTAGCGAAACGTGATCACCGAATCCATCAAGCCATTGTGCGGCGCGGTGTAATCAACCGCCAAATGCGGATCTGCAGATGAAGCCTCACCCAGCAAAAACACATCGGGGTAATCGCTGCGAAGCCGCTGGCAAAACGGCCTGAGCCATTCTTGGACCTGAGGCAGGTTGGCGAAGAATGGCTCCGCGACAACCGGATCATCATTGTCCGCCGGAAAATCCTGATGCAGATTGGCCTTGGCAATGTGGATGAACGCATCCAGCCGCAGCCCGTCGATCCCCTTGGCCAGCCAAAACTCAGCAACGTCGCCCATGGCCTGACGAACTTCGGGATTGGCCCAGTTGAGGTCCGGCATACGCTTGTCAAACAAGTGGAAATAGGACTGCCCGGTGCCTGCCGGGTCCGGCTCCCAGACCGAGCCGCCAAAAAAGCTGCCCCAGTTATTCGGCCGCCGCCCGTCTTTGCCGTCAAAGATGTAGTAATCGCGGTAAATGCTGTGCGGGTCGCGAATCGCGTCCTGAAACCACGGGTGCTGATCAGACGTGTGATTAAGCACAAAATCCAGCAGCACGCGAATGCCTGCGCGATGAAACGCCGCAATCAGCGCCTCCATGTCCGCCATGGTCCCCATCCGTTTGTCGATGGCGTAGTAATTGGCCACGTCGTACCCGTTATCCACTTGGGGCGATACAAACAGCGGATTCAGCCACACCGTGTTGATCCCAAGCGCCTGAAGGTAGGGAATCCGACTCTCGATGCCTTTCAAATCCCCGATGCCGTCGCCGTTGCTGTCTTGAAACGACTTGGGGTAGATCTGATAAATGATTGCGTGCTCATACCAAGCGCCCATATTCACCCTTCCTTTCGCTTCTCAGCTTAGGGGATGAGGCCAGCTGCAGACAAGCATTAAGGCGATGTTACCGCTATCAAAAACCGGTTCCACCCGATTTTGCCCACACAAAATCTACTAAGCTTAGAGGCGTACACAAGACTCGACGGAGTCTGTGTACGCCTCTATTACTTTATAGTGGTAG
>NZ_RHOL01000048.1 GCF_003946465.1 Lacticaseibacillus hegangensis | reverse complement strand
TGTGAGGTCTCGCACCAACAATTCCGGGCAAAACAAATACCGGAACATCAACATTTCTCTTGACTAGGCGTAGAAAAAGAGCCGACTGCGCAGCCGACTCTTCTTGGTAAAAGCTGTTTACTTTGCGTCCTTCAGAATCGTTTCGGTCTTCTTTTGCAGGGTGCCCATGGCATCTGCTGGCTTAGTGTGCTTGGTCGTCATCGAATCAACGGCATCCAGCAGGTCATTGCGGTACTCGGTGAAGCCCTTGAAGGCGGTGGACTGGAAGCCGGAATCCAGTGAGTCGACGGCTGCCTTGTTCACTTCGTGGTTCTTCAGGTAGCTCTGGAAGCTGGCATCTTTGACTGCGGACTTGCGCAGCGGCACGTAACCCGTCTTTTCTGCCCACTTGATGGTCTCCTTCTTGGAGGTCAGGAACTTCATGAAGGCCCAAGCACCTTTTTGCTGATCAGCAGAGGCAGACTTGAACATCACAAGGTCATTGCCGGCCAGCTCAGTGGCTTTCTTGCCCTTGTATGAAGGCACCGTCGTGGTGTTCCACTCAAAGCCCTTTGGTGCATTTTGCTGCATCGAGGAAACGCCCGCAGAGGAGCCAATGTAGAAAAGGGTCTTACCCGAGGTGAAGTTCTTGTCGCCGTAAATATCTTCACCGGCGGTTTTGGCTTCACCATCTTGCAACATGTTGAAGATCATGTTGGTGACTTGCAGGGTCTTCTTGGAGTTCAAGTTCGCCGTCAGGTTTTTGGAAACCAAAGCGTTGCCGTTCTGGCGAGCCAGTGCTTCGAGTTCCATGTCGAATGAGGCATCGAAGCCGACAACTGCGACGCCCTTGCTCTTAAGCGTCTGACCGAGCGTTTGCAGCTCTTCCCAGCTGGTTGGGACCTTGTTGACCCCCAGCTTCTTCATCAGTGCTGGCTGGTAGTACATGATCCGGGTCGACTTAGAAAACGGCATGGAGTAGTACTTGCCCTGATACTTCGAGCTGGAGATAAAGGCCGGGTAAATATCCTTCAGCGAGCTTTGGCTCAACTTGTCGCTGCCTTTGAGCATGTATGGGTCCAGCGGTGTGATGAAGCCGTTGGAGACATAGTCAGGAACGGTCGTGTAAGTCGTTTGCGCCATGGTTGGCAGTGACTTTGACTTGGCCCCCGCCATGATCTTTTGCTGCAGCGCAGTGTAGTTGCCTTGGGCGGTACCCTTGACCACGTACTTGCTTTGCGAGTTATTGAAGTCTTTGATAATGCCGTCAAGCGCAGTCTTATAAGGACCGTTCATGCCGTGCCAGAAAGTGATGGTCACTTTCTTGTCACTGGTGCTGTTTTTGCTTGAAGCGTTCGAATTGCCACAAGCGGCAAGGGTCAAGCCCAGCAGAACGGCGGCTGCCCCAAGTAATGATTTACCCCAAACACTCTTTTTCATGAGTTAAACTATCCTTTCAATCCAGCTTTTGAGATTCCAGCAATGATGTATTTCTGCAAGAACATGTAAACAATGACCATTGGAATGATCACGAAGGTCGAGGCCGCCATCAGCAGCTGATATTGCGTGCCCGCGTCGGTGGTAAAGGCTTGCAGCCCAACCGGCAGGGTGCGCATTTTTTCGCTGTTGGTGACGATCAACGGCCACATGAAGGAGTTCCAGGACCCGATGACTTCAAGGACGGTCACGGCGGTGATCGTCGACTTACTCATCGGGACCAAGACGGTCCAGAGGTACTTCCAGTCCGAGGCGCCGTCCATTTTCGCGGCGTAGTAAATCTGGTCAGGCGTGGACTGAAACGTCTGACGCAGGGTGAAGACAGTGAAGAAACTGGCCAGCCAAGGAAGAATAAGCGCCCCGTACGTGTTGACCAAACTCATCTTCGACAAGGTGACAAAATTGGGAATGATCAGCATCTCTCCGGGGATCATCATGGTTCCAAGGAAAATCATGAACAGGAAATTCTTGCCCCAGAAGCGGAGCCGCGCAAAGGCGAACGCCGCAAGAATGCTGGTCAGCAGCTGACCCACCGTGGTGACCACGGTGACAATCACCGAGTTAACGAAGTAGCGCAAGAACGGTGCGGCGTGAAACGCCTCGACATAGTTGTGCCAGCGCAGCACCTGAGGGATCCACACCGGCGGTACCTTGATGGTTTCCGGACCGGACTTCAGCGAGGTGGAGATCATCCACAGAAAGGGGATCAGCATCGTCAAGGCCCCGAGGGCGACAATCAAGTACAGTAGAACGCGACTGATTTTTTTTGCCATGATGATGCCCCCTTAGTAGTGAACGTGCTTGCGTGAGTACCACAACTGCACGAAGGTGACCAGGAGAATCAAGACAAAAAGCACAACGCCGCTGGCAGCCGCGATCGGGTACTTATACTCGGTGTAGAATTTTTCGTACAGGTAGTACACGATGGTCAGATCGGCTTTCCCAGGCCCCGGAGTGCCCTGGAACAAGGCGAAGATTTGGTCAAACACCTTGAACGAGCTGATCACACCGTTGACAGAGACCAGGAAGGTGATCGGTGAAATCATCGGGATCGTGACGTTCCAAAAGCGCTGCCAGGCGTTGGCGCCATCGATTTCGGCCGTCTGATAGTAGCCTTTATCGATGTTGTTCAGCCCCACCAGGAAAAGGATGATGTTGAACCCGAGATCCTTCCAGATACTCATGATGATCAGCGCCAGCAGGGACCAGTGGGGATCCGTCAGCCAATTGATGGGATGGATCCCGACCAGACTCAGAAAGTAATTCATGAGTCCGTAGTCAGAATGGTAGATCCAGTTCCAGACCATCGCGATGGCGACGGTCGACGTGACGAACGGGAGAAAGTAAACAGTGCGGAAAAAGCCAGACAGCCACTTGATCTGATTCAGCAGCAGGGCGATGATCAATGACAAAATCACGGTGATTGGCACGACTCCGGCCACGAAGATCAGCGTGTTGCGCACCGCCAGATGAAAGTCGGGGTCGTTCCAAAGGTAAATGAAGTTGTCGAACCCCATCTTGCTCACTTTATCCGTGTAGAAGTTGTACTTGGTATAGAAACTCATCAGCAGCGATGAGATGATCGGCCAAATACTGAACGTCACGGAGATCACCAGCATTGGCAGGAGGTAAAGGTACGCCTTGAGTGACGACTTCAGCGTGGGCTTCTCATTCATCATGGGCATCACCGCCAAAAATCAACGCGCCTTTTTCGTCAAACAGGAAAAATCCTGCTTTGGTGAGGAAAAAGTCGCCGTCCGTCTGGCTGGCCGGCAGTCCCGCCATTTCGGTGGAGAGCAGCGTCTCGCCGTTGTAGGCCAGATTGGCGGTAGCTTCCCGGCCGTACTTTCTGGCCTGCTTCAACCCGGCGTGAATCTTCGCCACCATTTCCTGACCGTTATCAAACGGGACGATGGCCTCGCTGCGAATCCCGGCCGTTTTGGCTTGGGCCAGGATGCTGGCCGGCACGCTGCTGACCAGATCGGCCTTCAGCGCGTCGGCGGGCAGGGTGTTGATGACGGGCTCGCCGATGAATTTGGCCACAAACAGGTTGGCTGGCCGCTCGTAAAGCACCGTTGGCGTCGAGAACTGCTGAATCGTGCCCTGCGCCAGGACCATGATGTTGTCAGAAATGTGCAGCGCCTCGTCCTGATCGTGGGTCACGAAAATGGTCGTGACGCCAGTTTCCTGCTGGATGCGGCGGATTTCCTGACGCATCTCAATGCGCAGGCGCGCGTCAAGGTTTGACAGCGGCTCATCAAGGAGCAGCAGCGAAGGCGATTTGGCTAACGCACGCGCGATCGCGACCCGCTGCTGCTGGCCCCCGGAGAGCCCGCCCGGCTTTTTGTCAAGCTGGTCATCCACGTGGACGAGCTTTGCCAGTTCTTCGGCTCGCTTGTACCGTTCGGCCTTTTTGACCTTCTGCATCTTGAGTGGGAACGCGATGTTGTCGCGAACGGTCAAGTGCGGGTAGAGTGAGTAGTTCTGAAAGACCATCCCGACTTTGCGTGCCAAGGCGTCTTTTTTTGTGACGTCTTCATCCCCAAAGTAAATGTGGCCAGAGGTCGCCGGTAGTAAGCCGGAGATCAGGTTAAGGGTCGTGGTTTTGCCCCCGCCGCTTGGCCCTAACAGGGAAACAAGGGTGCCGTCAGGAATCTGAAAATTCAGATGCTTGAGGGTATCTTTCTTTCCGTCGTAGGACAAAGTGACGTCTTTAAACGTTACTTTCAACCCGGTTACGCTCCTTCAACTGTATTCGCGTGTCGCTAACTGTTGCGTCGCGGCACTAGATATATCGTAGCAAAGATGCGGCAAGGCCACAAGATACAGTATGATGACAGAACGCGCTCACCAGATGTGGCGGATGAGAGAGAATGCTGAGGATTCTATTCCTTTTATTCAATATGGCACTCATTCGCTGCTCCTGAGAGTAAGAGAGGACCTGACCAGGATTTAAAAACTCTTTGACCTGTTTTGCCAAAGCCCGTGGTGCCTCAAGCGGCGCGTTTAAGAATAACGGTTGCACTTGTCACTTATGCTTATAATTAAATTAGAACTGGCCAAACAAGGGTGTTTTTATCACTTTGGTAGTAGGGACACGCGGTGTGTCAGACTTTTGAATGATAGTCACCTATCCTGACGGTTGGGGGCAATCGCAAAGTTTGCTATAATGGGCGGCGTGAATGATCGGCGGTCAAGGAGGGGATGTTGCGGCGACGCCGGTCGGAAAGAGGCAGCCGCAACGATCATGATTCGTCCAAGTAAACCCGAAGACGCGGCGCAAGTCGTGCCGCTGATCGATCTCGTCTTTGAAGAAATGGAAATTCCTGCGCTGATGCGGATGGCCAAACCGGCGCTATACAAGGTGTTTGAGCAGGCGTTTAAGCTGCCAAAATACCGCTATGGCTATCCGCAAACCACGGTCCACGTCGGCAGCCAAGGCGTTGATGGCATCCTGGTTGGGTACCCGCATGAGGCGGAGGCACACATCGATGACGCCTTTAAACCGCTGCTTCCAAGCGTTGGTCTGCCAATCGATCATGAGCTTTTTCCAGATGTCGAATCCGACCCTGGTGAGTGGTACATCGACACGCTGGCCGTTGCCGAAGCCGCCCAGCACCATGGTATCGGGACGGCTTTATTGAACGGCATTGTGACGCCTTTAAAAAAACAAGGCGTGACGCTGTTATCCCTGAATGTTGACCAGACTAACCCGCATGCCGAGCACTTATACCGCAAGTGTGGGTTCGAGAAGACGCGAGAGCTGATGATTGGGTCCCATCGCTATAACCACATGACTAAAGCGATTTAAGCCAAAAGGGAGGCTCAGTTGAGTCTCCCTTTTTTGAACCAAAAATGTGGGGTTGGCGGTCAGGTCCCGGTTGTGTAGGCCAAATTACCGCGGGTAAGCGGGTTCGTCAGGTGCACGAAGCGCCACCGGTCGAGTACGGCCGCCACCAGCAGCCCCGCGTGAACATTGCGGGGATCGAGAATGTCGATCTTGAAGGTGGTGGAAGTCGCCGCGCCCACTGCCGCAATCGTGGTCACTGTTTTGACGCCATGGTAGATGTGGTATTCATTGGCCAGCAGGTTGCCGAAAATCAGCCAGTTGAGGTCAGTGACAAACACAAACTCGTGCCACACGCCCAGCATTTTCTTCACACTACCGGCTTTTTGACCATTTAAGGTCAGGTCATAGCGCGGCGACATCCCCATGGTCTTCTGCCGGATCTCGCCCAATTCCTGGCCGGAAATCGTGTGCAGGTTAAAGGTGTCATTCGCCAGGCCGTGCCGGCCATTCAAAATGAAGGCGGGTTTTGACTGGTCGTCTTTGACCACGGTCACGCCTGACTCGTGCAGTGCTTGGGCATCAATATAATACAGCATTGCGTTCGCCGCCTTTTTCCTGTTGGTTCAGGGCGATGGCATGGTGAATGGCCTGGGCGACCCCATCTTCGACGTTGGTTGCAGTGACGTGCCACGCCAGTTGTTTGATCTGGGGGACCGCGTTGGCCATGGCTACACCGTACTTGGCCATTCTGATCATCGATTCATCGTTGAGATTATCCCCAATGGCCATCACCGAATCCATGGTGATTTTCTTCAGGGCAGCGTAGGCGGCCAAAGCCGGGCCTTTTTGGGCATCTTTCGCATTGATTTCAAGGTTATTCTCGCCGCTGGAGGTGATTGCCAATCCGCCTTGGGCCTCTAGCTGCTGCTTGAGCGGCGCAAGCGCGGCTTGGCCGCCGTCGGCAAATACCACGGCCTTGAGGATCTCGGTGTCAGGGGTGACATACTCCCGATAGTCGTCCACGTACTTGGTGAAGAGATACTGGATCCTTTTTTCAGCTTGGGCAGTCAGTTCGTCGTCGCTCAAGTTCTGGTGGTAGCGGCGCAGTGCGCGTTTCATGTCCGCCAGGCGGTGCGCGTAGGAATTGGAGACGACGCCGTCAGGAATCACCAGTTCGCAGTAAAACCCTGCGCGGTCGATCTCGTCGAGCACGGAGAATAGCAGGTCATGGGCCAGCGGAATGTGGACTTTGACCTGACCAGCCTCGTTGTACACTAAGGCGCCATTGATCGTGATAAAAGCAGGTTTGAGTCCGTGGCGCGAAAGGCGCGGCTGGGCCTGCGGCAAGTTGCGCCCGGTGGCCACGATGAATTCGATGCCGGCCGCTTGAGCGTCACGAATGGCTTGTGCATTGGCTGGAGACACTTCGGAATCGGCATTGAGCAGGGTGCCATCCAAGTCGGATGCGATCAGTTTGATCATGACAAAACCTCCAATCATCGCAATTCTACCATAAAAGCGGATGCAAAGCGGGCGGTGCTTGAGTACACTAGACAGGGAGGCTAGCGATGAAAACACTCATTCATAACGACTGGCAGACGGTGCTTGCCCCGGTGTTTGAAGGCCCGGAGTACGCGCGGTTGCACCAGTTTCTCAAGCAAGAGTATCAGACCCAGACAATTTACCCAGAGATGCACCACATCTTCCAGGCGTTTGAATGGACGCCGTTTGATCAAGTCAAGGTGGTCATACTCGGGCAGGACCCCTACCATGGGCCCAATCAGGCGGTGGGCGCCAGCTTTGCGGTTGCCCCGGGGGTCCCACTGCCGCCGTCTTTGCAGAATATTTATAAGGAGCTGCAGGATGATCTCGGGTACCCACCGGTGCGCCACGGCTACCTCAAAAGCTGGGCAACGCAGGGGGTGCTGCTGCTCAACGCGGTGCTGACCGTCCGGGCGGGCCAGGCTAATTCACATCGGGGACAAGGCTGGGAAACGCTGACCGACGCGGCAATCGCGGCGTTGTCCGACCGCGGGGGCGTGGTGTTTATCCTGTGGGGCAGCTCAGCGCGGGCCAAGAAGCAGCTGATCGACCTCAGTAAAAACGCGGTGGTCGAGTCGCCGCACCCGAGCCCGTTGTCCGCTTACCGCGGTTTTTTTGGCAGCCGACCGTTTTCGCGCACCAATGCCCTGCTGACCAAAATGGGCGAAGCACCAATCAACTGGCAGCTGCCAGAGCTCCCGGCGCAGTAAATTTTCAGTGCGGTTTGCGCCAATCATTGCTATGATAGACCATGAACGTTGTATGCGCTAACAAAGAAATTAATGGAGGGATCATTTTGGACTTAATTCAGAGCTTGGAGCAGAAGGTCACTGGCAAAAACTACAGTATTGTTTTCCCTGAAGGCACTGACCCCCGCATTCTTGGCGCGGCGGTGCGGCTTGCTTCAGACGGGCTGATTCAGCCGATCGTCCTTGGTGAGCAAAGCGCAGTCGAGGCGGTAGCGAAGGACAAAGGCTTCAACTTGGCGAAGTTAACCATCCGCGATCCGCAAACCGATGCGCTGCTGCCAGAGATGGCGAAAGCTTTCTTCGAGCGCCGCAACGGGAAGGCCACTGAAGAACAGGCCGCGGCCATGGTCAAGGACCCGAATTACTTTGGCACCATGCTGGTGTACATGGGCAAGGCAGATGGTATGGTTTCCGGTGCGGTTCATTCAACCGCTGATACCGTGCGCCCGGCGCTTCAGATCATCAAGACCCGGCCAGGGGTGTCGCGGACGTCAGGCGCGTTTATTATGCAGCGCGGGCGCGACGAGCGTTACCTGTTCGCGGACAACGCGATCAACATCGATCCTGACGCTCAGACCCTGGCAGAGATCGCCGTCGAGTCGGCGAAAACGGCCAAGTTATTCGATATTGATCCCAAAGTGGCGATGCTGAGCTTCTCCACCAAAGGCTCCGCCAAGGCGCCGCAGGTCGACAAAGTGGTTGAAGCCACGGCCTTGGCTCAGAAGTTGGCCCCAGATCTGGCGCTTGATGGCGAGCTTCAGTTTGACGCCGCGTTTGTGCCGACCGTCGCGAAGCTGAAGGCCCCGGAATCCAAGGTGGCAGGCAATGCCAATGTCTTCATTTTCCCGGACCTGCAGTCCGGCAACATCGGCTACAAGATCGCCCAGCGGCTTGGCAACTTCGAAGCCATCGGCCCGATCCTGCAGGGCTTGAACAAACCGGTTTCCGATTTGTCCCGCGGCGCCAACGAGGAAGACGTATACAAGGTCGCGCTGATCACGGCAGCCCAAAACCTGATCGACTGATTATGGTAAAATGGTCTCAGTTTGGACCGTCACAAAAGCGCCGGTGCAATTGCCCGGCGCTTTTGCGTTGAAGGAGGCACAGGGATGGAATTCAAGGACGAAACCGCGCTGCAGGCCTTTGCGGCGGCGGTGGCCCCGAAGCTTCAGGCCGGGGACATTCTGCTGTTGGACGGGGACCTGGGCGCCGGGAAAACCAGCTTCACCAAGGGGCTGGCCCGTGGGCTGGGGATCACCGATTACATTAAAAGTCCCACCTTTACGCTGATCCGCGAATACCCAGATGGCCGCCTGCCGCTTTATCACATGGACTTATACCGCCTTGAGGGCGGCGGGGCAGGCGACTTGGGCCTAGAAGAATACTTTGAAGGCGATGGTGTCTCGGTGGTCGAGTGGCCTGATTATCTGGGTGAAGCGATGCCTGATGCGTATCTGCTGATTCACTTTCTCAAGGATGAAGTTGACGATAGCAAGCGCACGCTGACTTTTGAAGCGGCCGGCGCGCGGGCACAGGCCCTGCTTGCGGCGCTGCCAACAAAATGAGCAAGGTCACTAAAACATCCCGCCAGGTCAAAGCCTGACGGGATGTTTTCGATCATGCGGTCATTTTCAGCATGGGCGCGAGCGCGGCCTGACCAAAGCGCTGTTCCTGGGCAATCAGGATCCGGGCGCAGGCGTAGCTGTCCTGTAAGGCGTTGTGGTGGTGGGCCAGCGGGATGTGAAGCGCCGCGCTGACCGTATCCAAGCGGTGGTTGGGCAAGTCGGGCATCAGTTTTTTTGACGTGCGGGCGGTGTCGATCACTTGGTACTGAGGCACCCCGATATCGTAGCGCTCAAGTGTCCGCCGCAGAACGGAAACATCAAACGGCGAGTTGTGTGCCGTCACCAGCTGATCGGCGGTGAAAAAGCTTTGGATGTGCGGCCAGACCGCTGGAAAGGTGGGCTGGCCTTTGACTTGGGCGGCGGTGATGCCGTGAATGCGAACGTTTTGCGGCTCAAAGGGGCCTTCCGGATCGATCAGGGTGTAAAAAGAGTCGACCACCCGATCGTTGCGCACCACGACCAGCGCGAGCGAGCAGGCACTGGCCCGCTGGCGGTTCGCGGTTTCAAAATCCATCGCAATAAAATCCATCTTATTCTCCTATCAGATCGGTAGTTTGCAGCTCGACGGGGCAGTGGTCCGAGCCCATGATTTCGTTGTGAATCTTGGCGTCCTTCATGAACGGGACGAACCCGTCGCTGCCCACGAAATAATCAATGCGCCAACCGGCGTTGCGCGAACGGGCGTTGAAGCGGTAGCTCCACCATGAGTAGGCCTCGGTTTGGTCGGGGTAGAAGTGGCGGAACGAGTCTGTGAACCCGGCGGCCAGCTGCGTGGTGAAGTCCGCCCGCTCTTCATCGGTGAACCCTGCATTGTGGTGATTGGAAGTGGGGTTTTTGAGGTCAATCTCATGATGCGCGACGTTGAGGTCGCCGCAGTAGACCAAGGGCTTTTTTGCGGCTAAGGTCTCGGTGTAAGTCAGAAAAGCCTTATCCCAGGCCTGCCGGTAGGCGAGCCGCTTCAGTTCACTGCCGGAGTTGGGCGTGTACACCGTGATCAGGTAGAATTGCGGGTATTCCAGCGTGATGACGCGGCCTTCATCGTCGAACTCGGGCACGCCGATTCCGTAGGTCACGTTCATTGGCTCATGCTTGGTAAAAATGGCGGTGCCAGAATAGCCTTTGCGCTCGGCGTAGTTAAAGTACTGGTGATAACCTGGCAGCTCGAGCGTCGCCTGACCCGCCTGCATTTTGGTTTCCTGGATGCAGAACCAGTCTGCGTCCAGCGCGTTAAAGGTCGTCATAAAATCATGCTTTAAGACGGCCCGCAAGCCGTTGACGTTCCATGAGATCATTTTCATCGTGTGCTGCCTCCGTTCGTATTGCCTCCAGTATATAAGAAAAACCAGCTCGCCTCAAACCGCTGGCGAACCGGCATCTATGTTAAAATTAGACCGTAATTTAATCTTGGGAGGCAGATCATGACTGCAGCCGTAATCGATGGCATCACGATTTTAAAAAATGAACCACTCAGTAAATATACGTTTACCCGCACCGGGGGCCCGGCAGACCAGTTGGCCTTCCCGCGCAGGGTCGAGGAAGTGGCAGCCCTGGTGCAGTACGCCGATGAGCAGGGCCTGCCGATCACAGTGATCGGGAACGCCTCGAACCTGATTGTGCGTGACGGCGGCATCCGTGGGCTGACCCTGATCCTCACGCAGATGGATCACATTACCGTTTCCGGCGACCAGGTGACTGCCCAGGCCGGCGCGCGGTTAATCGACACGACGGAGGCGGCGTATCGCGCGGGGCTTTCGGATTTCGAATTTGCATGCGGGATTCCAGGCAGCATTGGCGGTGCTGTATACATGAACGCCGGCGCCTATGGTGGGGAGATCAAGGATATTCTGACGGCGGCCACCGTGTTGACCAAGGCTGGCGAATTAAAGCATTACGACAACGCGGCCATGGCGTTCAGCTACCGGCACAGCCTGGTGCAGGACACTGGAGACGTGGTGCTGGAGGCCACTTTTCAGATGACACCTGCGCCCAAGCCTGACATTCGCGCGCGGATGGATAAGTTGAACGCGCGCCGCGCCAGCAAGCAGCCGCTGGAGTACCCGTCTTGCGGCTCAGTGTTCAAGCGGCCGGTCGGGCATTACGTAGGGCCGATGATTCAGCAGGCGGGCTTGCAGGGTCATAAAATCGGCGGCGCGCAGATCTCGATGAAGCACGCCGGGTTCATTGTGAACATTAACCACGCGACGGCGACCGACTACATGGCGATGATCCGCTACGTGCAAAAGAATGTGTTAGCAAAATTCGGCGTTCAGCTGGAGCCTGAGGTCCGTATCATGGGGACTGAACAGACATTATAAAACGACACGAAGGAGGTGAGCAGCATGCAGTTGGTCGAAGCGGTCTTGTTGCTCATTTCGTTGGTGATTCTCTCAAATGTGATCAGTCATTACCTGGTGGCCGTGCCGGTTTCGCTCATTCAGGCAGCGTTGGGTCTGGGTGCAGCACTATTTTTTAAGCTCAGTCTCGACATGCAGACTGATTGGTTTATGCTGCTGTTCACGGCGCCGCTGCTGTACAACGATGGGCGGCGATTCCCCAAACGGGAGCTGTGGCAGCTGCGCGGGGCCATTGTCGGTAACGCCATTTTTCTGGTCTTTGTGATCACCTTTCTCGGCGGCTTTTTCCTGCACTGGCTTGTGCCGGCCATGCCGCTGGCGGCTAGTTTCGCGCTGGCGGCGATCATGGCGCCCACGGATCCGGTGGCGGTGCAGTCGCTAGCCAGCCGGGTACACTTACCGGCGGGACTGATGCACCTGATCGCGGGCGAAAGTCTGATCAATGACGCCAGTGGGCTGATTGGCTTCAAGTATGGCATCGCGGCGGTCATGACGGGTGCCTTCATTTGGACTCAGGCCATCGGCGACTTCTTCTATATCGCACTGGTGGGGGCGCTGGCCGGGGCGCTGCTCATGGGCATCATTAACTTAGTGCGGTTGTGGCTGCTTCAGCAGGGCATCAACGATACCATCCTGCATGCGGTGCTCCAGCTGATCACGCCGTTTCTGATTTACCTGTTGGTCGATGAAGTCATCGGGGCCTCTGGTGTGATTGCCGTGGTGGTGGCTGGGCTGTTGACGAACGCCTCGGGGAACCGGTTTGTTTCCGCCTTGCCCGAGTTGCGGATCGTGACGGAGAAAACCTGGGACATTGTGGTGTATGTCCTGAACGGCCTGATTTTCATTTTGCTAGGGTTGGAATTGCCAGTCGCGATGCACGCGACGATTGAAAGTCGGGCGGTTTCGACCTGGCAGGCGCTGCTGGATGTGGTGCTGGTCTATCTGGTCATGCTGGCCATTCGGGTTCTCTGGACCTATGGCTACATGTGGGTGAGTGCCTGGCACAAGCCGACCGCTGCTCATCCCAGCGCGTACTTGGCGCTGTTAAATGGAATCTCGGGGGTGCGCGGGGCGATTTCTCTGGTCGGGGTGCTGGCCGTTCCGGTGATGCTGCCCAGTGGTGCACCGTTTCCGGAGCGTTCCTTGATGCTCTTCATTGCGGCCGGGTACATTGTCTTGTCGATGATCGTGGCGACAGTGGGTCTGCCTTTGATGACTAACAACCGGGCGCCGCTGAAGCTGCGCGGCTCGGCAACCGAAGATGGCGACCCTGCAGCGGCCGTCGCGCCGCATGATGTGCGGCTACTAACCCACGCTCAGGCTCAGCGGGTCTTGTACCAAACGGCGGTGCGGAAGCTGGAAAGTGAGCGGCGAGAACAGAATCAAAAACCGGCGCTTGATTTGATTGATGAGTACCAACACTTGCTGCGCCGGCTTGACCTTCAGGAGGACGACAGTGATGATTTGCCGCCGTTTGTCCAGGATGAGATCGATCTGCGCGCAGTCGGCGTGGCCGGGGAGCTGGCCGCGCTTGAAACCTTGTATGAGGCGGACAAAGTAAGTGACCGCCTGTATCAAAAGACTAAACGCCGCCTGCACACACGGGCGCGCTCCCTGGCCGCGATGGCGCAAAACCAGGGCCACCTGAACCTGACGGACTTTTTGGATCGGGCTAAGGCAGCAGTGCCGCACTGGTGGCATAAGGTGGCGGCAGACCGGCTGGGGCAACCAGTGAATGAGGAGCGGTTGTTGGTCGAAAAAGAAATTGCCAAGGGTGGGCTGAAGACGCTCAGCAATTACTTGAAGGAACCCGAGCACCGCGCCCGGCAGTTTAACCGGCAGGTGATTTACGCCCTGATTGTTCAGTACCGCAATCGCATCGCGACCGCTAAAGCCAAGGCCAAAGGGACCCACAAGTCCCTGCAGTACGAGGATGAGATGAACCGGCTGCGGACGCTGGCGCTTGCGGCGGAGCGCGCGGCGATTCACGACTTGCTGGAGCAGGGTTACATCAATGTCGCCATGGCGCAGCACCTGTCTCAAACCGTGAACTACACGGAGAATGCCGCAAACTTGGCGGCCGCCGAGTAGCATCCCGTTGGGTCAATAAATGATAGAATGGACAAGTAAGCGGGTTCCCGCGTGACTTGTTCGTTTTGCAGGGAGCCTCTGGCTGCCTGCTTTTTGTTATAGAGGCTTTAGCCGGGCTCGCGCGGAGACGCGCGAGGCTCAAAACCACCCGCTGTGCGGGTGGAGTCAAATGA
>NZ_RHOL01000047.1 GCF_003946465.1 Lacticaseibacillus hegangensis | reverse complement strand
TGTGAGGTCTCGCACCAACAATTCCGGGCAAAACAAATACCGGAACATCAACATTTCTCTTGACTAGGCGTAGAAAAACAGCACCCCGCATACACGGAATGCTGTTTCATAGTGCTGATGATTAGTCGAGGATCTCAGAAACGACCCCGGCACCAACAGTACGGCCACCTTCACGAACGGTGAACTTGGTACCCTTTTCAAGGGCAACAGGCGCGATCATGTCGACTTCGAAGGTAACGTTGTCGCCAGGCATAACCATTTCAACGCCATCAGGCAGTTCGATCACACCAGTAACATCAGTGGTGTGGAAGTAGAACTGAGGACGGTAGTTGGAGAAGAATGGCGTGTGACGGCCACCTTCTTCTTTTGTCAGGACATAAACTTCAGCCTTGAACTTCTTGTGGGTCTGGATCGAACCTGGCTTAGCCAAAACTTGGCCACGCTCAACCTGATCGCGGTTGATCCCACGAAGCAGAACACCAACGTTGTCGCCGGCTTCGCCAAGATCCAATGTCTTACGGAACATTTCAAGGCCAGTAACAACTGACTTCAGAACATCGTCGTGCAGACCAACGATTTCGACTTCGTCACCGATCTTAACCGTCCCACGGTCGATACGACCGGAAGCAACAGTACCACGACCAGTGATGGTGAAGACGTCTTCAACAGGCATCAAGAAAGGCTTGTCGGTGTCACGAACTGGCGTTGGGATGTATTCGTCAACGGTGTCCATGAGTTCCTGGATAACCTTTTCCTGTTCTGGATCGCCCTGCAGAGCCTTGAGAGCTGAGCCGCGGATGACAGGAATATCGTCACCAGGGAAATCGTATTCGGACAGCAGTTCGCGAACTTCCATCTCGACCAAGTCGATCAGTTCGTCGTCGTCAACAAGGTCTGTCTTGTTGAGGAAGACAACGATGTAGTCAACACCGACCTGACGAGCCAGCAGAATGTGTTCACGAGTCTGTGGCATTGGGCCATCAGTAGCGGCAACGACCAAGATCGCACCATCCATCTGAGCGGCACCAGTGATCATGTTCTTAACGTAGTCAGCATGCCCAGGCGCATCGATATGTGCGTAGTGGCGCTTTTCCGTTTCGTATTCAACGTGGGCGGTGTTGATCGTGATGCCACGTTCCTTTTCCTCAGGCGCAGCATCGATTGATGCGTAGTCCTGTTCCTTGGCCAGGCCTTTAGCAGCCAGGACCTTGGTGATTGCCGCGGTCAGAGTGGTCTTACCGTGGTCAACGTGCCCGATGGTACCAATGTTAACGTGGGGCTTTGTGCGTTCATAGTGTTCTTTTTCAGCCATGAAAAAACGAACCTCCTGTATTTTTTTCGTAAAGACACAGGCGCAAAAGCCCGTAATCCTTTACGTTCTATAGTACTACATTCACGCCGAAATACCAAAAAGATATTTCGACTGGAAATGAATTCCGAAGTTGATTATACCAGAACCCACGGGTTTGTAAACAGCTGGCCGTCAAGTTTTCACCCTTTACACGTGAAAACTGCGTGCTGCTTACTTGGCCATTTCACTCAGCTTAAGGGTCTGCTCGCCCAGCCAGTTGAACAAGGCGGTTTCCTCAGCGGTCACACCCGCGCCTTCTTTATTGAGGTAACTCGCGGCAAAATGCTTGGGATCCGTCACGGCCTGGTCAATGAACGGATACAGGTAGCCGAGCTCGAACCGCAACGTCTCGACCGTCGCGCGCATCAGCTCGGGGTCGGTCAGCCCAATCTGGAGCTGCACCTGGTTGAGCACGGCCAGCAGCGTCTTGTCATTCATGACGCCCGGCAGCTTGCTCGGCACGACTGCGCCTTCAGTTTGGTAGCCCAGCACCTTGACCGGCTCATCGGCTCCCACCGCCGTCAGCGCGTCCAGCAGGCTGACGCGAATTGCCGGGTGGACGTCCGGGTCGGTCAGGTTCGGCATGGCCGCGGCGATCATGCTGGCTTTCGGCAGCCGGCCAAGGTCTGAAATCATGGTCTCCTGCGTGTGGGCATCAAACCCGCCGAGGTGGCGCAGCTTTTTGGCCAGCTGGTCGATTTCATCCCCGTGCACAGCCATGTCCGCCTGCTCCGCGTCCGCGACGCGCTTGGTCAGGTCCGGTTGCTTTCGTCCGTCAACATGGTGCAAAACGGCCCAGGCGAAGCGGTAATCCGGCAGCGCCAGCAGCACGTCAAACAGCACGTTGGTCGTGCTGTCGCCGCTGAGAAAATCCTCCATGTACTGGCTGACGTACGGCAGCGCCAGGCTGGGCTGCTTCAGCCCGACATAGGACTTGACCAGCGGCCGGGCAACCTCGAACACCGGGGTCTCCTTGTAGGCTTTTTCCAGGTGGGCCACCGCGCTAGCGTAATTCTTCTTTTGCAGCGCCGAAACACCCAGAGTCAGGTGGCGACTGGCGTTGTTGGGCAACGGGACAATTTTGGCCATGTATGCTCTCTCCTTTTCGCTTCTTATCTCATAATAACAGTCCTCACGCCGCCTGGACAGAATCAGCCCACGAAAAAAGCCGCACCGGCTGGGGTACGACTTTTCGTGAAAAATTACTGGCGCTTGGCGCTGTTTTGGTTGACTTCCATGATGACCGGCAGGATCACCGGACGCCGTTTGGTGTGATCAAACAGGAAGCGGGACAGGTCGTCGCGCACGGACTGCTTCAGCGTGCTCCAGTCGAAGGACTTGTTGTCCAACTGCTTTTGCACCGACTTCTCGACGACGCCGCTTGACTCGTTGAGCAGGTCCTTGGAGGTCTTGACGTAGACGAAGCCTTTGCTTTGGATCTTCGGCTTGGACACGATCTTCTTCTTCTTGCGGTCGATGGTGACCACTGCGATGAAGATCCCGTCCTCGGCCAGCATCTTGCGGTCGCGCAGGACGATGTTGCCGATGTCGCCGACGCCAATGCCATCGATCATGGTGTTGCCGGCGTCCACGTGGCCGGAGATGTGCAGCTTGCCCTTGTCGTAGGAGATGATGTCCCCGACGTTTGGCATCAGGATGTGATCAGCCGGAATACCGGCGTCCGCCGCAATTTCGCGGTGAGCCTCAAGCTGGCGGAACTCGCCTTCGACCGGAATCACGAACTTCGGCCGCAGCAGGTTGATCATCAGCTGCAGGTCGTCCTTGTTCGCGTGACCGGAGGCGTGCAGGTCATCGGAAATGGCCTTGACCTCGCCGCCAGCGCGGTAGATCATGTCGCGGGTCTTGGCCGCCATGGTTTCCATGGAATGGCTGACCGTAGTCGTGATGTAGACCAGGTCGCCTTCGTGAATGTGAACCAGGCGGTGCTTGTTGTTGGCCATGCGCTGCAGGGACTTCAACGGCTCGCCCATGCGGCCGGTTTCCAGAACAACCGTCTCCTCAGGCTTGAGGTCCTTCAGTTCCTTAGTGGAAGCCAAAATGTCGTCGTTTGGCAGCACCAGCGCGTTCAGGCGCATCGCGGTTTTGACTACGCGCTCGACTTCGCGGCCGGTCAAGACGACGCGGCGGTTCGTCTGAGCAGCGGCGTTCAGCACCTGCTGGATGCGCTGGATGTTGTTGGCCACGCCGGCCACAATGATCCGCCCGTCTTGATAATGGAAGGTTTCCTCAATGTGATCGTAGATTTCGTTCTCACTGGCGTGCGGGTACGGGGACTCCGCGTTGTTGGAGTCGGACATCAGCGCCAGCACGTTGTGGTCGCCGATTTTGGCCAGGCGCGACAAGTCGGTGCGGTACATCTTGGGTGCGCCTTGGTCGAACTTGAAGTCGCCGGTGTAAACGATCGAGCCGTTCGGGGTCTGAACCACAACGCCCAGACTGCCCGGAATGCTGTGGGTCGTCGGGAAGAAGGACACCTTGACCTTGCCGAAGTCGATGACCGACTTTTCGGTGATCACGTGGAAATCCTTGAACTTCTTGGCTTTCGGGTTGGCCGTCAGGGTCAGCTTGGCCAGCGCCACCGTCAGTGCGGAGCCGAAGACCGGCACCGGATGCTCGCCGATGAAGTACGGCAAGGCGCCGATGGCATCGGCGTGGCCGTGAGTCAGGAAGATGCCGGCAATTTTGTCTGCATTCTCTTCCAGATAGGTCAGATCGGGGATCACAACATCGATCCCCAGCAGCTCGTTGTCCGGATATTTCAGGCCAAAGTCGACAACGAAAATTTGATCGTCCACTTCGATCGCGTACATGTTTTTGCCGTTCTCACGCACACCACCGAGGGCGACCACTTTGATTTTACTCATAGGTACACCTCGTAGATTGTATTAGGTTTTTCCGCCACCCTAAGGTGACAACGAATTATTCCTTGTTCCAGTGTACCACAGCAGCCCAGGAAAGCCTATCGCGGCTGAGATATGGTGACGACCTCCCTATTGTCGGCGCGAAAAGTTATCAGATTGTTTTCCTTCTTGCTGATTATATTGCTAAATAGCCGGACCTACATTGTACATACCACTTTTTTAGCAGATTAAGGGCATCTGCATTTAAAGACTGAACACTTATGATAACGGCCGGTCACGCTCAGCAAGAAAGCGTTCTCTAAAGTCTTTCTGGCTGGTGTATACTCAAAACATACATATTAAAATTCGCGATAAAAACATGGGCTTAGAATAGATGACAAAAAAGGTGGAAAACAGAATGGATAAGCAAGAAGATTACAAAAATATCATCAACGATACCCTCAGCCAAGTCAAAGATGAGTTCAAAAAGCTTAAGAAAATCAACATCGTAATTGCCGGTAAGACCGGCGTCGGAAAGTCTACCCTTATCAATGCAGCCTTCGGGCAAGAATTAGCCTAAACTGGCGTAGGTGCACCTGTGACTGAAAAGATAAGACTGATTGAAGCCCAGGACTTCCCTGTTCGTATCTATGACACTGTCGGGTTTGAGATGAATGCCTTAGCCCAGTGGCGATCAGTTTCTAGCATCAAAAAGTTAATCAAGAGCAAGCAAAAAACCACCACTATTGAAGATGATATTCATTGCCTTTGGTACTGCGTCAATGCCAGTGGCTCTCGAATTGAAGGCCAAGAGCTTAAATACATCAACCAGTTCGTTGACCTAAACATTCCTGTGATTTTGGTTCTGACCAAAGCATATTCACCGAAAGACGCCGATGAGTTAGGCTTCCGTGCAGTGGAAAAGATACCTGCCCTTAAAACGGTTAATGTCTTAGCTGAAGGCACAACAACACAACCGGCCTATGGGGTTCAAGAGTTAGTTGAACTAACAGCCGAGTTATTACCAGACTCACTGCAGCAATCAT
This sequence comes from Lacticaseibacillus hegangensis, assembly GCF_003946465.1. Taxonomy (GTDB): domain Bacteria; phylum Bacillota; class Bacilli; order Lactobacillales; family Lactobacillaceae; genus Lacticaseibacillus; species Lacticaseibacillus hegangensis. The sequence continues at coordinate 9,846 of NZ_RHOL01000047.1, read as the reverse complement.
TTGCAAGTGCTCAGAAAGCATCTCTTGAATTAAAACACAAGAAAGCATCTGCTGTTGTTAATGCAACGGTCGCAACGACTTTTGGGACCGGGTTCGTGCCAATCCCGGTAGCCGACGCACCAATCATGATGGCAGCACAAAGCACGATGCTATCAAAAATCACCGCAATCTATGGGGTAGATCCTAAATCAAATCAAATTGAAACTGCTATTGCCGGCGCTTTAGGCGTTCTTGCAGCCGTTTCTGCCGGTAAAACTGCCGTTACTTCCGTATTCAAAGCCTACGTCGGGATTGGTACGCTAGTCGGTGGATTAATTTCCGGTAGCGTCGGAGGCGCGCTAACAGCCGCGCTTGGCCACGCATATATGCAATTAATGGCACTTGTTGTCACTGGAAAAGTGGATCTAAGCTCACTGTCCTCTAGTGAATTAACAGATATGTTAACATCCCTAATCAAAAACGCTACAGACCAAAAAATTAAGCCTTGATCTTACAGCCAACTATTCGAAAGAAATCAATAAAGAGCCAACGGAAAACTTGCACCCATTCCGTTGGCTTTTTGGTTAAAGGAACACTTCACAGGCAGACAGACAATAAAATCTATTGGTCAACGAGATCAACAAGTTAAATGGTACGCCAGCAACAGCAAGACTTTGAGCACCAAAACTAACCAAGAAGAGCATCTTGTAACGCTGAAACCGTTGCGTACATATCGGCATGCATCGCTCCGAGCTGTGCCGGTTGGGCACTGGGCGCCCACGCAGCCGAGTAGCAATGAATCCCCGCTGCTTGCGCCGCCTGAATGTCGGTGACTGCATCCCCGACGTAGGCCAGCTCTGATGGCGCTAAATTTTGCGCCGCCAGCAGCCGCTTCAGGTTCGCTGTTTTGACGTCGTGCGCCGGTGAGCCGACCAGAATCGGCTCAAAGTAGCCGGTCAGGCCAAGCATGGTCAACGAGATGTCGCACGACCGCTGCCCCTTCCCGGTGATCAGTGTCAGGCCGACACCATGGGCCCTCAGGTCATCCAGCAGTGAGCGGACGCCGGGAAAAGGCTGCTGTAAATTTTCATGAGCCCTTTGATACGCTTGATAAAACACGGCCGAGGCGGTTGCGAGCGGCACCTCTGGCAGCAATTCCTGAAGCATCCCCTGCTCGTTTTTGCCAAACGTGGCGAGAATCTCTTGATCGTGGATCGTGCGGCCGGTAAAGTGCTGGACGGTCTGGCGAAACGCTGGCAGAATCACCGGAAAAGTGTCGGCCAGCGTGCCATCAAGGTCAAAGCTGATCATGCGCCTCATTTATCCGCCTCCAGGGTCCGTATCACGCGGCACGGGTTACCCACCGCCACAGTGTGGTCAGGCACATCCTTGGTGACAATACTGCCCGCCCCGATGACGCAGCCTTCACCGATCGTCACGCCGGGCAGCACGATCACGCCGCCACCTAACCAGCAGCCGCGCTTGATGTGCACTGGCAGAGCCCGGGTCAGGACAAAGTGCTGGGAATGGTCCGCTTCCCAGGCCGGATTCAGTCGGTCGGTCTGACCCACCGGATGCGTCCCGGTATAAATTTGAACATTCGGGGCAATCATGGTTTCGTCATCGATGGTGATGCTGGCGGAGTCCATCAACGAGCACCCCATGTTGATCGACACTTTGTTGCCCAGGTGAATGTTGCGTGCATAGTCACACAGAAAAGGCGTCCCCACGGTGGTGTACTCGCCAACACTGCCCAAATACTGCTCAAGCAGCGTCCGCCGCTGACCCGCCTGATCGTAGGCCAAGTTGTTGTATTGCGCCAAAAATTGACTAGCGGTCTGCTTGAAGCCCTTCAGCTCTGGGTCATGCGCGTCAAACAGTTCCCCAGCCTGTAATTTTTCTAAATTTGATTTCATGATTGCCTCCCTGATCGTCTGTTCACTGTCATTATTCAACAGCGCCGGCGTCCAAACAAGCCAATTTACCTAAATAAAAACCACCCTGCGGCAGCAGAGTGGTTGAATAGTCGATATTAACGACGCAGGCCGAGGCTTTGGATCAAGTCGCGGTAACGTGTGATGTCCTTGTTGCGCAGGTAGCGAAGCAAGTTACGGCGTTGGCCGATCTTCTTCATTTCACCAACGTATGAGTGATAGTCCTTCTTGTGAATGGACATGTGGTTCGTCAAGTTGTTGATGTCGGCGGTCAAAAGCGCGATCTGGACCTCTGGTGAACCAGTGTCGCCCTCTTTACGTCCGTACTTCTTGATGATTTCTTCTTTTTGTTCTTTCGTTACAGCCATGGAATATTTCCACCCTTCTTATAAATTGCCTGAGACTGAGCGAAGCGCGGTGAGCCGCTGGGCTAAGTGTCAGGTTCTTGGAACGGGTATTACTTTACGCTATTGACGCGCACATTGCAACTGCGGCTTACCGCGGTGTCTGGTTGCGCAGAAACGCGTGGATCGCGTCCCGCAGCCCCGTGTACCCATTATACAGAGCGAGCCCCACAATCACCAGGTATGCCAAGCCGTAAACGACCGACGAGCGGCTCTTGAACTCCGGAATCGCAGTCACGAAAAAGGCGCCTGCGCCGACAAACCAAATCGCGTTGACGCATGCTGACCGTAATAACTGTTTTTCCGTGACCGGTGAATCCAGCGACGGATGATGTTTCGTCATTAAGAACCAGCCTTTCTGTCCTCAGCTATCAAGCATTTTCCCTTTACAACTTTTTATTGCAATGAGGCTGGGCCTTCGGTATAATGCTATCTGTTGAAACAAAAGTGACGCACTACAAAACTCAGCCCGGAGGTGAAATTCATGCCACAAATCAAACAAGCAATCAAGCGGGTCAAGACCCAAGAAGCTTCTCGTCAACTGAATATCGGTCAAAAGAACGATATGCGCACGACCGTTAAGAAGTTCCGCGAAGCCGCAGCTGCCGGCGCTGACAACGCGCAGGACCTGTACAAGGACGCAGCACGCGCCTTGGATATGGCTGCCACCAAGCACCTGATCCACAAGAACAAGGCTGGCCGCGACAAGAGTCGTCTTCACGCCCTGCTTAAGAAGTAACATGATTGCCTGCCGCGCGCAGGCTTTTTTTGTATACTGCGGGGTGCGACTAACCACCCCCGCGCCGCCCACCGCAGCCCAATGACATGCCGCAAGTCTGGACCTTGCGGCTTTTTCGTCTACTACCTCGCCGCTTTCGCCGCCGTCCTCACCCGGTCTAACCACCCGGCTAACCCGCCGATGACGACCGCAACCATGTAAGGCCAGTCGTCTCCGTTCAGCCGTCCGGCGCGAAACAAGCCGAAGACCAACGCATTGCTATACGCCAAAGACTGCGATGAACAGGCCATATAACGGGAGCAAGGCGACCCCGCGCCACCAAATCTGGCGGTCGGTCAGGGCTTTTTGCGGGCGCTGGTGCAGGCCATCGAGCTCAAAAATCTCATCCACCACGAGCCATGCTGCCTCAAGCCCCAGAAAATTGACGTCGGGCAGCCACGAGACCCGCACCGCGATCATCACCAGCGCAACCGCCAACTCCAGCGGCAGCAGCACCAGCGCTGTCCCTGCCAGCACTCGCATCACAATTGCCGCGTCCATTGATCGTACGAGGCGCGAATGCGCCACACCCAAATCACGGTGCGATCCAACCACGTTTTACGCATCAGGCTCTCCTTTTGGCCCTATTTAAAGACCGCGTCAAAATGGCACGACTCTTCCGACGCCTACCGAGATGAATGCTGAACCCCCTGAATCAATGTAACATCTGCTGCGGCGGCTAGCTAGTAGCGAGGCCTAACAAAATTGTCAGATTCATTGCGCCCACCTCGCAGAAGCGCTACACTATTAACCATTCTAGAAAGGATGATTCTGTGCGAGTTGATAATGGTAAATACCCAGAAGGAGAAGACGCAGTGGATCCACAGCGGGTCAAGCGCGTCAAACTGCTGAGCCGCGTGGCAACGATCACCTGCATCTCCATGTACATCTCATACATTCCCGAAATCATCGCCAACTTCTCCGGCCACCCAGTGTCCCCAATTCAGCCACTGGTGGCCATGATCAACGCAACGTTGTGGGTCGGCTACGGCTGGTTCAAGACTTACCGCGACTGGCCGGTGATTATTTCCAATGTGCCAGGAATCCTGTTCGGATTTATCACGGTCCTGACGGTTTACGTGCACTAGGCCGGAAGGGTTGACGCAGGCACCACAAACAATTTGACTCCATTAAAAGACGCCGCATTGCTGCGACGTCTTTTCGTTACTCATTTAACGCGATTTTCTGGCCACTGGTGTACTGCAAAACAAACAACTCAAACGCCAGGTTTTTATCGACCCGTCCGGTTTTCATCGCGGTTTCGGTGTCGACTAGGCCGCTAAAGGCCCGGCGCAGCGTTTTGCCGTCCACGCGGCGGAGCTCCTGCAGCGCCTTTTTAATCCGAAACGGGTGAACTTTCAGGGTCTGCTGAATGTCGCCTTGGCCGTACCCTTTCTTGGCCAAGATCTGCACTTGCAGCAGCAAGCGAAACTGCATCACTAGCAGCGCATTCAGGTGGATCGGTTCCTCTTTTTGCAGCAGGAGGTCGCGGTACAGGCTCAGGGCCTGGGTGGTGTTCTTGCGCACCACGGCGTCGACCAGGTCAAACACGCGGTCCGTCAGCGCCTTGGGCACCAGCTCATCGACCGCCTTGACATCGATGGTCGCCCCTTCCGCCGCGTACAGCTTGAGCTTGGGCAGCTCGTGCACCATCGCCGTGTACTCACCGGCCGTGCGCTGCACCAAGGCATTCAGCGCGTCCGGCGTGATCTGCAGGTGCTGGGCCTTAAGCTCGCGCTGCACCGCGGCCTCGGCGGCGCGCTGATCCAGCGGCGCCACGTTGACGATCTTGGCGGAACGGTTCAGCGCCTTGACCACGTTCTTGCGGGCGTCCAGCTTCTCGTATGGCGCCACGATCACCATCACCGTCGAGGGCGCCGGCTGCTTGAAGTAGGCCTCCAGCCCCTGCACATCGTGCTCGGGCCCGGACTTGGGCTTTTCCCCAGTCAAAAAGTACGGGTCAGAGATCACCACTTCGCGCCAGTCGCCGAAAAACGGCGGCGAGGCGGCATCGTCCAGCGCCACCCCGACCGCGGTTTGCCGCATGTCGTAGGTGGCAAAGTTCATGGTCTGCTGGTCAGCTGGGATCACCGCTTTAAGGGCGGCCAGTGCCTGGTCGACTAGCGCCTGCTCGGTGCCCAACAGCAGCACCAGAGGTGGCAGATCGCCTTTTTTCAACTGTCTGATCAGTTCCTGAACGGTCATGGGCCGCCTTCTTCCGTTAAAAATTGGTGCACACTGTGCGCCGCCGTGCTCGCGTCGACCCACACGGCGCCGCCTGTCGCGGTGTTCAGCCACGGCACGCCGGCCGCTTGCAGCGTCCTCAGCGTTTCCTGGTGCGGATGCCCGTAGCGATTATTCACACCGGCAGAGATCAGCGCGAGCTTTGGCGTGATCTGCTGGATGAATTCTGGCGCAGAGGACGTCTTGGAGCCGTGATGGCCCACCTTTAACATGTCCACATCGAGGACTTGCGGCATCAGCTCTCGCGTCTCGACGCCTTGGTCGGCATCCCCGGTGAACAGCCAATTGCTGTCCCCTATTTTACCATAGAGCACGATCGAGTCCGCGTTTTTCTCCGTGGCGGTCGTGCCCCTGGGCGCTACCACGCGCAGCTTCAGCGGCCCAACCGACAGCGTTTGGCCTGCCAGGACCTGAACGTGCCGCGCGACCTTGCCCTGCTTGGCGGCCACGATGTATGGGTGACCCGCGGCCAGCGGCGTCGTCACCAGCGTCGTCACTGGCATCAATTGGGTGACCACGGCTGCGTCACCCACGTGATCCGCGTCCGCGTGCGTCAACACCAGCGCGTCCAGATGGGTGATCCCGCGCGCCCGCAAATAGTTAACAATTGCGCGCTTGGCCGGCGGATTGGCGGAAAAACCAAAGCCGCGCCCACCGGTGTCAATCAAAATCGCGCCTTCCTTGAACGGCGCTTCAATCAGCAGTGAATCCCCTTGACCGACATCGAACATGGTCACGCGGTACTGCGGATGCACATTGACGACCAGCCAGGCCACGATGACCCAGCCGCCCAGCCACTGCCAGCGGCCAAACGCGAGCCCGACCAGCACCAACACCACCCCAAGTGCTGCCAGACCCACCGGCACCGCCCCGAAAATAATTTCACCGGGCAGCGTAGCCAGCGCGGTCAAGCCTTTTTCCGCCCGGACCAGGATGGTTTCGAGCAGTGCACTGCCGGGCATTCGCGGCCACAAACTGACGATGACCAGCGCCGGCATCAACGCCAGCTCAAACACCGGCATCAGCAGCCAGCTGAACACCGACGCGAGCAGGTGCACTCGAAACGTGTGGAACAGCACCACCGGCGTGCTCACCAGCGCCAGCCGCCAGCTCATCCCCCAGCGACTCGTCTGAATCACCAGCAACACGAAGCACAGCAGATAAGTCAACTGCCCGCCCATGGTGTGCAACACGTACGGCTGCAGCCCCAAGTTCAGCGCGACCGCCGCGGAAAAACAGTCCAGCGGCGTCCACTGCCAGCCGAACCGGTCGTTTAACATGGCGATGATGCGCAGCCACACCGCCCGCATGATTCCGGCAGCCGGCGGGATCAGCACCAAAAGCGTCGGCAACAGCCCCAGCAGGCTCCAATCGACCGCCTCTTTGGGCAGCCGCAGCCGATCGGTCAGCCAGTACAGCGCGCCAATCAAGGCGTACAGGTGGAGCCCGGACACCGAGAACAGGTGAAAAATACCCAGGGTCACAAAGGCGTCTCGCTGCTCGGCAAAATCACTGTCCACCTGACCCAGCAGCAACCCCTTCGCATACGCCTGCGTACGCGTGGCGAGCTGGCGCAGATGGAGCAGCACTTTGGCGCGCAGCACATGCAGCTGCTCGATGATGCCCCGGGCCGGTCGCACCTTCACATCCAGGGTTTGCTGCTCACTTTGCCAGGCCAACTGATTCTGTCGCCAGGCATAAATGGCGTAATCGAACTCGTAGGGATTGCGCGCGCCACTGAGCCGAGTCACGTCGCCGTGCCACGCAACGGTGGCGATACTGGTCATCTGTGTTAACGCCGCGGCCTGCTCCGGTGTCACCTTCGCACTGCCGCTGATTTTGACCCCATTTTCCGCTGTGCCGGTGTAGCGCACCAGCTCGCCAGTCACCTGCCACGCGGTCGGCATCACCGTGACCACGCCGCTGGGCTTGGGCGGCGCCACCGTGAGCTGGGCCGCACGAAAACCCCAGGCCAGCCCGATGGCCAGCGCAAGCGGCAGCCCAAGTTTGGCGATCCGCCCCGCCTTGAAAAACGCCCATAAAATCAGCGGGACGCCGAACCACCAGGGCTGCATGAATAGCAGCATGCCGCCCAACCCGGCCGCAAGCAGAAAAATCCCGCGCCGGTTCATGGCCCGACGGTGACCAGCGGCGCCAGGCGCTCGAAAGTCTTGTCGCCGATGCCGCTGACGTTTTTCAGATCCTCAACGGCCTTAAACCCGCCATTTTGATCGCGGTAGGCGATGATGTCGGCGGCTTTTTTCGGCCCGATGCCGGACAAGGTCTGCAGCTCAGCTTCTGTTGCCGTGTTCAGATTGACCAAGGCGCCGGCGCTGCTGCTGGCGCCAGCCGCGGCCGGGCCACCGGTGGCAGGCATGGCGGCCGCCGGGGTCTCTTCCCCCACTTTTGGAATGTACAAGCTCTCCTGGTCGACAGCGACCTGCGCCAGGTTGACCGTGCTCACATCGGCCTGCGCAACCAGCCCGCCAGCCAGTGCCACCACGTCGACCCAGCGCGTGGTTGGCCCCACCGGATACACCCCAGGCTTGGCCACCGCCCCTTTGATGTGCACGTAGCCTTTTTTCGGCGGCGCACTGCTGGTGGCGGCCGCGCTGCCAGCCACACTGTTGACACTGCTCATACTCGCTACCAACGGCTCGGCTACCGGCGCCTCGTTCGGCTGGCGGCCCTGCCACCAGAAGAACAGACCAACCGCTGCCGCCACCAGCCCCAGGTACCAGTACTCCCGCACCCATTCTTTCACTGTTGCCATTTTGATCACCTCGCAGTTAGATTACGCAAGGCCACCAAAAAACCGCCGCAGCTGACTGCGACGGCACTGGCCAAACTGGCCGCTTACTTATCCCAAATATTGATGCGCTTTTCCGGCGCCAGGTACATCTTGTCGGTCGGCTTCACGTCAAAGGCGCGGTACCAGGCGTCGAAGTTCAGCACGGGCACATTGACCCGCAGCTGGGCTGGCGCATGCACATCGGTCGTGGCGCGGTTCTGCGCCATGGCCGGGCGCATTTTGGTCGCCCAGGACTTGGTGTAGGCCTTGAAGAACGTCTGCAGGTCTTCCTGCGACGCATCCTTGCCCAGCACGGCCAACGCAACCGCCATTCCCGCGTTATCGGCAATGTTTTCCGACACGGTCAGGCGGCCGTTGATCTTGGCGCCGTAAGAATCACGGCCATCAAACTGCTCCGCGACCGCATCGACGATCTTGCTGAAGGCGGCCTTGTCTGCCGGCTGCCACCAGTTGTTCATCGAGCCCTTTTCATCGTACTCGGCGCCGTTGTTGTCAAACGAGTGCGAGATCTCGTGGCCGATGGTCGCCCCGGTGCCGCCAAGGTTCGCGGCTCGCGACCAGTCGATGCTGTAAAATGGCGGCTGCAAAATGCCCGCCGGGAACGTGATGTCGTTCTTGGACGGATCGTAGCAGGCATTGACCAGGTAACCCGGCATCGCCCATTCGCTGCGATCGACCGGTTGCCCGACCTGGCCGAAGCGGAAGGCTTGGACCTGGCTGGTCAGCTTGGCGACGGCCTCCACTAGGTTATCACTGTCGTCAAAATGCAGCTGCAGCGCAAGTTTCGGTTCTTCGTCCGGATAACCCATCTTGATTTTCATGGTCTTCAGCTTGCGGATCGCCTTTTCGCGGGTCTCGGCACTGAGCCAGGTGTTGTGGGTGAGCTGGACCTGATACTGGGCAATCAGCTCCTTGACCATAGCCGTGATGTTGGCCTTCGCCTTTTCACCAAAATATTTACGGCCGTAGTACAGCCCCACCGAATCGGCAAAGAACGCGTTCGTCAGCTGGAAGGCGGCCTTGACCCATTCCGTGGCTGCCTCTTGACCGGTCAAGAAGCGCTGGTACGCGCCGGCCTGGGTGCGTAGGTCATCGCTGAGCAGGTCCGCGTCATTGAGCAGTTCGTTGATGATGGCGCGGTGCTGCCATTGCTGGTAATTGTCTCCTGAAATCAAGGTGTTCATCTGCGCAAACACATCCGGCATCAGGACATTCACCGTTGCCGGCGTCGCAGGCAGCACACTGGCCAAGGCATCGGTCAGACCAATGTTGCTGGTTTCGTGCGCCAGGTCGGCCCAGCTGGTCGGGTGGTCCCAGTTGGTGTCAACCGCCAGGAACTCATTGGTCGGCGTCAGCTTGCCCAGCCGCTGGTCAAAGGCCAGCGCATCGGTGACGTATGCCGCCGCCGTGTCAGCGCTGTAGCCCGCTGCCTGGAGCAGACCTTCAACCATTTTGCGCCAGGCGTCAAACTTCTCCTGGTTCTCTGGCGTGTCTTTCTCATATTGTGCGGCATCCGGCAAAATTGTGCTGAAGCCGGCCAGGTGCAGCTGGTTGGTGGTCGCGTCGTGCATATCGGCCATGACCATCCAGTCGTACGGTACTGGATAATCATCTTGAACCTGGATTATTCACCTCGGTATTTGGGACATGAAATCGCATCTGGCCGGTCTGAAAGCAACGTTTGGAGCGTTGCGA
>NZ_RHOL01000046.1 GCF_003946465.1 Lacticaseibacillus hegangensis | reverse complement strand
TACCGATGCATGGCGTAACAGCCTAGACCACTATCAAGAATTCGTTATCATCGTTGCACTTGACTTGAAAATTGAGGACTTAATTAAAGTGTGTCGATAAAGGGGTGGATGGTTTGTTCGAAGATTATTTCTTTGATAAGCGGACAACGACCACTTATCAGGTCTTTCGACTAATGAAAGCCCACGCAACGACTAACTTCACCATTAACCGGCTGACTCAGGAATCCGGCCTCAGCTACTCGCAAACTTATAACGCCTATCAGGAAATCATGGCCGACGTTCAGGAAATGTACCCTGGCGAGCCGGTGGCTAACACCAGCGAGGGCTTCACGCAGGTCGCCGGGCCGCTCACGGTCGACGAGTACCGCTTCCACCTGTTGAACCAGTCAATGGCCTTTCGCTTTTTCGATTACGCCTTTCGCACCAGCTCCGCCAACGTGCACCAGTTTTGTGCGACCACGGCGACCAGCATCTCCACCCTGCGCCGGCGGATTGCCCCATTTCGGCGCTACATGCAGGGCAAAGAGATTCGCCTTGACGCCAGCACGTGGGCACCGGATGGTCCCGAAACCCAAATTCGGCTCTTGATTTTAACCTTTTACCTGCTCGCTTACCGAGGCGTGGGCTGGCCGTTTTCCGAGGCCGCCTTCAAGCAGGCCAAGGCCGCCTTTGATTTGCTGAATCAAAAACGGCGCGGCGGTCTTTATACGCCAACGGCCGTGCCGAACAAGCAAGACCTGATGATCCTGGCGATCCAGGCCATGCGGATCCGAAGCGGACACGTGGTTTCGCCAAGTGAGCAGCTGCCAGCCCTGTTTGCCCCCGATGACACCAGCCGCCAAGTGTACAGCACTGCACACTTCCCTGACCTCACTCCGGCAGCCCTGGAATGTGAGCGGAATCACTATGACCTTTGCCGAATGCATTACGTGTCGATGCGGGAGACGCTGACTGCGCAAGATAAAATTATTATGGAGCGGCTAGCCGTGCCAGACACGCCGGTGCACCGCTTTGCCCAGGGGTTGCTGGACTTCCTGCTGGCGGCCTGCGATCCGAGCACGCCCGAGGCCAGGCCTGAAAATCACGCTGTGCTGCTGGCCAACCTGCACCGCATCGCTTTTTCCTACCTGAACTTGCACGGCCGTTTTGCCACGCGGCTGGACTTTCTCAACCGTGATGCCAACGAGGTCAAAAAAGGCCGCCTGCCGGCACTGATCCGCGAGTACTTCGACCAGCTCCAGCCCGAGGCAGTCGGTGCGCTGGCCGAGTACTACAGCACCATGTACCTGCAACTCTACACCGTCATCGCGCCTGACTTTCCTGAGCTGAATGTTGACCACCAGCTCAAGGTGACCGTGATCGTGGATGAGGGCACCTTTATGAGCCGCGACCTGTTCACTTTTCTCAAGGGGCTGCACTATGTCAAGCTCATACCTCCGGATGCCCAAAAGCTGCCGGATGTCATCATCACGACCCTCAACACCAACGGCGTGCTGGACCGTTACTATTCCGCTGAGCGGCTGGCTCGCGTGCGGGTCATCAATTGGCAGCTGGCGCCGGAACAAGATGATTTCTACAACCTCATGAACACGTTGTACAAGGTGAGGCCGCAAATGTTGGCCGCAAGGGACTGATTTCAATCAGTCCTTTTTATTTGGCCGCGGGCGCAGGGCGATTTTGGCGATAACCAGGACCACCACGGCGACGAGCAGCGCGATCAGCACGACCACGTTGTTCAGCAAGTACCCGATAATGCCAAACGCCAGCAGTATCAGCAGCACGATTAAAAAGCCGTTCCCATTTAGTAAATTCATCTCGCACCCCTACCGGTGGACCGGCACTGCCCGGTACCCATTGAAATAGTTGACCGCCTCAAAAATGATCAGTGCGATCACCACCAGCACCGTTAACACGGTGTTCGAAATCGCTTTGAAGTACCACACCACCGCAATCAACACGACCAGGGCAATCATGTATGCGTAAACCAGGTTGCGATTGGGTTCGAGCACGAAGCTCGCGTCCGGCGACTGAAAATTCAGCTGATGCGTGCGCGAATAGTGCCCCACCTTGAACGTCACCGTATCGCCGCGGCGCACGGGCAGCGTCATCTCGGTGCCGGTCATCAGTTCCTGAACCTCGCCGTTGTGTGTGATGTAAGCGACCATTTTTCTTGAAGAATTTGATGCTAGTCTGATTTTCACGGTTGTTTCCTCCTGCAAGAATTATACCCGAGTTGGTGCACCCGTGCCATGTCCGCTATAATACGGGCAAAGGAAGTGCCACATGGAAAACACAGTGCAAGTCGGGACTCGCTTCCCGCTGACGATCAAGCGGCTGGACATTAACGGTCGCGGAATCGGTTACTACAAATGCAAAATCACTTTTGTCGAAGGCGCCCTGCCCGGCGAGGTCGTTGTGGCGCAAGTGAGCGCCGTCCACGACCGCTATCTGGAGGCCGTCACCCACCGGGTGAAAAAAGCCTCGCCCGACCGCGTGAAGCCCGAAGAGCCGCTGTACGGCCAGATTGGCGGCATCGAGCTCAACCACCTCGCCTACCCGGCCCAGCTGCAATTCAAGCGCGATGTTGTCGCCCAAAGCCTGGCCAAGTTTAAGCCGGCCGGCTGGCAGCATTACGACCTGCGCCCCACCATCGGCGCGGCCAACCCAACGCATTACCGCAACAAGGCGCAATTCCCTGTCCGGGTGATTGACGGCCACGTGCGCGCCGGCCTGTACGCGCCCCACTCGCATCACCTGGTGCCGCTGACCACTTTTCTGACCCAGCGGCCAAAGACCATGCAAGTGGTGACTGCCCTCTGCCAGCTGCTTGAGGATCTGGCCGTGCCGATTTACGACGAGCAAAAGCGCGCCGGCATTATTAAAACGCTGGTGGTGCGTGAATCCGCCGCCACCGGCGAGGTCCAGGTCACGTTCGTCACTAACTCCCCTAAGCTGCCGCACAAGGCGCAGCTTTTGGCGGACATCTCTGCCCAGCTGCCTGATGTGGTTTCAGTTTCGCAAAACATTAACCCGGGCGAGACCTCGCTGATCTGGGGCCCGGAGACGCAACTGCTGGCCGGTCAGCCGTACATCACAGAACAGCTGCTGGGCCACAATTTTGAGGTTTCACCGCAGGCCTTTTTGCAGCTAAACCCGGCGCAAACTGAGGTCTTGTACACTGAGGCGCTCAAGGCCTTGGATCTGCGGCCTGGCGCGAATCTGGTTGACGCCTACGCTGGCATCGGCACTATCGGCATCAGCCTGGCCCACGCGGCCGGGGAGGTGCGCGGCATGGAGATCATCCCCGCCGCCGTTGACGACGCCAACCGCAACGCCAAACTGAACGGCGTCACGAATGCCCACTACGAACTGGGCACCGCCGAGGACCTGTTCCCCCAGTGGCTCGCGCAGGGCTTTAAACCCGACGCCGTGATTGTCGATCCGCCTCGGTCTGGCCTCGAGCGGCCGTTCATCGACGCTTTGCTCCAGGCAAGGCCGCAGCAGTTCGTCTACATTTCCTGCAACCCGTCGACCCTAGCCCGCGACCTGGTGCCGCTGACCCGTGCCTACCAGGTCGACTACATTCAATCCGTCGACATGTTCCCGCAAACGGCGCGCTGCGAAGCCGTTGTCAAGTTCACGCGAAAGTAAGGAGGACCCTTCATGAAAATTTATTTTGCCAACGCCTTGTTCAGCGAGGCCGATTTTGCCTTTAACGCGCAGCTGGTGGCCAAACTCCGTCAGGCCGATCCCGACTTGGACATCTACCTGCCGCAGGAAAACGCCAGCATCAATGACAAGAACGCCTACGCGGATTCCAAAATGATCGCCCAGGCAGACACTGACAAAGTCCTGGCAGCCGACCTGATGATTGCAATCTTGGACGGCCCCACCATCGACGTCGGCGTGGCCACCGAAATTGGGGTCGCCTACGCCAAGCACATCCCCATTCTCGGCCTTTACACCGACTCGCGGCGGCTCGGTGCCACTAACCAGCAAAAGCTGGCCGCGCTCCAAGACGTCGCGGAAAACCAGTTCCATTACCTCAATCTTTACACCATCGGCCTGATCAAGCTGAATGGTGCGGTGTTCACCTCTACTGAAGCCCTCATCCAGGCCGTGCTCAAGCGCGCCCAGTAACCAAGCAGACCAAAAGAGGCTGCCCAGTCGCAATTGACTGGGCAGCCTCTTTTTACTTTTCTCTTACTGGTCAAAATGCGCCAGGAACTGCAGGGCAGCGGCGATGACTTGATCCATGTTGTAGTAGCGGTACATGCCAAGCCGCCCGCCAAAGGTGATCTGCGGGAAGTTTTCGGTGGCGTAGTTGCGATACTTCGTGAACAGGTGGTCGTTGTCCTGGTTGTTGACCGGGTAGTACGGCTCCACCCCGCGCGACCAGTTCTGCGGATACTCATGGGTGACCACGGTTTTACCCTTGTTCCCAGCGCCGAACTCGAACCACTTGTGCTCGATGATCCGCGTGAACTTGGTGTCACCGTCCGTATAGTTGATCACCGCGTTGCCCTGGTAGTTGTCCTGATCGAGGACCTGCGTGTCAAAGCGCAAGCTGCGGTACTCAAGCTCGCCGAAGCGGTAATCAAAGAACTCGTCGATCATCCCGGTGTAGATGATCCGGTCGAATTCTTTCAGGTAGGCTTCCTTGTTGGCCAGAAAATCGGTGTTGAGCTGGACTGTGACGTTCGGGTGGTCGAGCATTTTCTCGACAATCTGCGTGTAGCCGCCGATGGGAATGCCTTGATACGGGTCGTTGAAGTAGTTGTTGTCAAAGGTAAAGCGCACCGGCAGCCGGCGAATGATAAAGCTCGGCAGCGCCTTGGGATCGCGGCCCCACTGCTTGGCCGTGTAATCCTTGATCAGCTTCGTGTAAATGTCCGTGCCGACCAGCGAGATGGCCTGTTCTTCAAGGTTCTCAGGCTTTTTACCGTTTAGCACCGCGCGCTGCTCGGCGATTTTGGCCTGGGCCTGAGCTGGCGTGATCACGCCCCACATTTTGTTGAACGTGTTCATGTTAAATGGCAGGTTGTAAAGCTCACCCTTGTAGTTGGCGACGACCTCGTTCGTGTACCGATTGAAATCCGCGAACTGGTGCACATAATCCCAGACCTGCTTGCTGACCGTGTGGAAAATATGTGCGCCGTACTGGTGCACCTGAATGCCTTCGACTTCTTTGGTGTAAATGTTGCCGGCAATGTGGTCGCGCTTGTCGATCACCGTAATGTCATCGCCGCGCTTGGCCAACTCGTTGGCGCTGACGGCACCGAACAGCCCCGCCCCTACGATCAGAATCTTCATTTTTCCTCAACCACCTTCACGGTTACTATAACTACCAATATACCACAGTGCCCTGACCACCGGCCGGTCAGGAATGATCATGAAAAAGAGCTGGCAACAAACTGCCAGCTCTCAAAGAAGCCACTAAGTTACTTTTCCTCGTCGGCCAGGATCTGGCGGAACGGAATCAGGCTCTCGGCGTGATACTTCTTGACGAAGGCATCGACGGCCGCAGGGTCTTGCGTCTGCTTGTCCAGAACTAGCTGCTCAACAGGAATTGGCCGCAGGTCGGAGATCTTGACATCGATCACGACCGGCCCCTTGGCGTCCTTAGCCTTGGCAAAGGCCTCCTTCAGCTCGGCCAGCGTGTGCACCTCAAAGCCAGTGGCACCCAGCGCTGCGGCAGCAGTGCCGTAATCGGCATCGATCAAATCGACCCCGGAGTGCGGCTGCTTGGTGTCGTCCTGCTCGGCTTCGATGAAGCCCAGGGATTCGTTGGTCAGGACCACGTTGATGATCGGCATGTGGTACTTGACCTGCGTCAGAATGTCCTGCATGACCATCGCAAAGCCGCCGTCACCGGAAATCGACCAGACCTGGCGATCCGGGTATTCCGCCTTGGCGCCGATGGCTGCCGGCAGCGCGTAACCCATCGTCGCGTACCAGCCGCTGGTGGTGAAGCGCTGGTGCTTGTCGGTGTTCAAGTAGCGCATGCCGTTGATGGTGACATTGCCGACATCGACTTGGAAAATCGCGTCGTCGGTGGCCATGTCGTTGATCTGCTTGAAGACTGGCTCAACGCGCAGCGGCGTCTCATCGTCGTCTTCAAAGGACTTCATCCAGTCCGCCCAGTTCTGCTTGTTCTTCAGCGCGGCACGGTACCAGCCCGTCTCCGGCTGCTGATCGATGGCGTCGGTCAAAGCCACTGCCGTCTTTTTGGCATCGGCCAAGATGGCGACGTCAACATGGTGACGCCGGCCAAACTTGGCGCTGTCGATGTCGACCTGGATGTACTTGGCCTGAGGGCCGATGAAGAAACTCTGGAATGGCATGTCAGAACCCAG
Organism: Lacticaseibacillus hegangensis; assembly: GCF_003946465.1. Classification (GTDB taxonomy): domain Bacteria; phylum Bacillota; class Bacilli; order Lactobacillales; family Lactobacillaceae; genus Lacticaseibacillus; species Lacticaseibacillus hegangensis. Next base: position 10,352 of record NZ_RHOL01000046.1, on the reverse strand, counting down.
GAACAGCACTGCATCCGTGTTTGATGCAATTTCGATCCCTGGTTTTGAAGCCACGCGCCCGGCGGAACCCATGTTAGCCTTGTAAGAATCCGGGATGATGCCCTTGCCAAGTGCAGACGTCAGAATCGGTGCATTCAGCTTTTCGGACAAGGCAATGATCTCCTCGCGCGCACCGCGAGCGCCGTTGCCGACGTACAGCAACGGGTGCTTCGCCTCGGTCAAAAGCTTGGCCGCTGCGGCGATCTTTTCAGCGGGCGGCTCTGGCAGGAGCGGCTTCTGGTAGTCCGCTGCGCGAGAAACATAATTGTCCTCAATTTCCTGCCAGCCCAGGTCCTTTGGAATCGTGACGACTGCCACGCCGCTCTTGGCGTAGGCCTGCGCGATCGCGTCATCGATCACGGCGGGCAGCTGCTCGGCGGTCATCACGGTGCGGTTGTAGACAGAAACATCCGCAAACATCGGATTCTCGTTCATTTCCTGGAAGAAATTGGTGTTCATCGCACTCGTCGGCACCTGGCCAACCAGCGCGAGCACTGGCACATGATCCCACTGCGCGTCATACAACCCGTTCAGCAGGTGGACGGCCCCAGGGCCGGCTGAGCCAAAGGTCACACCAATCTTGCCGGTCACCTTGGCCTCACCAACTGCGGCCAGGGCGCCAACTTCTTCATGGCGTACCTGAATGTAGTTCAGCGTGTCCTTACGGTTGTAAATCGCGTTCATGGTCGAGTCAAAAGACCCACCAGGCAACCCGTAAATATTTTTGACGCCCCAACTTTCGATAACCTTCAGTCCAGCGTCCGCTGCATTGATTTTTGTCATGGTCTCGCCTCCAGAATTATTCTACTTACGTTTAATAAGTATTGACGTCTTTTAGTATACGCAAACAGCTTACCAAATACAAGCAAATTTAAATAAACACCGTTAGCCATACTTTAACACACGCTGTGGCCACGCTTACACCAAATCGCCTCGCCACTTTTTTGCCTGATCGCGCCGCAAAAAGCCGACCACCAGAAACGCTGATCGGCTTTGCTTGCTACCGGGCTTGGTACTGGCGCTCCTGGCCGGTCACGGCGGTCAGGACAAACGGGCCGGCGTAATAGTCGGGATTGGTTTGGTAATCCGCCTTTGCATACGGGACCGCGTCCTGAAAAACGCGCTCGTACTCGGCAATGCTTAAAGCGCGCCGGGCATTCAGTGCGCCAGCATGCGCGGCGCCGTGCAACTGTTTTTCGAACCCTTCGACGAGCACCGCCGAGAAGAACTCCCCGACCGCCCCGGAACCGTAAGAGAACAAGCCCAGCCGGTCGCCAGCGGCCAGGCTGCTGTCATTTTCCAAGAGCGACAGCAGCCCCAGGTACAGCGAGCCGGTGTAAAGGTTGCCAATGCGTCGACTGTATTGAATGCTGTGATCAAAATGCATGAGCAGGTCCTGCTGCTTGGCTGCATCTGCTTCCGGCAGCACCTGCCGCAGCGCCTTGAGCCCCATCTTGGTGTAAGGCAGGTGGAAGGTCAGCGCCTTGAAGTCAGCCAGACCTAAACCGGTGGCCTTTTTATAAGCGGCCCAAGCCAGCTGGAAGAAGCGCAGGTACTGCTCGGTGGAATACTTGCCGCGGGCCAGCGCCTGGTTCGTGTACACTGGCCGCCAGAAATCGCCAATGTCCTCAGCATGAACGGCGGAATCGTCGTTGATGACCAGCAGCCGTGGCGCCGCGCTGACCAGCATCGCGACAGCGCCGGCGCCTTGGGTGACCTCGCCGGCCGTATTCAGGCCGTAGCGCGCAATGTCGGCGGCGATCACCAGTGCCTGCTTGGTCGGATGCGCGGCAACGTAATCGCGCGCCATCATCAGCCCGGCGGTGCCGCCGTAGCACGCTTCCTTGATTTCTAGCACCCGCGCCGTCTGCGGCAGTCCGGTCAGCTTTTGAATGAAAAGCGCGCCGGCCTTGCTGGCGTCGACGCCGCTTTCGGTGCCCAGGACGATGAGGCCCAGGCGCTCCGCATCAATACTGGCCTGAATCTGCTGGACCGCCGCGGCGCCCATGGTGACGACGTCCTGGCTGGATGGGGGGACGGCCTGCTCGTCCTGGCCGATCCCGATCGTGTATTTATCCGGATCATCGCCGCGCACCTCAGCCAGCTGCCGTAAATCAATGTAAAAATCCGGGCTGTATAGCCCCATTTGATCGATTCCAATGTCCATTTACTGTTTCCCCCTGAGTTCGTTCAACAGTTGTCTGGCAGAAGCTAAGTCGCGCACCTTTGGCGTGAGTTTCGCCGCGACGGCTTCAATCTCGGTGCCGGTCGCGCCCGCCGCCATTGCCAGCGCCCGGGCCTGCAGCGCCATGTGACCGGCCTGAATCCCGGGGCCGGCCAAGGCGCGCAAGGCGGCCAGATTCTGCACCAGCCCCAGCGCGGCGAGACTCATCTGCAAGTTGGCGACAGTGTCAAAGCCGCCAAGGCGCAAGGCCGCTTGCGCCTTGGGCAACGCGCTGATGGCGCCACCCACCACCCCGACCGGCAAGGGCAGTTTGATTCGTCCGACCAACTGATCCCCTTCGAGCTGCCAAGTGCTGAGCGGTTGCCCTTTGCTGTAGGCACTGATCGCGGCGGCCACCGCGCGGGTGTCATTGCCGGTGGCGAGCACTGCGGCGTCAATCCCGTTCATGATGCCTTTGTTATGCGTCGCTACGCGCAACGGATCGCTTTGCGCCAAATCGCTCAGCGCCGCGATTTTTGCGGCAATGGCTGCGCCGTTCCCCGCTTTGGTCGCGATCGTCGCCGGCGAGAGCGTCACCTCGGCACGCACCAACTCGCTGCTGCCATTAGTCAAAATCGCCACCAGCGCAGGCTGATCGAGCAGCCCAGAAGCCGCAGTCGCCACCGCCTCGGCAATCGTGTTGGCCAAATTTGCCCCCATTGCCAGACTGGGATCGATGGTCAGCTGGATCACGAAAAACCGGCCGCGGCGAACACACGTCAATTCCTTGAGGCCACCGCCACGTTTCACTGCGGAAGGATGCGCTGTCTCAGCCACTGCAAACAGCAGCGCGCGGTGCTGCGCCATCACGCGTTCAGCGTCACCATCATTGGCCAGGCCGTCGAACACAACTTCGGCAGTCACCCGGTGCGGCTCAGCGCTGGCCTTCACCCCGCCGTTTAAATTGGCCAGGCGCGCACCGTTACTGGCGGCCGCGACGACGGACGGCTCTTCTGTCGCCATCGCGACCTGGCGCACCACCCCATTGACGGTCAGATTGCGTGCAACGCCGATCGGCAGCGCGTACTGGCCAATCTGGTTTTCACTGAGATTGGCTGCCACATCGGCGTGCAAGCCCGACTCAGCCAGGCACTCGGCGTCTAGTGCCGTCAGCGCGCCTTCCGCGATCAGCTGCGCTCGCCGCTCCTCTGGCGATTGTTCGTAAAACTTCGTCATGGCCGCGCCACCTGCATCGCCACACCGATACCGCCGCCAACGCATAGCGCCGCGACGCCGGAATGCTGATTCCGATTTTGCAGCGCGTAAAGCAGCGTGACCAGCACCCGCGCGCCGGAAGCGCCAAGCGGATGGCCGAGCGCCAGCGCACCGCCGTTCACGTTGAGCTTGGCCGGATCCAGCGCCAGCTCATTAGCCACAGCGATACTTTGCGCGGCAAACGCCTCGTTGACCTCGTACAGGTCGATCGCATCCAACTGGGCGCCAGTTCGCCTCAGCAGTTTTTCAATCACGCGCTTGGGCGCATAACCCATGAAATTCGGGTCAATGCCGCCTTCACTATAGCCGCTGATGGTCGCGAGGTATGAAATCCCCTCCCGGTCCGCCAGGTCCTTGCGCATCAAAATCAGCGCCGCGGCACCGTCGTTGATGCCGCTGGCGTTGCCGGCGGTGACTGTGCCCCCTTGCTTGAAGGCCGGCCGCAACTTGGCGAGCTTCTCCAGGCTGGTATCTGGGCGCGGCCCTTCGTCCTGGCTGACGACTACCTCACCGCGCTTGGTTTTCACCGTCACCGGCACGATTTCGTCGACAAACGCGCCAGTTTGCTGTGCCGCGACGGCCTTTTGGTGTGAGGCAAGGGCAAACTGATCCTGCGCCTCGCGGGTCACGTTGAACTGATCGGCGACATTCTCCGCCGTGATGCCCATCGGCAGCCCGGTGAAGGCATCGGTCAGGCCGTCGCGCATGACGCCGTCGACCAATTCGACGTTGCCCAGCGCATGGCCGGCGCGCATTTTCGTCGTGTAGTACGGCGTCTGGCTCATACTCTCCGTACCGCCAACCAGCACAACGTCCGCATCGCCAAGCAGAATCGCGCTTTGGCCAAGCCGCACCGCCTTCAGCCCCGACCCGCAGACCTCGTTGACCGTCATCGCCGAGCTCTCTGTCGTCATCCCCGCCTGCAGCGCGATCTGACGTGCCACGTTCTGGCCACTGTTGGCCTGCAGCACGTTGCCGAACACTGCCTGATCGATACGCTGCGGGTCGATGCCTGCGCGCGCAATGGCTGCCTTGGCCGCAACTGCGCCCAGCGCCACGGCCGATTCCTGCGCCAGCGCGCCATTCAACTTCCCGATCGGCGTGCGGGCTGCACTGACGATAACCACTTCTGTCATGAGATCGCTCCTTCGATTTTCGCTTGATAACAATTATACACGGCCGGCCGGATCGACAGCTTTGGCCTTAAGAAATCTTACAAAATGGCCGCCTTCAGGTAGAATGGAGAGGAAAAGGAGGTGGCGTTATGCGTGTGATCGATCTGCTGGCCTTGATGGCCGACCAAGATAAAAAAACGCCGGTCCAGTTGCGGGCCGACGGCGTTCAAAGCAATTTAGATAAAATCTTGACGGCGGACGTCAACGAGGAGCGCCAAGCGATCCTCGTGCCCAAGTCCTCAGGCCACCCGCGCCACCTGTGGGAGCTGGCCGTGCTGCTGGACCAGCCGGACCTGCGCACCCGCTACCTCTATGTCCAGGAAAAAACCGGCAAGCGCCCGCTGTTTGGGACCCAGCAAGTGGCCGGTGTGCTCGTCATCAACTGAGTCTTAGCTTGGCAGGCGACGCATCAGGCGCTTGAGGTGCGGCCGGTCGATCAACATCACGTCAAGCTGGTCGGCCAGCTCTTTGGCGGCGTCCGTGAAGTCAGAGTTCGTGATGACCGCAGCCTCATCGCACTCGTAAAAGCTGTGCCCGGAGTAGGCCTCCTGCACGGCTTTGTTGCCGACCTGGCCCTCGTACCGCTTGCACTGAAAGCCCACAGTTTTCTTTTTCTTCGTGCCGATAATGTCGATGCCCTGATCGCCCGAGGCCTTGGTGGTTTTTAGGCGCTTAAAGCCGTTGCGCCGCAGCAGGTAGACGCAGAAGCGTTCGAACTCCTCGCCGTCCATCTGGTCCACTTCCTCCATCTGCAGGTCGCGGAACTGGAAGTGGTGATGGTAGAGCATCAGCGCGTTGACCGCGACCCACGCCACGATAAAAATGAAGCTGGCCAAGTCGAAGTAGCCGCGCCACTGGGTCAGATACTTGCGCCCGAAGAATGCGTAGACCAGCGCCAGCGCGAAGCCGAGGGTCAGCAGCCAGTATAAGCGGTGGAAAAACGCGCGGAGGCCTTGAACAAGTCGTTTCAATGAAATCACCTTTCCTGAAGCACTCCCTCAATATTACCAGAAGACCTCGCCCGGCGCGGCGCAATTTTCATTGAAACTGCCTCAGCAGTCCGTTACCATTGAGGGATAGACGAAAGGAAGCGCTCTCTTGTGAAAATCTCCTCCAAAGTATTCTACCGACTAGGCTCGGAAAATGTCATGCAGTACTCACTGCAAAATGATCACCACATGACCCTGAATTTTCTGACCTTCGGCGCGCGGGTTCAGCAGATCCGCTTGCCCAACCGCGACCAGTTCGACCCCAACCTGACCATCGGCTTCATCACCTTCCAAGACTACGCGGAAGACCCGGGCCACTTCGGCGCTGTGATCGGTCCGGTGCAAGGCGAAAGTCCTGAGCTGCCGCCAGACTCTGGCCGCACCGGCTGGCAGAACTACAACTGGGACGCCGAAACCGAGCAGGAAGATGACCATGTGTCGGTCAAGTTCACCCTCGAGTTGGGCGACCATCAGGATGGCCTGCCTGGCAGCCGCCGCATCAGCATTGTCCACACGCTGGACAACCGCAACCGCTGGACCGTCGACTGGCACATCGAAACGGACACGCAGATCAAGATCCGTCCGCGACTGAACGTTGCTTTTGCGCTCACCGGCGATCCCGCCCAGAGCGTGATGGACCAGCACCTGCGCCTCGACGCGGAGCCCGTGCCGCTGCCCGAGCGCACCCTGACCGCCGAAGCGACGCAGGCATCGCTGACAGCCAAAGATTGGGCGCTGACCGTGTCCACCGAAGCCAAAGGCCTGACTGTCGACTCCTATGCCGACCTCAGCGCCGCGCACTACTTCAACGGCATCACCGGCGCCCCTCACGCCGCGGTCGCGATTTACCCGACCACCCCGCTGTTCACGCTGATGCCTGGCGCCGCGTTTGAGCGCCGTACCGTCTTCACGCTTCACGCGCTGGCTTAGGTGGTGAGTCAATGAGTCTGACGACCTCTGCTCTTCTTGCGCTGTTCTTGCTTCTTGTATTGACTGTCGCCACTGGTTGTCTAGTCAAAAGCCGTCCAATCCGGCGAGCCTTGGGCATAGTCACCGGGTTATTAGCCTTGGCACTAGTCGCCGTTTTGATTAAAAGTCTAATATAACCATACGAAAGGCTTTTGAAGCGCGTTGCGCCTCAAAAGCCTTTTTGTCGTCTAACGAATTTAGAACACACTAAGGACACCACCTCCTGCGAAATGGTGTCCCCTGCCACCAGGTTTAACCCTGGTGGCCTTTATTGCAGGGTTGCCCCTGCCTGCTATCCTCGCTGCGTCGCCGCTTTGAGTCGCTTTATTAAGTTAGGAAAGTGATAGCAGCATCCTGTCATGCGTCCTGGAAGGACCCTGCGCTTCTAACGCAGTCTTCATAGCCTAACAGATCTGAAGGCTCAGCATGCCTGGTCAACCCTAAAGTGCAGGTCGGATCGCCAGGGAGTTTCCGGGTAACTCTGACAAGGTTGTTCCTACCTCGCCCTCCCATCATCCGAAATCAGGATAGCATGATACTGTAACCGCTGTCAACAATTTTATTGTCAAAGTTTTGTAAATTATTTTGAGGAAAAATTCACAAGACTATTCGGCTTCATGACTTTATTATGGCAAGACAGGCGTTTTATATTTTGGACAAGATCACCCATGCAGATTGTTAAAATCATCTCAAGCATATTTTTTTCATTTTGATCGAACCGGGTGTACACTGGCGCCATCAAAATGAAGGAAGTGATCATGATGGCGGATGCAGGAGGCTATCTTCAAGTCGAAGGTTGGGTCATGAACGGGTTTAATCGGTACATGATTGACCCTGCTGGGGATACTGTGCGGCTGCCCTTGCTCGTGTTGTACGTCGATCAGTTCTGGACGCAGGGCGGTACCCCACTGACGCTGCCAAGCCAGCCCATCAGTGTCGAATTCACTGAGGCGCTCGCCAAGACCAAAACCGTTTGGAGCCTCGGCCAACGCGTCCGCTTAACGGGCCAAGTCGCGGCGATTCACGTCACACGTGCCTCGCAGCAACGGATCGTCCAACGAGTGCGGCAGCGCATCGCGACGCTTGACCGAAACCAACTTAAAAAATTTTGGACTGGCATGCTGAAACGCGATGAAAAGTTAGCCAAGGTGAAGGATCTTCGCAACCAGTATCTCGCGGGAAAAATTGGGCTTAACACGCTGCAAAACGAGGAGAACCGCATTTTTACCCACGAACGGCACGTTTGGCTCGAGGAGCTGGCAGTGGTCCATGACAAACAGCTTGCGATGCGGCGGCGGGCCGCAAAGGACTTACTGGCTCACAGCAAGACTGCCTATATCCTCAAAGATCCAACTCACATCATGCACACCGTGAGTGGCAGAAGTCATACCGAATGGCGGACCAGACCCAGCCGCTCACCTCGGGGCGGCGTCCAAAAAATATTTGTCGCGACCGCGCTCGATCCGCGCGTCGAGCGCAAAATGATCAAGAATCAATACCAGCGGGCAGAGCTGCTGGTGCCGCTGGAAAATTTCAGGGAATACTGGCTGAGAGTGGGGCGGCCGGTGGCACTGTTACCGGAGGCACCGCGCAGTTTAGAGGAGAAGCAGCAGGAGTGGCTGCAATATGAGGCAAGTAAAACACCCAACGTATGACCTATTACCCGCTCATCACTGATCGTTAACACGCAATAAAGCAAAAGAGAGTACCAGAATATCATTTAGATTTATGAGCTAACACGATTACGTTCAATCAAGCCACGCGCTAAGCCATTGAACATCAAGAATCAGACCAGAATGTAGGGTATAATGATAAGCGTTAAACGATTGTCTCACCACAATTCAGGAGGTCATCACGTGAATATCGCAGTCATCATCGCCGGGGGCTCAGGTCATCGCATGGGCCAAGAGATCCCAAAGCAATTCATTAACGTTTACGACAAACCGGTACTTATCTATACCTTAGAGAGCTTTCAGAAGCATCCACAAATTGATGCTATCGAAGTCGTATGCATTGACGGCTGGCAAAATGTCGTGCAAGCCTATGCTAAACAGTTCAACATCACCAAGTTGAAATGGATTGTCACCGGTGGCAATAGCGGCCAGGAGTCGATTCGCAATGGTGTATTCAATCTCGAGGATAAAGCCTCCGCAGAAGATACGATTATTATCCATGACGGCGTGCGGCCCCTCGTTGATGATGAAGTACTGACTGATGTCATCGTCAAATGCCAGCAATATGGCAACGCTGTGAGCTCAATGCCTTATAATGAACAAATTTTCGTAATCGCCAAGGATGACCCAAGTACAACGACTCAGTACATCCCCCGCGAGACTCTGCGGCGAGTATCAACGCCGCAAGCATACAAGTTCAAGACTTTGGACGAACGTTATCATGAGGCCTTTGAAAAGAACATCGGGATAGATGGCTCTAACTATACCAACACGATGATGGTTCAGCTGGGCGAAAAGTTGCACTTCGCAGCCGGTTCTGACATGAACATCAAATTGACCACCAAGGAGAACCTTGAGATGTTCAAGGCCTATTTGAACTTGGACAAAGATACCTGGTTGAAATAGGAGGCTCTTATGATTGACCACCCGCTTTACCGTCAGGACGTCCAGCAGGTTGCTGACATATCGTTACCGTGGGATAAATTGGCGAATAAATCGATTTTGATCACCGGCGCGAGCGGTATGATCGGCAGTTTCCTGGTCGATGTCCTGATGCAGAAAAACCGCCGTGCAGCTTTAAACCTCCATGTCTATGCGCTAGGTCGAAGTGAAGCCCACGCTAAGTCGAGTTTCGGAGCATACTGGGAGGAGCCACTGTTTACATTCATTAGCCATGACGTCAATCTGCCCATGATCGACCTGAACCTGGGTCAAATCGACTATGTTCTGCATTTGGCCAGCAACACTCATCCCCGGGCGTACGCGACCGATCCCATCGGCACAATCACAGCCAACATCATTGGGACGCAGAACATGCTGGAATTTGCGGTTACTCATCAGGCCGCTCGCTTTGCTTTCGCCTCTTCCAACGAGATTTATGGAGAAAACCGCGGCGACGTGGAGCTATTTGATGAGGATTACTGTGGGTACATTAACTCCAACACCCTGCGAGCCGGATATCCGGAAAGTAAACGCGCTGGTGAAGCCCTATGCCAGGCGTACAAGCAACAAAAAGGCCTCGACATCGTGGTGCCACGGTTGACCCGAAGCTACGGCCCGACCATGCGCGCGTCTGATTCTAAAGCGATCGCGCAATTTATTGAAAATGGACTAGCTAAACAAGACATTGTCCTCAAAAGTACAGGTACTCAAGACTACTCGTTCACCTATGTCGCTGATGCGGTTTCTGGACTGCTCACAGTACTGATAAAGGGTCAAAACGGTGAAGCTTACAATATTGCTGACCCGGCGTCTAATGTCACTCTCAAGCAGCTGGCCGAAACTATCGCCGCCCTTGCTGGAACCAAAGTCGTTTTTGACCTGCCTGATGAGACTGAAAAAGCGGGCTTCAGTAAGGCCACTAAGGCCCTGCTAAACCCGCGCAAGCTGGAACAGTTAGGCTGGCACGCACAAACTGATATTGCCCGCGGCCTCCGGCATACGCTTCAGATTATGGCAGATTTGTAGCCAACTGCCCTTCTTCATAAAATGGATCTAGAATTTTTGGTGTTGATACTAATAACGCCAGAGATTCTAGATCCATCTTTGTATAACAAAAGAACACCTA